>NZ_JBHUFV010000026.1:3120-122516 GCF_042681425.1 Nonomuraea mangrovi | reverse complement strand
CTCTGAACAAAGGACTCCGGATCCGTCCGGTATGTGACACCCCGATCAGTGAGGTCGATCACGCTGACGGATGCGCCGGTGCGGCTCCGCATCGGAGGCCCCCGGCGCCGCCGCACTCCTGCCATCGCTGCCGCGCGAGAGTGCCGGCTGCGGCTTCTTGTCCGCCCGGACGGTTGCCCCCGGGTGACCGTCCGGCTCTTCGACCACACTGACCACGGTCTGGATCCCGCTACGGGTCGCCGCTCAGCCGCGTGTGTCGAGCGGGACGTGCAGCGAGAGGTGTGAGGACAGGGCGCGGAGGAAGTCCGGGGCGTCGAAGACCGCGCCCGCGGAGGCGACGCCGGTGGTCCTGGTCCGGCCGGTGAGGATGCGGTCGACGGCCTCCACCGCGAGCGGCGCGCTGATGGCGTAGATGTCCTGGCCCGCGGCGACCGCGCGGCGTTCCTTGTCGCCGGAGCGGACGAGGACGTCCACGACGAAGGTCTGCGCGGAGCGGCCGCGCTCGTCGACGGCCGCCGGTGCCGAGGCGTCAGGAGCGGACAGGTCCGCGGCCGCCTTGGCGGTCATGTAGGTGCGCACCTCCGGGACGGCCAGGTGGCTGGGAATGGTGACGACGTCGGCCATGGTGAACTCTCCGATGACGCTCTGGGGGCCGAGCGGAGCCGGGAAGGGCCACTCCAGGGTCGGCAGAGCGTCATCGTGGTATTCCAGCCGTCCGCCGGTGTAGCGGACACGGCGGCCGCTCCGTCGCTGCCCCGAGACCACGCCCGAAGCGAGCGTCCCGGTGGTGGGGTGCCAGCTGCTCAGGCCGTAGGCGATGTGCGCCTCGTCCGCCGCCGTCCAGTCGCCCATCGCCGTGGTGACCAGCAGGTCGCCGAGGCCGCCGTAGAAGGCCATCGCCGGGACCACCACGGTGCCCGCGGCGCGGGCGCGCTCCGCGAAGTGCGCGAACGTGTCAACGTTCGCCTCGATCTCGGCCGCCACGTCGACATACGGGATGCCGGCGCGCAGCGCCGCCTCGACCAACGGGGCGGCGGTCGTGGCGAAGGGTCCGGCACAGTTGATCACGGCGGCCGCGCCGTTCAGCGCGCGGTCGAGCGAGGCCGGATCGTCGACCGACGCCTGGCGTGCCTCGAGCCCCGGGTGGGCCTCCACCAGCGCCAGCAGCTTGTCCTGGTCGCGACCGAGGAGCAGCGGGACGTAACCGCGCTCGCGCAACTCCGCTACCACGAACCTCCCGGTGTGCCCGTAGGCGCCGAACACCGCCACGTTACGACCCGATCCCATGCCTGCTCCCGTGTGCTCGAAATGATTCAGTGCGGAAATCCTGTCCTCATTGGCGCACCGGTACCAGTGTCCGGAACGACATGACCCGTACAATTCCCGACATGAGTTCTGTCCCACGCTCCGTCGCGGTCGCCGCTACCGACGGGATGCTGCACTTCGAGCTGGCCCTGGCCTACGAGGTCTTCGGCTCCGCCCCGGACGCCCTGCCAGGCCCCTGGTACGACGTCAGCGTGTGCGGCACGCACGCCGTCCGGGCCGGCCGGTTCCTGGTAGAGCCGGACTGCGGGCTCGACCGGCTGGCGCACGCCGACACCGTGATCGTCCCCGCCTTGGCGGACGTCGACGAGGACCCGCCGGCCGACCTGGTCGAGGCGGTGCGCGCGGCCCACGAGTCAGGCGCGCGGGTGGTCTCCCTGTGCACGGGCGCGTTCGTGCTCGCCGCCGCCGGCCTGCTGGACGGGCTGCGCGCGACCACGCACTGGGCCCACACCGAGGACCTGGCCGCGCGCTATCCCCGGGTGGAGGTCGACCCGGACGTGCTCTACGTCGACAACGGCAGCGTGCTCACGTCTGCCGGCAAGGCCGCGGCGATGGATCTGTGCCTGCATCTGGTCCGCCGCGACCACGGCTCGGCGGTCGCCAACGTGGTCGCCCGCCGCCTGGTCGTGCCGCCTCACCGGGCCGGTGGCCAGGCCCAGTTCGTCACCACGCCGGTGCCCGCCCAGGACGGCCATCCCCTGGCCGAGCTGCTCACCTGGGTGATGCGGCGGCTGGACCAGCCGCTCACCGTGGAGGACCTGGCCCGCCAGGCGAACATGAGCTCGCGCCACCTGGCCCGCCACTTCCGCTCGGTGGCCGGCACCACCCCGCTGCAGTGGCTGCTGGCGCAGCGCATCCGCCGCGCCCAGGAGCTGCTGGAGACCACGGACGACAGCATCGACACCATCGCCTCGGCCGCGGGCATGGGCACGGCGACGACACTGCGACGCCACTTCCACCGCACGATCGGCGTACCGCCGGACGCCTACCGCCGGACGTTCCGCGCGTGAGGCCGCGGTCCTCACCTTGACGGCTCTCGACCGTCTCAGCGGCCGAAGGGCCACCGGCGTTCACGGGCGGGGCCGGCTTGGGCACGGCCGCGCAGCCGCAGCGCCGCGACGAGGACGTCACCCGCCTCTCGGCGGCGTGAAAGGGGTGAACGACAAGTCCGGCCGACCGCCACTCAGGTGGTCCGTGCCTGCACGGACTTCGCGAGCCTCCGCCTTCTGAGGCCCTCGAAGTCCGAGCGTTTTTGTTCAAGCCCACAGAGCAGCGGCCGATCGAGACTGTGCTCATGTCTCAACCAACCTTCACCCCAGCCCTGGGCCGCCTGGGCCGCACACGCCTGTACGACCCGGTGCTCGTCCTGACGCGCGAGCGGCTGTGGCGCAGCCTGGTCGCCATGCACGTGGCACCGCGGCCCGACGACACGATCGTGGACGTCGGCTGCGGCACCGGCTCACAGGCGGTGCTGCTCCACCGCCTCGAACCGCAGGCACGGATCATCGGTGTCGACCCCGACCCGGAAACGCTGGCGCTGGCGCGGCGTAAGAGCGACGCCGACGCGACGGCCCCGCAATGGCGGCTCGGCATGGGCGACGCGCTGATCGAGCTCCTGGGTCCGGGCTCGGCCGACACGGTGGTGTCGAGCCTCGTCCTCCACCAGTGCCCGCTTCCGATGAAGCGTTCGATCCTCACCTCTATGCACGCCGTACTGCGGCCAGGCGGCAAGCTCGTGATCGCTGACTACGGCCTGCAGCGAACCACGCTGATGCGCCTGGCGTTCTGCACTGTGCAACTGGCCGACGGACTGCAGGACACTCAGCCCAACGCGGAGGGTGTTCTGCCCAGGCTGATGACCGCGGCAGGGTTCGGCGACGTACGCGAGGCAGAGGTCATCCCAACGATGACCGGCTCGATCTCCATCTACGTCGCTTCGCGGGGCTGACGAGCGTCCGGGTGATCGACTTCGTTCGGCTTTCCGGCTGCGGTCGTGCTCGCAGCCGGCACGACGCACGTGGGTAGCGGTCGATTCGCGCCCCCTGACGTTCCGCCTCAGCCGTTGAGCAGCCGCCACGCGGCGAGGGCGATCCTGGCCCGTGTCAGTCCGGTGGGCTCGGTCAGGTCGATGCCCAGGGTCTTCTCGAACTGGTCGAGCCGGCGGGCCACGCTGCTGTGGTGCAGGTGGAGAAGGTCGGCGGCCTGTCGCAGGGAGCCGGTGGCGCAGTAGGCGTCGAGGGTCTCCAGATCGTCCGGGTTTCCGGCCATGCGGGCGATCGCGGCCACGTCGGCGTTGTCCCGCACGGCGTCCTGGGGGATCTCGGCCAGGAGCGCCAGCGCGCCCAGGTCGTCGTGGTGGACGACCGGCCGGCGCGGGGTGGTGAAGCGGAGGGCGGTGCGGGCCTGCCGCCAGGATCGGTCAGGGCTTCCGGCGGCGCCGACGCCCGCGCGGACACCCGCTGGAAACCGGGCCAGGTCCACGGTGGTGGCCAGGATGACGCCAACGTCGGCGAGCGGCGCCGCCTTCACCTGCCGGGCCGGGCAGACCAGGCCGCCGATCTGGTCGAGCGGGAGCCGCGACCGTACGGCGAGGACACGGACCGGCAGGTCGGCGGCGAATCCCAGGAGCCGTAGCGCCCTGGCTCTGGCCGCCTCGTCACTGTCGGCGCTGATCACCAGTTCGACCAGGGCGGGATCGGCCATCGTGGTACGAGCAGGGCCGTAACGCTCGACGACCGCCGCGGCGGCGATGGCGAGCCGCTCCAGCAGCACCTCGTCGAGCGGACTCGGCGGGCAGGGCCGTTCCAGCCACACCGTGCCGATCTTCTCCTCATCGAGTGTGATCGGCGCCGTGGTGGACGCGGGTGACGGTGGGGCGGACGCCTCCCGGCCGTCAGGCGCCATGCGGATCACCCGCCCCGTGCCGGACAGCCGGATCCCGGCCACGCACTCGGCCAGACCCGCCGAGGCGCGGGCGAGCGCCGGCAGATCCACCCGTCGGCGCATCAGCGTGTCGTAGAACGCGACGACGCGAATCGCGCCCTCGATGTGCGGATCCAGGTGCGACAGCCGTTCTGCCAGTGCCTCCATGGCAGGAGGATAGGGTCCCGATGGCGTGCGGATGAGCGCCGATCGGTGCGCGCCGCGGGCGGGATGCGCGACGGATGGCGGATGATCTCGAGGGTGACGCCCCTCCGCCACTCGGCGGGATGCCCAGACCTTGGTTTTGAATCGATCGCTTCAAAATGTGCTAACGTCCTGCACGGCGGGGCAGATCGCCACCGCCCATTTTTGAAGCGCATGCTCCAAAAATCGGGGGCGTGCTCGGATGTCAAGCTGGGAGGTAACCCCATGCCGCTCGCGGTGTACATACTGGGGCTGGGCATCTTCACCCAAGGAACCTCGGAGTTCATGCTCTCCGGGTTGCTCCCGGGAATGGCCGCGGACCTGGGGGTCTCCATCCCCCAAGCCGGCCTGCTCATCTCGGCCTTCGCGATCGGCATGGTCGTGGGGGCGCCCCTGCTCGCCGTCGCCACCCTGCGCCTGCCGCACCGCACGGCGCTCGTCTGGCTGCAGGCGGTCTTCGTGGCGGCGCACGTCGCGGGCGCACTCGCCCCCGGCTACACCATGCTCTTCGCGACCCGCGTCATCAGCGCGCTGGCGTACGCGGGGTTCTGGGGCGTGGCCGTGGCCGCCGCCGTCGCGCTTGTGCCGGACAAGGCCAAGAGCCGAGCGGTCGCGGTCGTCGCGGGCGGTCTCACCCTGGCGACGATCGTGGGCGTCCCCGCGGGCACCGTCCTGAGCCAGCACGCCAGTTGGCGCGCCGCGTTCTGGGCGGTGGCCGCCGCGACGGTGGTCAGCCTGGTGTGCACGCTCGTCGCCGTCGCGGCCGACCGGGGAGCCGAGGGCGGCGCTGCGCCCCGCTCGGTCAGGACCGAACTGCGCGGCATGGCGCGACCGGAGCTCTGGCTCTCGTACGCCATCACGGCCTTCACCTTCGGCGCGGTCATCGTGACCTTCAGCTATCTGGCGCCGCTGCTGACCGAGGTGAGCGGGGTGTCCGAGGCCTGGGTGCCCGCACTGCTCGCCCTGTTCGGCGTCGGGGGCCTGATCGGCCTCGTCATCGGCGGGCGTACCGCGCACGCCCACCCCCTGCCCACCCTCGCCTGGGGACTCGGCGCCCTCGCGGGGGTCTCCGTGCTGCTCGCCCTGGCCGCGCACACCACGGCCGCCGTGATCGCCCTGGTCTTCCTGCTCGGCATCGCCGGGTACGTCACCAACCCCGCCCTTCAGTCACGGGTGTTCACGCTCGCGCCCGAAGCCCCCACCCTCGTCGGCGCCACCAACACCGCGGCCTTCAACGTCGGCAACACCCTGGCCCCCTTCCTCGGCGGCCTCGCCATCGACGCGGGGCTCGGCTACGCCTCCGTGGCCTGGGTCGGGGCAGGACTCTCCGCCGCCGGATTCGCGGGCGTCCTGTGGGCGGTAAGGCTGCGGCGGACACACTCCGCGCCTACCGCGCCCCCGACTTCCCGCCCGCGCGCCGCGGTATGACGCCCCCTCCACGACCCGGCCTCCCCCTTCACACTTCACACGAAGCCTGAAGAAGCACCGAGAAAGAGGACTCCCCCATGTCCCAGCCGGCCACCCCCGCTCCCACCCGCGTCACCGCCGACTCCGACTGGTACGCCCCGACCCGCATCTCGCTCGGCATACGCATCGGCGACCTGGTCTTCACCTCGGGCCAGGCGCCGGTCGACGAGAACGGTGAGACCGTCGCGCCCGGGGACTTCGCGGCACAGGCCCGCCAAGCCATGGCTCATGTCGGCACCGTCCTCAGGCACGCCGGATCCGGCCTCGACCGCCTGGTCAAGGTCACCGTCTTCGTCACGGACATCGCGCACCAGGCCCTCTACGCGGCGGTGCGTGAGGAGTCGTACGCCGCCCCCTTCCCTGCCGAGTCCTTCGTCCAGGTAGCCGCGCTCGCCGACCCCGCATGGCTGATCGAGATCGAGGCGATCGGCGCCGTGGGCTGAACCCGAAGCCGCGACCGAGTTTTGTACGAACGTTCCAAAACCGTTAGATTGGGCTCATGGCCAGGCCACGGCAGTTCGACGAGGACCGCGTCATCGGCGCGGCCATGGACACCTTCTGGCGCCAGGGGTACGAGGGGACCTCCACCCGCGACCTGTGCGAGAGCACCGGCCTCGGGCCGTCCAGCCTCTACAACACCTTCGGCGGCAAGCGACAGATCTATCTACGTGCCCTGGAGCGCTACTACGAGACCGCCACCGCAGAACAACTGGAGCTCCTGTCCGGGCCGGGGTCCTCCGTGGACCGGCTGCGCGCCCTGATGGCGCACGCCATCGACGCCGACGTGGCCGCGGAAGGCAACGACCTCCGCGGGTGCTTCGCGATCAACGCGGCAATCGAGGTGGCGACGCTGGACCCGGACGTCACGAAGGTGGTGCGGCGCACCTTCGACCGCGTCGAGGACGCGATCTGCACGGTCGTGGCCGCGGGCCAGGCCGCGGGCGAGATCCGCACGGACAACGACCCGCGCACCCTCGCCCGCCAGGTGCAGAGCTCTTATTACGGCTTGCAGGTGCTGGGCCGGGTGCACAGGGAGCGGAACGTCCTTCTCGCCACGGCGCACAGCACTCTGGAGTCGCTCCGGTCCCGCTAGGGGCTTTCTTGCGAACCATCGTGCAGCCACTGATGAATCGCGGCGACGTCCAGGCCCGCACGGTAGACGACGGCGCCTTTGACGCCCCCCGGGTGTCAAAGCGGCGGAGGGCAGTGCGCCGGCCTGCACACCGGACGTCGTGATGATCCGAGAGGGCGGTTCGCGAGTTGCTGCCCCCTTTCGTCGAAACCCGGGCCGGTTCACCTGCGGCACCGCTCCTCCGTGCGACACGACGTGATCACGCAGGGGGCGGGGCCACCGGGTAGCGGATGATGGTCTTCATGGCCTCCGGGGCCACGCGGCGCGGGTCGGAGAGGTAGATCTCGTGGTGGGCTCCGGCCGGGGCGACGCCGTGGGTGTGGGCGAAGGCCATCAACCTTCCCACGGTCTCGGGTTCGGTGGCGTACGGACCGACGTGCAGGATCTGGACGCTGCGGCCCTCGTCGAGGAGGTCGAGGCGAACCGAGTCGACCGGGAGGTCCGGCTTCTTCTTGCGGGTGACGGCCAGGGCCTCGGCGACGACAGCGGATGTCGCCTCAGCAGGCTGGAGGAGCATCATCGTCCAGGTCCACGACGAGCGGGGCTCACCGGGGAGGGTGTACCAGAGGCCTTCCAGGGGGGCGACGCTGTAGGCCGTGGTGGGCTTGAGGAGGGCGCGGACGGCGTACGCGACGCCGTAGAGGGCCGCTACGGCGTCGGTGTACGCGTCACCCGCCGGTTCGCCCCGGCCGTCGATCATGAGGTACGGAAGCGGGGCCAGGTCCAGGAAGGCCGGGTTGGACTTGGCGGCATAAAGGTCTTTATGAAGTTTCTTCATCAATGCTCCTCCGTGGATGTGCCACCCACTGTGGGGTCTGCCCCTGGGGGAGAGTCCAGCGACCGCGCGGTCGCCTCGCTTACAGCCGGCACGAGGCGTCGTCGGCGAAGAGGGCGAAGCCTGACACCCCGTGCTCCTCGATCCACCGGCCGGCGAATCCGCCGATCCAGCGGCCGTCTCGGTCACGGGTGGCCCGAAACTTGGTGATGCGGCAGGAAGGTTGAAGACGGTGCCGGTCCCGCGCGGGTCGCGTCCGAAGATCAGCACCTTCACGAAAGGGGCTTCCGCCACGACGATTGAGAGTCATAGACAGACCATCCGGAGGAGGGCGTGGTGTCGCATCGCTGGCGCGGCTGGTGCTTACTCCGCCCCGGTCTCCTGCTGTACGGCGGAACCATCGGTACGAACCAGTTGCACGCCCACCATGCGGTCCACCTGATCGTCTCCCCCGAGCCCTTCACCATGGCCGACGCCCATGGCCGGCGGCTGACCACCCGGATCGCGGTCATTCCCCCCGACACCGGCCACACCATCCTGACGGGAGCTCGCGGGGCCCTGCTGGCTCAGCTCGAACCCGGCAGCTCGCCAGGCCGTTCCCTTCTCGCCAATTCGGGTGCGGGGGTCAACTCCTCGACCTGGGGTCCGCCCTTCCCCCGCCTCCCCCACGCCGGCGTGAGCCCGGGACACCGCGAGGTGGCGGCGCCGCTCACGTTCACGCGACCCCTGGACGGCCATGAACACTCCGCCGAGGCCGCGGCCGCCCTGAAGATCGTCGAAGACTGGACGGGCCACCGTGTCGCCGGAGAAATCTCGATGCACCCGGCGGTGGAGATGGCGCTCGCCGTGATCCCCACTCTCCTGGCCAGGGGGCCGGTGCGTCTCCGCGAGGTCGCGGCCGCGGTGCACCTGTCTCCAAGCCGGTTGGCGCATCTGTTCAGCGCGCACGTCGGGATTCCGCTGCGGCCCTATGTGCGCTGGCAGCGCATTCAGCATGCGATCAGGCTGGTCGCCGCAGGAGAGACGTTGACGAGCGCAGCCCACAGCGCGGGATTCACCGACGGGTCGCACTTCACACGAGTCTTCAGGCACAACTTCGGGACCGCGCCCTCCACGCTGGCCGCCGCCATCGACTGGCTGCCTGAAACGACACGTTCGTACAAGCCCTGACCTCATCGGCACCGCATCCTTGGTTCGAACTCCGAGGAAAGGGCCGCGATGCTCAATCTGTCGATCATTCTGGAAGACAGCGCCCGCCATGCTCCAGACCGCACGGCGGTGGTCTTCGGCGACCTGCGCCTGCCGTACTCCATGGTGAACTCCGTCGCGAACCAGGTGGCCAACCTCCTGGTGGCCCGAGGGATCGGCAAGGGCGACAAGGTCGCGCTGCTCTGCCCGAACCTGCCCTACTTCCCCTTCGTCTACTTCGGCATCCTCAAGGCCGGAGCGACCGTGGTCCCGCTCAACGTGCTGCTGCAGCCGCGCGAGATCGCCTACCACCTGGCCGACAGCGACGCCAGGGCGTTGTTCTGTTTCGAGGGCTCCCCCGAGGTGCCCATGGGCGCGCGCGGGCGGGAGGCCTTCGACGCCGTCGAGGGCTGCGAGCTCTTCCTCGTCCTGCCCGCCACGCCGCTGGCCACCGAGTCGGCGCACGGCGAGTCGTTCTGGGCGGCGCTGGACGGCATGTCCGGGGAGTTCGAGACGGTGCAGACCGGGCCGGACGACACCGCGGTCATCCTGTACACCTCGGGGACCACCGGTCAGCCCAAGGGCGCCGAGCTGACCCACATGAACATACTGACCAACACCATGGTCAGCGACGAGATGTTCCCCGCCGACCCCGACGGGGATGTCTCACTCGCCGTGCTGCCGCTCTTCCACTCCTTCGGCCAGATCCCGGTCATGTGCGTGAGCGTGCGCCGCCGCGCCACCCTCGTACTGCAGCCGCGATTCGAGGCCGGCGAGGCGCTGGAGCTCATGCGGAGGGAGAGGGTGACCATGTTCGCCGGGGTGCCGACGATGTTCTGGGCGATGCTCTCGAAGGTCCACGCCGACGTCGCCGAGGTGCCCTCGACGCTGCGGGTGGCGGTGGCGGGCGGGGCCTCCTGCCCGGTCGAGGTGCTCAAGGACTTCCAGGCCACCTTCGGCGTCCCGATCCTGGAGGGCTACGGCCTGTCGGAGACCTCCCCTGTGGCCTGCTTCAACCAGCTCGGGCGGCCCACCAAACCCGGCACCGTCGGCTTCCCCATCTGGGGCGTGCAGATGCGGCTGGTGGACGACGGCTGGAACACCATCGAGGGCGAGGGTCCCGGCGAGATCGCCATCCGCGGGCACAACGTCATGAAGGGCTACCACGGGCGGCCGGAGGCCACCGCGGAGGTCATGCGGGACGGCTGGTTCCGCACCGGCGACATCGCCACGCGCGACGAGGACGGCTACTACGCCATCATCGACCGCACCAAGGACATGATCATCCGTGGCGGCTTCAACGTCTATCCGCGCGAGCTGGAGGAGGTGCTGATGACGCACCCGGCGGTCTCGCTGGTGGCGGTGGTCGGCGTGCCCCACGACTCGCACGGCGAGGAGATCAAGGCCTACATCATCCCGTCGCCCGGCGCGACGGCGAGCGAGGACGAGCTCATCGCCTGGTGCAAGGAGAACATGGCGGCCTACAAGTACCCGCGGATCATCGAGTTCCGCGAGCGCCTGCCGATGACGGCGACCGGCAAGATCCTCAAACGCGAGCTGCGCTAGGTGTGCTCAGCTGTCAAGTGGCGCACCAGGCACTCGATCAGCGAGGCCACGAGCGCCATCGCCCAGGTCATGACCCTTGTACGGCAGAAGCTCTAGCTATCTCGTCGTGTTCGCGAAGCATACGCAGCACGGTGGCCGGGGAGGGGTGCTGGCCCTTCTTCTTGCCCCTGGTGATCACGAGCCGGGCGGCGATGTCGCGCAGGCTGAGGTTCTGGCCGCGCAGGTGCAGGGCCATGGACAGCATGGCCTCGTCGGTGACGGTGGCGCCGCCGATGGTCTTGCCCCGGGTGCGGGCCGACTCGTGGCCTTCCAGGGTGCGGTCGCGGATGTACTCGCGCTCCATCCCCGACAGCGCGGCCAGCACGGTGAAGACGATCCCGGTCGGGTCGTGGCTGCCTTGCAGCTCGCCAGATAGGAACTCCAGGCCGATATCCGCCGCGCGCAGTTGTTCGGCCAAGGCGGCCAGTTCGATGCCGCGCCCCAGCCGCTTGTGCTCGTGCACCACCAGGGTGACCGCCAGACCGGAGGCCCGCATCTCCGCCGCCAGGGCGACGGCCCGCTCGAGTTCGGGGCGGACGACGGCACGGGTGGAGATCTTCTCGGCGAAGACGCGGGCGACGCGTGCGGCCTTGAGCGCATCCAGCTGGGTGTCCAGAGACTGGCGCACGGTGGAGGCGCGGGCGTAGCCGATCCGCATGCGTCCCGCCGGTTCGGCACCAGCCGCAGGGGGGCGGGGCAACTCGACCCAGAGCGAGCCTGGCTTGCGCACGGGTGGAGTGGCCACGCTGAGCGTCTTGGCCAAGGAGGGGACGAGCCGGAAGCGGGCGGTGTGGTACTGGACGGCAACCTTGCCCTTGCCGGTCCGGCAAGGCGATCCGGCTGGGGCGGAGCAGGAGGTCATCGGGCAGTCATGGGCTTCCACGCGCCGGAAGTCGTCGTCGCTCACCTCGGAAGTGTTTCATGGGATCGTTTCAGAAGGCACGCCGTTTGCACCGGCCTATGAAACGGTGTTCCACATGCGCGCGCAGCCGCCCCGCTCGGCGGCCCCGCGCAAGCGCCGTACCCGGTCAGACACCTAGCACGGCCTCGAGGTCGTCGATGGCCGCCAGGGGCTGGGCGAGCTGCTCGCGTTCTGCCTCGGTCAGGGTGAGGGCGCGCGCCTGGGCCAGGGCGTGCCCGGCGGCGGCGTGGTCCTTGGCGCGGACGGCGAGCTCGGCCCGGTAGACCAGCGCTTCCAGCAGCTCGGCCGCCGACGCGGTGTCCTTGTCCCGCTCCAGGGCGCCGTCCAGGATCTCGGCCGCCCGCTCGTGCTTGCCGTGGGAGTCGCCCATCACGACCGCCCGGTTCAGCGAGGCGGTGAGCCTGCTCGTGGCCGCCTCCTTCTCCGGCAGGGGGCGGGCGGCCATGAAGCGGATCCAGTTGCCGCCGGGGTCGATGACAGCGAAGCCGGAGTGGTCGCCGTCGTTCTTCCGCCTGCGTGGCCGGGTCATCCGGGGGATGCCGGAGACCAGGAGCTTGCCGTGCGCCGCGCGCATGCCCGCGGCGAACGCCTCGAACAGCTCTCCGGTGTCCGGCACGACGATCACGCAGGTCCCGTAGGAGTCTTCGGGCTTGAACGCCTCCGGCATGCCGAAGAAGCCCAGCTGGAGATCCTCGCGCTTGAGCAACACGTACGGGTTCGGCCGAACCTGGTAGTAGATCCGGCGGAAACCGAGCATCGTGTAGAAGTCGACCATCTCGTCGATGGAGCGGCAGGGAAGCAGCGGTATGGCGATCTCGTTGGCCATCGGGGGAACTCCTATTCGCCGGCCATGGTGAACGCGCCCTCTTCCAGGCGGCGGATCATCCGGTCGGTCCACTGGGCGCCGGCGTCGGCGGTGCTCAGCCACAGGGACAGCACCTCGCCCACCGGGCCCCAGGTCGCCAGATCCGTGCCCTCGGGCAGGTACGCGGTGATGCTCGCGCGCCACTCGCGCATGGCGCGGGCCCGCTCGCGCAGCAACTCCAGGGCCCGCTCCCGGGGAAGGTCCTCGATGAGGCCGACAGCGGCGCCCAGCACGTCCAGGCTCGGCTCGCGGTCGGCCAGCGCCTGACCCAGCAGGTCGAGGTACTCCCGCTCGCCCTCCTGGGTCAGCTCGTACTCGATCCGCGGCGGCCCCCCGGCCTCGGAGGCGACCGTCTCGTGCGTCACCAGCAGGCCCTGGCCGGCCATGCTCTTGAGCGCGTGATAGACCGAGCCCGAGGTGGCGGTCGACCACTCGTGCGCGCCCCACGACTCCAGATCCGCGCGGACCTGGTAGCCGTGGGCGCGCCCGCGCCTGCGCAGCGCGCCCAGGACCAGCAGCCGTACCGGCTTCATCGAACCCTCCCGAACTTAGCTAGCCAAATTTGGCTAGCTACTACCGGGAGCTTACCGCACCAACGTGGAGGAAATCGGCGTAGCGGCCGCCGCGGCATACCAGCTCCTCGTGATCGCCCTCCTCGACGACCCGGCCACCGTCCAGGAAGGCAATGCGGTCGGCGCGCTGGACCGTCCGCATCCGGTGGGCCACCATCACCACCGTCCGGCCGGCCATCAGGCGCTCGATCCGCCCTACGGGTGACGCCCCGAAGTGACCGCCTGGTGCGGGATCGCGCCAGGTCGGGGTGGCCGTTCCGGTCAAGCGGCGGGCCATGTCGTCGGTCATCGACCAATAGATCATCGGCTCGGAGCCGGCCGATCGGGTCTCGTAGTCGCGGGCCGGCGGTGCGGCATCAGGGTGCCGAAGACCTGCTCGGCGCCGGGTGGCTTGGCCTGTCAGTAGTAGCGGTACGGCGAACCGGGGTTACTGTCACATCTGCTGACGGTGGGTCTTGAGCAGGCGATTCTTGCCCGGTGGCGGAATCAGAGGATGCGGCGTTCATCCGGGCCGATGTTGAGCGGGTCCTGCGTCAGCGGGCGGCGGCGCGGAGGAACGCCTCGGCGAATGTCCGTGAGACCTCCTCCACCGGCGGCAGCACGTCGTCGCCCAGCGCCTCCCGCAGCGCGGGGCGGAGCAGCATGTGCCCGGCCAGCGGGCCGACCATGAGCTGAATGAGCAGCGGCAGCGGTATCGGCCGCAGCCGTCCGGCCTGGATCTGTGAGGTCAGCAGGGTGCCGAGGCTGGCGAACATCCTCGGCAGGTTGGCCTTCAGCATCCGGGCGGCCGTGCCGTCGGGGCGGCTGAACAGGTCGCCGAAGATGGCCGGCAGCACTCGCGGCTCCCGCGAGAACGCCTCGACCAGCGCGCCGTAGACGGCGTGGACGGTCTCCTCGATCGAGTGCGGGGAGCCGGCGGCCAGCATCTCCAGGCTGGGCACCGGCACGTAGCGGTCGAACATGGCGGCCAGCAGGCCGTCGCGGCCGCCGAAGATGGCATGCAGGCTGGTCGGCGAGCACTGCGCGGCCGCCGCGACGGCGTCCATCGTGACCGCGCCGAGTCCGTCGCGCGTGATCAGCACGGCCGCCGCCTCGATCGCCCGCTCGCGGACCGGTGGCCGTCCGCCGGGATCGACGCCGGTCTGCCGGACCGCCTCGTCCAGCAGCGTCCGGGAGCCGCCTAGCCTCCTCAGCAGAGTGCTGCGGGAGATGCCCGCCGCTGCGGCGATCGCACTCAGCGGTACTTCGGCCACGTCCTTGCCGAGCTGTGCGGCGGCCGCCAGCGCGGCATCTACCAGAGCTTTGTCCACGGCGTCCAATGGTACTGCTTCCTATCTGAACCTCATCTGTGTATCGTCTCCAGTACAGTTTCATCGAACGGTGAATTTCCAAGGAGCGACCATGATCGATGTGATCGGCGCGGGACTGCCCCGTACCGGCACCACGTCCTTGAAGGCGGCGCTGGAGCGGCTCGGCTTCGCTCCCTGCCACCACATGCAGGACATCGCCGCCCATCCCGAGCGGGCGCAGCGATGGCGCCAGACCCTGAACGGGCCCGTCGACTGGACCGGCGTGCTGCGGGGCTACCGGGCCGCGGTGGACTGGCCGAGCGCCCACTTCTGGCGCCCGCTCGCGCAGGCCTACCCCGACGCCAAGGTCATCCTCACCGTGCGCGACCCCCACGCCTGGTACGCCAGCCTCCGCGACACTGTCTTCGCGCTGCTGCACGACCCCGGCGCGGCGCCTGCCGAATTCCAGCCCGTGGCCACCGGCATGCGACCGCTGCTGGACCACATCTGGCGCGACGCCTTCGGCACGACACCGGCCGACCCGATGCCTGAGGAGAGCCACGCCGTGGAGATGTTCCGGCGGCACACCGCCGACGTCACCGGGGCGCTCCCCGCGGACCGCGTCCTGATCTACGAGACCGGTCAGGGCTGGGAGCCGTTGTGCGACTTCCTCGGCGTGCCCGTACCGGACGAGCCCTACCCGCGCCTCAACGACCGGCAAGCCGCCCTCAGCCGCCTGCGGGAACCGAGGTGAACCTCCGCATCCTGCTCACCCTCCACGCCTTGGTCACTTTCGCTGCGGGGGTGGTGCTCATCGCCGCGCCCGGCCTGATCCCCGGCGCGGTCGGCGTGCGCGTCACGCCGGATGCCTACCTCGTGTGCTACCTCCTGGGGGCCGCCGAACTGGCCGTGGCGTTCCTGTCGTTAGCCGGCACAAGCCTGCGGGGCCCCGAAGCGGCGCGTCTCCTCACGTGGACCGTGATCGTGTTCCACGCCTGTACTGCCGCGGTCGAGGCGTACGCGTTCGCCCGCGCCGCGGCCGACCCCGCGATCTGGGCCAACGTGGCCCTGCGCCTGGTGGTCATCGCCCTGTTCAGCCAGTACGGACTTCGCCGGAAGGAACGGTCATGACAGTCAATGAGAGCACCGGCGTCTTGGTGTGCGGCGGCGGCCCGGCCGGCATGATGCTGGGCCTGCTGCTGGCCCGAGCCGGCATCGAGGTCACCGTCCTGGAGAAACACGGCGACTTCCTGCGCGACTTCCGCGGGGACACCGTGCATCCCGCCACCGTCCGGCTCATGGACGAGCTCGGCCTCGGCGACGGCTTTCGCGCCCTGCCGCAGAGCCGCCTGGGCAACCTGGCGCTGCCCGCGCCCGACGGGAGCATGGTGACCTTGGGCGACTTCGAGGCGCTGCCGGAGCCGTACAACTACATCGCGATGGTGCCGCAGTGGGATCTGCTGTCCTTCCTCGCCAAGGCGGCCAGCGAGGAGCCCGGGTTCACCCTGCGCATGAACACCGAGGCGACCGCGCTGCTGCGCGACGGCGAGAAGGTCACCGGGGTCCGGTATCGCACGGCGGACGGCCGCGACGGGCGCATCCGCGCCGAGCTGACGATCGCCTGCGACGGCAGGCACTCCACGTTGCGCCGCGACGCGGGCCTGGTGCCCAAGGAGTTCCGCGTGCCGTTCGACGTCTGGTGGTTCCGCCTGCCCAGGCCGGCCGGCGAGCGGGAGGAGCCCGCCACCGTGACACCGGTCGCGCGGGGCCCCGAGGCGCTGATCTCGCTGGCCCGCGACGACTACTACCAGGTGGCGTACTTCACCGCCAAGGGCTCCGACGCGCGGCTGCGGGCCGAGGGGATAGAGCGGTTCCGCGAGCGCATCGCCCACCTGCGCCCGGACTTCGCCGACCGGGTGGGCGGGCTGGCGAGCATGGACGACGTGCATGTGCTCGACGTCCGGCTGAACCGGCTCGACCGCTGGTACCTCGATGGGCTGCTGCTCATCGGCGACGCCGCGCACGCCATGTCCCCGGCCGGCGGGGTGGGCATCAACCTGGCCATCCAGGACGCGGTCGCCGCCGGCACCATCCTGGCCGGGCCGTTACGCCGGCACGCCGTCACCCTCGCGGATCTCGCGGCCGTGCAACGGCGCAGGTACCGGCCCACCGTGATCGTGCAGAACGGTCAGCGGCTGTTGCAGCGGGTCATGTTCGAGAAGCAGTTCGCGGGCAAACGCTCCGGGCCGCCGAAATCCATGCTCTTCCTCAGCCGCGTGATCCCCGGGTTCCGCAAGATCCCCGCCCGCTTCGTCGGCTTCGGGCCCCGCCCCGAGCACGCCCCCGCGTTCGCCCGCCCGGAACGGAAAAGCCCATGATCGAACGAAAGGAACGACTTCCTGCGCGACTTCCGCGGGGACACCGTGCACGCCTCGACCGTCCGGCTGATGGACGAGCTCGGCCTGGGCAAAGAGTTCCGCCGACTGCCGCAGAGCCGGTTGGGCGATCTGCAGGCGCCGCTCCCGGACGGCAGCCGGATCACACTCAGCGACTTCGCCGGTCTGCCCGCGCCGTACAACTACATCGCGATGATCCCGCAGTGGGACCTGCTCAACTTCCTGGCCGCCGCGGCGGCCGGCGAGCCGACCTTCACCTTGCGGATGAACACCGCCGTCACCGGCCTGATACAGGAGAACGGCAAAGTCGCAGGCGTCCGCTACCGCACCCGGGAGGGCGCCGAAGGCGAGATTCGCGCGCAGCTCACCGTGGCCGCCGACGGCCGCCACTCGACCGTCCGCCAGGAGCTGGGCCTGACGCCCAAGGAGTACCCGGTTCCGTTCGACACGTGGTGGTTCCGGCTACCCAGACACGCCAGGGAACAGGACGAGATCGCCAGACTCGTCGGCGAGTTCAAAGGCGACCAGATCGCGCTCAGCTTCACCCGCGAGGACTACTACCAGATCGCCTACTTCACCGCCAAAGGCGCCGACGCTCGCCTGCGTGCCGAAGGCGTCGAACGCTTCCGCGAGCGCGTCGCCGACCTCCTTCCGCAGTACGCCGACCGCGTGGAGCACATCGCCGGTATGGACGACCTGCACCGGCTCGATGTGCGGCTGAACCGGCTGAACCGCTGGTACGCCGACGGCGCCCTGCTCATCGGCGACGCCGCGCACGCCATGTCCCCCGCCGGAGGGATGGGCATCAACCTCGCCATCCAGGACGCCGTGGCGGCCGCGACGATCCTGGCCGAACCCCTACGGCGCCACCAGGTCACCACCGCCGACCTGGCCAAGGTTCAACAGCGCAGATGGCGGCCGACCGCCATCGTCCAGGCCGTCCAACGCATGCTGCACCGCACCATGTTCGTCCCCGCCTTCGCCAGCAAAGGCGCCCGACCGCCCAGGCCGCTGGTCTTCCTGGCACGCCACTTCCCCGCATTCAAGAAACTCCCGTCCCGGCTCATCGCCTACGGCCCGCGCCCGGAGCACGCCCCCGACTACGCTCGCCGATGAACGCACCTACAGGCAGCGTGTCCTGCCCAACGCTGCACGGCTCCGGGACATCAATCAGCCCTCGACCGCCAGCAGCAACCGCTGCCGCTGCTGCTCTCCCAACCCACCGACTCTGCGCTTTTCATCGATGCCACAGATGGGCCATCATCGCCGCGACCTTCGCGGGCCCGTAGCCCGGCAGGGTCTGCCTCATGGACAGCGAGGAATACCAGGCGTACCTCGATGAGGAGGAGTACCAGTACCACGGCGGCTTCTACGACGTCAGCCCCATCGTCCTGCGGGTGCCCTACGACGACTATTGGTACCTGGTCGTCGACAGCTACGACCGGGTCAAGGTCTCCGTCGCCCAGCTCTTCGACGACTGACCGGACGCCAACGGGCCGCGGCCGTTACCAATCAGTAGGAGACTCCACGGGCTCGTCGGCGCCGGGTGGCGGGAACACACGGATACGACGGACCTCGCAGAGCGTAGTAGATCGCTACGGATCGGCACCGGACGCCACGCACTCGACGTCGGGGAGCTGCGGGCCAGCCAGCGGCGCTGTGCGGCGATACTCGCCCACGCCACGGGCACGCCTGGATAATGGAGTCCATGTGGACGGTGGTCGGAGCGGGAGTCAGCGGGCTCACGACGGCGATCTGCCTGGCCGAGGCGGGCGCCGAGGTGCGGGTGTGGGCGGCCGCGCCCCCGGAGGAGACCACGTCGGCGCTGGCGGGCGCGATGTGGGGCCCGTCGTTCCAACCGCCCATGGACAGGACACTGGCCTGGACCGAGCAGTCCCTGCGCGAGTTCACCGAGCTCGCCACTCAGCCGGGCACCGGCGTGCGGATGGCGCAGACCCTCACGGTCGGCCAGTTCCCGCCCGCCGACCGGTTGCCGCCGCAGGCCGCGCTGATCCCCGGCCTGCGCCCGGCCACGGACCTGCCCGAGGGATACCCGGCCGGTTTCCACGGCACGATGCCGGTCATCGACATGCCCGTCTACCTGCGCTACCTCACCAGCAGGCTGGGCATCGAGATCGAGATCCGCGAGGTGACGGCGCTCGAACCCGGGATGATCAACTGCTCCGGCCTCGGCGCCCGCGAGCTGGCCGGTGACGACAGCGTCCGCCCGATGCTGGGCCAGCTCGTGGCTGTGACCAACCCGGGCCTGGAGGAGGTGTTCCTGGAGCTGACCACCGAGCCGGAGTCGACGATCTACGTCCCACACCCCGGCCGCGTGCTCTGCGGCGGCATCGCGATCGCCGACCGCTGGGAGCTCACCCCCGATCCGGACGTGAGCGAGCGCATCCTGGAGCGCTGCCGCCGGGTCCAGCCACTGCTGCGCGAGGCCGAGGTGATCGCCGAGTGGGTGGGCCTGCGTCCCGACCGTCCCTCCGTACGGGTGGAGAGCGAGGACGGGGTGGTGCACAACTACGGCCACGGCGGCCACGGCGTCAGCCTGTCCTGGGGCTGCGCCCGCGAGACCGCGGCGCTGGCCCTGCGGCAGTAGCCGATCTGTCAAGCTGTCCGGGAGTTCCCGGTTACTCAGAGCTACCTTTCCTCTGGTGGTTCCGACCCGAGCGGCGGGCCCAGTAGCGGGCCGGGCGGCCGGTGCGAGCCTGGGCGATCGGCGCGCTGCACACGGGGCAGGCCGGGCTCGTCGTGGCGGCGGCGTTCACCACGGCCATCAGGTGAGTCCGGGGATTTCCGGGGTTGAGGAACCCAGGAACAGTAGTTATCACTGAGATTGATCTTGGTTGTGGCTGACGGTGTGAAGGGTTCTGGCGGCAGGTCAGCGGCGGTCACGGCGTCGGCGGGCGGCGCGGATTTCGGCGCGGCCCGCCCTTGCCGTTGATGCTGGCGCGGAAGACGGGCCCGAACTTGTAGCCAGCGCGGGCGAGGTAGAGCTTGAGGAGCGCGACGTAGCCGCGGTCGTCGAGCAGGACGGTGCGGACGGTGCCGCCCTTGCCGTGGACGCGGACGTGCTCATCGTCGGTGCGCAGGTCGAAGTCCTCCAGATCCAGGCTGCACGCTTCGGCGGCTCGCGAGCCGCACAGGATATACGCTGGCCGGCCCGCCATCCCCACCGCCCGGCTCATCCTGGATGCATTGGCCGGCATCCGCCTGATCCCAGGCACCGGCCAGTCATCCCCGACCATTCCACAACCTACCGATCTTCAACTTCGTCTCCTGGATCTCCTCGATATCGATCCACGAGATCTCCGCTGAAGATCCCTCACGTGCGGAAAACGGGGCTAGCGCTAGGCCGCCCAGCACGTCGACGAAGGTGACACAGCTGGGCGTCATACTGGCAGCCGCCAGCGGAGATCAGCGTCTGGCCTCAGACAGGCGAGGGAACAGCGGCCGGGCGTTGCAGTGGCCGATGTCGGTGGTGTCCTGGGCGGAATTCTGGAGGTGGCCGTTGAAGTAGGAGACAGCGAGTTCGGGGACGAAGGGCCAGTCGCTGGCGTACAGCACGTGCCCCGGTTTGGCGAAGGCGAGCAGCGAGGGCAGCGCGGCCGGGCTGGCGGACAGGGCGGTGTCGAAGTAGAAGCCGGCGAAATCGTCCAGGATGTGGTCCAGGTCCCGGCCGGTCTCGGCGAAGACGGCCAGGGCCAGGCGGTGCGCCGCGTACGGGAGGAAGCCGCCGGCGTGCGCCAGGATGAACCTGATGTGCGGAAAGCGGCGCGGCACGTCGTGGCGGACCAGGTTGAAGGCGGCGCGGGTGGTGTCGAGCAGGAAGTCGGCGGCGAACGGCGGGATGCCGGGCACGGCCGGTCCTGGCAGGTCGGCGGGGTGCACGAGGACCACGGCAGCGCGGTCGTCCAAGGCCGTCATGAGCGGGTCCAGGGCCGGGTCGCCCAGGTAGAGGCCGCGGCTGTTGGCCAGCACGATCACCCCGTCGGCCGCGAGTTCGTCGAGCGCGTGCGCCGCCTCGGCGACGGCGGCGTCCACGTCGGGCAGGGTGAGCGTGGCGAGCAGCCCGAACCTGCCGGGGTGGGCCTGGGCCAGCTTCGCGCCGTACTCGTTCACGGTGCGCGCCATGGTCGCGGCGTCGGCGCCGTCGCCCAGATGCACGCCGGGCATGCTGACGGACAGGGCGGCGGCGGCGATGCCCTGCCGGTCCATCAGCTCCAGCGCCAGGGCCGGGCTCCACTCCGGCAGCTCGCGCCCGCCGGCAGCGTGGATCCCATGCTCGCGCAGCCAGCGCGCGTAGTCGGCGGGGATCATGTGCTGCTGGACGTCGATGTATCCGGTCATGCGGGGTCCTGTCCTTCTTCCTGTCGATCTTCTTGTCGATGGGGCATGTCGGGGTGCCGCAGCAGCCGGTCGGCCTGGTGGAGGACGGCCTCCAGGTACTGGCGTGTGGCGGCGGGGTCGGCTGGTTCGTCCGGGTCGATGAGCATGCGGTACATCGCCGCGCCGACGACCATGTCGATCACGGTGTCGAGGTCGGCGTCCTCAGCCAGTAGCCCGTCGCGGCGGGCGCGTTCGAGCGCGGTGTGGATCAGCCGGCGGCGGGGCTGGATGTACTGCTCGCGGTAGGTGGCCAGCAGCGACGGCTGGGTGACGCTGGAGCCGATGAGCTGGGCGAGGATCGCGCGGAAGCGGGCGTCGCCGAGGGTGTGCGCCCAGGAGTCCATGAGCCGTTCGTCGACCGGCTGCGCCGCCGCGTCGGCGCCGGCCCAGATGTCGTTCTCGGGGGCGAGGGTGCGGGCCTGCTCGATCGCCTGGGTGAGGAGTTCCTCCTTCGACGACCAGCGCCGGTAGACGGTCACCTTGGCCACGCCGGCGCGCTTGGCGATCTGTTCGACGTTGGCGCCCTCCAGACCGCGTTCCACGAACAGCTCCAGCGCCGCCTTCATGATCGCATCGTCGGCCTCGGGGTCGCGTGGCCTGCCCCGGGTGCGCCGCGTAGAGGTCATCGGAACTCCACCCGCCCCAGTCCGGTGCCGGACGCGGGCGCAACGTAGTGGGGAGTGTGCCCCGGCCGCAACCGCCAGTCCGGGGTGAGGACGGCCTCCATGTGCGTACGCAACTCCCGCAGCCCTTCCTTTCCGAGCACACCCTGGTCGAACGCGGCGGCGACCAGGTCGGACTGGTACCGGGTGTTGTCATGGGCGAACAGCGGCACGGTGCCGGGATCGGAGGCCAGCAGCTTCTGGATGCGCCGGGCCGCCTCGATCTGGTGGATCGTGTCGGCGCCGCCGATGGTCATCTGGCGGACCTGGTCGACAGCCAGGTGGGGCAGCGTGTAGAGGGTGTCGCCCATGAACAGCACACCGCCGACGTCCATGCGCAGCAGCACGCACATGTGGCCGGGCGAGTGGCCGGGTGTGGGCAGCAGGATGAGGCTGCCGTCGCCGAAGTGATCCTGGCCGGTGGGGAAGGCACCGAAGGCGCCGGAGTTGAAGGCGGGAAAGGAGAGCTTGTCCTTGACCAGGTCGAAGGAGTACGGGTAGGACACGCCGTGCTCCCAGTCGCGGCGGTCCATCACCACCGTCGCCTGGGGCAGGTAGCGCAGCCCTCCCGCATGGTCGTCGTGGACATGGGTGAGGAACACGGTGGTGATCTCCTTGGCGTCGTAGCCGAGCCGGGCCAGGTGGACCCGCAGGTCCTGCCCGGGACTCATCCGGTACTCGTCGCGCTCGGTCAGCAGGCGCGAGGTCATGTCGTAATACCCGTCGTGATCGTGGGCCTGTTCCCAGTTGACGCCGGTGTCGACCAGCATGAAGCCGTGTCGCGGGTGGTCGATGAGGTAGGCGTAGACGGGCACCGCGATCTGCGCCTTGTCGACCAGGGTGCGCACGTAGCCGTTCAGCCCTTCCCAGCCGTCCAGACCGCCGTAGAACTGGCCGTAGGTGACGATGGTGTCGCCGGTGTGGATCGGGAACACCCGCACGGCGTCGTCGACGATCCGCCGCCGCGCGCCCGGGGTGCGCACGGCCGCCTGCCGCTCCGGCTCGCCTCGCGCCAGCGCCGCGCGGCGCTGCCGTTCGGCTAGGTCGACGGAGAGTCCGCTCAGCACACCCAGCGCCAGCCCGCCACCGCCCAGCAGGAAGGCGCGTCGGGAAGGCCGGGCGCCCCGGACGCCCGCCGCCCAGCGTCCGCGCAGGAGGGCGGCCGCCGCCCAGACCAGGCAGGCCGCGGCGGCTAGGGCGAGCAGCACCGGCAGGTCCGTAACGTAGTAGACGACCGCGAGGTATAGCCCCAGCGTGCCCAGGCCAGCCGGAACCCCGAGGAACGCCAGCACCCGGCGCCGCGTGGACAGCCGGCCGAGCACATCGGGCCACAGCGACCCGACCACCGATCCGGCCAGCAGCAGCCCATAGACCGTCAGCAGCGGCGCCGGCACGTCCTTCAACCGCAGGACAACCAGCCAGGCAGTGCCCACCGCGAGGGCGGCGACGAGTAACCCGATCTTGCTCAGGGTCTTCAGCATCCGGCCACCTCATTTCGTAAACGCATACGGATGCGTTTGCATAATAGCGCGGCCGAGATCACCTCGCGCCGCAGTCCCGGCGCCCACCGCTAACCCTGACGATGTCCATTCCGCGACGGTTCCTGCGCCCGCGCCCCCAGGCGGGCCGGCCATGTCCCCTCGCACTCTCTTCTCAGAAACGGTCCATTGGCAGATCAAGATCACGAATGTGTCCGGACACTGTAAGCGATCTCCGATTCCTTCTCAGAACTCGTTCTCACGCAAAGAGCACCGTCTTCTGAGAAATGTTTGTGAGAACATTCGGAGGCATGACGGCCCCCGACAAGACCCCCGCCCGCGACGCCGGCGACGACGCCGACGATGTCGAGCGCCACCCCTGCCCCCGCTGCCGGGCCGAACCCGGCTCGCCCTGCCGCTCCCGCGGCGGCGCGGTCGCCGGCACCTACCACACCGGCCGCTTCACCAAGGTGGGCCGCCTGGCCAAACTACTGCGCGTGCCCACCCCCGCCGACCGCGGCCCCGGCCAGCCCTGGCGACCCGGCACGCCCACCCCGGCCGCCGTCGCGCCAGACAATCCGAGCGCCGACATACGCATCGGCTACGCCCGCTGCTCCACCCTCACCCAGGAACTGCAGTCCCAACTCGACGCGCTGGCCGCGCACGGTATCGGCCGAGACAAGATCTTCGCCGAGAAGATCAGCAGCCGGATGCGGGTCCGCCCCCAGTTCGAGGCTGCCCTCACCCTGGCCCGCCAGATCAAGGCCCACGCCCCGCACCGCCGCGTCATCCTCACCATCTATGAGATGAAACGCCTGGGCCGCGATGCCGCCGAGCTCACCGCCCTGGCCGACCACCTCACCGCACACGGCCTGGTGCTGGAGATGCTCGCTGGGCCGCTGCCCGGCATCTACGACCCCACCGGCCCTGGCCGCATCCTGTTCGGCTTCTTCGCCGCGGACTGCCTGGGAGATAGTGCCTTCGATGCCGGAGCGGAGGGCGTACTGCTGTTTCCAGGCTCCGGTGTGCTGAGCGGCCCGGTTGTATTGCAGGGCCTCGTGGACTTCGCGTGCGTGAAGGGTGAGCTGGCGGGGTTCGCGTTTGGAACGGGTGCATTTGGCGCGGACGGAGCAGGGAGTGCAGTCGGTCTTGGAGAAGTCGACATGGATCGCCTCCTCGCCGGCCTTGGTGCGCCAGGGCGCCCAGTGGGTGGAAGTCTTGCCCTGCGGGCAGGTGACTGTCTGATTGTCCCAGTCGATGGTGAACCCGGAGCTGTCGTAGCCCTCCCCGGCTTTGTTCCAGTTCGGCGGCGACGCTCTCATCGGGCGCGGCCGTCGCGGACGCCAGGTGCCAGGCACGGCGGTCAGGGTCGACCTGCGCGTCGGTGACCTCCGCCAGCGCGAGATGGACCGCCCGGCGATCCTCCTCCTTCGCCGACCCGTACACGGCCGACCGCACGAGCGGGTGACGGAAGATCACCCGTACGTCGAACGACAGCAGCCCGTCGGTCCCGTTCGCCAGGACCGTCGCAGGGGTGACGCCGAGCCGTTCGGCGGCACGCCACACCAGCGAGGGGTCGCCGACCGGCTCGGCGGCGGCGACCAGCAGGAGCAATCGGGTCTGCTCGGGCAAGGCTTCGATCCGGGCCAGGAAGCTCCGCTCGATCCGGCCCGGCAGCGTGTCGGCGTCCAGGAGGCCGAATCCGCCCGCCATCCGGGTCACGGCCAACTCGCGCGGTAGCTCCAGCAAGGCAAGCGGGTTGCCCCGGGTCTCGGCCACGAACCGATCGCGGATGTGTTGATCGATCCGGACGTGCGTCACCGAGTTCAGCAGGGCGTGTGCGTCCGCGGGCTTCAGCCCGGTGACCTCGATCTCCGGCAGTCCGAGCAGGTCCTGGGACCGCTCGCGAGAGCCGAAGACGAGGGCGACGGACTCCGCCAGCAGCCGCCGGCCGACGAAGCCGAGGACCTGCGCCGAGGCCCGGTCCATCCACTGCGCGTCGTCGACCACGCAGAGCAGGGGTTCCCCCTCCGAGGCGTCCGACAGCAGACTCAGTACCGCCAGCCCGACCAGGAAGCGTTCGGGCGCCGTTCCTCCTCGCATCCCGAACACCGTCTCGAGCGCATCGCGCTGCGGCGTGGGAAGGTTCTCCAGCCGATCCAGCAGCGGCGCACACAGCTGATGCAGGGTGGCGAAAGCCAGCTCCATCTCGGACTCGACACCGGCCGCGCGCAGTACCCGCATGCCGGTCGCCGCGTTCTCCGCGTACTCCAGCAGCGCCGACTTTCCGACTCCCGGGGCGCCGTGCACCAGGAGCACGCGGCTCTCCCCCATGCGGACGGCCGCGATCATCTGATCGAGGAGAGCACACTCCGGCCCCCGCCCGAGCAGCCCGACGTTCTCACCGTGCCCGGCGCCCCGCTTACGTTGGTCCACGGCCCCCCGCCTTTTATCCCAATTGCACGACTCTGAATACACCCAGGACACACACCAGGCCAAGTTTCCTGGTGTTCGCCACCCACGACATCGACAGGGGCTCGCCTACCGCCGGCAGGGGCCACAGGCGGATCGGGTGGTCATCAAGAGCACAGCGGGGCACACGTGTGCCCCGCTGTGCTCGCTCACGACCTGCGCGGGCGTGCCCCATGCTGGTGTGGGCTCAGGGAGTCAGGCCCGCCAGCCGCATGCGCAGGAGCGCCGTGACGGCCGGTGAGGCCTCCCAACTGCCGTCGAGGGGCGTGATGGTGACGTGCCCGGCGTCGAGCAGCGTGCGGTCGGCGTCGCGGACCGGGTCCGGCTCGGTGGCCACCACCGGCAGGATGCGATAGCAGGCGGCGCAGACCTCAGGCGCGGGAGCGTACCCGGTGGAGACGAACGACGAGGTGCCCAGCCGGGCGAAGCTCACCGTGCCGTTGGGCTTGACGGGGTAGTTGACGTTGAGTGCCGTCCGTGGGGGCAGGACGTGACGCGAGCTCGCCAGCCGGTCGACGACCTTGACGGCGAAGGCGATGGACTGCTGAGCGCTGGGGAAGGACGGCGGGTTCGTGGTGAGGTCAAGGGCTGTGCTGAAGGCGACCGCGGGCACGCCGTTGTCCAGCGCGGCGACGGTGGCGCCGACGGTGCCGGAGTGGTTGACGACGGCCGCGACGTTCTGCCCCGCGTTGGGCCCGGAGACCACAAGGTCCGGCGGGTTCTCGGCGAAGACGACCCGCAGGCCGAACGCCACCGCGTCGCCGGGACTGCCGTTGACCGACCAGACGCCCGGCGACTTCTCCGCCGCCTCGATGGTGGTGCCGAACCTGGCGTTGAACGCGGTGCCGCTCCCGCTGGAATCGCCTGCCGGGGCAACGATGGTCACCTCGTGCCCGGCCGCGGTGAGGGCCCGCCGCAGGCCCTGGATGAACGGGAAGCCGTAGCCGTCGTCGTTGGTGAGGAGGATCCTGAGCGCTTGCCGCGTGTGGGCCTGCGCGGGGGATGATCCGGTGAGGAAGGCTGTCAGGAGTAACAGCAGGGCGATGAGGGCGCGTTGGACCATGGGGTGCTCCCGTCCCACCTTCGCGCCTGAGGTGTGGTTTACGTTACAGTTTGGAACGTAATGGTGAGATCGGACAGTGCTCCTGTCAAGGGGCGGCCGAGGGATCCCGCCGTGGAGGCGCGGGTGCTGGAGGCGACGCTGGAGCTGCTGGCCGAGGTGGGCTACCAGCAGGCCTCGATCGACGCCATCGCGCGGCGGGCGGGCGTGAGCCGGCCCGCGGTGTACCGGCGGTGGCGATCCAAAGCGGATATCGTCGCGCAGGCGCTGTTCGGCCAGTCGGAGCGCGCGGCACCGCGGGTGTCGGGGGATCTGCGACGTGACCTGCGGGCGTGGGTGGACGCCGTGGTAGCCCGCTTCGGCCGGCCGGAGGTGGTCCAGGCGTTCCTGGGGCTCATGGCCGACCTTCCGGACAAGCGGCGCTTCGGCCTCGAGCTGGTGCGGCCCCGCCGTGCGCACCTGGCAGGGACGCTGGCACAGCCCGGCGTGCGGCAGGGGGTGGAGCAGCAGGTCTTCCTCGAGATGCTGGTGGGCGCGGTCTTCCTTCGCGTGGCCACCGGGCGGGACGTGAGCGAGCCCGCATACGCCGACGAGCTGACCGAGCTGCTGTACCACGCCGTCGCGGGCACGTGACTTCCGTCATCCGCGGGCGAGGGGCCCGGTGGTTTCGGGCTCGCGCTACGGCGGCGCGTCGCCCACGCTCACCCTGCTCGGCGAACTGGCCGAGGACGGGCCGGTGGTGGTGCTGGTCGACGACGCGCACTGGCTCGACCTCGAGTCGGCCGACGCGTTGCTGTTCGCTGCCCGAGCCGCTCAGGGAGCTCGCCGCCGGGCCGATCGTCGGCCCGGTACTGCACGGCGACGGCCTGCTCGTGGGCGGGCTGCGACACCGCGAAAGCGCGGACCCCGCCGACCCGGAGGTGATCGCCGCCGCGGGACGGCTGGCGTTTCAGGAGTGGCTGGTCCGGCAACGGGCCGACGCGATGATCACCTGGCACTGGTGAACACCGGGTCGGCGGAGCCTGTCCGGGCCGATGACAGGGCGTGGCGTGAGCGGGCCGAGCGGCTGCTCTATGTCGATGGGCCCGTGGCGGGTAGAACCTGACCGGTCAGGGCATCGGTGGCCCAGCTCAGCCACTCCTCGGCGCTCCAGCCGCGCTCATGGACGAGCAGGTGGTAGACCTCAGGCGCGAGTACCGCAAGCATGATGTCGGCTGCCCGCAGCGCGTTGATCCCGTTGCGCAATGTGGTCTTGGCCGACAAGGCGCCGGCGAAGGTCGCCATGACGGTGTGCCGCTGCTCGATGTTGATCCGCCAGAGTTCGGCGATCTCAGGATCGACCGTGGCGGCCGAGCGAACCACCTCGAGGATCGGGCCGACGCGGGCAAGGATCTCCGCGGTCTCCGTCACCAGGAGGCGGATCTGTTCGACCGGCGGCGCGGCCATGGCCTGGGCGACCCAGGGCCGGTCGAGGGTGGCCACGGGTGCGTTGTCGCCGGCGACCTCCACGTCGAGGAGCTCTTTGAGAATGGCCCGTTTGGTGGCGAAGGTGAAGTAGAGCGTCTGGACGGCAACGCCCGCCTCCTTCGCGATGGCCTGCATGGTCGTCGCCACGTAGCCCTGCCTCACGAACAGCACACGGGCGGCGGCCAGCATGCGTGCCCGCGTCGCGGCGGCTTTGGCCGCTCGGATTCCGGGCGCGGGCTGCTGCGGCCTCGACGTCGCCATCCCCAACCCCTCATTTGACGAACTGTAGTGTCACTCTAGCCCAGGGGTCGGCCTGGCCGGGCGGAATCCTCCATCACGCTGCCCGGCCAGAGGTGTGGATCAGGCACTGGCGTGGTCGAAAGGCGGCACGACCGGCAGTTCCAGCTCGACGCCCAGGGCCTCGTTGGCGTAATTGGCGAAGATGTTGTGGGCGACGTTGGCGATGGTTTCCACGATTTCCTCGTCGGTCAGGCCGGCGTCGCGAGCCGCGGCGAAGCGATCGTCGTCGACCCGACCACGGTTGAGGGTGATGGCGACGGCCAGCCGTAGCACGGCGGCCGCCTTGGGGTCGGCGCTGTGGCCGAGGCGGGCGGCGTGAATCTCCTCCTCGGAAAGCTTCATGATGCGGGAGACGTAGGTGTGTGCCGACAGACAGTAGGTGCACCGGTTGATCTCGGAGACCGCCAGCGCGATGCGCTCTCGGAGTGCGGCCGGCAGTACGCCGCCCTTCAGCGCGCCGTGCATTCCGAGGAAGCCCTTGAGCACGGCGGGACTGTTGGCCGGCGCTTTGGCGGTGTTCGGGATGGCTCCCATGACCTGCTTGGTGGCGGCGAGCTGCTCACCTGCGGAGCCGTCGGCGGCGGCTGGGTCGATGAGGTGGACACGGGTCATGGTGACTCCTTCGTGATAGGTGATCGATTCACTAGAGTTGAGATTTAGTGATGGGGTTTGCTCTCCGCCTGAGACCAACCTTCGAGCCGCGCCCGTCGGCTGCCGCAGGCCGGCGTGGAGGCATGGGAGCGTCCATCACAGGACAGGCCTGTATGCGTGGCTCCCGCCGGGAGGCTTCTGCGCCCGCGATGCCGCCCAGCGACGGGCCGAGGACGCCGGCAGGCCGCAGGTCCAGCCGCCCGGTCAGGATGCCGCTCGGGGTCTGCCTGGTTCAGGACGGCGAGGTGATCCGATGTGAAGCCGGCGTCCTTCGCGAGACAGGGCACGATGCCGCCTTCTGACGTCTGGCCGCTCAACGTCGGCGCTCTTGGGGTCGGGGTGGGGCTGGGCCGGATCAGGAGCGTCAGATCCGCGCCATCAGCTCGCGACGGTCGTTCGGATTGACGGGGCGGCGCGGAGGTCCACCGCGCGGGATCGCGAAACGATCAACGCCCCGGCGACGGCGATGACGAGCGGATCCCGCAAGGCCTCACCTTCCCTGCTCCACACCGGCCAGATGTCGTTCGCGGGTTCGCGATCGTGCCCGTGCGATCGCGCGGGCGATACGCCGCGCCTCGATGGGATGCTGTCGGAGGTTGCCCTCGATCGCGGTGCGGTAACCGATGAACCACAGCCCCGGCGGTGACCCCGCGGCCGGCAGCCCCTCGGCGTTCAGCACACGCAGGTGGCCCACCAGGGGTTCCAGGCCTGGGCGATATCCGGTCGCAGCCAGGACGAGGTCGGGGCGGACGCGGCGATCGTCCCGCAGGACGACGTCCTGGCCTTCGAACCGGCTGATCTCCGGCACGATCTCAAGCCGCCCCGCCTTGAGATGCCCGACGAAGCCCTGGTCGACCGCGACGGTGACGCCGGTGGTCCGCATTCGCGCGTAGGGGCCCAGCGCCGGTGCGGAGAGCCCGTAGCGGGAAAGGTCGCCGAAGGCCAGCCTGGCCACCGATCGGGCCGCCGCGTCACGCAGACGCTCGGGAAGTATCCGCAGCCAGGGGGTCACAGGATGAAGTGGCAGGCCGGCGATTTCGCGGGGGAGGATGTTCGGTGGGGTGCGGACCGATACCCACAAGCTGTCCACACCGGCGTCGACCAGGTGGCCGGCGATCTCCACGCCGGAGTTTCCTGCGCCGATCAGCAGGACCCGCAGACCTTCGAGGTCTGCGGCCCGCCGGAGCTCGGCGACGTGGACCACGGGCCCGGCGTACTGCTCCTGGCCGGGCAAGCCAGGCAGCCGGGGTACCCGGTCGTGCCCGCTCGCGATGATGACGTGATCGGTCTCGTAGTCGCCCGCGGAGGTCGCCACTCGCCAGCCGGCGGGGAAGCGGTCGACGCGCTGCACCGCCACTCCAGTCCGGACGTCGAGCCGCAGACGCCGGGCGAACTCGTGGAGGTAGGCGACGTAGTCGTCGCGGGCCACCCAACGTCCCGCGGAGCGCGGTATGCGCAGGCCGGGTAGGTCCGACATGCAGCGGACGGTGTTCAGGCGGAGCTCCTCGTGGCGTGACCGCCAGGAACTCGCCACGCTGTCCCCCCGCTCCAGGATCACGGCGTCGACGTCATTCCGCCGAAGCATGGCGGCGGTGGCCAGACCGGCGGATCCGGCACCCACGATCACGACGGGCGGCGGCATCACGTCATGCCCCGGACGGTCCAGGCGAGCGCGATGTATCCGGCCGCGTACAGAGCGGCGCCGACGACCTCGAGGCTCTGGATGAGCGGCGAGTGAGGACCGGCGACGAAGACGACCAGTCCGCCTACGGTGTACACGATCGCGCCGAGACCGAGCAGCAGGCCCGGCCACCCCCTTCCATGCCGTCCGAGCAGCACACCCAGCACCGCGTACCCGAGCGGGAACAGCAGCAGCGCCGGCAGTACGAGGAGCGCCCCGCCTGCGCCGAGATCGGCGGGAGTGTGGACGATCTCGGGGGCGTAACGGGCCACCGCCGGATTGTGGGAGCCGTCGAAGACGATGACCCCGAACCACGTCAAGGTCCCGAGTATGGCCGCGTACCATCCCAGCGGCCCGCGCCGCCCCAGCGTGACGACCCTGGACGCGAGGATGCCGACCAGGCTGACCGCCTGTAGCACCAGGCCGAGGGCCTGCAGATCGTGCGTCAATCCGTAGAGCTGACCGACCGCCGCGACGCTCTGCCCATCACGTGCTGGATGCAATGCCGTCCCGAGCAGGAACACCGGCCCGCCGATGAGCGCCGTCGTCCTACCGATCGTGCCGGACGTCCGCCGGCCCCTTGCGGGGTCGACAGTCGACTGTGCCGGATGGGCCATCATGTGCTCCTCAAGTCGAAAAGGTTGATGCCGTGGTGGAACAGCTCCCCAGGGATAGGCGGGATGGTCGTCGCCCTCGTGGGCGCGTGCATCACCGCCGACGCGCACTCATGCGAACGCCGCTTGCCAGGAACCGCTGGAAGCGCGAATGCCCGGCGAGGCGGAAGGGGTCGGAGAGCGGTTCGAGTGACGGTCTCGCGCCAGCAGCGAATCCGCCGTTCGCGAGGATGCCTCGGCACCGCGGTTTCGCTGGAGGCACGCTCCAATGAAACCACTAGAGAGCAACTCTAGTCAAATGACGGCGTCTTCACAGGGTGGTAGCGGCGTTCACTGAAGCTTGACTACGATTATCATGACCCGGTCATGCGACGATCTTCAGGCGCCGAAGCGCATCTTCCATGGCCGCCTCGAAACCGGAATGCCGCCTGGTCATCCCCACAACCCCGGCACGCAGCTTGAACGGCAAGCCTCCCTGGGCCGACTCTTCGTCGTCTTCCGGCCGCGTTCTGGAGAAGCTCGGCATGCGCCGCGAGGCCCGATTCATCGACAGCGGGCAGGTCAAGGGCGAGCGTCGTTTGCGGTGGCGTGGCCCGGCCGGCACCAGACGGCGCTGGGATCTTCGACCTCGCAGCGGAGCAGCCCATCCTCGAAGAACAGCGTGAGCCGGATCATTTCCTGAGTGTGTTGCAGCGAGTTGGCGACCAACTCGCCGACGAGCAACTCCATGACGGCGCCATGGGAGCCGAGCCGCCGGCCGGCCAGGAAGCCTCGCGCCAGGTCGCATGCTCTGCGCACGGAGGCCGGCTTGCGGGTCAACCACCATGAGGCGATGTGTCCGGAGGCCGGCTTCCGCAGGCGGTTGAGGGCGCAGGCGAGCCTGCGCCAACGGCGCGCGTACCCGCCCGCGCCGATCGCCGGCGTCAGGAACGACGGCAGGGCGGCCTAGAGGCGGAACGTGCTCATCCACTCGGTGGCGGAGCCGGAGCGCGAGTTCATGCCGCACGCTCGCACGGGCTGCGGCGGGCGGGGATGCTGCGCCCGTCAGGCAGCAACTCGCCGGTGTCGTCGAAGACGACCACTCCGTTGCAGAGCAGCCACCATCCCTGCTCGGGGTGGAAGGCGATGAGCCGAGCCGCCTCGCGATCGGGTGCGTCGGCGGGCGGGCAATGCGGCTGGTGCTGACACATGACTCCCCCGTTCCATGCTTTGGAATGCGTTTGATTCTGGTGAGTACGCTGATCACAAAGGGCCGTATTCAACGCAATCAAACGTCTTCCTTCAAGTGGAAGTCCGTCTGCGTGGATGTGTCAAGGGACTTGTTGCTTAAAGTTGGTTTTGCTCGTGTAGGGGCGAAGGAAGGCTTCGCACAACGGCCGGTCTCCGGCACGCGCCCGCGTGCGTGAGTCCTTCGTGAAGGTCGCAGGCGAAACACCGGGTGTGAAGCGGATGGCGATCGCGGCATCCGAGGGAGCGGTCGATGGCCGTCCCTCACAGTGGGCGGGACTACTCCCGGTGTCGTAGATCGGCGCATTCTTCATCCCGCCGTCGTACGGCGGGAATCTCCCCTGGTGGGACGACCGTGCTCGGCGACCGGACGACGATTACGGGTCATGAGAACGCCAGTCAGATCTGTCCAAGGGGCCGCGTTGCTGACCACCGGCCTGCTCGCGGGCGCGTTCGGGTACGGGGCCGCCAACGTGGTCCCCACGTTCGCGGCCGTCCCGCTGGATGTGCGCCTGACCTTCCACACCACGATGATGAAGGTCAACGAGCCGGTCATGCGGAGCGCGATGGCGCTGGCGATCCTCACCTCGTTCGGCCTGGCGGTCGTCACCCGCGGCCTGTCACGCCGGCTCGCGATCGGCGCGGGCGCGCTGGCGCTCACCTCACTGCTGGTGACGGTGTTCGGCAACGTTCCCCTGCATGCGCACATCCGGCAGTGGGCCGCCACGTCGGACACGCCTGGCTACGTCGAGATCCTGCAGAGGTGGGAGCTGTTCCACACCCTGCGCACCCTGACGGCAGTGGCCGCTTTCGTGCTGATAGTCAGCGTTGCCGTCTTCGTCCAGCCCACCATCCGTTCCCTCCGATAAAGGAAGACGCCCATGTTCATGCGTATCGCGATCACCACGCAGACGGTCGCCCTGCTGGTCCAGGCGGTCACCGCTGGTCTGCTGCTGTCCTCGCCCGACGGGCGGACGATGCACAGCGCCTCGGCGATCGCCGTGGCGGCCGCCGTGCTGTTGCACCTGGTCGCCGCGCTGGTGACACGACGGTTGAGCGCCATCCCGCCCGCGGCCGGCATGCTGGTGATGACGCTGGCGCAGATGGCGCTGGGCCTCGCGCACGTCAAGACGCTGCACGTCCCGCTCGGCGTTCTGATGTTCGGGGTGAGCCTGCTGCAACTCGGCCGTGCCTGGTCCGTCCGCCGCTCCACTGCGGTCGCGGCATGACGATGAACCGGCGGCAGGCGCTGCGGCTGCTGGGCTTGGGCGCGGTGCTGAGCGTGTCGGGCTGCTCGCTGCCGGGCCGTACCCCGCTGCCCAGACTTCTGGCGAGCACAGCCCCGCTGCCTGCGCCGTACACAGTGCCCCTGCCGCTGCCCGCGTCAGCGGAACCGTCCAGGACCGATGCCACGACCGACTACTACGATCTGGTCCAGCGCGCGGTCGACGTGGAGATCCTGCCCGGGCTGCGCACCCCGATCTGGGGGTACGGCGGGCAGTTCCCCGGACCGACCATCCGGGCGAACAGCGGCCGCCGGACGGTCGTGCGCGTCACCAACGGTCTCGGCGCGCCCACGGTCACGCACCTGCATGGCGGGCACACACCACCGGAGTCCGACGGGTACCCCACCGATCTGGTTCAGCCGGGTGCTCACCGCGACTACGCCTTCCCCCTGGAGCAGCGGGCGGCCACGCTGTGGTACCACGACCACCGCATGGACTACACCGGACCGCAGGTATGGCGCGGCCTGGCCGGGTTCTTCCTCGTCGCGGACGAGGAAGAGGCGGCGCTGCCGCTGCCGTCGGGCGAACGGGACGTGCCGCTCATGATCTGCGACCGCTCCTTCCATGCCGACGGCACCATGCCCTACCCGGCGCGTCCCGACGGGCCCGGCGCCCAGGAGGCGTTCATGGGCGGCGTGCTGGGTGATGTCATCCTGGTCAACGGCGCACCCTGGCCGCGCCTCGGTGTCGACCGTGCCCGGTACCGGCTGCGGCTGCTCAACGGCTCCAACGCGCGCACCTACGAGCTGGCCCTGTCGCCCGGAGGCACGCTGGTGCGGATCGGCAGCGACGGCGGGCTGCTGGCGGCCCCCCGGACCGTCGATCGGGTACGGCTGGCGCCGGGCGAGCGCACCGATGTGGTCGTCGACTTCGCCGCGTATCGAGTGGGCGATCACATCGAGCTGCACAACCTCCTGGGCGAAGGAGCTCAAGCACGAGTGATGCGCTTCACCGTCGAACGCGACGCTCGCGACGACTCGGCGATCCCGAAGACGTTGTCACGCGTCGAGCACCTCGACCCTGCCAAGGCGGCGGTGACCCGCGACTTCGAGTTCACCAGTGGCGATATGCACGGTCACACCGGCTGGCTGATCAACGGCAAGCCCTTCGACGCCCGGCGCGTCGATGCCCGGCCGAAGCTCGGCCAGGTCGAGATCTGGCGGCTGACCAGCGACGTCGCACATCCGGTGCATCTGCACCTGGCGAGCTTCCAGGTGCTGTCGGCCGGCGGCGAGCGCCCGAGTGGGCCGCCGGAGTGGAAGGACACCGTCGAGCTGCGAGAGGCGCAGACCGTGGAGATCATCACCCGCTTCACCGGCTACCGGGGCCGCTACGTCATGCACTGCCACAACCTCGAGCACGAGGACATGGCCATGATGAGCACCTTCGAGGTGGTCTGATGAGAGACGTTCACGCCTTCCTGACGTGCCCACGTCAACGGAGGAGACGGCCGCGACCCGCACAGAGCCGCCGAGGCCGCCCGCGCGGTCATTGTCGCCCGCGCTCACAGACGCGCGGGTGCCTCGACATCCTCCGGGTCTCCGGGGAGCGCGGTGGCGTTGACGATCGCCCAGAACCGGGCCAGTAGCGGATTGGCATCGTCCTTCCGCCAGACCAGGTACACCACCGTGCTTGTGCCGGCGAGTCGACGAGCGACGACGCCTTCGCGGTGGAGCACCCGGTAGGAGTCGGCCATGACCGCACCACCGAATCCTGCGGCGGCGAGGGCGAGGATCGTCTGCACTGTTCGCGCCTCCGCGCCGATTCGCGGCACGACTCCCGCTCGGGTGCACAGCGCCAGGACCTCATCGTAGGCACGAGGTGACGCTTCCCGCGGCCAGAGGATCAGGGGGAGGTCGCCGAGCACGGTCACCGGGGCGGGGTCACGGCGCTTGGCGAGCGGGTGCGCGGCCGGCAGGAAGAGGGAGAGCGGTTCTCGAATCCAGGCCCTGCCGGCCAGGCGGGTGTCGTGGATCGGCAGCCGCTGCACCGAAACGTCGAAGGTGCCGTCCACAACCCCTGCCGTGAGCTCGACGTCGTCGAACACCTCCACCAGCCGGAGGTCGACGTCGGGCAGTTCGGTGCGGAATCGGCCCAGGACCCTGCCCAGTGCACCGTGGATGGCCGAGGCGGTGAACCCGATCGTCAGCCGGCCGGTCAAGCCCTGGGCGGCCAGTCGTACGTCGTTGAGCAACGCATCGGCCTCGGCCAGCACGCGCGTGGCCCGTTGCAGAAGGGCGGCGCCGGCCGTCGTCGGCGTCAGCCCACGGCCCGAGCGGACGAACAGGTCGACGCCGAGGCGTTGCTCCAGCTCACGCAACTGCCGGCTCACGGTCGGCTGGCTGAGGTTCAACCGCCGGGCGGCACCGCTGACCGAGCCCTCCTCCGCGATCGCGACCAGGTAGCTGAGCAGGCGAAGGTCATACCTCCAAGGCATGGAGGCCATGCTAATCGATGCCTTGCAGTTACCAGGCGGACCGTTCGTGCCGCAGCATGAAGCCATGCCAAGTCCAGAACGACGTCTGGTGGAACTCGGGCTGCGATTGCCCCCGACCGTGACACCGGCCGGCGCCTACGTTCCCGCCGTACGCAGCGGAGACCTCGTCCACACCTCCGGCCAGGTGCCCTTGCGCGAGGACACGCTGCTCGCCCAAGGCAAGCTCGGCGAATCGGTGACCACGGCGCGGGGCTACGAGTGCGCACGCCAATGCGCCTTGAACGCCTTGGCCGCGTTGAGGGATGAGATCGGCGATCTCTCGGCTGTGCGGCGGATCGTCAAAGTCGTGGTGTTCGTCGCGTCGTCGCCGACCTTCATCGAGCAGCCACAGGTTGCTGACGGCGCCTCGGATCTGCTTCGCGGCGTCTTCGGACACGCCGGCTCGCATGCTCGCTCCGCCATCGGCGTGGCGGCGTTGCCCCTCGACGCGCCCGTCGAGGTGGAAGTCATCTTCAAGGTCGCCTGAGCGGCGACCAGAGTCACAAAGGAGTTCGAGATGGCCGCGAAGATGGTGGCCGCCATCGTCGGTTCCGGGAACATCGGCACCGACCTGCTGTACAAACTGCGCCGATCCGAGTTCATCGAACCCCGGTACATGATCGGTATCGATCCCGAGAGCGAAGGCCTGCGGCGGGCGGCGGACATGGGGTTGGAGGTATCGGCGGACGGCGTCGATTGGCTGCTCGCCCAAGCTGAGCCTCCCGCGGTGCTGTTCGAGGCCACATCGGCGTACGTACACGCCGAAGCGGCGCCCCGATACGCCGAAGCGGGCATCACCGCGATCGACCTCACGCCGGCGGCGGTAGGCCCGTACGTCGTTCCCACGGTGAATCTGGACCGCCACCTCGACGCGCCGAACCTGAACATGGTGAGCTGTGCGGGTCAGGCCACCATCCCGATCCTGCACGCCATCAATGAGGTCGCCGACGTGTCGTACGGCGAGATCGTCGCCGCGATCGCGAGCGCCGGCGCGGGCCCGGGCACCCGGCGGAACCTGAGCGAGTTCAGCGAGAAGACGGGTCGCGCGCTGATGACCGTCGCAGGAGCCGACGAGGCCAAGGCCATCTCGGTGATCAATCCGGCCGAGCCGCCGATGCTCATGCGCGACACCGTGTACGCCCGTGTGCGCCACAGGAACGCCGCGGCGATCGAGGCGGCCGTCCTGGATGCGGTGGCGCGCGTCCAGCAGTACGTGCCGGGCTACCGGCTGCGTTTCATCGATATCGATGCGGATCTGGTCACCGTGATGCTGGAAGTGGAGGGAGCCGGAGACTTCTTGCCGAAGTACGCGGGCAACCTCGACATCATCACCGCGGCGGCCGTGATGGTCGCCGAGCAGATCGCGGTGACCAGAACCAGAGAAGGAACGACCGCGTGAACACACCCATCACTCTCGTCGACACCAGCCTGCGCGACGGCATGAGCAGCGTCTCGCACCGGTTCACCGCCGACCAGGTCGCGACCGTGGCTCGAGGGCTCGACGCCGCGGGCATCCCCGTGATCGAGGTCGCGCACGGCATCGGCATCGGCGCCTCGTCCATCCAGTACGGCGTCGCCGCCGCCACTGACGAGCAGTACGTGCGTGCGGCGGTCGCGGCGGTACGGGTTTCGGACATCGCGGTGCTGTACGTGCCGGGGATCTCGACGCTCAAGGACCTCGATGCCTGCCGCGAGGCGGGGGCCGGTACGGTGCGGGTGGCCACGCACTGCACCGAGGCGGACTGCGCCGAGCAGCCCATCCGTCATGCCCGCGCTCAGGGCATGCGCGTGATGAGTTTCCTGATGATGAGTCACAAGCTGGAGCCGGCCGCGCTCGCCGCGCAGGCGGCGAAGCTGGAATCCTACGGCGCCCAGGTGATCTACGTGGTCGACTCCGCCGGCGCGTTGGTCCCCAGCGCGGCGGGTCGGCGCGTCGCCGCGCTGCGCGAGACGGTGAGCTGCGACCTCGGCTTCCACGCGCACAACAACCTGGGTGTGGGCATCGGAAACGCCCTCGCCGCCGTCGAGAACGGCGCCACCTTTGTCGACGGGTCCCTGTGCGGCCTGGGCGCCAGCGCCGGTAACGCGCAGACGGAAGTCCTCGCGGTGGCCCTCGATCGCGCGGGCCACGATCCGGGGGTCGACGTCTTCACGCTGATCGACGTCGCCGAGCGCATCATGACGCCCTTGATGGCACAGCCACAGATCATCGACGAGACCGCGCTGCTGCTCGGCTACGCCGGTCTCTACTCGACGTTCTTCCACCCGACGAAACGGGCGGCGGAGAAGTACGGCGTGCCCGTCCGCGACATCCTGATCGAACTGGGGCGGCGTAACGTCATCGGCGGGCAGGAAGACATGATCATTGATGTGGCGGCGGAGCTGTCAGGCCGCCTCAGTGCCGTCGAGACATCATGAGCGGCGTCATGAGCGGCGGCAATCTGACCGTCGGAACGATCCGAGCGGCGGCGTCGGCGCTGCTGACCGCCTACGAGAACGGCAGTCCTCTCGTAGCTCTGAGCACGACCTATCCCCGTGCGACGGTGGTCGACGCCTACCGCATCCAGCAGGAACAGGTCCGCGTCTGGACCGCCGCCGGTGACGCGGTGCGCGGCCACAAGATCGGCTTGGCCTCGGCGGCCATGCAACAGCAGATGGGCGTCGCGCAGCCGGACTACGGCCACCTCACCACGAGCATGTTCTACCGGGAGGACCAACCGATCCCCGCGTCGAGATTCCTGCAGCCGAGGATCGAACCGGAGATCGCCTTCGTGCTCAAGGCCCCGTTGCGCGGGCCGGGGGTGACGATCGCCGACGCGCGGCGGGCGGTGGCGTACGTCCTGCCCGCGCTGGAGATCGTCGACTCGCGTATCCAGGACTGGCAGGTCACCATCGTCGACACGATCGCCGACAACGCCTCCACGGGCGCGGTGATCCTCGGTGGCGACGCCACCGCGCTCGCCGAATCCGACCTGCGAACGGCTGACTGCTCACTGCGTCTGAACGGCACGACGGTCGAACGCGGCACGGGTGCCGCCGTTCTCGGGTCGCCGCTCAACGCCCTGGTATGGCTGGCGAATACGATCGGCTTGCTGGGTGTCGCACTCGAGCCTGGACACGTCGTCATGTCCGGCTCGATGACCAGAGCCGTGCCGATCGCGCGTGGAGACAGGGTGACGGCGACGATCGCCGGGATGGGCAGCGTGACAGCCGTACTTGGCTGACCGGCTCCACCCACTCCCACGCATCTGCCCCTGGACGTCGCATCGCTCGCCGTCGCAGGTGGACCCTTCGAGGAGGAAGCAATGAACCACTTCGGCATTCTGGCCCACAGCACCGAAGGTGCGGCGCTCAGCTTCCTGGCGTACTGCCAGGAAGCATTCCGCCGTACCGGACGTCACGAGCACCCAGACGTGACGCTCGACTACATCGCCTTCGGCTACAGCATGGCCGCGTGGGACGCAGGCGACCATGACGCTGTCAGACGGACGCTGGCCGTGAGCGTCGACCGACTGGCCCGCGCCGGCGCCACCTTCTTCGCCTGCCCGGACAACACCGCCCACATGGCCCTTGAACGCCCCGGCCCCGATCTCCCCCTGCCGGGCCTGCACATCGCCGAGGTGGTCGCCGACCAGGCTGCCCGTGACGGCCGTACCCGTGTCGCCGTGCTCGGCACCAAGTACACGATGAGCGGCCCCATCTACCCTCGCGCGCTCGCGGCCCGCGGGATCGCGACCGAACTGCCGGACCTGGATGACCAAGAGTTGATCAACGGGATCATTTTCGACGAGTTGGTCAACGGCGTGTTCACCGACGCCTCGCGCCAGGAGTACGTGCGCGTCATCTCCGACCTGGCCGATCGAGGATGCGATGCCGTCGCGCTGGTGTGCACGGAGATTCCGCTCCTGGTGACCCCCGATGTATCGCCGCTCCCGACGCTCGACTCCACCCGCCTCCTGGCCGGCGCCGCGTATGAGGTGGCCACCGGCGCACGGCCCCTGCCCTCCTGGCGCGGCGGGCCCTACCGGAGCTCCGACGCGCGGCAGCAGGGCCCGGATGGATCGGCACCACGTCACGACGTCAGTCGATGAAGCCCGTGCCGTCGGGCACCTCGGCCGCCCCTGCAGCGCGGACGACGCGGCCACCCCCGACCGGGGACCGGACCTCGATGCCCGCACGGGGGGCATCGAGGCCGTCCGTGCGGGCGGCCTACGAGGATCGCCGGGCCAGCCGGTCGGCGACGCCGCGGAAGGTGGCCTGCCACTCCCGGTTGTCGACTCCCCAGTCGCCACCGGTGCGAACGACGACGGTGTCGGCGTCGGGTGCCACGTAGATGTACTGCCCGTGATTGCCCAAGGCGTAGAAGCGGCCGGGCCGCTCGACGTCGACCCACCAGAAGTACTGGTAGAAATCGGCCGGGTCGGTGGTGGTGTCGGCGGCCGTGGCGGCCTCCACCCAGGCCTTCGGGACCACGCGCCTGCCGTTCCATTCGCCGTCGTGCAGGAACAGCAGCCCGAAGCGGGCGAAATCCACGGGGGTCGCATTGAGGCCGCTCTCCATCTTCTCGAACCCCGAACGTCGCGAGTCGAGGCTCCAGGTGGCGTCCCGTTCGGCTCCCAACGGCTGCCACAGCCTCGAGGACATGTACGCCGAGACCGTCATTCCGGTGGCCCGCTCGAGCACCATGCCGAGGAGCAGCGGGTTGTAGTTGGTGTAGTGCCACTCCTGCCCGGGCGGGCGCTCCACCCGGGTCCCGTTGAGGGCGACGTCCCGCAGGTCGACTCCGTAGTAGGTGAACGTGTCGTCGTCCCATGGCCACGGAAGGTCCGTCTTCCAGAACCGGAGGCCCGACGACATCGTGAGCAGGTCGCGCAGCCTGATCCGGGCGAAGCGCGGATCCCGTCGGGCCAGCTCCGGCAGGTAGTCGGTCACCGGGTCCTCGACGCTCTTGATCCGCCCCTCGGCGATCGCGATCCCGACGAGCGTCGACACGAACGACTTCGCGACCGAGAACGAGGTCTGGCGGGTCCGCCGGTCGGCGCCGCCGAAGTAGCGCTCGTACACCAGCCGGTCCCCGTGGACGACCAGGAACGCGCTGGTGTCGCTCTCGCGGAGGAAGTCGTCGAACGCCGCGCCGCCGGCAGCCGCGATCTCGGTGCCCGAGGGAAGGGGGCCGGCGTCCTTGCCCGCGGGGATCAGCCGGGATGGGAACCTGTACTGGTCTCCCACGTCCGAGTCGTACCACACCAGCGCCCGCGCGATCGTCGACCGGTCGAGTGAGGCCCACGCCCACCCGTAGAGCGCGAGCGCGGCGACGAGCACCACGGCGATGGCCTTGACCAGCCGGCGGCGTCGTGGCCTCGTTCTCCTCTCGTGCCCTCGCGCCGCAGGCTCGATCGTCTCCCGCATGTCATCGCCACCTTCGTCTCGTGTGCGGCCCATGGTCGCGACGGGCGGGTGGCCCCGTCGTCAGCCGAGGGTTTGGAGTCCGCCTCAACCCCAGGGTTGACGTCCGCCGCCGCTGTCCCGCCTAGATTGAGGTCCATGGACTTCCGCACCACGGCCCGCCGGCTGGAACGGCTGAACCCGTGGGCCGTGGACGCCGGCCTGGCCGCGGTGCTCGCGGCGATCACGCTGGCCGAGATCGCCGTCAACGCCGACCGCCCGGACGTGACGGCCTCGGACGCGTGGTGGAGCGCGGCCTTCACGGTGGCCATGACGCTCCCGCTGGTCCTGCGACGGCGCTACCCGTTCGCCGTCGTGGCCGCCGTGGGCGTCCCCGCCACCGTCTACAACGTGGTCGACATCCCCCCTGACCCGTACACGTTGACGTTCTCCATCCTCGTGGCCGTCTACTCCGTGTCCGCGTACGGCCGGCGGCGCCTCGCCGTGACCGCAGCCGTCATCGCCGCGGTCGCCCTCGTCCTGATCAACCTTCCCGTGATGCCGGACGAGTCCGGCTTCGCCGACGTCGTGAACCAGTTCCTCCTGCTCGGCGGCGGCTGGGTCGCGGGACAGAACAGCCGCTACCGGCGGCGCGAGGCCGAGCTGTTGCGGGAACGCGCCGAGCGGGCCGAGCGGGAGCAGCAGGAGCGCGGGCGCGTCGCCGTCCTGGAGGAGCGCGGACGGCTGGCGCGGGAGATCCACGACGTCATCGCCCACAGCGTCGGCGTCATCGCCGTCCAGGCGGGCGCGGCGCGGGCCGTGGCCGAGCAGCGGCCCGACCTGGCCCGCGAGACCCTCGCCACCATCGAGCAGGTCAGCAAGGACACCCTCGTCGAGCTCCGCAGGGCCCTCGGGGCGTTGCGGGCGGCCGGCCAGGAGACGGACCTGCGGCCGGCGCCGGGACTTGCCGCGCTCGGCGAGCTCGTCGAGAAGGTCGGGGGCGCGGGGGTGCGCGTCTCCGTGAGGGAGCGGGGGCAACGACGTGACGTGCCGCCCGGCGTCGACCTGTCCGCGTACAGGATCGTGCAGGAGGCGCTGACGAACACCGTCAAGCATTCGGGCTCGCCGACCGCCCATGTGACGATCAGCTACGGCCTGTCCTCGCTGGAGGTCCAGGTGATCGACGAGGGAGGCACGTCTCCGGCGCGGGCGTCCGGCGACACCGGTCCGGCCTCGCGGGACGGCGGTCACGGGTTGATCGGCATGCGTGAGCGCGTCACGATGCTGGGAGGCGAGTTCGAGGCGGGCGCGACGGAGACCGGCTTCTCCGTCCACGCCCGCTTCCCCCTGACCTGCGCGAGGGAGGACCGTTGAGCCTGCGGATCCTCCTCGTCGACGACCAGGCGCTCGTCCGCTCGGGCTTCCGGATGCTGATCGAGGCACAGCCGGGCATGGAGGTCGTCGGCGAGGCGGCGAACGGTGACGAGGCCGTCGCCGAGGCGCGCCGTACCCGGCCGGACGTCGTGCTGATGGACATCCGGATGCCACGCATGGACGGGATCGAGGCGACCTGGCTCATTACCCGGGCGGGGGCGTCCGCCGGGTGCAAGGTGGTGCTGCTCACGACGTACGACCTGGACGAGTACGTCTTCCGCGGCCTCCGCGCGGGGGCGAGCGGTTTCCTGCTCAAGGACGTGGCGCCCGAGGAGCTCGTCAAGGCGATCCACATCGTGGCGGAGGGCGAGTCGCTGCTGTCTCCCTCGGTCACCCGGCGCCTGATCGAGGAGTTCGTGCGGACACCCTCGCAGCCGTCGGCGCCCCGGGCCGAGCTGTCGTCGCTCACGGAGCGCGAGCGCGAGGTCCTCACGCTGATCGGAAGGGGGCTGGCGAACCAGGAGATCGCCGCACTCCTGTCCCTCAGCATGGCCACCGTGAAGACGCACGTGAACCGGGTGTTCTCCAAGCTCAGGCTGCGCGACCGTGCCCAGGCCGTCGTCCTCGCCTACGAGTCCGGCCTCGTCCGCTCCCACGACGCCCGAGCATCGGGGAACGGACAGGGTCGTCGACCGTGGCCGCCTGACGGGTGAAGCCTGAGGGGCGACGACCATGCCCGTCACGGCGAGAACCGTGAAACCGGCGTGAGGGCACCATGAAACCGGCGTCGCGGAACGTCGAGCCATGACTATGACAGAGCTTGACCGTTCCGGTGGCGGACCGATGCCCGCAGGGAACGACCTCGCCGTCCTGGCCGAGGGGCTGGTCAAGACGTTCGGCGAGCATCGTGCCGTCGCCGGGATCGACCTGGCCGTGCGGCCGGGTGAGATCTTCGGCGTCCTCGGCCCGAACGGCGCCGGCAAGACCACCATGCTGCGGATGTTGGCGACCCTGCTGAAGATCGACGCCGGGCGTGCGGAGATCTTCGGCGTCGACGTGGCCGGCCAGCCGCACATGATCAGGCAGCTGGTGGGCGTCACCGGGCAGTACGCCTCGGTCGACGAGAACCTGACCGCTCGCGAGAACCTCTGGCTCTTCGGCCGGCTGCAGGGCATCACCTCCCAGCGAGCCAAGCACATCGCCGTGGAGCTGCTGGCCCGGTTCGGCTTGGAGGAGGCCGCCGACAAGCCGATCGCCCAGTTCTCCGGCGGCATGCGGCGGCGTCTCGACCTGGCCGCCAGCCTGATCACCAGGCCACCGCTGATCTTCCTCGACGAGCCGACCACGGGCCTGGACCCGCGCACCCGCGGCCAGATGTGGGAGACGATCCGCGCTCTGGTCGCCGACGGCTGCACGGTGCTGCTGACCACGCAGTACCTGGACGAGGCCGACCAGCTCGCCGACCGGATCGCGGTCATCGACCACGGACGCAAGGTGGCCGAGGGGACTCCCGACGAGCTGAAGACCGCGGTCGGCGACTCCACCCTGCAGCTGCTCCTCGCCGAGCCGGGCGCGGTGCCGCTCGCGGTGGAGGTCGTCCGGCGGGTGCTCGGCTCCGACCCGATCCTCAGCCCCGAGCATGGGCGGCTCAACGTCGCGCTGGACCGGGCCGACCTGGCCGCCGACGTGCTGATCGCGCTGCGGACCGCCGGGGTCTCCATCGTCTCGGTGAGCGTGGCCAAGCCCAGCCTGGACGAGGTGTTCCTGGCGCTCACCGGCCACGGGACAGGCAGCGAGAACGACATGGAGGACAACCGATGAGCACCACTGTCGCACCTGCCCGCGAGACCGTGCGGGCCGCCGACCGGGTGGCGTCCGCGCGGCGGCACGTCTCGGCGAGCGAGACCGTCAGCCAGACGCTGACCATGGCGTGGCGGGCGCTGAAGAAGATGCGCAGGAATCCCGAGCAGTTCTTCGACGTGGCACTGCAGCCCATCCTGTTCACCGCGATGTTCGCCTACGTCTTCGGCGGCGCCATCGCCGGGAACGTGGAGAACTACCTACCGTTGATGATCCCGGGCATTCTCGCCCAGACCGTGCTGACCACGTGCATGGCCACCGGCACGCAGCTGCGTGAGGACATGGAGAAGGGGGTGTTCGACCGGTTCAAGTCGCTGCCCATCGCCAGGATCGCGCCGCTCGCCGGCCCGATGGTGGCCGACCTGCTGCGTTACACGATCGCGGCGGTGCTGACCTTCGGCATGGGCCTGGTGATGGGATACCGCCCTGGCGGGGGAGCTCCCGGCGTGCTCGCCGCGGTCCTGCTGGCGATCTTCACGGGCTGGTCTCTGGCGTGGATCTTCACCTGGGTCGGCACGATCGCCAGAAGCGCCCAAGCGGTGCAGGGCATCTCCATGATGATCCTGTTCCCGCTGACGTTCCTGTCCAACGCGTTCGTCCCGGTGGAGAGCCTGCCGGGCTGGCTAGCCGCGTTCGTCCGGATCAACCCGGTCTCGCACCTGGTCACGGCCGCCCGCGACCTGGCCAACAGCGGCACCATGAGCGGGGACGTGGGCTGGACGGTCCTGGCCGGGCTCGTCGTCATCGCGGTCTTCGCCCCGCTGTCGGTCCGCAGCTACAAGCGGCACATCTGACGTATCCCCTCGACCAGGGCACGGGCCTCGCCGAGCAGGGCGGGACCGCGCCGCTCGCCGTACTCGGCATGGACGGCCGCGACCGCGCCGGGCGCGGCCCGCTCGGCGCGCGGCTCGATCCGCTCGAAGGCCATGCTCGGCATGGTGCGGTTGTAGCCGAACCGTTCGGCCAACACCAGCGACCTGACGGCGTCGCCGGGCGCCATGCCGCCGCGCAGCAGCCCCCAGACACCGAAAGCGAAGAGCATCGTGCCGCACACCGGATAGTCGAGGAAGGGGATCCCTGCGTTCAGCACCGCGTCGATCCGAGTGACGGCGGAACGGAACAGCTCCTTGCCGTACGGCAGGTCGGCGGGTCCGGCGTGGTAGGCGTGCGCCGTCAGTGCGAGGGCCTCCGCGACGACCAGCCACGGCTCGAAGCCCGTGTGAGGTACGTCAGGCAGGCGGAGGTCACGCGCGCGCTGGACGGCCAGGCGGTGCTGCCCCAGGGCGTCGGCCGCGTCGCCGCGGGCGAGGGCGACCTCGGCGGCGCAGAGCGGCACGATGGCCAGCCCGCCGAGCACCGGCTCGTTCTCGTTGATCCGGCTGATCCGCTCGAGCTCGGCCTCGGCCGTCTCCAGGTCGCCTTCAGCGAGAGCGGCGAACAGCAGCAGCGAGCGCAGCTGCGTCTGGTCGTCGGTCGCGCCCAGCCTGCTCAGGACAGGAAGGGCGATCCGCGCGTGGCCGACGGCCCGAGGCCGGTCGCCGAGTTGCATGGTCAGCTGAGCCAGCAGGTTGTGCAGGAGCGCCACGTTCCACGGGCCGTCGTCCTCCCGCGTCAGTTCCAGAGCCCGCTCGGCAGCCGCGACGGCCGAGGCCCATTCTCCCGCGTTCTCCAGGACGTGGACGTTCATCTGCGCGGCCATCTGCGCCAGGTGACGGTCGGGATCGCGGCTCAGCTCGTCAAGCCGGCGGAGACCGGCCTCGCCGTCGGTGGCGTCGTAGGCGAGCATCACCGTGGCCATCGCGGCGACGCGGGGGTCGCTCGTATCCCGGTCGGGAATGCTGCGCAGCAGGTCGCGTAGCTGATCATCGCCATCGTCGGCGATCATCTTGTTCATGAGCGTGATCATCACGGCCACCCTGGTGGCGTCCTGAAGCTCGGGTGGTGGCAGCCAGCCGGTGAGCGTCTGCGTGATCGCGCCCCTGAGTGCGAGGATCCTGGGGTGGTCGCCACGGATCGACCAGAACGCCCCGAGGCCTGCCAGCACCTGGACCACCGTCGCGGTGTCCGGCTCGCTCAGCGCCTGGCGCAGCAGCTCGGCCAGATTGCCCTCCTCGGCCCGCAGCGCGTCGGCCGCCGCGTACTGGCCGGAGCCGAAGAGCGCCTTCCCCTGCTCCAGGGCATAGGCCACCGCCCAGGCCCGCTGAGCGGCGCGGGCGGGCGCCTCCTCACCGGCCTCCGCCAGCCGCATCCGGCCGAACTCCCTGACGGTCTCCAGCATCCGGTAGCGCACGCCGGCATCGCTCTCCCGGACGCTCAGCAGCGACTGCTCGGCCAGCGCCCGAACAGCGTGCAGCGCGTCGGGCCCCAGCAGGTGCTCGGCCGCGTCCAGCGTGAAGCCGTCGCCGAAGAGCGACAACCAGCGCAGGGCCCGACGCTCCGGTTCGCCCAGCAGGTTCCAGGACCAGTCGATGACCGCCAGCAGCGTCCTGTGCCGATCGGGCGCGCTGCGATCACCGCCGTTCAGCAGGGCGAACCGGTTCGCCAGCCGCCTGCCGATCTCCTCCACCGACATCACCCGCGTCTTGGCCGCGGCCAGCTCGATCGCGAGCGGCAGCCCGTCGAGCCGGGTGACGATCTCGCGGATCACCTCGCCGTCGAGCCGCGCGTCAGGGCGGGCGGCCATGGCACGCCGGCGGAACAGCTCCACCGCGTCCCATGAGCCCAACTCACCGAGCGGGTAGACCTGTTCCGCGGCGATCGACAAGGGGGCGCGGGAGGTGGTGAGCACGCGCAGGTCGCGTGTGGTCGTGACGAGAAAGGCCACCAGGCCGGCGACGGACTCCACCACGTGCTCGCAGTTGTCCAGGATCAGCAGTGCCGGCGCCTGGCCGAGGTGCTGGGCGATCCTGGCGCGGATGTCGGCACGCCGGTCAGGAGACAGGGCGTGGCGCCCGCTGACCGAGTCGCGGACCCCGAGTGCCGAGCCGACCTCGCCGACGACGTCATCGGGCGAGGTGACGCTGACGAGCTCGACGAAATGGACGATCGGCTGCGCGGCGTTCCTGCCGACGACGTGGGCGAGCCGTGTCTTGCCCAGCCCTCCGGAACCAGTGATGGAGACCACCCGGTTGGCGTGCAGCAGGCCCTGCAGCGCGCTGATGTCCTCGTCGCGGCCGAGCAGCGAGGAGCCGTCGAACAGGATGCCCTCGCGCACCGGACGGTCGGCCGCCAGCAGCTCGGCGTGCACGCGGGCGAGCTCGGGCCCCGGGTCGGCGCCAAGGTGCTCAGCCAGGGCGGCGCGGTGGCCGTCGTAGCGTTCGAGCGCGGCCGCGCCACCGCGTACCGCGGCCTCGCTGCGCAGTAAACAGGCGAGAAGCTCCTCGTCGTACGGCTGCGCCGCCACGGCCTCCTCCAGCAGCGGCAGCGCATCCTCGTGCGCACCGCTCCTGCTTCGGGCGACGGCCAGCAGGCGGCGTGACTCGGCCAGCTGCCCGGCGGCCCTGGCCCGCAGCTCGGCCAGGGCTCCGGTGGACGTCTCCAGACCGCCCGCAGCGAGGTCGAGCGCCTCATGCGCGTGGCGGGCGGCGGCGGTGACGTCGCCCTCGGCCAGCGCGCCGCGCGCCCGCCCGACGAGCACGGCGACCAGGAGCGCGTCGACCTGCTCGTCCGGCAGCCCGAGCCGGTAGCCGCGCGGCGTACGCACGACGGCGTCGGCCGAGGTCGCGGCCCGCGCCCGGGAGACCACCACCTGCAGCGCCTTCGTCGGGTTGGCCGGCGGTTCGTCACCCCACAGCTCCTCGACCAGCCGCGGGTCGCCCACTCCCGCCCTGCCGTGCCATACGAGGACCGCCAGCAGGGTCTGGGCACGGTCGCCGACCACGCGCGAGCCCTTCCAGCGAACGCCGTCGAGCAAGGTCAGCACCGGAGCCATGAACCCCAGCTTATGGGGACTTGTCGCGCCGGACTCGCGCTTTCTCGCCCGGTCGCGGCGCTCGGTCCCCTGCGGGACCCCTTGCACGGGCAGCTTGTCGGCACATCACGGCGGGATCGCCTCGATCACCGTTCGTCAGTCTGCATTCGGCTGGGTGCGTCGGGCGTAGGCGCGGGCGGCGCGGGCGCGGTCGCCGCAGCGGGTGGAGCACCAGTGGCGGCGGCCGTGGCGCAGCAGGTAGCGGTTGCAGGGGGTGGAACCGCAGCCGGTGAGGCGCTCGGCGTCGGGGCCGGTGAGGAGGTCGGCCGAGTTGGCCGCGAGGGTCGCGAGAGCGCGGTCGAGGATCTCGTTGGTGGGGCACGGGGCGGCGCGGTAGGGGCCGTTCTTCTCGTCCCAGTACAGCAGGGCGGCCGTGGGAGCCCTGCTCAGCGCGTCGTTGACGGCCGACAGTGCCGCGGGCAGGGCGGGCAGCCCGGCGACGCGGGCGGCGAACAACGCTCTGAGGTGTTCGCGCAGAGAGCGTAGCTGCGTCGCGCACATCTCCTGCACCCCGGCGTCGGCCGGCGCGAGGCCGTGTTCGGTGAGCCACCGATTCACGGCCTCGGGGGTGCCGAGGAGATCGATGAAGTGCCCTCCGGGCAGCGCGATGGCGCTGTTGACGAAGTCGAGGGCGAGGTAGTCCCCCGCCCCCGGCGCGGGCGGTGGCACGGATTCGGCGGCCAGGGTCTCGCTCATAGCTGTCATGGTACGGCTTGCACGCATCCGTGAGACACGGCTATCGTCCTTCACGGATAAGCCACTTCCCATCCGTGAGGTTTTGATGCCAAGCACGACCACTGAGCAGATCCCCGTCCGCGTCTTCGGCGGCCCGACCGCCCTTTTCGAATACGGTGGCCTGCGATTCCTGACCGACCCGACCTTCGACGCGCCCCGCGAATACCACGTACCTGGCGGCCGGCTGACCAAGACGGCGCCCTCCTCCGCCGCACCGGCCGGCCTCGGCCGTATCGACGTGGTCCTGCTCTCCCATGACGAGCACCCCGACAACCTCGATGACTCCGGCCGGACACTGCTCGCCGACGTCCCGCTGACCTTGACCACGCCTGGGGGCGGCCGGCGCCTGGGGCCGGGGGCCAGGGGGCTGGCCGACTGGGAGTCGATCGAGCTTGACCGCCCCGGCGGCGGCACGATCACCGTCACGGGCGTGCCTGCCGTCCACGGGCCCGGCACGCGCGAGGAGGTCGAACCGATCACCGGCCAGGTCGTCGGATTCGTCCTGACCGGGACGGGCCTGCCCACGGTCTACGTCAGCGGCGACAACGCCTCGCTCGACCTGGTCAAGGAGATCGCCGAACGGTTCGGCCCCGTGGACACCGCCATCCTGTTCGCCGGCGCTCCCCGCTTCGACGTCCTCTTCGACGGCGCGCTGATCGTTCTCGACAGCGCGCAGGCAGCCGACGCCGCCACGATCCTCGGTGCCCGCCGGGTGGTTCCTGTCCACTACGACAGCTGGGCGCACTTCACCGAGGGCCGCGACGAACTGGTCGCCGCTTTCACCGACGCCGGGTTGCTCGACCGCCTCGACCTCGGCGCCCGGGGCTGACCGCGCGGCCGGGCCGGCCAGGCGAAACGACCGGCGCCTTGGCAGGGCCGGCCGGCTCGCGGCCCCCGGGTCGGCCTGCCACGGCGGTGCCCGCACGCCTTCTCCAGAACAACCCGATCCGCCGCTGGGGCCGCCCGGCCGGGTCACGCCTAACGAAAGAACTCTTTTGTGACGACTACCGTGCCTGCTCGAATCGAGGATCTCCCGCAGTCTCAGGCGCAGCGCCGCGTCCTGATCGTCCTGATCGCCGCCCAGGTTCTCAGCGGCGCAGGACTGGCGGCCGGTGTGACCGTGGGCCCCCTGCTCGCGCAGGACATGCTCGGCTCCACCGGCCTTGCCGGCCTGCTCAGCGCCCTGGCCACCGCCGGTTCCGCGCTGGCGGCCGTCGCGGTCGGGCGCATCTCTCAGGCTCGCGGCCGTCGGCCCGGTCTTGCCACCGGGTACCTGACCGGTGCCGTCGGCAGCGCGGGCGTCATCGCCGCCGCCGTCGCCGGCAGCTCCGTGCTGCTGTTCGTCGCGATGTTCGTCTACGGCGCAGGCACGGCCACGAACCTGCTGGCCCGCTACGCCGGTGGCGATCTGGCGGCTCCCGAGCGCCGTGCCCGCGCCGTGTCCATCGTGCTGGTCGCCACCACCCTGGGCGGCGTGGTCGGCCCGAACCTCGCCGCGCCCGCCGGCGACCTCGCTCACGCCCTCGGCATCCCCCGCCTGGCCGGGTTGTTCCTTCTCTCAGGCGCCGCCTACGCGACGGCCGCCCTGGTTCTGGCCATCTGGCTGCGTCCCGACCCGCTGCTGCTGGCACGCACGCTGGAGGCCGAGCGCGCCGCCGCGGCGTTCGCACGTTCAGGCGGTGACGGCGGCGAGGTGCGGCCGCCGGTCGGATGGCACCGCTCCGGAGTACTGGTGGGGACGCTGGTCATGGCGCTCACCCAGCTGGTCATGGTCGCGATCATGACGATGACGCCGGTCCACATGCACGACCACGGCCACGGCGCCGCCGCCTCCGGCCTCGTCATCGCCATCCACATCGGAGCGATGTATCTGCCCGCGCCCCTTTCCGGCTGGCTCGTCGACCGGTACGGCCGGCTCACGGTCGCCGCCGTCTCCTCGCTGGTCCTGCTGGCCGCCGGGATCGTTGCGGCCTTCGCCCCTGAAGGTTCCGTCGCCGTGTTGGCGGCGGCTCTCGCGTTGCTGGGCGTGGGCTGGAGCCTCGGTCTCGTCAGCGGCACCGCGATCATCACCGACGCCGTCCCTTTGGCCACCCGTGCCAGGACCCAGGGCCTGGTCGATGTCTCCATCGCCATCGCGGGCGCCGTGGGTGGCCTGGCCTCGGGCCTGGTCGTCGCCGCCGCCGGCTATCCACTCCTGGCCGCCGGCGGCGGAATCCTGGCGCTGGCCATCCTGCCGGCGGTCGTCGTCGCGGCGCGCAGCCGCTGAGCGCCGGCCCTTGGCCCGCTTCCTTCCGGGCTCGGCCGGCACGACGCAAAGGACGCACTTCGCGGACGTGGTGTTCGGACAGGTCAGCCGAGACGGCGACGCCCCCGCCCGGCGCCCCGCGGACGCCTGACCCCGCCACGCCCCGCTTCACTGCGGCCGGCCGCTGCGCCCCGTGAGCCGATGACGCCCGCCGGGCGTAGCCGACGCGGGTCGCCCTGGCCGACGCCCCGATCTCCGCAGCGGGCCCGCCCGTGGCCGCGCTCGGCGGCGACCGGCGCACCCGTCACTCCGTTTCCGGATCGCCTACGACCACTCAGCCGCATCGGAACCACCCCTCTGGCGGTCACGGTGGTAGTGGCGTGCGGCGCGGGCGCGGTTTCCGCACGCCACCGAGCACCACTCCTGGCGGGGGTGGCGCTTGACGAAATACAGCACGCACCTCGGGGCGGGACACACCCTGACCTGGGGAAGACCGGGTCCTGCGAAGAAGTCGACCGCGGCGTTGGCCAGGGCGGCCGCCAGGCGGTCGCCGTGCACCTCCAGGTGCTGCTCCGGCGCGTCCGACCACACGAGGCGGCGGTGCATGGGAGCGGCGGCGCTGTTGACCAGCGCGAGCGCCTCGGGTAGCGGGGGCAGGGCTCCGGAATCCGCCGGGCTGGGCGGGTGAGGGGAGACGGCCTCGGCGAAGAGGGCGCGCACGGCCTGACGGAGGGCGACCGTACTGACCCTGATCCGCTCATCGGCGGTGAAGGTCGCGGTGTCGAGGTAGGGGGACAGGTCCTGGCCGCGGACCCAGGCGGTCAGGCCGTCGACCGTCGCGAAGGCGTCGGTGAGGCCCCCGCGGCGGGCTCGGATGGTACTGGCCAGCCGGAGCGCCAGCGGGTCGTCGTCCACACCCTTCATTCTAACGGGTATTTTTCGGTAAAGCCGTGATAATCTAACGGAATTGTTAGAGTGCTTCCGTTAGAAGGAGCTGAAGATGATCAAGCCGGCGCATGGGGATCCCAAGCTGGACAAGGTGCCGAACATGGTGCGCGTCATGGCGAACTCGCCTGCCGTGCTGGAGGGCTACCAGGGTCTGGCGCGGGCGCTGAAGAAGAGCACGCTGCCGCAGACCACCTTCGAGCGCATCGCGCTGACCGTGGGTGCGGCCAACGCCTGCTCGTACTGCGTCGCCGCGCACACCTACAGCGGCAAGACAGCGGCGGGGCTCAGCGACGCCGACGTGGAGCTGGCCAAGCAGGGCAGCGCCGAGGACGCCAAGGAGGCCGCAGCGGTCGAGTTCGCCCGGGCACTGACGGAGACGCGCGGCAACGCCGACCCGTCGAAGGCGCGGGCCGCGGGATGGAGCGACGAGCAGATACTGGAGATCATCGCGCTGGTGGCCCTGCAGACGATGACGAACTATGTCAACAAGGTGGCGGAGACCGAGAACGACTGGCCGGCGGCATGACGATCGCGCGCCTGGACGACGGTCGCGCCGAGGGCGCCGGCCGGAAAGAGCGGGCGGGCCGAACGGCGGACGCCGGCCGGATGGGGGGCGGCCGGGTGGGGGGCGGCGAGTGGGCGGCCAAGATCGGACGGATGCGGCCTGTGGGGATGACGCTGGTGCTGCTCGCGCCGCTGGCGGTCGTGCAGGCGGTGGCCGGGGAGCCCACGCTCGCACCACCGCTCGCCGCCTCGGCCGCACTCATCGCCGTCACCCCCGGCACCCCGGCGGCCCGCCCGCTCGCCGTGCTGCTCTCCCACCTCATGGCAGCCGCGGCAGGGCTCGGCGCGGCGTTCGCCGCCGGGCCCGGCACAACGGCCGCGATGCTGGCGGTGGGGGTGGGAGTCGTGGCGATGCTGGTCACCGGCACCTTCCACGCCCCCGCCGCGGCGTCGGCAGCGCTACTGGGCGTGACCGGCCAGCTGGTCCCCGCCCTCGCCCTGGCGGCCGGTGCGGCCACCCTGGCCGTCCTGGCCATCGCCCCTCGCCTTGCCCGCCTTCGCCGTACGGGTTGACCGGGAAGCTGTCGCCCGGCTGTGAACCGATCAGCCCTCGCTGCGCAGCCGCTCGGCCGTCAGGTTCCCTCCCTTGCCGGTCAGCGTCCGAGCGCGGGACGCATCGCCGCCATGAACGCTTCGGGCTGTTCCATGGCCGGGTCGTCGCCACAGTTCTCGATCACGTGCAGCGGCCAGCCGTAGCGGGCGCTCGCGGCCTCGGCGACGCTCAGCCGTACCTGGAGATCCTGCCGTCCCCAGATCAGCATCGTGGGGACGGCGATGCGTGCGAGGTCCGCCGATGGGATCGCGGGCACGCCGATGTGCGGCATGAGGCGGCCGAGTGCGGTCTGCTGGCTCGGCGTGCGGGCCCGCTCGAGCGCGTATCGCCCGAGCGGCTCCCAGCGCACGCCCATCTGCTCTCGCAGCCCGTCCAGATCGACGAAGCACTGCTGGAAGAGGCCGTCGCGCGTGTGCTCGGTCGGTTCGGCGAGGAAGTCGGTCAACGCGGCCCCGAAACTCGGCGCCGGTTCGAACGAGTCCAGGCCGAAGGAGTCCACGAGCACGAGCCGGCCGAGCCGGTCTCCCTGGTAGCCGGCCAGCCGGGCCGCGATGGCGCCGCCGAGCCCGTGCCCCACCAGGGTGGGCGGCGACGGGCAGGTCCGTTCGATCAGTTCGCCGAGCCAGGCGAGCACCTGCGCGGCGTCCAGCGGACCGGCGACCACCACCGAGGCGCCGTGACCAGGCAGGTCGGGGGCGACCACCCGACGGGTCGTCACCAGGTCAGGAATCACACGCGTCCACAGGGCCGCGAACTCCCCTGAACTGTGCAGAAGAAGCACCGGCGGACCGTCACCGCCCTCCAGCACCGCGGTGGAGACGCCGGCCAGGCGCAATCGCCGATCCCTGACCGGGACCCCGGCCAGCAGCGCCCTACGGCAACCGTCATCGGCGAGAGCACGGCCGCGCTCGCTCACATCGAGTTTGCCCTTCATCCCCGCCTCCTCGTGACGCGCTCACCATCTCTCGACCATCACGCTAGGTGAGGGGCCCGATACGACGCATCGGCAGGATCACGCAATCCGGTGCGTGGGTATTTCTGTGTAGCGGCAGGTCGGTTCTCGCTGACACTCGACATCACGGCGGCCGCGGCTGGGCTCTCTGGAGGATCAGACGAGGCCGTGCTCGTAGGCGTACGCCGTGGCCGCTGATCGGGACGAGACTCCGAGCTTGGCGAAGATGTTGCTCACATGACGAGCCACCGTCTTCTCGCTGAGGAACAGGTCCGCGGCGATCGCCCGGTTGGTCTTGCCCGCCGCCACGAGGCGGAGCACCTGCGCCTCGCGCATGGTGAGCGGGCTCGTCGTCCTGGCGGCCGTCTTCCTGGACAAGGCCTCCACCCGGGCCACGTCGGGCCCGGCCCCGAGCTCCTGGAAGACCCAGCGCGCCGCGTCCAGCTCCATGGCCGCGCCGTCCTCGTCACCGAGCAGTCGGCAGGCGAGTCCCATGAGGACCCGGGCACAAGCGGTCTCGTACGGCGCGTCGAGTTCGTGCCATGTCCTCCACGCACGTCGCAACGCCTCCAGAGCGGCCTGCCCGTCGCCCTCGCCGACGAGGACGGCTCCCGTCGCATGCGCGGCCACCGCGTGCAGGAACGGCATGTCCACGTCAGCGGCGATCGTCCGCAGCTCGTCGGCGGCGACGCCGGCCGCCTTCACGTCACCGGCGGCCAGCATGATCTCAACGTGCGCGGCGAGCAGCTTGGACCGGGTCACCCGGTCCCGCGCCTCGGCGACCAGGCGGCGGATCGCCCCCTGCGCTGCATCGACGTCCCCCTGAACCAGCTGCAGCAGCGCCAGGCCAGGCTGCGGCTCTCGCCCCAGTTGGTTGGCCCGGCGGTATGCCTCCTCGGCCTTCACGAACTCGCCCCGCAGCCGGTGCAGCTCCGCCTGCAGATACAGGGCCGCGCCGACTGCCGGCTGGCGAGTCGGCCGAGAGAGCGGTTCGCACGCGCGCCGGGCTTCCGCCATGGCGTCCGACCACGCGCCGTGCACCTGCATGATCTCGGCGCGGTGCACCAGGCACTGCCCTCGGTAGAGGATCAGCTCAGGCTGGGAGGCACACCAGTGGCTCAGCGCCGCCGTCCACTCCTGCGCCCTGCGCAGGTCGAAAGCCTCCTGGCATCCCTCGATCACCGTGCAGTAGACGTCCCCGGCGATGACCGCGGACACCTCCCCGGCTGTGACGGCGACCATGACCTCATCGAGCAATGCCACACCAGGAGCGGTCTCCCCCATGCGGATCAGAGCCCTGCCCTGGCCAAGCCGGGCGAGGGTCACCAGATCCGGGTCGCGGAAGCGCTCGCCGATCTCCGCTGCCGAGCCGAAGGTGTCGTGCGCGGTCGCCGAGTCGCCGCCGAAGATGCACCGCAACGCGACCCCATACAGCAGGTACCCCTGTTCCACGCAGTCCCGCAGACCGTCGTCGAGCAGCCGCTGCCCTCGGGCGATCCAGCCGCCGCCGCGGGCCAGATCACCCTTGTTCAGCAGCTCGAAGCTCAGCCAGAACGCACACCTGACGGCCTGCGCCGCCTCGCCCCGGCGCAGTGACTCGTGATAGGCACGCGCCCACACGTCGGTGCTGTCAGCGTCCCTGCCGACCAGATAGGCGGCCGTGGCGAGCCGCTGGAGATCCTCGAGCCGGAGCGGCGACTCCCGGTCCGCCGCCGACAAGAGAGCGAAGGCCTCCGCCCACGCCTTCCGGCCGAAGGACTCGCGCGCCCGATCGAGGATGCCGGCCGTCGTCATCACCGTCCCCCACTACAAGAGCCGTCCCCCGCGGACACCCGGCCCCTCCCCGATTCTCGACACTCCCCCGGGGACGGATGCCGGTACGCGTGCGTGCCGGAGACCATGTCCTCTATTCAACCCGGCCCTGCTCGCGGTCGTGAGAAGCCCCTCGTGACCGGAAGGGCGCTGAGCGGGTTCGGCTCGGCGAGATCGTCCGCTTCGTCGCCGTCGTCCGGCGCGACGCGTGGCCGGTCGCCGGGGTTGAGGGGCCGGCACTGGAGGAGGACCCGGCCGCCGCATCTGGTGGTGGCCCGGGAGCCGGCGGAAGCTGCGCTCGGTGTTGAGGAGCACGTGACGATCAGGGCCCGGCGGAGAGGTCGTCAGAGCGCCCGGCTTCGAGTCGCGACCATTGGGCGATGGGGCGTCCGCCGGTCCGCAGGTTGGAGCCGTCGACCTGCCACTGTTGTGGCCAGCCGGGAGGCGAGTCCTCCCACGGCTCCTGGCGTCCGTACACGGTGAGGTCCATGAGCGCGTAGCTGTAGTCCATCGCCTCTACGCCGCGGCGGGTCGTCCAGTAGGTTTCGAAGACGCGGTCGCCGTCCCGCAGGTAGCACACGAGGTGCATCATGCCGATGTGGCGCCCCACGAGGAGCGTGTCGAGGGAGGCGTGTGCCGAGTACCACGGCATGTCCCAGCCCATGAAGTCGCGGTAGCGGACGCCTTCGTCGTAGGGCCCCTGGCAGAAGACCGCGTAGGTGATGTCGCGAGAATGAAGGTAGGACAGCTCCGCGACCTGGGTGGTGTACCCCGTGCAGCCTTCGCACTGCTCGGGCGCGGGCCGGCCGGGGTTCCACATGAAGTAGTATGCGATGAGCTGTCGGCGCCCTTCGAACGCTTCGAGCAGGGTGAGCGGCCCGTGCGGCCCGGTCAGCGTGAGGTCCGCGGCCACCTCGACCATGGGTAGGCGCCGTCGGGCCGCGGCGATCGCGTCGCCTTCCCGGGTGTGCGCCTTCTCCCGGACCCGCAGCCTGTCCAGTTCGGCTTGGAAGGTGGCCCGGTCGACGGCCGCGGGCAGGCTCGGTGCGTTGGTGGCGCCGGCCGCCTGCCCGACGAGGTTCGTTGATTCATCCTTCATGACTGTCCCCCCGAATCGTTCCGGCGACCATGCTCGTCGGCCGGCCATGAGCGAGGCACCTCGCCGGGGCAGGCGCTCACTCACGCCTGCCCGGCCAGAACGCACGGAAACGACTCGCCGCGGTGCCGCCGGGCCCGCTTCCTCGGGGCGGTGCGTCGCTGCCGTGGCGGGGACGGTGAAGACGATCCGCTGTCAGGCCGGGCAGGTCTGCCCGGCAGCGGCCCTCTCGGGAGGACGGACGGTTCAACCGATGAGATCCGGCCAATCGCCGCTGCGAACCCGTACCTCCGCGGCCACCTCTTCCACCGTTCGGCCTTCGGTGTCGACACGCAGATCACCTGCTCCGGCACGGTCGAGCGCCTCGGCCTCGCGCGCCGCTCGTTCGGCGATCCGGTGCAGGGCGGCCGGGCCCAGCCCTCGCAGTTCGTCACCCGGTATGGCCGGTCCTCCTCCCCGGCCACGCCGCGTGACGCGCTCGGCCAGCGTTGCCGGCCCGGCATGCAGACGACACACGGTCAACGCGGTTCCGGGAAGCAACGCGGCGTAACCCCGGACAGCGTCGTCGGAGTCGGCCTCGCCGGAGACGACCAGACACCGGGCACCGGCCGCGCGATATCCCGCCCAGACGGCCGCGAGGTTACGCGATTTGAGGCGATGGCTGTCCAGGTCGTCGTCCGCGACGGGACGCAGCGCCGCGAGCTGCTTCACATCGACATAGGCGGCTCGCACGCCGGTCCGGTAGACCTGCGTGAAGATCTCGTAGCCGACCGTCGACTTCCCGACCGCCGTGGCACCGCAGAGCCACAGCACGGGTACCGGTGCGGCGTCCACCTGTGGTGTCGGCGTGCGGCTCGGCCGGTCGCCGAAACCGTGGAACGTCGCGCTGGGGAGGCCGCCCGGCCATCCCCCGGCTCGCTCACGGATCAGCCGGGCCGTCTCGGATACCGCGAAGCCGTCGGTATCCACGCACACGTCGGCGTAGTCGCTGCGTTCCAGGGCTTGCGCCTCCGCGACCGCATCCTCCACCAGATCCGGACGCCACCCCCGCCCGAGAAACCGTTCTTCGAGCTCAGCGCTGTCGACGCGCAGCCGGCACAACGTGAAAGCGGCGTCCGGAAGAAGGGCGGTGTACTCACGAACCTCCTCGGGAGTGTCGACGAAGCCCGCAAGGACCAGACACTGCACTCCTTCCTGCCGAAAGTGCGGCCACATCGCAGCCAGACTCCGCGCGCGGATGCGATGCGTCATACCCTCCGGCATGGGGTGACACAGACTGATCTGGTCAGCGTCGACGAACGCCACCTTGACCCCGCCACGACTCAGCTGCGCGAACACCTCCCAGCCGACCGAGGACTTCCCGACACCCGTGGGCCCCGACAGCCACAGCAGAGGCAGACGCACGTCATTCATCCGCGCGACACTAGCGGGCTGCCGGTGAAGCGAGCGAGCGCATTTCCCCGCGCGCGGGCCGCGCCCAGCCGGTTCGGCTCCTGCCGCGTGGCCATGGGCGACGACCTTGGGCACGGGCCCGGGGCCGTACTGGGCAGAACGCTGTTGAAAGTCCGCGTCGAAGGTGTCGTATCGGGGCCTGCCCCGATCGTCGTGCTGGTAAAGGGGCCGGTTCCCGCCACCGCCGACGCGGCGGGGCGGCGCGCCCGGCACGACCATGGACCACAGGAGCCCGATCATGAATCCGACGCTCAGCACCATCGACATCGTGGTGTCCGACCTGCAGACTTCGATCGCCTTCTACGCCCGTCTCGGGCTGGAGTTCAAGATCGACGAGCATTCGCCCGAGCACGCCGGCTGCGACCTGCCCGGCGGGATGCACGTGATGCTCGACACCGAGAGCTTCCGCACCCCGTTCCTGCCCGGCTGGACGAAGCCGTCCGGCGGCCCGCGCGCCCTGCTGTGCTTCGAGTTCGAGACCCCGGCCGACGTCGATGCCAAGTACGCCGAACTCCGCCAAGCCGGGTATCAGGGGCTGGCCGAGCCGTTCGACGCCTTCTGGGGCATGCGCTATGCCACGGTGGCCGACCCGGACGGAGGCGGCGTCGACCTGTACGCCGCCCTTCCGGCCGGCTGAGCCCGCCCGGGTACATCATCGTCGAGAAGGAGGTCCAGAGCGTGAAGTACGTGTTGATGTTCATCGAGACCGAGCAGTTCGCCCGCGAACTCGAGGCGATGGGCGAGCTCGAGCAGCGCCAGGCGTATGAGGCGGTGGGCCGGTGGTTCGCCGAGCACGCCGACAAGATCACTCACCATACGCATCTGGCGCCGGTGCACACCGCCACCACGCTCCGCCTGGACGGTGCTGAGCCGGTGGTCACCGACGGGCCGTTCATGGAGGGCAAGGAGGTGGTGAGCGGCATCGCCGAGGTCGAGGTGGCCGATCTGGACGAGGCGTTGAAGTTGGCCCGCTCGTGGCCGGCGTGCCCGATCGTGGAGATCCGCCCCGTCGCATGACGCCCCCTGCGGACCAGCCCACCGGCCACCCGGCCCGTTCTCTCGACGGCCTCGGCGACCTCGACGGCGTCAGCGGCGAGAGCGGGCGGGTGCTGGCCCGCGTGGTACGTGAGCACGCGGGCCGGCTGGCCGCGAGTCTGATCTCGCTGCTGGGGGACTTCTCCGCGGCCGAGGACCTGGTGCAGGACGCCATCGAGACGGCGCTGCGCCGCTGGCCGGTCGAGGGGATTCCGGAGCGGCCGCAGGCGTGGCTGTACACGGTGGCGCGGCGGCGGGGCCTGGACGTGCTGCGGCGCGAGTCGAACTATCGGGCCAAGCTCGCCCAGCTGGACTGGCCCGAGCCGGAGGCGGCCGATGACCGGTTGCGGCTCATCTTCACCTGCTGCCACCCGGCGCTCGCCCCGGCCGCGCAGATCGCCCTCACGCTACGGGTGGTGTGCGGATTGTCGACGGCCCAGATCGCCGCGGCGTTCGTCGTGCCGGAGACGACGGTGGCGCAGCGCATCACCCGGGCGAAGAAGAAGATCGGTCAAGCCGGCATCCCCTACCGCGTCCCCACCGAGGACGAGCTGCCGGAGCGACTGCGCTCCGTGTTGGCGGTCGTCTACCTGCTGTTCAACGAGGGATACCTGTCCAGCACGCCCGAACGCGCGCAGGCGCGCGACCTGGTCGACGACGCCGAATGGCTGGCCGCGCTACTCGCCAACCTGGCGCCGGATGAGCCTGAGGTGGCCGGGCTGCTGGCACTGATCCGGCTGCACCGGGCGCGCGGCCCGGCCCGCTTCGACACCGGCGGCCGTCTGGTGCTGCTGGCCGATCAGGACCGCGCCCGCTGGGACCGGCAGGCGATCGAGCAGGCGACCGCGCTGTTGACGCGGGCCGCGCGTGCGCATCGCCGGCCGGGGCCGTACCAGTTGCAGGCGGCGATCGCGGCCTGTCACGCGGAGGCGGCCTCGTTCGAGCAGACCGACTGGGCGCAGATCCTCGTGCTCTACGACATGCTGCTCCACCTGGCCCCCTCGCCGGTCACCCGGCTGCACCGGGCGATCGCCCTGCGGCACGTGCACGGGGCCACGGCGGCACTGGCCGAACTCGACGAGCTGGAGCAGGATCTGGCCTCGTATGCGCTCTGGCACGCCACCCGCGCCGAGCTGCTGCGCGAGCTGGGCCGCGCCGACCAGGCGCGGGCCTGTGACGAGCGGGCGCTGGCGCTGACCGCCAACCCCGCCCAGCAGGCGCTGCTGGCCGAGCGGCTCACCTGGAGCTGAGGTCCCGGTACGGCCGGCGCCCCTGACCAGGTCGAAGCCCTACGGATCCTGTTAGGCCACGTGCGCACCCCTTTACCCGCGCTTCCTCGCTACGCTGGCCCCGATGAACCGCCTGGTCCCGCCCATCCCGATGCCGCCCGACGGCGACTCCCGCCGATGCGAGGAGCCTGACCTGACAGGATGCGGCCCCCTGCCGCGGGTCGACCCGCGGAGCGCGACCGGCGAGGTGTTCGCGCGCGAGGAGCCGACGGTACCGGCCGGCCTCACGGAAAGGCGTGATCTCGTGCGGACGTTCGCCACCTCGGGCCCGATCATGGTGGGGATCCGCGACCGGGTCTCTCGAGTGACGTGCTGAGCGCCGCAGGGCTGAGCGCCGAGGAGGAGGCCGCCTACCGGCTCCTGGTCAGAACCGCCGGGGTCGAGCCCACCCAGCTGGCAGAAGAACTCGGCGTCGAGAACGAGGTGGCGCGGCGGGCGCTCGGCTCCCTGCTCGCCAAGGGTCTGGCGCGAGCAGTACCAGGAGAGTCCGACAGGTTCACCGCGGTCGCGCCCGACGTGGCACTCGCGGCCAGGCTGCACAGGCGGCAGGAGGAGGTGGACCGGGCCCGGCAGGCTGTGGAGCAGCTCACAGAGGAGTACCTGGCCCATTCGCGGCGCCGCGAGGCCGCCCAGCTGATCGAGGTGATCACCAGCAGGACGGCGCTGCGCGAGCAGTTGCGCCTGCTGCAGGACAACGCCCGCCGCGAGGTCGTCAGCCTCTGCCGGGCCGGGCACGTGGCGATGACCTCGCAGGAGAACACCGAGGAGCTGGCCGCGCTGCGACGCGGGGTGGGCTACCGCGTCCTGTACGAACGAGCCCTGCTCGAGGAGCCGGGCATGCTGGTCAACCTCGCCGACGGGATCGAGCTGGGTGAGCAGGCGCGTGCCCTTCCCACCCTGCCGGTGCGGATGATCATCGCAGACGGCGAGCTGGGCGTGCTCCCGCTGATCCAGCACACCGGCGGGCTGACCCAGCTCACCGCGGCGCTGATCAGGCCGAGCAGCCTGCTGGACGCGCTCAAGGCGCTGTTCGAGAGCCTTTGGGAGCGGGCCACGCCCGTCGTTCTCACCAGGCCGGGCAGCCCGCTCGACTCCGACCACCTCTACCTGCTGTCGCTGCTGGTGGCGGGCGTGCCCGACAAGTCGATCGCCACGCAGCTGAAGGTGTCGCACAGGACCGTCCAGCGCCGGATCACCCATCTGATGGAGCAGGCCGGCGCCCAGACCAGAATGCAGCTGGCCTGGCACGCCGCCCGCGAGAACTGGCTGTGACGGTCAGTACGCCCTGATCACCGTCTGCCTGATCTGGTTGCCGCCGGAGTCGATCGCGGTGACGCGAAGCGACGGATGCGGACGAAGGACGACCGCGCTGTAGCGACCGTGGCCGAGCGGGAGAACCGGCTGCCTGCGCCAGGTCGCGCCGTCGTCATAGGACAGCTCCAGCCGCAGGTCCTTGGCGGTCAGCCCGCTCACGCCCTTCTGGTGCCGTACGGCGAAGCCGAGCAGGCCTGGCCGCACGTCGTAGTCGACCTGCAGCAGCGGCAGCACCTGCTGGCCCTGGGTCGACCTGAACGTCCAGGCGGTCTCGGTCGCGATCGCCCTCGTCCATTCCTCGGAGGTCCGTTTGGTGGACAGTTCGAGGCGGTACTCGGCTTCCTGAGGTACGGCGGGGAAGGCGCCCCAGGCGGCGTCACGTTCCTCCACGAGCTTGCCGTCCCTCAGGAACCTGGCCGAGGTGCTGTCGTTGTCGACTCCTGCGCGGGAGACGTGTCCGGAGGCGTCGACGAACTCGGGGACACGGATCTCCAGGGTGTCGCCCGTGCGGGTGGAGGGAGCCAGCCAGTCCGGGATGGCGGGCCGTACGACGGGGGCGTGCCAGCTCTCGCTGACCTGCTGACCGGGCTGGTAGGTGCGGGGCGGCTCGGTGAGCCCGTCCTGCAACCGGTTCATGTCGTCCCAGGTGAACTGGTGGTTGACGATGTGCTGCCAGAAGGAGCCGTCGGCGCTGACGTACTCGGCCCGCCGCAACGGCGTCTTCACGATCCGCTGCGTCTCCATCTGGGCGCCCAGGGAGTAGGCCTGCCATGGCCGCCAGCCGAACCGCTGCTCCTTGGCCCACCCGAACCCGCCCGTGTCCTGATATTTCGTATCCACGCGAGCGGTGTTGCGGTTGCTCACCTCGTGCACGATCTTGTCCGGCACGTGCCCGCCGGAGACCTGCATGACGTCATAGAGGTACGGCGACGCCATCGTCCCGCTGATGTCCAGCAGGGCATGACCCTTTCTGATTTGTTCGAGCAGCCGCTGACCGTGATCGTTGGCGATCAGCATGACCGGGATGGGCAGCGACACGTTGACCGGGTTCCATCCACGCCCGAGCGCGTCGTCGGGAGTCATCACGATGATCGCCGCGACCGCCCCCGCCTTCACCGCCGCCGCAGCGGCGTCTTCCCATGCCACTGATGGGTCGCCCATCACGGCGACCTTGCCTCGAGCGCCGTCCGCCCCCTCCGCGAGCCGCCACAGGTGACGGCCCTCCACGCCGGGCGAGCCGCCCAGGAAGCCCATCGGGTACGCGGCACCTGCCACCCGCGCGGAGATCTTCGGAGCGATCAGCTGCCAACGGGAGGCGAACTCGAACGTGCCCTCGCTGACCGGCCTGGTCGGCGATACATTGAGCCCCTCGACGACGTCGAAGTTCATGACGCCTTGGGAGATCTTGCGGGAGCCGAAGGCGCGGTGGGTGAAGTAGGTGAAGATGCCCACCTGCTCCACCGGCTCGCTCACCTTGACGGTGACGGGGCTGGTCTTGCGGTAGTCGAGCAGTACCTCCAGGTCGCGGTCGACCTTGAGCTCCGGAATGACGAAGAGCCCGTCGCGCGGGTGCGTGCGGCCCCACCCGCTCGCCAGGTTGATCGCCTGCGTCATGTAGGTGCCCTCGGAGACCTCCACGGTCAGGCCCTGCTCGGGCACCCAGGTGAAGACGTCGTCCTGCTGCGACCCGCCGAACATCGACAGGGTGTCGGTGCCGGTGGGCCTGCCCGCCGCGTCCACGGCGGTGAAGCGGACCGTGTGCTGCGGTCCCTTCCAGGTGAGCGCCAGCGTGGTGTGCACGCTCTCGGCTCCCGCGGTCGCGGTGACCTGCCCGCCGTACCTGCCGAAGGGCAGCTTGGCCAGGTCCACCCGGACCTGGACCTCTGCGGTGCCACCGGCCGCGACGGTGACGCTCTGCGCGCCGAGCACGGCGCCCTCGAGGCTGCTGGAGAGCTGCAGGGTGATCGGCGCGGCCGTGCCGTTGGTGTACGTGATCGTGCCCTCGGCCGTACCCGTGCCCTCACCCTTCTGGTGTCTGCCGAGGTTGACCACGCCCGTGGCCGTCACTCCCTGCCGCAGGGCGCGCGCCACGTCGAGCCTGCCCGCGCCCGCGTCGTCGACCTGCTGGCCGGCCACCGTCCTGGCCGAGCCCACCAGGGCATCCTTGATCTGCCCCGCCTTCCACTCCGGATGCCGCTGCTTGAGGATCGCGGCGGCCCCCGCCACGTGCGGAGTCGCCATGGAGGTTCCCGACGCGGCCGTGTAGTGCTCGTCGACGGGCCGGCCCATGGCGGTGCCCGTCGCCCTGGCCGCGACGATGCCCACGCCCGGCGCCGTGAGGTCGGGCTTGGGCGCGTCGTCCAGGCGCGGACCCCTGCTGGAGAAGTCCGCGATGGCGTCCTTGCCGTCCACGGCGCCGACGGTCAGCGCGGACGTGGCCGCTCCCGGGCTGCCCACGGAGTAGGCCGTGCCGTTGTTGCCCGCCGCGACCACGAAGAGCGCACCGGTCCGCTCGGTGAGATTGTCGACGGCGACGCTGAGCGGGTCGGTGCCGTCGGTGACATCACCGCCGAGGCTCATGTTGATCACCGACGCGCCCTCGGCGGCAGCCCATTCCATGCCCTCGATGACGCCGGACAGGGTGCCGGACCCGTCATCTCCGAGCACCTTGCCGATGATCAGCTCGGCGCCCGGGGCGACGCCCTTCTTACCGTCCCCTCCCGCGATGGTGGCGGCCACGTGGGTGCCATGCCCGTGGGCGTCGTTCGCGTTCTGGTCGCCGGTGAACACCTTGGTCTGCTTCACCCGGCCCGCGAGGTCCTGGTGGGTCGCGTCGACTCCTGTGTCGAGGACGGCGACCTTGACGCCCTTGCCGTCGAATCCGGCCTGCCACGCCTCAGGCGCGCCCACCTGGGGCACGCTGTGATCGAGCGTGACCTTGACCTTGGCGTCGAGCCAGATCTTCGCCACGCCCTGGGCCAGGCTCGCCCGCTCCTCGTCGAGGGACTTCCACAGCTGGCCGATCGTGCGCTTGTCCGCCGAGACGGCTCGGCCGTTGACGCTCTCCAGCGGAGTCGCGGTCCTTGTGGTGGCCATGGCGTCGTAGACGAACAGCAGGGGCAGCTTGTCCGTCGTCGCGTCGTCGTATCCCTGCTCTATCAGATCGCTCACGGAGAACAGGCTCGGGTCCAGCCGCTTGGCCGCCAGGTAGGGCACCATGTCGCCCGGCAGGACCCGCAGCTCGCCATCCTCCTCGATGGTGTGGAAGCCCATCCGGTCACGGCCGGGCCCCGGCTTCACCTCTACCGCGCGCCTGCCCCGCGCCGCCTCCCTGACGGTGACCACATCACCGGTGATCAAGGTGACGCGGTGGACGCCAGAAGCGGCAGGCGGTGCCGCTGCCGGCAACGGAGAGCTCAACAGAGCGGCGGTGGATACTCCCACCGCCGCATGTGCGAACCAGTGCATGGGGGGTAAACCTCTCGCGTCAACCACTAGTGATCACGAGAGTGGGTGCCGGCGGGCCCTGCCCGCCAGCGTCTGGACCTGCCGTTTGTATGCCATGTCGTAAATGCGACAGCGGAGGCAGCTCCGGTCTCACGGGGCTGGGCGTCACGTCGTCACTCGGGACGCCCAGCATGCGGATCGCAGTTCCGGATGCGCACTGCGGCTAGCGCGGCAGGCGCAGTCCCGCGATGAGCAGTTCGACCAGCCGACGTGCGTCGTAGCGCGGATCGCTGTCCGCGCCGATGCAGAGGTTCCCGACGCCACGCATGAGCTCGTAGGCGTCGACGTCGGGGCGGATCTCGCCGGCGACGGCCGCGGCGTCGAGCAGTTGGGCGCACACGGGAACGAGCCGGTCGAGGAAGTAGGCGTGCAGCGTGTCGAAGCCCGCGTCGCCGGACCGCAGCGCGGCGGCCAGCCCGTGCTTGGTGACCAGGAAGTCGACGAACAGGTTGATCCATCGCCCCAGTGCGGCGTGAGGAGTCGCGCCGCTCGCCAGCAGGGCCGGACCGGCCTCGGCACAGGCCTCCACCTGATGCCGGTAGACGGCGACGATGAGATCCGCTCGCGTCGGGAAGTGGCGGTAGATCGTCGCCACCCCGACCCCCGCCCTGGCCGCGATGTCGCGCACCGGCGCTTCGACGCCCGAGGCCACGAAGACCGCCGCGGCGGCGTCGAGCAGCACCCTCTCGTTGCGCCGGGCGTCGGCCCGCTTGCGCGGGGCCGCATGCCCCGCGCCTCCGTCACTGTCGTTCACCGCGCCGCTCCTCCACTCCGAGCTTGCCAAACGGAACAACGTTCCTTATCGTTTACGGAACACGGTTCCGTTTGCTCATGATGCCAGAGCAGGGGCCAACCAAGCCACGCATTGCCACCACGCCTTACCGCAATGGAGGAACACGGTCATGCAGTACCGCACCTTGGGCCGCACCGGAGTGCAGGTCAGCTCCCTCGTGCTCGGCGCGATGAACTTCGGCGCGATCGGACGCACCACCCAGGACGAGGCCACCGCCATCGTCGACGCGGCCCTGGAGGCCGGGATCAACCTCATCGACACCGCCGACCGGTACAGCGACGGCGAGTCGGAAGAGATGGTCGGCAAGGCCATCGCCGGCCGCCGCGACGACATCGTGCTGGCCACCAAGGCGAGCATGCCGATGGGCGACGAGCGCAACCATCAGGGCAGCTCGCGCCGCTGGCTGGTCACCGAGCTCGACAACAGCCTGCGCCGCCTCGGCGTCGACCACGTCGATCTCTATCAGATCCACCGGTGGGACCCGACAACCAGCGACGAGGAGACGCTGTCGGCCCTGACCGATCTGCAGCGCGCGGGAAAGATCCGCTACTTCGGCTCCTCGACCTTCCCCGCCTACCGCATCGTGCAGGCCCAGTGGGCCGCCCGGGACAACCACCTGAGCCGTTACGTCACCGAACAGCCCAGCTACTCGATCCTGCAACGCGGGATCGAGGCCCACGTCTTGCCCGTGACCGAGCAGTACGGGCTCGGCGTGCTGGCATGGAGCCCGCTGGCCTCGGGCTGGCTGTCGGGCGCGATCCGCGAGGGCCGGGAGATCGCCACCAACCGCTCCACGTTCATGCCGCAGCGCTTCGACACCTCCATTCCGTCCAACCGCGCCAGGCTCGACGCGGTCGAGCAGCTGGCGAAGGTCGCCGACGAGGCCGGCCTGACGATGATCCAGCTCGCGCTCGGTTTCGTGACCGCGCACCCGGCCGTGACCAGCGCGATCATCGGCCCCCGCACGCTGGACCACCTGCACTCCCAGCTCGCCGCAGCCGACACCGTGCTCGCCGCCGACGTGCTCGACGCCATCGATGCGATCGTCGCACCCGGCATCGACCTGGCCGCACACGAGAAGTTCGACACGCCGCCCGCCCTGCTCGACCCGTCACTGCGCCGCCGCTGATCGCTCGTGTGCACGTGACCGCCGGCGGCGGACAGGCGCCACCGCGGGGCCTGAATGGCCAGGCGTCCCTGCTCCGCGAATGGGCCGACAGATGGCCTGCCCTTGCCCGTCCAATGGTTGACCCTGCCCGATTCCATCCATACCTTCCGCTTCATGACCTCTGCTGCCGACCAGAGAGAGACGATCCTGGAGATCGCGACCCGCATGTTCGCGGCGCTCGGATATGACGGGACTTCTCTTCAGCAAATAGCGGAGGCCGCCGGGTTCGATGTCGCCACGGTGACCTCCCAGTTGGGGAGCAAGCGAGACCTCTACCTCACCATCATGGAACGCGCCCACGAGGCTGATCGCGCCGCGATCGACTCGGTCATGGCCCGGTTCACTCCCCTGTCCCCCGCCGACGCCCCCCAGATGATCCACGCGTTGGCCGACAGCTACCTGGACTTCTGCCTGTCCAACCCGCAAATCCCCGCGCTCTGGGCGCACCGCAGCCTCTTCGACGCCCAGGACATCACCGATCTCGAGCGTCGCTATGTCTGGCCGCTGCACGCCCAGGTCCACGAGAGCGTCAAACCCGCCCTCGAGGCCGGACACATGGACGACGCCCCCGACTTCAGGTACGTCCTCTGGACGATGATCTGGTGCGTCGAAGGCTTCTGCTGCGGCGACGTACTCGACGACGAGGGCAACCGCCTCGGCCCCGATGACCAGCAAGCCCGCCGCGACTTCCGCAGGTTCCTCCACCTCCTGCTCGACCGACTGCTCACCCCACCGCGGAAGAACTCCTGACGAGCCGATCCCTTCACTCGGGATCTCTCTGCGGCAGGCGCGCAGCCTGCCTGTAGCGCGGCAAAGCTCGGTGCCGTGTCCCGAGCTGCGGCGACGCGACGCCTGTCACAGATAGGCGTGCTGCCCTGTCTTTCTGCAGGACGGATTCACTCAGCGACAGGAGCGAGAACTTGCCACCAGCCAGCACCACCATCCGCATCCGCGTCAGGATGAGCGCCCGTTCCATCGACGAGCCGCACCGCGCATCGAGCCAGCTGGAGCTCCTGTTCGACCTCACCTTCGTGGTCGCTGGTCGCCGTCACGATCTGGACCGCGGCCGTTGGGGCCCGCGCCGAAGCGCGCCGCCATGGCCCGCCTTCCTCCAGTTGGTCATAGGGGTGACCTCCGTGGTGGCGAAGCGGTTCGCTCGCACGGGCGGCCGTGCGCACAGGCATGAATGTCACAAATCATGCCGTTGCGCGGTCTTGTTTCCGGAATGGCTTTCGTCGATGCCCCCAAAGGAGCGCCATGCACCCGCCAGAGAAGCAGATCGCCACGTCGGTCCTGGTCATCGGCACGGGAGGAGCCGGTCTGCGGGCCGCCATCGAACTCGCCGAGCGCGGGTGCGACGTCCTCGCGGTGGGCAAACGACCGAAGGCGGACGCGCACACCTCGCTCGCGGCGGGCGGCATCAACGCGGCGCTCGCCACGATGGATTCCGAGGACAGCTGGCAGCAGCACGCGGCGGACACCCTCAAGGAGAGCTACCTCCTCGCCAACCCGCAGACGGTGCGCATCGTCGCCGAGGGGGCCGCGCGGGGCATCGAAGACCTCCAGCGCTGGGGCATGCCGTTCGCCCGCGAACAGGACGGGCGCATCTCGCAGCGCTTCTTCGGCGCCCACACCTACCGGCGCACCGCCTACGCCGGGGACTACACCGGGCTCGAGATCCAGCGCACCCTGATCAACCGTGCGGCACAGCTCGACGTCCCCATCCTCGACACCGTCTACATCACCCGCATCCTCGTGCGCGACAACGCGGTCTTCGGCGCGTACGGGTTCAGCCTGGCCGATGGCAATCGCTATGTCATCCATGCCGACGCGGTGATCCTGGCCGCCGGCGGCCACACCCGGATCTGGCGGCGCACCTCCTCCAGGAGGGACGAGAACACCGGCGACTCCTTCCGCCTGGCCGTCCAGGCGGGCTGCCGCATCCGCGACGCCGAACTGGTGCAGTTCCACCCGTCCGGGCTCATCGCGCCCGAGAACGCGGCCGGCACCCTCGTCTCCGAAGCGGCACGGGGCGAGGGCGGAATCCTGCGCAACCAGGTCGGCGAGCGGTTCATGTCCCGGTACGACCCCGAGCGCATGGAGTTGTCCACGCGCGACCGCATCGCCCTGGCCGCCTACACGGAGATCAAAGAAGGCCGCGGCACTCCGGACGGCGGCGTGTGGCTGGACGTGTCACATCTGCCGCGCGAGACGATCATGACGCGGTTGCCTCGCGTCTACCAGACGCTCCTGGAACTGCAGATGCTCGACATCACCAAGGACCCGATCGAGATCGCGCCGACCGCGCACTACTCGATGGGCGGGGTCTGGGTGCGACCCGATGACCACGGCACGGGCGTCGACGGCCTGTACGCGATCGGGGAGGCGGCCAGCGGCCTGCACGGCGCCAACCGCCTCGGCGGCAACTCCCTCATCGAACTGCTCGTCTTCGGCCGCATCGTCGGACAGGCGGCGGCCGAGTACTCCGCAGGACTCGACGCCCAGCACCGCTCGGCAGAGGCACTCGACGCGGCGCGGGCAGAAGTGGACGAACTCCTCGCCGCCGACGGCCCCGAGAACGTGCGCTCACTGCAGCGCGCCCTCCGCGACATCATGACCGAGTACGCCGGCGTGGTGCGCGACGAGAGCGGCCTGGGCAAAGGCCTCGCAGAGCTCACCGCGGTGGAGGCGCGCATCACCGACGTCGGCGTGCACCCGGACCGCGCCGGCTTCCATGACCTGGCCCACGCCTTCGACCTGAAGTCCGCGGCGCTCGCCGCCCGCGCGACGATCGAGACGGCGCTTGAGCGTCGCGAGACCCGCGGCTGCCACAACCGCTCCGACTACCCCGAGCTCGACCCGGCACTGCAGGTCAATCTGGTGTGGTCCGGTCCTGGATCGGTGGAGCGGGAGGCCATTCCGCCGATTCCCGGCGAGGTCGCGGCGCTCATGCGCGAGGTTTCGACCGTCGGCAAACTCGTCGAGTAGCGAGCAACCGCCGGTAGCCGCAGCCGGCCGCCCCCCCGAGCAGAGCTTCTCGTCGTGGGCGGCCGCAGGCTCGGCGAGGTCGGCGGCCTGAACGTGATCGTGTGGCGCGCTCCGCACACCACAGGGCTGGGTAACGCCGGGCGCCGGCCGTAGCCCCCACATCGCGTCGACCAACCGCTCGATGCCGATCATCTCGGCGTCGAGGCCGGAGCAGCCCGATGACGTGGGGCGCTGTCCATCATGTGCGCCGTCAACGATCATCCGACGGGCCGTGAAGGGTGAAGCGCCGCATGCATCGCCCGCGCATCGCGAATCTATCAATCCGGGTGGCCACTCTGATCTCACACGAACCGAGACGGAGGAAACACGATGGAAGCCCGGATGAAGAACCCTGCCAGGATCATCCCCGCCGTGATGCAGCCGATCCAGGAGCTGATGAAGGCCGCTCAGTCGCAGGGCCTCCCCCAGGAGCTCATGGAGATGATCCACCTGCGGGTCAGCCAGATCAACGGCTGCAGCTTCTGCGTCGACGCCGGCCTGAAGAACCTGCGCAAGCTCGGCGAGAGCGACGAGCGCATCGGCCTGGTCACCGCCTGGCGCGAGGCACCGTACTACACCGACGCCGAACGGGCGGCGCTGGAGCTGGCCGAGGCCTCGACCCGGCTGGCCGACCACGCCGACGCCGTCCCCGACGACGTGTGGAACAACGCCGCCGACCACTTCGACGAGCGGCAGTTGGCCTCGATCCTGCTGATGACCGCCGTCACCAACCTCTTCAACCGCCTGAACGCCCCGATCCGGCAGGTGGCCGGCAGCTGGTGAGCCCCCACGGATGTCGTCCGCTCACTCCATGACACCGTCGCCGTCGCGACCTTCGAGCGGCGGCGGCGGACGATGAACGCCCGCACGAACCGCCGGCACGGGCCTGGTCGTCTCGGGTCTCCTCACCCTGCTGCTGGTGCCGGTCGCGGCGGTGAGCGTGCTGACGCGGTCGCCCGAGAAGCTTCCGTGAGGGTGAAGCAGCGCCGCACGGTCGTGGGGCCGATGCGAGCAGCCGCAGCCGCCAGAGCTTGCCGTGACGCATAGGGGCTCCCTGTCGTGGATCACCTCATTTTTGACACAGCCCCCTTGTGAAGACGATAACGCCGCGGTTACGTTTCATCCGATCAATCAACGTCTGGAGACCCCAACATGAGGCGAAAACTGCTCTTAGCTCCGGCTATCAGCCTCGTTATCATCGGATCTGTCTGCGTCACGCAGCCTGTCGCCAGCGCCGACACGCCGCCTGCGTACGAGCCCACGGTGGAGTCGCTGAACAGCCATCCGGTGCCTCAATGGTTCAATGACGACAAGTTCGGCATCTTCATCCACTGGGGCGCCTACTCGGTGCCCGCGTGGGGACCGCGCGGCAGCTATGCCGAGTGGTACTGGAACTACATGAACTCGCGCGGGAGCGCGACGAACGCCCATCACAAGGCCACGTACGGCCAAGACTTCAACTACGACGACTTCCTGCGGCAGTGGAAGGCGGAGAAGTTCGACGCGGCCGACTGGGTCAAGCTGTTCAAGGACGCGGGCGCCAAGTACTTCGTGCTGACCTCCAAGCACCACGAGGGCATGGCCCTGTGGGACAGCAAGGTCAGCGGGCGGGACAGCGTCGACCTCGGGCCGGGCCGCGATCTTGCCAAGGAGCTGTTCGACGCGGCGCGCAAGGACGACGCCAAGCTGAAGGCCGGCTTCTACTACTCGCTCTACGAGTGGTACAACCCCACCTACACCGGGCGGCCGGCGACCAACCCCTACACGGGAACGCAGATTCCGTACACCGGCGCACCGAGCGGGGGTGACTACGTCAAGGACTACATGCTCCCGCAGATGCGCGAGCTCATCGACGGCTATGACCCCGACATCATCTGGTGTGACGGCCAGTGGGAGAAGCCGGCCTCCTACTGGAACACCGCCGGCGTCCTCGCCGACTACTACAACAAGGCGCTCAAGAGCGGCAAGGAGGTCGCGGTCGCCAACCGGTGCAAGATTCAGAGCGGCAACCTCGACAGTCCCGAACTGGACTTCCAGACCCCTGAATACACCGTCAAGCCGGACATCGACCCGGTGAAGTGGGAGTCCAGTCGCGGCATCGCGCACTCCTACGGCTACAACCAGAACGAGCCGGAGGAGGACCACCTGACCTCCGACCAGCTCGTGGACTCCCTCGTGGACATCGTCAGCAAGAACGGCAACCTGCTGCTCGACATCGGCCCGAAGGCCGACGGCACGATCCCCGAGATCCAGCGGCAGCGGCTGCTGGACATCGGGGCGTGGCTCAAGGACAACGGCGAGGCGATCTACGGCACCACCTACTGGAACCGGGCCGAGGAGAAGGGCGGCCCCGACGACGTCCGCTACACGGTGAAGGACGGCACCCTGTACGCCACGGCGCTGGACTGGCCGGGCGAGCGGCTCACCCTCGGCGCCGACCTGCCAGTGGACCACAGCACCCGCATCACCATGCTGGGCTCCGCGGCACGCCTGTCGTGGAGCCGCGACGAGCAGGGCCGCGTGGTGGTGAACACCCCGCAGCAGACCGGGAAGCACGCCTACGTCTTCAAGATCGAGACGCCGGGCGTGCGCAGCCTGCTGCGCACCTCCTCCAACCTGGCCAAGGAGATCGCCCCCGGCCAGACGATCAGCGGCGAGCTCACGGTCGCCAACCCCGGCAAACGGCAGGCCCCGGCCACCACCCTCTCCCTCGCCGCACCGCAGGGCTGGTCGGCCACGCTCGGGGCGCCCAGCGTGCGCCCGCTCGGCCCCGGTGAAAGCATGAAGCTACCGATCAGCGTGAGCGCCCCCGCGGGAGCCGCGCCAGGCGAGTACACCCTCGTTCTGCGCCAGCGCACCGGGCGGATGGAGACGACCACCACCCTGCCCCTGACGGTCAACCGGCCCAACCTCTCGCTCGGCAAGCCGGCCGTACAGAAGAGCACCGGCTACGACGCGCCGGCCTCCCGGGCCGTCGACGGCGACACCGACGGCAACTGGGGCGCCGGAACGACGACGCACACCGCCGAACCGGAAAGCCAGGCCTGGTGGCAGGTCGATCTCGGCGCCTCGGCCGCGCTGGACAGCGTCGACGTCTGGAACCGGCTCGACTGCTGCACCGACCGGCTGAAGGACTTCTGGGTGATGGCCTCCGACCAGCCGTTCACCACCGACGACCTGGACCAGGCCCGCACCGCGCCCGGGGTGACCGCCGTGCACGTCGGCGCGCAGGCCGGGTCGCCAAGCAAGATCAAGCTGCCCGAGGGCACCACGGGCAGGTACGTCAGGATCCAGCTCGCCTCTCCGTCCAACCCTCTGTCCTTGGCCGAGGTCCAGGTCAGAGGCTAAACCCTGTCTTCACAGGCGGGTCGGTCACGACCACGGCACGTGGACTGAGCGGGCAGGTCCGTCCTGTCCGCTCAGCCCAGCCTCGGGCTGTCTGAAAGCCGCAAGCGGCCGGATCGATCACGATCGATCGGGCCGACGGCGCCGCGAGCCATGCCGGCGCCGCACTACCTTTCTGATGTGGATCTCTTCTCACGCTCGTGGACGGCGTTGCGCGCGGCGGTCGCCGAACTCCCTGACGAGGACTTCGCACAGCCGTCCGGCTGTACCGGCTGGCTCGTGCGGGACCTGGTGTGCCATCTGGTCATCGACGCCCAGGACGTCCTGATCACCCTCGTGACCCCCGTCGAAGCGGAACCGACCCGCGACGCGGTGACCTACTGGGACGTCGCCGAAACGCCGCCGACCGGCGACGACCCGCTCGACGCGTTGATCGTCCGGTTGGCCGCCGCCTACCAGGAGCCTTGGCTGCTCAAGTTCCACCTCGACGACGTCGGCTCCGCCGCCGGCCGCGCCGCCGAACTCGCCGATCCGGGCCTCCGGGTCGGCACCCGCGACGAGGTCATCACCGCGGCCGACTACCTCTCCGCGTACGTCCTGGAGTGGACGCTGCACCACCTCGACCTGGTCGCGCACCTCCCGGACGCGGCGGGACCGCCCGCCGAGGGCCTCGCCCGGTCCCGCGCGATGCTGGAGCAGATCGCCGGGACCGCGTTCCCCGCGTCGTTCTCCGACAGGGACGCGCTGCTGGTCGGCACCGGACGGCGCGCCCCGACCTACGCGGAGAAGGCGGAACTGGGCGAGTCGGCGGCGAAGCTCCCGTTCATCCTCGGATGACCGTGACAGCCCGGTGCACCGGCCCTAACGAGCCATTCGGGCACGAACGCCGAGCAGGACGTCGATCACCAGGAAGACGGCCAGTGAGATGCCCATCAGCGGCAGGAACCAGCCGACGGCCACGGCCAGCAGGCACAGCGGCACCAGGACGGCCCCGTGCACCTTCCGCCATCCACCACGCGGGTAAGGCCTGCCGAAGCCGCGCGTCGGGCGGCGCTGCCACCACATGCGGTAGCCGAGCACGATGAGTGTGATCACGCCACCGGCGAGGAGGGCCAGCAGGAGCTGGTTGGCCAGGCCGAACAGCAGACCCATGTGACCGTCGATGCCCCACCTGGTGAGCTTGGCCGCGAGAGGATAGTCGGCGAAGCGCAGCTCGGCGCTCACCTGGCCGGTGGTGGCGTCGACGGCCACCTGGTCCAGGCGTTGGGGGACGCTCTTGTCGATCTCCTTGACGAGGTAGGGGCCGCCCGCCTCGCCGGGCCAGACGATCTCCAGCGGGCCCGACAGGCCCTTGCCGGCCGCGGCCTGGGCGACGCGGTCCACGTCCGCACCCGCACCGCCGTGCTGGTGGCCGCTGTTCTCGGAGTGGGCGGCGTGGTCGCCGGAGGAGGTGGCGATCGTGGGAGTGGTCCAGCCGAGCGCGGCGCGAAGCTCGTCGACGTTCTCTCCTGCGTACTTCGACCACGTCAAGCCGGTGGCCGACAGGAAGAGCAGGCCCACCACCGCCCACAGACCCACCGACCCGTGCCAGGACAGGCGGCGGCGCGCTCCGGCGAGCGAGCGGTCAGGAGCGATGAGTCCGCGCAGGCGCTTGCGGCGGCGTCTGGTGACCCACAGAACCAGCCCGCCCAGGGCGACGATCCACAACCAGCCGGCCGCCAGTTCGCTGTAGATCCGGCCCGTTTCACCCAGGTGCAGGTGACGGTGCAAGCCGGAGATCCAGGCGCGGACCGGGAGCGCGCCCGAGCTGCCGTAGCTGTCCAGCATGCCGCGCACCTGGCCGGTGTACGGGTCGACGAAGACCGCCAGCTGGGTGCTGTCCGGCAGGCCGGGCACGTCCATCAGCACTCGCGTGGTGGAGTCGCGCTCGTCCGCCGGCCTTACGGCTGTGATCCTGCCGTCTGGGCGTGCCGTCTGCGCGGCGGCGACCTGCCGGGTGAGCGGCAGCCGGGACTCGCCCACCGGCGCGGTCAGTTCATGCCGGTAGACGATCTGCTCGACCTGGAAGGAGGCGGCGTACAGGAGCCCGGTGGTGGCGGCGACAAGGAGGAAGGGGGCGATGAGGATTCCGGCGTAGAAGTGCAACCGCAGGACCAGAGGCTTGAGCGCGGTCCACGCGGTCCCTCGTCCGGACGACTGCTCAGGGTCGGCGACAGAGCGCACGTCGGTAGAAGTCAAGGGGGATCTCCGTTCAGGGGGACGCGCACATCGACAGGTACGCGCCGCCTCGAGTGGGGGTTCAGCCACGCGTCGGCATGGCGGGATACGGGCGCGACGGCAGAAGCCGGCCGCGGCCCGCGGATCGGGCTACAGTCCGATCAGAGAACGGAGACAGACGTGGGAGGACCACGCCGACGGACGCCGGCGCCGAGCAGAAGGCGCCGCAGCCGGTCGATCCCGTGCTCCACCTGAGGACGACGCGGCAGGCGGGACTCGACCGGCGCGCCCGCGAGGATGAGCAGTCCTGCCCAGAGCACCCCGAGCGATGTGACGGCCAGGCGCAGGATGGTGGCCAGGGTCGTGTCGCCTCGCTCCAGCCACCATGACGACATGGCGGCGACGGCGACGTGGACGAGGAGCATGGCCAGGCCGCTGCCGCCGTGGGCGTGGTCGAGCGAGGCAGGCGGCGGGGTTTCGGCACCGGCGGTGAACAGGTGGTGCATGCCGTACTGCGCGGCGAAACACGCTGCGAGCAGTACGCCCATGCCTCGCTGACGTCTGCCGAGAAGGAACGCTCCGGCCCAGGTCAGCGCCACCGCCCCGGCCAGGGCGCTCGGCCGTACGGCGACGCCTCCCGCCAGCACGTGGAGGGCGGCCGACACCAGCACGCAGACCACGGCGAACGCCGTGGCACGCAAAGCGCGCAGAAGAGGCCGACCGACATCCACCCGCACATGCTGCCACAAGCGCGCCGGATCTCGGGGACGGAATCGCGCACGCACCGCCGGTCGAGGCGGTCCTGTCCTGGCCCGGTCATCGAACGGGTTCGCCGTCCACGACGTGGGTAGGCGTGAACCTCATGAGCCGACAACCCGATGAGCGGCCGCTCAGCGATCGCCGTGAGCGACCCGAAGACTACGACACGGCGGACTTCGCCGAAGAGTTCACGCCCTCTCCGACCGATCCGGCGAACCAGCCTGAGGATGATCCGGATGAGCGCGTGTACGGCCAGGCCGAAGGCTACGAGCGGCCCACCGGAGACCGTGAGCAGTAGAGATGGGCTCGCGGCCCTTGGTCCCTTCGGCGACTTCCCTCCAGGAGCGTCAGTCACAGGGATCAGGTGGATTCGGCGGGTCGCGAGCGGACGCGACGCCGGTGGCTGGTGTCGCAGAAGGGGTAGTGCCGGCTTCGTCGGCACGCGCACAACGCCACGAGGAAGCGGTCGGATCGAATGACCGAACCATCCTCCATGGTCACCTCGACCGGCCCTTGGACGAGGATCGGCCCACCGGGAATCATCGTGATCCTGGTGACGGCTCCCGCTCTCGTCTCATACGGCCCGCAACCGAGCGGCCGCTTCGGTACGGTCGGCACGGATCACCACCAGTTCCTCGTGACGTTGTCCCGGGCTGATCAGCCCATGGGCTTCCAGCAGCACGGCTCTGGCGCGCATCACCGGGCCGAATGACTCCGGCCTGCGGTGGACCACCCTGGGGTTCAAGCCGGAGTTCCTCAGGTATCGCAGCGAGGCGTCCACCCCGCACAGCGCGGACTGCACGAAGAGGAGCGTTCCGCCTGGTGAAAGATGCTCGGGCGCGTGTGCGCAGATCTGGTCCAGCAACCTGCGCCCGTCCATGCCCGCATCCCACGCCCGGTTTCTGCGATGCCTGCCGGGATAGGCGGCCTTTCCTGGAACGTACGGCGGGTTGACCAGGATGACATCGAAAAGCTCACCCTCGACCGGGGCGAACAGATTGCCTCTCAGTACCCGTATGTCCCGCAGCCCATGGATCAAGGCGTTGAGCCGGACCGCCACGACGGCGCGCCACGAGATGTCGACCGCGGTCACCGAGGCGGCGGCCGTCCGGGCGACGGTCATCGCGATCACGCCCGTGCCCGTGCCCAGGTCGAGCACTCTGGAGCCCGGCCGGACGCCGATCTTCGCGACCGCCTCCGCCAGCATCGAGGTGTCGCCCTGCGGTCGGTACACGCCCGGTGGTCTCAGCAACAACATCCCGCGCAGCTACCCCGAATCGGACACCGCTAACGACCTGCGCAAAGACGAGCGAGCCGGGTCGGAACGCCAGCAGCCGAGCAGGTGGTCGCCGAGCCGTTCCTCAAGCAGGTTCGTGGCCTGGATCCCGAAGACGATGTCCGCGGCCAGGTCCGGCTCTGTGCCGAGAAGGTCGCCGATCACGTCACGGCGGAGCACCTGCTCGTGGACGGCGTCCGCCTCGATGTGCTCGGTGAAGAACAACGATCCGCGGGGACCGACGCCCAGGCGCTCCAAGGCGTCCGCCATGCGCTGGGCGCCGGGCGGGGTCGTGATCTCCGCCACGGCGAAATGGCCGACCAGCGCACCGCGCAGAGCTCGGTGCAGGCCGAACGCCGACATCATGTTGACCAGGGCCAGCATGGGCGCGGGAACGACGTTCAGGTAGGCGAGGTAGGAGGAGTTCAGTCCGAGCTCGTCCATCAGGTCGGCGAACAGCTGAGCATGCATCATCTCGGGGCGCCCGCCGCCGAACTCGTCGTACTCGACGGCCACGAGGGCGGCCTTGGCGCGGCCGCGTAGCCGTGGGATGACCCAAGCGTGCGGATCCGCCTCCTTCAGGTGGTAGATCGAGCGATGCGTGACGTACTCCCGCAGCTCCCACAGCTCACCACGGTCGTGCAGATGATGGGAGACACCGTGCGCGTCGACGGGTTCGACCAGCTGTTCCTCCAGGACTGCCGCGACATCGTCCCCTCCGGCCACCCGTCCGCGCAATGCCGTCAGGAACGCGTCCTCCAGCTCCCTGCGAACCCCCAGCAGTCCCGGATCCCACTCCCATTCCGGCGCGACTCCGTCGAAGCCCCTGTAGTGCAGTTCGTAACACAGGTGGAGGGCGAGCTGCAGGTCCTCCCCGAAAGGATCAGTCGCGTGGACGCCCTGCACCGTCGACGACGTGGGCGGCGACCCACCGGACAGTACGGTGACGAGCGCGGCCGATATCGGCCCGCGGGATGTGGGCAATGACGGCCCCTGGGCCCTCATGTCCCTTGGCTCCCCTGTGCGGCGAGCGTGCCCGAAAGGGTCTGGGCAATGAGCATGTCCACCACCGCCCGCCGGCCTCGAGCAGCGGCCGTCCGCTGCCGAACGGCCCCTGTGCCGTGCTGCCGCGTTCCGGCGACCAATGTGGTCACCTCGGCAAGGTCGCCGCTGACCTCCAGTGCGTCGCGCACCCGCCCCAGGAGCAGGTCCAGCAGGTGAACCGCCGGGACCCTGCGTTCCTCGAACGGGTCCACACCCGGCCCGTCGAGACCATGGCGCGCGGCGCTCCACACGGCGGCGGCGAGGATCGAGCCATCGACGCGCGGCGCCTCACGCCCGAGCGCCAGATCGGCCAGTGCCGTACCGACCAGGGCGCGGGTCAGGGCCGCCTGAAGGATCGCTTCGTCCACAGTGGCGGCCGCGTCCGCGGCCCGGATCTCCACCGTCGGCAACCGCGAGGAGGGACGCGCCAGCCAGACCGTCATGGCGGGATCGGCCAGGACACCGCAATCGATCAGGCGCTCCAACCGCAGCTGGTAGTCCGCCGCCGTCGCGAACCACGGCGGCACACCCGAGCCGGGAAAACGCGCCTGTTCCATCATGCGCCAGCTCGCGTATCCCGAATCCCGGCCATGGTCGAACGGTGAGTTGGCCGACAGGGCCAGCAATGTGGGCAGCCACGGCCGGAGATGATTGACCACCGCGACCGCCGTATCGCGATCCTCCACCCCCACATGGACGTGGCAGCCGCATGACTGGTAGTCGGCGACCACACCGGCGTGCATGCGGCGGATCCGCTTGAACCGCTCGCCCGGCGCCAGCACGGGAGCCGGCCCCTGCAGCACAGGGGTGCCCGTCGACACGAGGTGAAGGCCCTCGCCCTCGGCCACGCCGGCAAGGTGCTCGCGCGCCTGCCGCAGCTGGTGCCGCAGCTGACCGAGCTCGTCACAGGTTCCAGTCGCGGCCTCGACCTGGGTGTCGAACATCTCGGCGTGATATCCGCCGCCTTCACCTCCCCAGGGATGCTCACCCGCCCGCGCGAGCAACGCGCCTGCACGCGATACCGTCCTCCGCGTAGCGCCGTCGACCAGCAGGAACTCCTCCTCAACCCCGAACGTGAGCATGGAGGCGGAAGGTCGTCGGCACGCAGGGCGGTGATCGACCGCCTCACCCGTCCCCCTCATCACCGCCCCCGCTCCACAGCGCTGACCAGCATCTGCACCCCTACCCACGGTGCGCCTCTCATGCGCGGAAGCTCCGGACAGCCCGCATACAACGCCTGGATGCGCCGGCCAGGTGGCGCGCGTCCGCGGACAGGACACCCGCGGCGTCCCGCTCCACCGAGGCAGACCTGCCCCGAGACGAGCTTCGCGGCCGTCTCAGGGCAGGTGCCCAGCAGCGGCACGTGGCAGGCGGAGCCGGTCCCGCAACCGGCCCCGTGCCCCTACAACCCGCACGCGCCGCGCTGCCGGCAGAACGCCTGGCACGCCTGCCCCGGGACGGGGATCCTTTCGAGGCAGGTGCCCCCTCTGCCCGCCGAGAGCGCCCGGAAACCTGGCAGGACGGGTTCCGAGACCTCGGCGCGACCGGTTCCGCGCGTGCTACTGATCCTCTCGCGCGGCCAGAGCGTCACCGACGCTCGTGTACACCGGCAGGTGGGCATCGAGGCCGGTGATCCGCAGGAGCCGGGCCGGGACCGGCTGGAGAGCGGCCAGGCGTACGCTGCCGTCGTGCTGACGGCTGAGGTTCTGCGCCTTGATGAGCACGCTCAGGCCGGTGCTGTCGATGAAGGTCAACGCGCTCAGATCAAGGACCAGATGCTCGCCCGGCATTCGGCGGGCCTGCCGCAGGAAGTCGTCCAGCTGCCCGCTGGTGGTGGCATCCAGCTCCCCCACCACGGTGACAAGAGTGGCGTCGGGAAGGTGCTGGAAGTCGAGCACGAGCGGTCTCATCACCACACCATAGCCGTGGCGATCATGATCGGCTTCCGCCGGAATCATCGGCCGGCTCGGGCCTGTACGTCCCGAGCCCGCCGGAGTCCCCGGAGCGTTCGGCCCGGCTCGAACCGCTCGTGCCCAAGGGCAGCCAACAGGCCCTCTTCTGGCGTCGCGACGGCCGGCCACCGGCGCCGGCCGTGCAGGTCGCGCCGGCCGACAGCAGCGACCGCCGTCACATGGGTACCGGCGCCGGAGCCTCCGCCACGTCCAGTCGACCAGGGCGCCGGCGATGGGGAGCCGCCGCACTGGCCACCTCCTGAGGTGAACGCACGAATCAAGCCTTTCCCACCTGCATGCCGGGTGATGTGCCGGGGCTGGGCGTTTCGCGGACGTGGACCGGGTAGCTGACCCACCACGAATCTTCGACCATCTGGAGTGGACATACATGAGTGACCCGTGGAGCTACCGCGAAGACGTCGTCTCCGACCCGACCATGAGCCTGGTCGGCTACGACGTCGAAGCCACCGACGGCAAGATCGGTTCGGTGGACGAGCAGAACAACGAGGTCGGTGCCAACTACCTCGTCGTCGACACCGGATTCTGGATCTTCGGCAAGAAGGTCGTCCTGCCCGCCAGCACCATCATCCGGATCGACCCCCAAGAGGAGAAGGTCTACCTCGCCCGCACCAAGGACGAGATCAAGGACGCTCCGGAGTTCGACGAGAACACCTACAAGGACACCGCCTACCGGCGTGAGGTCGGCGACTACTACGGCCGTTTCCCGATGCCGTAGACAAGGCGCGGCTTGTCGGGCTCCCCGGACCGGGGAGCCCGACTCTTCATGTCGAGGGGAGGCTCACGGGGCGACGGTCAAGTCCTGCTCGCGCACCGGTGGCCACTTCCCTGAGGAGTGCTTCTGCGCAGGCGATCCAGCCGGCTACAGACTCGCCTGTGGGTCGGGTTGGTAGAGCTCCTTGAGCGGCGCCACATCGGCACGGGTGACGTTGAGCCGCACCTCGGAGGCGAGCGCCTCCACCTGTTGCCAGGTGACGAAGCGGCTGTCGTGGTGGAGCCGCCGGATGAGCATGCGGACCAGAGCGGGGCTTCTGCCTCCGGGCCCGCGCTCGTAGCCGAACAGCTGGCCGGTGCTACGGGGCGCCACGACGAGCCCGCTCAGCCGGAAAGCGTGTCCCACCTCGCCGAGCAGTGGGCCGTCCTGACTCAGTTGCACGTCGGCCACCTCCCGACCGGCCGCCCTTCGCTGTCGATGACCCGGCAGCCGATCACGTCGCTCATGCGCAGGAGACCACTCCTGCTGGTCCTGGCCGGAAAGAGTGCGGCGGCATGCCCCGCTGCGCCGCTGCCGGGAAGCGGCGCGATCACACGGGTGCGCGCCCAGCGTTCCAGCGCCGCCTCCTGGGGTCCCCGCCCACCGTGATCGTGCTCCCGATGCCGGCGACCTCGCGCATGGCGATCCGCTGCGGCGCCGGGTCCTCCTCCGGGCAGAACAGCTCGGTGGTGGCCACCATGAGGCGCCCGATCACTCCGCCGATCCGCGGCCCCAACGCCAGCGGCCCTGCCAGGATCGCCGTGACGTGCCGGGCCCGCCAACGAGATTCCTCAGCGACCTCGCCGACGAACCGGGAGAACCATTCGGCGGCTGCGGCCGAACATGGGGCCGCCGGCGCGAGCCGGCCCGCATGACACCGGCCAACGAGCCGCCCTCGCTGTCGAAGCGCCGGCCCTGCCCATCGTCGCCGCCCCGGGGCGCTTTCCCACCCCCACTCCCCCACTCCCCCACGAGACGGCGGACCGGGTTCACCGGATCTCAGCTCGCCGGACCGGTGCACCCGGCACGCGCATACGGCTTCCCAACCCGGACCATCGAGGCGCGGGCTCTTGCTCGCCGGTTCGGCCGGGGTGGTCGCTGCGGGTTCCCTACCTCTGGCGTCCGAGAGGGCAGCAGGACCGGCGCGTCGGAGGCGGCCCGCTGTGGGACGCGAACCGACCCGCAGGATCCGCACGTTGTCCGCGGGACAGAGCAACTCGTGTTCGGCCCGGACGGTGAAACACCCGGCGGCGTCGCCGATACCGTGCGCCTATGGTCAGCGCGTTGGCCTCCGCCCGCAGACGGCTGGCCTCAAGGTGCTCTACGCTGTCCAACGCGGCCATAGCAGGATCTGGACGAGGTTCTGCTGACGGATCGTCACACGGGGCGAATTAAGCTACACAAAATGCAAATATTCATGACATACCCCTTTGAGGAGGCCTGACATGGCCCTCTGGTCCATGAGCCGCCGCAGAAACGCCATCAGCGCGCTCGCCTTGACCGCCGTCCTGGGACTGTCCGCCTGCGGCGGCTCAGGAGACGGCACCACCACCGCGACCGCCAGCCCTGGCGGCGCGGGCGCGTCCGGTGCTCAGCTCGTCAACCCGGGCAAGCTCACGACGTGCACGAACATCCCTTACGAGCCGTTCCAGTTCAAGGACGCGAGCGGCAAGGTCGTCGGCTTCGACGTCGACATCGTCGATCTGGCGGCCAAGAAGCTGGGGGTGACGCAGGATATCGTCGACATCGACTTCGCCGTGATCAAGAGCGGCGCCGCCATGGCCGCCAAGAAGTGCGACGTGGCCGCCGCCGGTATGACGATCACCGACGAGCGCAAGCAGAACATCGACTTCTCCGTGCCGTACTTCGACGCCACGCAGGCGCTGCTGGCCAAGAAGGGCACCGGCGCCAAGTCCCTCGAGGACGTCAAGGCCAAGGGTCTCAAGCTGGGCGCTCAGGCCAGCACCACCGGCCTCGACTACGTCAAGAAGAACGGGTTCGACCCGACCGAGTACGCCGACTCGCCCAAGGAACTGCTGGCTTTGCAGGCGGGGCAGGCCGACGTGATCGTCCAGGACCTGCCCGTGGTCCTCACCTGGCTGAAGAAGCCGGAGATCGCCGCCAAGTTCGAGCTAATAGCCAGCCTCGACACCGGCGAGCAGTACGGCATCGGCCTCAAGAAGGGCGCCGACCCGGTCCTGCTCAAGACGATCAACGACACGATCACCCAGGCCAAGGCCGACGGCACCTACGAGCAGATCTTCGTGAAGTGGTTCGGCAAGAAGCCCGGCGAGCTGGGCTAGTACATGTCGGATCAGCCTGTTGCGGCTGCGCCGGGCCGTGCCCGGCTCAGCCCTCGCAAGAAACAGAAGATCATTCGCGGCAGCCAGTACGTCGTGCTCGGTGTCGCCCTTGTCGCGCTGGTCCTGTATGTGGACTGGGCGAGTCTTGCCCAGAACTTCGCCAAGGGCGACGTGGCCGACAAGGCGCTGCCTGAGCTGTTCACGATCGCGCTGCGGAACACGCTCATCTACACGATCGGCGGCTTCGTCCTCGCCTTCGTGCTTGGGCTGATCTTCGCCCTCATGCGAATCTCACCGGTGCGTCCTTACCGGTGGATCGCGACGATCTACATCGAGATCTTCCGTGGCCTGCCGGCTCTCCTGATCTTCCTGTTGATCACCTTCCTGCCCCTGGCGCTGCCCGGCTTCGAGGTGCCTGGCGGCACCTACGGCCAGGGCATCCTGGGGCTCGGCCTCGTCGGCGCGGCCTACCAGGCCGAGGTCTTCCGTGCCGGGCTGCAGGCCGTGCCGAAGGGACAGACCGAGGCGGCCAGGTCGCTGGGCATGTCGGCGGCCAGGGCGCAGTTCACCGTGGTGATCCCCCAGGCGATCAGGATCGTGATCCCGCCTACCACTAACCAGTTCGTCAGCCTGCTCAAGGACTCCTCGCTAGTGCTCTTCCTCGGAGTCTCAGGGCAGTACGTGGAGCTGGCCAAGTTCGGCAACGATCTGGCTTCCCAGTACGCCAACGCCACGCCCATCATGGTCTCGGGACTGACGTATCTGATCGTCACCGTCCCGCTCGGCTATCTCGCAGCCCGGCTGGAGAAGCGCAAGGGGAGTGGTCGATGACGCCCGCCATCGAGATCAAGGGGCTGCACAAGTACTTCGGCGCGAACGAGGTGCTCAAAGGCATCGACGTCACGATCGAAGCGGGCCAGGTCGTCTGCATCGTCGGCCCCTCGGGCTCGGGCAAGTCCACGTTGCTGCGCTGCGTGAACCTGCTGGAGCAGCCGACCAAGGGCACCGTGCACGTCGAGGGAATCGAGATCACCGATCCCGACGCGGACATCGACGCGGTCAGGCGCCGCATCGGGATGGTGTTCCAGCAGTTCAACCTGTTCCCCCACATGACAGCGCTGCAGAACGTCATGATCTCGCAGCGTCGGGTCCTGAAGCGGAGCAGCAAAGAGGCCGAGGTCATCGCCAGGGACAACCTGAACAAGGTCGGCGTCTCAGAAAAGTGCGACGCCTACCCCGCCCAGCTCTCCGGCGGTCAGCAGCAGCGGGTGGCCATCGCCAGGGCGCTGGCCATGAACCCCGACCTGATGCTGTTCGACGAGCCCACCTCTGCGCTCGACCCCGAGCTGGTCGGCGACGTGCTCGCCGTCATGCGCAAGCTGGCGGAGGAGGGCATGACCATGCTCGTGGTCACGCACGAGATGGGCTTCGCTCGCGAGGTGGCCGACCGCGTGGTGTTCATGGACGGCGGCGTCATCGTCGAGGACGGCCCGCCCGCCCAGGTGATCGGCGACCCCAGGCACGAGCGCACCCGCTCGTTCCTCAAGCGCGTCCTGCATCCGGAAGGCTGAGCACGGAGAGCGCGTCTCTCATGGCCGGCTGCCGGCCCCTTACCCGCTCCCAACCTCTGTCGCCTACGTCAACACCCAGCTCGTCCCAGCCGTTCTGCTCGATCCGCACGGGTCGACCGGAGGTCAGGTGCCCGGCGACCGCCTGACCCGGCTGGCGAGCAGCGTCACGGTGACGATCACAGGCCTGCCGCCGCTGTGCCGAGAGGATCACTCTTCATGGGGCGAAGCATCGGGTCGCGATCACGACGACCGCGCTGAGCGCCAACAGGGCAGAAGAGATCTTCAGTAGCGTCGTCTTGACGTGCTGGCGTCGAGCAGACACCTCCGCAGGTGATTCGAGTCGCAAGGCAGATCCGTATCGGCCGGTGAACAAGAGCGCTGCGATCGCGAACACAAGACTGATAATGCTCAGCGGAATCGCGACAAAGGCGATCGTTCGCCAAACCAGAGACAGGTGGAGCTGGGCGCCGAGACTTTTCACGCAGATCATCATGGCGACCGCGACGATAGCGATGGCCAGCAGATTCTGCGCAGCGGCCCGAAGCATCCAGCCTCCCATGTTCCAGATACGCCATGCCGACGTCGTACACGAAAGATCGCGGACGTCATCCCAGACAACGCCGCGGTCACCGGTGTCGACGGCTGTCCCGGGAGTCCTCGGGGAGGTTCCGCGTCCCGTGGTCCTCCTACTGAAGCGTGCGCCCATGTCTCCCCCTGCACATGACGCCTGGCCGGACGACGGCGGCCGGCGATACTCGCCGATTCTCCGCGCATGGCGCCAAGTGATCATGTTCGCGCATGAGCCTTGCGTACATCTTGTCGTCCGCATGTGGCTCGAAGTCTCCGAGCGGTGGAGCGGGGTCATGGTCCGTCACCGGGCCGCCCGGCGGACGTGATCATCAAGGACCTCTACATCCACAGCGCCGGGTGGGCCTTCGGCAGCGCCCACACCCACGACCGCCTCGTGCGCGAACTGGCCGCCAGGACCGGCGCCGCCGTGGTCCTCTCCGAGTACGATCGCGCGCCCGAGGCGAAGTACCCGACCGCGATCGAGCAGAACTACGCCGTCGCCAGTAGGTGACGCGCCACGGCTCCGGCAAGGGCCTGGACGCCTCCCGCATGGTGGTGGCGGACGACTCCGTCGGCGGCAACATGGCGGCCATCCTGGCGATCATGGCGCAAGAGCGGGGCGACGTCGCGGTCAAGGGCCAGATCCTGTTCTACCCGGTCACCGACGCCGACTTCGACACCGGCTCCTACCACCAGTTCGCGCTCAGCTACTTCCTCAACCGCGACGGCATGAAGTGGTTCTGGGACCAGTACACGACCGATCCCGCCCAGCGTGCCGAGGTGTACGCCTCACCGCTGCGCGCGAGCCTGGACCAGCTGAGCGGGCTGCCGCCTGCCATGATCCTGAACGGCGAGGACGACGTGCTGCGTGACGAGGGCGAGGCCTACGCCAACAAGCTGCGCGAGGCGGGCGTGGAGGTCACCGCGGTCCGATTCCAGGGCATGGTCCACGACTTCGTCATGGTCGACCAGCTCCGTGACACCCACGCCAACAAGGCGGCGCTGGAGCTCTCCACCGCGTTCATCCGCCGGTTACTGGGCACCGGCTGAGCCAGGCGCGTGGAGCTCGAACCACCCGGCATGACGCCGCACCGGCTTCGATGGCTTCCGGACACAGAACGTCCGGATTGGCCTCTACGGTGGCGCCATGACCAACAGCGACTACTGGTGGGAACCACCCGCCGCCGGCACCGAGGCCGAGCACCTCCTCGGTGCGCTCGGGCGCCTGCGCACGACCTTCCGCTGGAAGACCGACAACCTCGACGCGGCCGGGCTGCGGACTCGCATCGGCGCCTCCTCGCTGACGCTGGGTGGACTGCTCAAACACCTGGCATGCGTCGAAGAGCAGATATTCAGCACCAAACTCAGCGGCGCGCCGCTCGGCCCGCCATGGAACACCGCAGACTGGGCCGCCGACCCCGACTGGGACTTCAACTCGGCCGCCGACGACACCCCCGAAGACCTCTACGCGCTCTGGGACGCCACCGTCGAACGGTCGCAGGCGAGGCTCGAAACGGCCCTGGCCGCCGGCGGACTCGACCAGCTCGTCCACCTCGCCTTCCCCGACGGGCGCCATGTCAGCCTGCGCCGGCTGATCTGCGACCTGATCGAGGAGTACGGGCGGCACACCGGGCATGCCGACCTGCTCCGCGAGGCCGTGGACGGGCTGGTCGGCGAGGACCCACCGGCTGGATGGCACGCGAAGTCACACGGACCACACCCGCGCGGCTGACCTGCATCCGGCAGAAGCCCGCAGACCGCCGGCCGGCTCCCCACTACTTCCCCAGCGGACGACCAGCAGCTCAAACCCGCACCGTCGCAGGCTTGATTCCTTTCACCAGCAGCCACAGTGCCAGGACCATTTCGTTCACGGCCAAGGGCAGGATCAGCAGAGTGTTGACCGCCGAGGAGGTGGTGAGCAGGCCGAACATGACCAGAAGACCGCCCGCCAGGTAGGGCGGCACAGCGGCGAGAGCCCAGCCTGAGATCAGCCGGGGAACGACCCGGGAACGGTACAGCAGATAGTTCAGGAGGAGGACGCTCAGGCAGAAGAAGACGACGCTGGCGGAATATCCCCACGTGTCGTACGTCTGAGCCAACTCTCGCACGTAGTCGAACCGTTCGGGGTCGTTCGGCGCACCTTGCGGCTGCGGTGAGGCCATCGAGAGCAGCAGGAGCGGGCCGATCGCGGCAGGAAGCACCAGAACGGCCTCGATACCCCTGGCGACGACGTAGCCGAGAGCGAGCGCCTCGTTGTGTTCCTTGAGAACGGGATAGAGGATCGGGGGGATCATGGCGATCGCGGCGGCCATGACCAGCACCATGAGGGCGCCCGCCGCTACCTGGTGATGGATCTTGGCGAACTCGTGTGGTGCGGAGATGTGGTCCGATGGTCCCAAGAGGGCCACGCTGAGTACTCCCGCGGCCGTCGCGATGACGAACAGCGTGCCGACGACTCGTGCCGTTGTGCGCGTTTGCATACTTCCGCTACTCCCTCGTCCCAGCCACCAGCCCGGTGGTCTGCGTTGCCACGTGGCTTCGGGGCCAACGATGCCCTTGCGTGGTGGGCAGACGGTTGGCCGCCGGTGTGCGCGCGGTGGGGATGCCGTCGGCGTCCGGGACAATCGGCTGTGAGCGGCATGTCGTCGGCCTGCGGCCGGGTCAGTCAGGGTTGAGATGTCCGGGAGTCCCGTGGTGCGGATCCATCTGTTCGGCGGCGTCGGTGCCGTCACCGATGACGGCCGGCCCGTCGACATCGGTTCGGGTCGTTCCCAGGCGGTGCTGGCCGCCCTCGCCATGACGCCCGGCACTCCCGTACCGGTCGCGCGGCTGGTCGAGCTCGTGTGGGGCGACGCGCCGCCCAGGACGGCCGAGAAGACGCTGCAGTGGCACATCTCCCGACTGCGCAAGGGGCTGGGTCCCGCCGTGATCGTCAGGGCGGGCGCGGCCTACCGCCTCGACGTCCGGGCCGATGCGGTCGACATCGCGCGTTTTCAGCGGTACCTCCGCGAGGGCGACGTCAGCGCGGCCCTCGCCGAGTGGACGGCGCCTCCCCTGGCCGGGGTGGATGCCCCCGGCCTCGCAGCGACATTGGACGGGCTGACCGAACAGTGGCTGAGCGCCGTCGAGGTCGATCTGGAGTGCCGGATCGAATCTGATCCGCAGGCGGCCGTCGGGCCGTTGACCGAGCTCGCGCGGCGCCATCCCTTCCGGGAAGGGCTCTGGGCGCTGCTCATGACCGCGCTTTACCGGGTGGGCCGTCAGGGCGACGCGCTCGAGGCGTTCAGGCAAGCCCGGCACAACCTCGTCGAGCAGCTCGGCGTCGAACCCGGACCGCGGCTGCGGGCGCTCGAGTCGCAGATCCTCGGTCACGACGATCGGCTCGGTGAACGCCGCGAGGCGGCGCAAGGACCAGCCCGTCCTCCGTCGGGGACGGAGAACGTCGCATCGATCGACGATTCGACGGTGGGCAACCTTCCCCATCGGTCGGGCCGGCTCATCGGCCGGGATGAGGATCTGCGGGTCATCGACGACATGGTGGCCGCATCGCCCCTGGTGACTCTTGTCGGGCCGGGCGGAATGGGCAAGACCCGGCTCGCACTCGCGGCGGCCCGCATCGCGGCAGGCAACCGCGGCTGGGGCGGATGGCTGATCGAGCTGGCGACGATCAGATCGTCAAGCGAGGTGCCCCGCGCCGTGGCCGACGCGCTGGGTGTCACACAGCGCGCGGGACAGAGTCTGACGCAGTCGGTCATGACTGTCCTGAGGTCGCGTCCGGCGGTATTGCTCATCGACAACTGCGAACACGTCATCGAGGGCGCCGCCGAGCTGGCCCACGCCATCGTCACGGGCACCCAGGCCCGCGTGCTCGCCACGTCCCGTGAGCGGCTCGGCGTCGACGACGAGCTGGTCCTCGTCGTCGGGCCGCTGGATCGCCCCGCCGGCGCCGAGCTGTTCCACGCCAGGGCGCTGGCCGCGGATCGGACCTACGACAGACGCCTGTATCGGGACGAGGTCGACGACATCTGTCGCCGGCTGGATGGGATACCGCTTGCCATCGAGCTGGCGGCCGCACGCGCGAGAAGCCACAGGCCGGCCGATCTGGTCGCCCGGCTCGACGATCGTCTCCGGGTGACCGGCGAACGCCGGACCGGTGTCCCGCGCCATCGCACCCTGCGGGCGGCCATGCGATGGTCCTACGACCTGCTGGGCCGAACAGGCCCTGTTCCAACGCTTGTCCGTCTTCAACGGCTCGTTCGACCTCGGCGCGGCGGAAGCCGTCACCGATGAGGCCTCGGCGCTACTGGACGTCGACGGCATCCTGGGCGTGCTGGTGGAACGGTCGATGGTCGACGTCGAGTCAGGCCCGTTCGGCCGGCGGTTCCGCTTGCTCGAGACCATGCGACAGTTCGCCGCGGAGCAGCTGCGGGATCACGGGCAGACCGACCCGGTCGCCGAGCGTCACGCGAGGTGGTGCCTCCGCCAGGTCGGCGTCATCGGCGGGCTCCTCAGAGGACCCCGCGAGATCGAGGGCGTCGCCAGGCTCGCCGAACTGTGGCCGAATCTGCGTGCGAGTGTCGCCTGGGCCTGTCGAACCGGACAACCGCGACTGGCCGATGCGCTGGTCCGGCCGGTCGTGACCGAGATCACTCTGCGAGGGCTGCAGGAGATCGGCGACTGGGCCGAGCGCCTGCTCGCCGTGACATCGCAGGGCGATGAGGACCTGGTCGCGTTCTGGCTCGTCTGGGTCGCCGAGCGGTACACCCAGAGCGGCAACCCCGACGGCTATGACGACGTCGTGAGCCGCTGCGGCGAACCCGACCTGCCCTTGAGCCGGTACGCCCGAGCGTACGTGTCCGGCGACGGCGAGGCTCTGCGACGGTGCCTGCCGACAGCCACATCCGAGCTGCGCGACCAGGGCGAGGAATACCTCGCCGTGTTCCTGGAGATGACATCGGCCGGGACGCTCCTGGGTATCGGGCGCTTCGACGAGGTCGACGCGTCCGTCTCGGCGCTGGCCGACTTCTACCGGGCCCAGGGACCGCCGACGCTGCTGCACTGGGCGTTGCAGACCCTCGGGTACTCCGCCTCGTTCCAAGGTCGCCGCGACCAAGCCGAACGGTACTTCGACGACGCGGCCGACGTCGACCTCCCCGAGGGCGCGCTCTCGGCCAACAAGGCCATCGAGGCCCGGACGGCGTTCCGGCGAGGGCACCGGGCGCAGGCCTTCCGACTGCTCCGTTCCTACATCGATGAGCTCATCGAGACTGGCAACGTGATCGCCGCCGGCGTGGTCTCCATCGAGTTCATCACCATGATGGCGGCGATCGACCGTCTCCCCGAGGCGGCGTACATGATCGAGTATCTGGAGGGGATCAACGACTTCGGCGCACTGGCCACCCGCACCCTGGTCGCGGAGGCCGTGCACAAGGTGGCCGCCCGGTCCGATACGGCCCGGGCAGGGGCCTCAGGGAACCGTCTCGACGACCGTCAAGCCCTTGCCTACATGCGCGACGTTCTCGGACGTCTCGCCTGAGGTTCGGTGGCTCGACGCCGACTCCCGTTCGTAGCCGCTCGTGCGGGTTCTCATCCGTGTCACGGCCACCTCACGCTTGCCCGCTACGCCCAGATAGCGGCTGATGCGCCCACTAGGGTGAGGCGGGATACGTGAGGCGTAAGGGGAGATTGAGAACGGGCATGACAACGCAACAGCCGGTGCTCGTCGCCGGGCGGTACGAGCTGATCGACCAGATCGGCCGCGGTGGCATGGCCGAGGTGTGGCGTGGCCACGATCGCAAGCGAAACCTGTCCGTCGCCGTGAAGATCCTCGACCCGCTGGCCGGAGGCATCACCGCCGCCGAGCGATTCGCCCGCGAGGCTCGCGCCGCCGCACAGGTCATCCACCCCAACGTGGTGAACGTCCTGGACGTCGGAGCCGACGAGTACCGCCGGTTCCTGGTCATGCAGTTGCTCACCGGCCGCAGCTTGGCCGCCGAGCTTGTTCGGCGCGGCCGATTCGACGTCGCGGAGGCCTGTCACCTCCTCGCCCAGGCGGCAGCCGGGCTCCATGCCGCTCACGAGGTGGGCGTGGTGCACCGGGACATCAAACCGGCCAACCTGCACCTGACCGCCGACGGCACCATCAAGGTGGTCGACTTCGGCCTGGCGCACATCGCCACCGAGGCGGCCCGGCTCACCACGGTCGGCACCATCATCGGTACCCCCGCTTACCTGGCTCCCGAGCAGATCGACGGCTCGGGCGGGATGAACACCACCGACCTGTACGCCTTGGGCTGCGTGGCCTATGAGCTGCTGTGCGGGCAGCCGCCTTTCAGCGGGTCCCCCGCCGAGCTGGTCTACCAGCACATCCACAGGTCACCCGTGCAACCGGGCGCCCACCGCCCTGGTCTCCCCGCGGAGCTGGAGCGGCTCATCCTGGCCATGCTCGCCAAGGACCCCGCCGCCCGGCCCGCCAGCGCCGACCAGGTCCGGCAGATCCTTCTCTCCGTCGTCCACACCGCCCAGGCAGGCGGCCGCCATGCCGGATCGCCGGCTCAGGCAGCACCTGTGCCGCCACCAGCGGGGATGACGCGGGTCGCGGACACCGCCGTCCTCTTCACGCCACTCCCACGGCCCGGCTCCGCCAGAACGTCGCCCGCGAACAGCCAACGCCTGCTGATCCAGCTCGCCGCCGCCCTGGCCGCCATCGCGCTCGTCACCTTCGGCGCCGTCGCTCTGTTCTCCGGCTCGGGGCAACAGGCCGCGCCGCCCTCCTCCTCGCCTGCGGCCGTCACGGCAGAACCACGGCAGCCGACCTCGGCCGCCGCGCCGACCAAGCCGATGCCACGGCCTACCCGCAGGCCGAGCGCGGCGCCCACTCCTCCACCGCAAGGCCCCCGAACCTGGCTGGCCGCCTTCGACCGCGCCATCACCGCTCAACAAGCCAACGGCGGCATCGACGCGAAACTGGCCGACAAGGCACACAGGAAGATCCGGGACGCGGCCAGGAAGCTCGCCCAGGGCAAGGCGGGCGAGGCACGCGAGAAGATCCAGGAACTGGGCCGCGACCTGGCCAAGGCACAACGCCAGGGCAAACTCACCGACGGCCCGCTCACCGGCTTCCTCGACCGCTCAGGCCTGGGCTGAGTGAAAGACGGCGGCTGAGGGCTGTCTCCTGGATCAGGCGCGGAGCCAGACCACCAGGGCGACCAGCGTGATGGCGCCGAGGAAGAGGTAGGCGCGTTTGTCGCATGGAGCGGCCGCTACCCGAAAGGCGACACGCACAGGCGGCGGGGTAGGTGCACGCGAGTCCACAGCCTGTTCCTCCGCGCGCAGCGGAGGGCGGTCTAGCTTCGGCGAAGGCACCAGCGGCCGGTGGACGGGAGTACTGCCATGAGCATGGCGGCAGCCGCCACCACGGCCGTCAGCGGGGCGACGACGAAGACGACCATGGAGGCGGGCGTGTCCATGGACAGCCTCCCGCCTGTCAGAAGGTACTGCGCGCCGGCGCTCATACCGTGCACGGCCACCACGCCGCCGGTCGCCGCGATCATCCAGCGCCCTGCCGTCCTCTGCCGGAACAGCAACAGCGCGCCCTTGGCGAGCACGTACCCCTCCACCACGCTCACCGCGAGATTCGCCAGCAACAACGTGACCGGCGCATCGCCGGGGAAGCGCAGGAGCAACTCGGCGACCTGAAGGATCATGACCAGAAGCCCTGGAAGGCACAGCAGCGCCAGCGCTATCGCGGCGGTCGCGGTGCCGCCACCGTGCTTGATCCCCATGGTCGGACGGCCCGCCGTCTGGGGCGCGGGCGGGAGCGTGTCCCCACTGCGCCGTTCGGGGTGGATCTGCCGTGGCGCTGCGGGCCCGCCGCTGGAGGAGGGGCGAGGGTCCGGGCCGCGCAGGCGTTCGGCGACGGTGGCCGCGTCCTTGGGCCGGTCATCGGGCCGTTTGGCCAGCAAGTCCAGCACCAGGCTGCTCAACCGGTCGTCGATGTCGGGCCGCACGGATTGCGGGGGTGCCGGGATCTGGTTCAGGTGCTGGTAGAGGACGGCGCCGACGCCCGAGCCTGTGTCCACCCATGTGGTCCCGGTCAGCATCTGGTACAGCACGCAGCCGAAGGCGTACAGGTCGGTGCGCTCGTCGACGGTACGGCCCTCGATCTGCTCGGGCGCCATGTAGAGCGGAGTCCCCGCGGACGACCCGGTAGCGGTGATCTTGGTGGCGTCGGCCAGGCGGGAGATCCCGAAGTCACAGACCTTCACCCATCCGTCGTCGGTCAGGAAGAGGTTGGCCGGTTTGATGTCGCGGTGTACCACCCCGTGCCGGTGGGCCGCAGAAAGGGCATCGAGGATCTGCGCCGCCCAGTCCGTCACCTGCGCGAGGGGTAACCCGCCCGGCCGCTCGTGCAGTACCGAGGCCAGGTCACGCCCCCGCATCAGCTCCATCACCAGGAACAGCAGGTGAAGCCCCCCGTCGGTGTGTTCGTCGATGTCGAACACCGTGGTGATCCCCGGATGGTTCAACGCCGCGGCGATCTCGGCCTCCCGCCGGAAGCGCGCGACCCCGGCCCCGTCGGCCGACGCGCTCAGCAGGAGGATCTTGACCGCGACCGGGCGGCGCAGGCGCTGGTCCACGCCCCGCCACACGTCGCCCATGCCGCCCTGTCCGAGAGGCGCCTCCAGCCGATATCGCCCGGCCAACTCCAGACCACTGCGCATCGGCTCTCCTCGGCGTGGAAGATGAGGCGTCCAGGTTAGTGGCGGCCCGGCTCGGCGGCATCCTCAGGTGCTCAGCACCTTGCGGAGCACCTCGCCGAACTGGGCGGGGTGCGTGCTGAGTCCCGTGTGCCCGCCGGGGAAGTGGATGAGCTCCGTGCCGAACCGCTCGGTCAGGAAGGCGGCGGGACGGTAGGGCAGTTCGCCACGCGAGTCCGCTCCGCCGCCGAGTACGAGCCGGTCCGACAGAGCCTTCAGGCGATCCAGGTCCGGGGCGTAGGCCATGAAGCTCGGCACGATACGCCCGATGAAGTAGGGCATGTCAGCCATCGTCCGCTCAGCTCGCGCCGTCGCCTGTGGCGGTAGCTCCGTGGCCGCATGGGCGTCGACGGGATCATCGCCGGGCCGCCGGAGGCCGGCCGCGAACACGGCCACCGCGGGCATCAGTCCCTCCCGGCGGAAGGTGTCCTGTACTCGGGCGAGCATCGCGCGATGCTCGGCGGCGTCCGGCAGCACCTCCACCACCGGCGGCTCGTGCGCCACGACGCGTTCGATCCGCTCGGGGTGGGTGGCGAGCAGGTCCAGCGCGACGATCGCACCCGAACTGCTGCCGACCACGCGGGCGGGCGCGCCGGGAGACAGCAGCTCCAGCAGCCGGTACGCGTCGTCGGCGTGCTGCGCCACCCGCTGTTGGGCCTCCGGGTCGTCCAGCGGGCTGCGGGACAGGCCGCGCGGGTCGTAGGACACGACGGTGTATTCGGCGGCCAGGTCGTCAGCCACGCCGTCGAAGGACGCCGCGCCGCCCGCGCCGCCGGGGATCAGCAGCAGGAGCGGACCCCTTCCGCGCACCTCGTAGTGCAGGGTGGCACCGTCCACGCGCAGGCGGCCGATGGTCGGGCTGGTCATGTCGGATCTCCTTCATGGTGTGCGGGCCAGTGCTCCAGGAGGGTGTGCAGAGCATCGAGGCAGCGGACCCATGAGTCCTCCGCCGGGCGGGTGTGCGCGAACCCGCCCGCGGCCTCGAGGCCGATGAAGCCGTGGAGCATGCTCCGCATCAGCCGGACCGCGTCGGTCAGGTCAGGCTCGTCCAGTGCGTAGCCGCGCAGCATGCTGTACGTCAGCTCGATCGCGCGTCGTGGCCCGGGGGCCTGGGCCACGAGCTCGGGGTCGATCTCCATCGGGATCTGCGTCGCCGTGTACCGGCCCGGGTGGTCGTGGGCGTACGTCCGGTAGGCGTTCGCGAACGCCACCAGGGCGTCCTTTCCCGCCCGCCCGGCGGTGGCCTCCGCGATGCGGATGGTCTTCTCGTCCGCCGCCAGCAGGGCGATCCGCCCGCGCAGGTCCTGCAGGTTACGGACATGCGCATAAAGGCTGGCGTCTTTCACCCCGAGGCGCCGCGCCACTGCCGACATGGTCACGTGGTCAAGCCCGACCTCGTCCGCCAGCTCGGCACCGGCGAGCGTCACCCGGTCCGCCGTCAACCCGGCCCGCGCCATGGGCACGCCACCCTTCTCCTAGAACACTTCGATCGAAACTAATGAGACTAGGCTAAACCTAAGGCTCCTAGGATAGCAAGGCGAGCCGCAGCAGCCCCGAGCCCTCGGCGCCGTCGTCGCAGCCTTGGATCAGGTGTGATCACGAGTTCGTTGTCATGCGGATCGGGGATGCGGGTGAGCCCAGTCCGTGCGGGCATGGCGAGCAGCGGCCGAGGAGGAAGAGGGCGATGAAGCCGCGGGAAAACGCCGTCCCAGGTGCGGAGTTCGGCCTGGTCGGCATCGGCCCGGACGCGGGTGGCGCACCAGATGCGCCCGGGGCCGGTCATGGACAAAGGCCCTCGCATCGGCGGATGCGAGGGCCTGCTGGTGTCCGGCAGAGCGGCATTCACTTCTTATGGCTGTTTCGCGTCAGACGCGCTCCCGGGTGCCACGAGTCGCCTTTGTGTCCTGCGCTCACTGACCCGCGGGGTTCCGGGGGTCCCCCGGCGGCAGCCGATCCACATGACCGTCCGGGCCAGGTGCGGGCGCGGGTGCCGGCACGGGCGCAGGCGCGGGCGCGGGCGCGGGCGCGGGCGCGGGCGCGGGTGCGGGTGCCGGGGCAGGTGCGGGCGCGGGCTTGGTCTCCGGCTTGGTCTCCGGCTTGTGCTCCGGCTTGGTCTCCGGCTTGTGCTCCGGGTAATAGTGGTGGTGGTGAACCTCCCGGCCACCCGGGACGACGATGATCGTGTGCCTGTCGCCCCTGCGCTTCTTCTTCCAGCTCTTCTTCCACTGCCTCAGGAAGCATTTGTTCTTGCGGCACTGGCTGGTGTCGACCGACGCCTGAACAGGGGTGGTAGCGGACTGCGCCACGGCGCTGGTGGTCGGGTTGGTGCCGGCGCCGGCCGGCTGCGCCGACATCAGCAACGGGGCGACGAGCGCCGAGGCCGCGATGACGCCGGTGGTGACGGCCTTCTTGAATGCCTGCATGATAGAAAACTCCCGTTATGTGCGGTTTCGGGTCTTTCGGGAGTATTTCTATGTGAACCTCCTTGCATGTCGCTTTCGCGGAGGTTTATTGATGAAGCAATGGCTTTCGTTAGCGGCCTGCAAGCGCAGGGCCGCGCCCTCCCTCATGCCCGCAGGCGTTCGTTCCGTCCTCGGTGTCAGATGAGGACCACGACGGCGATCAGAGCCAGGACGGTGACCACGGTCGCGGCCGTGATCGCGCCGAACCGCGTCGGGGCGAAGAGCCCGGAGTCCAACTGCCGCCCGACGGAGCGGTACCGCACCGTCCCATAGGCACTCACCAGCAGGCCGGCGAAGATCAGGATGCCGCCCGAGACCACGGCGTGGATACCCCTGTGCGGTGCGAACTTCGCCACCGCGACGCCGAGCGCCGCCACGCTGATGCCGGTGCGCAACCACGCGAGGTACGTTCTCTCGTTGGCCAGGTGATCCCGAGCGCGAGTGCCGACATTCGGTGTGGCCTCGTCGTTCATGCGTCCTCCCGGTGCGTTCGGTGACCCGGAGCGGGTCGAGGAGGCGCGAGGGCGGGCGGGAGTTCCTCCACCTCCGGTGACAGCCAAGCCGCCGGCCGTTCGGAATGGGTGACGCCACGCTGACGGAGCGAAACCGCAGGCACGGCCCGGGCGTACCCCGGCCGGCCGCAGGTCGGCCATGTCAACGCACGACAGGACGCCACCAGCTTGGCCGACGGCCGACTCTTAGACCCTTTTGTACCCTGTTTATAACTTATGTCGGGAAGGCACCTTTTATGGCTGACCTTCCTTTTCATGACCGGACCGACTTCGACAACGCCGAGCGTGGGTTCGTCGCGCGGCTGAGCCCGGCTGTGGTCAAGACCGCCGACGGCCGGGTCGTCTGGGACAACGACTCCTACGACTTCCTCAACGGCGAGTGCCCCGAGGGCGCCCACCCGAGCCTGTGGCGCCAGGGCCAGCTGTGCGTCAAGCAGGGTCTGTTCGAGGTGACCGACGGCATCTACCAGGTTCGCGGCCTGGACCTGTCGAACATGACGATCGTGGAGGGCGAGTCCGGCGTCATCGTCATCGACCCGCTGATCTCCACCGAGTGCGCGGCCGCCGCACTGCGGCTCTACCGCGACAACCGAGGTGACCGGCCGGTCACCGGCGTCATCTACACCCACTCCCACGTCGACCACTTCGGTGGCGTGCGCGGCATCACCGACGGTGAGGGCATTCCCATCATCGCCCCCGCCGGGTTCATGGGACACGCGGTCTCCGAGAACGTCTACGCCGGCATCGCCATGACCCGACGCTCCGTCTACATGTACGGCCCGGCACTGCCCCGCTCAGCCGAAGGACAGATCGGATGCGGTCTGGGAATGACCAACTCGACCGGCACCCTCTCCCTCATCGCACCCACCGTCGACATCACCCGCACCGGTCAGGAGGAGACGGTCGACGGCGTACGCATCGTCTTCCAGCTCACCCCCGGCACCGAGGCGCCCTCGGAGATGAACTTCCTGTTCCCCGACCGGCGCGCGCTGTGCATGGCCGAGAACGCCACCCACAACCAGCACAACATCCTCACCCTGCGCGGTGCGGTGGTGCGCGACGCCCGTGTCTGGGCCCGCTATCTGACCGAGGCGATCGCGCTGTTCGCCGACAAGGCCGATGTCGCCTTCGCCTCCCACCACTGGCCCACCTGGGAGAAGGACAACATCGTCCGCTTCCTGTCAGAGCAGCGCGACCTGTACGCCTACCTGCACGACCAGACGTTGCGCCTGCTCAACCGCGGCCTGACCGGCATCGAGATCGCCGAGGGAATGCAGATGCCGCCCGCCTTGGAGCAGGCCTGGCACACGCACGGCTACTACGGGTCGGTCAGTCACAACGTCAAGGCCATCTACCAGCGCTACCTCGGCTGGTTCGACGGCAATCCCGCCCATCTGTGGGAGCACCCGCCGGTCGAGCAGGCCAGACGGTACGTCGAGTGCCTGGGCGGCACCGCGGCGGTCGTCGGGCTGGCCGATCGTTACAGGAAGGAGGGGGACCTGCGCTTCGCCGCCACACTCCTCAACCACGCCGTCTTCGCCGACGAGCACGACACCGAGGCGCGCAAACTGCTCGCCGAGGTGTACACCGCTCTTGGCCACGGCGCGGAGAACGGCACCTGGCGCAACTTCTACCTGATGGGCGCTCTGGAGCTGAACGGTGACGTCGTGCCGGCCGGCGTCGACGTCACCTCACCCGACATGATCGCCGCCCTGACCCCTGAGCAGATCTTCGATTCGCTGGCCATCCGCGTCAACGGGCCTCAGGCGTGGAACGAGCGCTTCGCCATCGACTGGCACCTCACCGACTCCGGCGAGCGCTTCCGCACCAGCATGTCGAACGGGGCGCTCATCCAGCAGCCCGACCCGCCCGCCGCCGCTGTGGACCTCACCGTGCGGCTCACCAAGGCGCACCTGCTCGGCCTGCTCGCGGGAAAGGGCACCGACGGCCTCGACCACGACGGGGACATGGGCGTCCTGCGGCGCCTCGTCGCCGTCCTGGACGACCCGACGCCCGACTTCGCCATCGTCACTCCCTAGAAGCCGTCTTCGGGCAGAAAGTCCTCAGCCGTGCTTCCGTCGGGGATGCGCGTTCGAATGCGGCCTCGCGACTCATCATGCCGACCTGTTCCGCTCCCCCGGGGATCTCGCGCCGCCGGGTGTCCGGCGGCTCCACCCTCGGCCGACGGTCTCGCCTGCCGCAGGCCGGCCTGCATCCAGTCACGCGCCGGGGTCGTCGACGCAGAAGATCCACCAACCGGTCCGTGGGGCGGGGACTCGGGACGGCCTGGCGGATGGCGGTCGCCGAACCGCGGATCGCGGACGAGACGATCGCTTATGCGCTCGCGCGTCTCGGCCATGTTCGATCTCATCGCAGGCTGGTGGACTGGAGCCATGACGAACAACACCACCATCCTCGTCCTTGGAGCCACCGGCAAGACGGGTCGCCGCGTGGCGGAACGCCTGAAGGCCATGGGCCGCGACGTGCGCGCCGGCTCCCGCCCCGACTTCGACTGGGAGGACAGCAGCACCTGGGCGCCGATCGTGCGCGACGTCCATGCCGTCTACATCACCTACTATCCCGACCTGGCCTTCCCCGGCGCCTTGGACCGCATCCGCCGATTCACCGCGCTGGCCGTACAGTCCGGAGTGCGCCGTCTGGTGCTGCTGTCGGGCCGTAACGAGGAACTGGCCCAGCAGGCCGAGCAGGTCGTACTGGGCTCCGGCGTCGAGGCCACGATCGTGCGCTGCAGCTGGTTCATGCAGAACTTCAGCGAGGGCTGGCTGCTCGACCCGGTGCTGAGCGGCACGATCGCGCTGCCCGCCGGGGACGTGACCGAGCCCTTCGTGGACGTCGAGGACATCGCCGACGTGGCCACCGCCGCCCTCACAGAGGACGGGCACGCAGGCAAGGTGTACGAGCTCACTGGGCCGCGCCTGCTCTCCTTCGCCGATGCCGCCGCGGAGATCTCCGCCGCAAGCGGGCGCGAGGTGGCCTACGCACCGGTCACCCCCGAGGAGTTCGCCGAGGGCGCACGAGCGGCGGGCCTGCCGGAGGACGAGATCGTCGGCCTCAACGCGCTGTTCGCCGAGGTGCTCGACGGCCGCAACGAGAGCCTCGCCGACGGAGTGCGGCAGGCGCTGGGCCGGCCGGCGCGCGACTTCACCCAGTACGCCAAGGACGCTGCCGACGCCTGGCGCGCCTGAGCCGCGCAGGGAGTGCGGACCGGGTGATTCCTCCCCTGCCCGCACCCGGCGGTCAGGCCTTCTTCTCCGGTACCCCAGCAGCAGGGCGGAGGTGTAGCCGATGGGTCACCGCGCTGCTCCGGGAGGGTGGCGCGGTGTTGACGGTGGCGGTCGCCCTGACGTGGAGGGCGGTGGCGGAGGAGACGGTCATGGGGGTGCCTCCCGGCTCAGAGGGTGACGACGGCGCCGGTCAGGCGGGCGCGTTCGGCGGCGAAGACGACGCGGTGGCTGTCCACGCTCTCCCGGATGCCGGAGCGGATCAGTTCGGGGCGGCCCTGGTGGAGGGCGTCGACGAAGGAGCGGGTGAGGCTCTCGTCGCCGCCGGCGTGTCCCTCGGCGGCGGACGATCCGTCCGCTGAGGTGTCCCAGGTGGTCGTCTTCTCCGACGCGAAGTCGTAGATGTGGATGAGGCGGCCGTCGCCGGTCAGCTGGCCGGCCGTACCGAAGATCTTGGTGTGCCGGTCCGCCTCGATCGTGGGCGCCTTCGTCGCCGACCTGGCCACCGGCGTGGCGGCCACCGTACTGACCGTCGATCCCCAGCTCGTCGTCATCGGCGGCGGCCTGTCCCAGGCCGGAGACCTGCTGGCCGAGCCGCTGCGAGCCGAGCTGGCCCGGCTGTGCCTCTTCCCTGTGCAGGTCGAGACCTCGATCCTGGGCGACGAGTCGGTGGCCATGGGCGCGGTGCGGCTGGCGCTGGACCGGGTCGAGGAGGAGCTGTTCAGCGTGGCGGAGAGCTGATCGCAGCACCTCCCCCGGCGCCGTCCGTCCAGGCGCTAGTCGCCCAGGCGGGGCGCGTACGTGGCGTGGAAGACGAGTGAGGCCGCGCCGATCGCGGCGGCGTCGTCCGCGATCGGCGAGGTGTGCACGCGTACGGCGTGCAGCCGCCTGGCCAGCGACCTGGTCGACACGGCCCGCGCGATCACCTCGCGGTAGATCTCCGCGACCTCCCTGAGCGCGGGCCCGCCGAGCACGAGCAGGTCGATGTCGAGCATGTTGACCACGCTCACGGCGGCGTCGGCCAGCCGTCCCGCCACCCGCTCGATCACCCGCCGCGCCCCGGGCTCCCCCGCGGCGGCGGCCGCGCAGATGACGTCATGGGGGATGTGCCCGCCCATGAGGGCCTCGATGGCGCTCGGGCAGCAGACCGCCTCCACGCAGCCCCGATTGCCGCAGTAGCACTCGGGCCCGTCGGGCTCGACCGTGATGTGCCCGAACTCGGCCGCGTTCAGCGACCGCCCCCGATACACCTGGTTATCCAGAAATATCCCACCACCTATCCCCGTCCCCAGATACAGGTAGGCGAAGCTGGGTGTGATACGGGCGATTCCCGCCCACCGCTCGCCGATGGCCGCAGCGGTGGCGTCGTTGTCCACGGTCACCGGGAACCGCGTGTACTCGTGCAGCAGCGCCTTGATCGGTACCTGATCCCACCCGGGCAGCCTGGGTGGGGACACCATCACGCCGCTCTCGTCCAGCGGCCCAGGACAGGCCAGCCCCACGCCGAGCACCTTGCGGTCGGCCACCTCGGCCTCACGCAGGATTCGCCTCGCCGCCCTGGCCATCTGCCGTACCACCGACTCCGGCTCGAGCCCGGGACGCACGGGAAGGCGCAGCCGCGCGACAGGCCGCCCGGCCAGGTCGGCCAGGACGCACGAGATCTCCTTGGGATCGAAGTGCACCCCGACCGCGTACCCGGCGCCGGGATCCACCCGCAGTATGGTGCGCGGCTTGCCGCCTCTGGACGGCATGGAACCGTCCTCGACGACGAGCCCCTCCTCCAGCAGCCTGCGCACGATCACGGACACGGTCTGCGCGGTCAGCCTGGTGCGGGCGGCGAGCTGCACCCGGCTGATGCCGTCGGACGCCTGGATGGCCTCCAGCACCACGGCCCGGTTGTAGGTGCCCACCTTGGGCAGGTTCGTGCCCAGTCGCATGTGAGCCATGTCACCACAGAGTGTTGACTTAGTAAATCAAAAAGATTTACGGTCACCGCAAACCCAAGGAAACGTGGGGAGAGCGTGATGAAACGTACGCTGACCGGTTGCCTCCTCCTCTTGACTGCGGTCGCCGGGTGCGGCGCCGACACCTCGCAGAACGCCCCAGGTGCCAAGGAACTCGAGGTCCTCTACAAGGTCGAGCCGACGTGGCCACATCTGGAGCGGATGCTCGGCGATGCGAAGAAGCAGTACGAAGCCGCCCACCCGGGCATGAAGATCAAGCTCACACCCGTCCAGGGCAACAACGAGGCGTACTACACGAAGCTGGCCCTGCTCAACCGCTCCCCCGACTCGGCGCCCGACCTCTACTACCACGACACGTTCCAGGTCAACGCGGACGTCGCGGCCGGCAAACTGGCCCCGCTCGACGACTACCTGGCCACGTGGCCGGACTGGAGCACCCAGTTCCCCGATTCGGTCAAGCAGGCCGCCAAGGGCGGCGACGGCAAGATCTACGGCGTGCCGATCAGCACGGACACGCGCGGCCTCTGGTATCACAAGGACGTCTTCGCCAAGGCCGGGCTCCCGGTCCCATGGGAGCCGAAGACCTGGAACGACGTGCTGACGGCGGCCCGTACGATCAAGCAGAAGGCCCCGGGCGTCGTCCCCTTCAGCATGTACTCCACGAAGGTCCACGGCGAGGCCTCGACCATGCAGGGCTTCGAGATGCTCCTGTACGGCACGCCGGGCGGCACCCTCTACGACGAGACGCAGAAGAAGTGGGTGGCCGGAGGCAAGAACTTCACCGACGCGCTGACCTTCGTCAACACCGTCTACCGCGAGGAGCTCGGCCCGAAGCAGGCCGACGCCCACAACGCCAAGCTTGGTGACAAGGTGACCTTGGAGTGGTTCCCCAAGGCCGGACTCGGCATCTCCCTCGACGGCGCGTGGGCAAGCTCGGCCTGGAAGCCGACCGGCACGAAGCCGTGGCCCGAGTGGACGCAGAAGATCGGCTGGACGCGCATGCCGACGCAGAACGGCGAGGCGCCGGGCGCGGTCAGCATGTCGGGCGGCTGGGTCATGGCGATGAGCGCGTACACGAAGAACAAGCGGGAGGCGTTCGACTTCATCACCACGGCCACGAACAAGGACAACTCCATGACGTACTCGGTCGGCACGGGCGACCTGGCGCCGCGCAAGGACGTGGCCGCCGACCCGAAGTACAGCGCCGACAACCCGAGCGTCACGTTCTGGACCGACCTTGCCGCCGTCACCCACTACCGGCCGGCGTACGAGGCGTACCCGAAGGTGTCCACCCAGGTCCAGGAGGCCATGGAGGCGGTCACGACGGGCTCCCAGACCCCTGAGGAGGCCTCCGCGAACTACGCCAAGGCGCTGCCGGCCGCCGTCGGAGGCCCTGACAAGGTCCTGGCTCGATGACGATCACCACCGCCCCGTCCCATCCCGTGACGAGCCACCCGGTACGCGGCTCGTCACGGGGTGGCGCCCTCCGCTGGCTCCTCCCCCTGGCCCCCGCCCTCGTCCTGCTCGCCCTCTTCCTGGCGGGGCCGATCCTCTGGAGCGTCTACATAGCCTTCACCAACGAGACGCTGACAGGCTCGGCCTCGGTTCATTCGCAGTTCGTCGGCTTGGGCAATTTCGTCAAGCTCTTCGGCGACCCGAACTTCCTGAACTCGTTCCTGCTCACGTTCGTCTTCGTCATCGGCTCGGCGGTGATCGGCCAGAACACCCTGGGTTTGATCATCGCGCTGCTCCAGCGTGGCCGCGCCCGCGTGACGCGCGGCATCGTCAACGGCGTGGTGATAGCCGCCTGGGTGGTGCCGGAGGTCGTGGCCGCGGCCTGCTGGTTCTCGTTCCTCGCCGACGAGGGCACCCTGAACACGGTCCTCGGCATCTCCCAGGAATGGCTCTACACGGCGCCCATGCTGGCGGTCATCCTCGCCAACATCTGGCGCGGCACGGCCTTCTCCATGCTCGTCTACTCGGCCGCCCTCTCAGAGGTCCCCGCCGACCTGCTGGAGTCCGCCGCGGTGGACGGCGCCGGCCTCGGCCGCCGCCTCCTCCACATCACGCTCCCGCTGATCCGCCGCTCCATCATGGCCAACCTCATGTTGATCACCCTGCAGACGCTGGCGAGCTTCGGGCTCATCTACGCGCTGACGGGCGGCGGTCCAGGTGCGGCCAGCCAGACGACGCCGCTGTACATGTACGAGCAGGCGTTCCGCTATTTCGAGATCGGTTACGGCTCGGCGATCGCCCTGGTGATGCTGGTGATCGGTGCGCTGTTCTCCTTGGTCTACCTGCGCCTGATCAAGGTGGAGGACGCATGAGCAGGCTCGCGGCTCGCGCTGCGGCGTCGCTGTCACTCGCGCTCATCACTCTGGCCTTCGTCGGCCCCTTCCTCTGGGTCCTGATCGCCGCGTTCCAGCCGGAGGCGACCTTGGCCGCCCAGCCGACGCCCACCTTCTCCCTGGACAACTTCAGGGCAGTCCTGACCTGGGAAACGATCATCCTTCCGTTGATCAACTCGATCGTCATCTCGGGCGCCACGGCCGTCCTGACCGTTGTCGTAGCCGGCTTGGCCGCATACCCGCTGTCGCGCTACCAACTGCGCTACCGCCGCCACTTCATGCTGACGCTCCTGTTCACCACGGGCCTGCCGGTCACGGCGATCCTCGTGCCCGTTTACGCGATGTTCTTCCGCTTCAACCTGTACGGCTCCGTACCGGCGATGGTCCTGTTCCTGACGGCGAGCTCGCTGCCCTTCTCGATCTGGATGATGAAGAACTTCATGGACGGAGTGCCGGTGAGCCTGGAGGAGGCCGCCTGGGTGGACGGGGCGGGCTGGTTCCGATCGCTGACGGCGGTGGTGGGCCCCTTGATGGCCCCCGGGATCGCCGTCGTGGCCATCTTCGTCTTCGTCGGCCAATGGGGGAACTTCTTCGCCCCCTTCGTCCTCCTGGACACCCCGGAAAAGCAACCGGCGGCGGTGACCGTCTACACGTTCTTCTCCCAGTACGGCCAGGTGGCCTACGGCCAGCTGGCCGCGTTCTCGATCCTGTACACCGCGCCGGCCGTGGTCCTCTACGTGGCGGTCAACAAATACCTGGCCGGCTCCTTCAGCTTCGCCGGCTCGGTCAAGGGCTGAGTCGAAGATCGCAGCGCATGACGAGGACCGCCGGAAGGAGCCGTTCCGTGTCGGCCGTCGACGGGGCTGGAACGGGAGGCCCTGCTAGTCGGCGGACGGGCCCACTGCCACCGTGGCCAGGTCGAACTCCGCGACGATGTCGGTGCAGGTGCCGTGTTCCCCCATGACGCACAACGCGAGGGTGCGATAGGCCGCGGTGAAGACCTTTGCGGGCGGTAGGAGCGCGGGGCCGGGCCGCTGGTCGCGGTGCTGGAACCGGGTGACGGTGATGTGCGGGCGAAAGAGCTCGCCGACCTCGTCATAGCCATAGCGGTCGAGATTGGCGCGGGCGACGGATGAGGCGGTGAGCAGGAGGTCGGCCAGGGCCCGCCCGACCGGGTCACGCTGTCGAAGGCCGGTGCGCAACGGGTTCATCGCGGCCACGACATCCTCCTGCAGCCGCGTGATCGCGTCGGTCTTGTCGTAGAACAGCTCGAACATGCCGTGCTCGTTGCCGGCGAAGTGGCTGGCTTCGAGAACGAACTCCGGCGTCCGCACGCTGATGGCGTGAAGCCGGTTGATCGCCTCATCCCGTTGGCTCGCCGTGAAGTTGGCCATGTAGAGCGACAGGTGTGGGTAGACACCCTTGTCTCGCAGGACGAACTCGGTGCCGTACAGGTCGGCCAGCTGTTGACTCAGATGGATCGATCGCGCGTTGACCTCTGACGCAGGCAGGAGAACCACGTCATAAACCGGAAGATCGCCCATGGCAGCCGAGTGTAGGGAATGGCCCGGGAGTCGGCCAGATCCGATCACGGACAACATGATCCGACCGTGCTTTCCCTCCCGGCTGGATCAGGATCGTCCGCTGGTCACCGGACCCCGGCCCGCCGACCCCGCCGCGTGGATCCTCGACGCGGCGGAGTCGAACCTGACGTCGCCGGCCATGCCGGCATCGCCCTGACCGCGGCCGGTGCGAACAGCAGGGGCCGAACCACGATGTGCCGGGAATTCACACCGAGGTCGTCGACGGCGCTCAGTACGCGGAAGGGCAGCCGCGCACGCCGTAGGCCAGGAACTGGGTGACCTCGCGGTCGTCGAAGTTGTCGTCGGAGCCGATCACCAGCGTGCACTCGCCGCTCCTGAGCCGCGGCCCCCAGGCGAGGCTCTCCAGGTTCTGCGTCGGTTGCCGCTGCGTGCCGAGGTCGAGCAGGAGCCGCTTGCCGACGGGGCGGTACGGCCCGCCGGTCGTCAGGCTGTTCCTGCGCAGCACGTTCGTGGCCGGCCGCAGGTCGATCTCGTACAGCCTGACCTCGTAGCCGACGCCCTCGATCCAGGAGCGCTCCAGCGAGAGGTAGCTGTCGTCGTCGATGGCCAGGATCTCCGAAACCCCGCTGTCGGTGTGGCCGGTCGGCGGGATCGGCGCCGCGGGCAGCGGGTCGATCGGATAGGCGTACTGCGCGAGCGGACGGCCGCCGCGGCTCCACACGGTGATGCGGGCCGGTGCTCCCCTTTCAACGGTCGGCGGCTGCCCGTCCTCGAAGCGCGGCCCTTCGACGACGGCGGCGATGGTGCGGGGGGCGAAGGTCAGTCCCTCGAAGCCGAAATTACGCCGGGGGCCGCGCGAGGTGCGGGTCAGTCGCAGATTACGCGGGATCGGCAGCGCGCCGATAGTCCGCCCGTCCGTGTCTGCCCAGCGGACGAAAAGATCGGAGACCGGAATATCGGGGTTTCTCTCGTCAGGCCGATCCCCTTCATGACCCCAGAGGAGCCTGCCGCTCCACCGGTCGTAGCGAATGGTTTCGGGATCGGCGGACTCGGGCAGGCCGTAGGCCGGATACGGGCTCCCGTCGGAGCGCAGCAAGGTGGTGGCCCCGTCGATGTGAACCCCGGTGAACGCGCCGGTCGCCGGATCGATGTCCAGCCGTCCGGTGTAGAAACGAGCCGGCTGGTAACGCCAGCGGTCGTCGGAGATGAAGTACCACGTGCCGGTGCGCGGGTCACGGTCGATGCCGGACAGGCCGCCGAGAGTGGTGCCCTCGACCTCCATCTTGTGCGGCAGGCGCTGCTCGCCGAGGAAACGGGTGATCCTCAGCTCGGCCTGCGGATCGGCGGCGGCCGAGGCCGGCGCCGCGTCGACGACGGCGAAACTCATCACCGCCGCACATGCGACAACGATTCTTCCGATTTTCCGTGAATTGCGCACGCGATTCTCCCCCATCCCTGAAAGTGGACGGAATTATGAGACCGCGAATTCGCGTGAATGTCCACGCGGATTTAATTGCTAATTCCGGATTGCGGTAATTCGAGAAGCGAAAAGGGCCACACTGTGGCCGCCGATACCCGGACAAGCCGCCACCGTCGGACGGCGGCGAGCAGGCCGCCGCTTCCCAGAAAGGGAAGCTCCGATGGCCACATGCCTGGCCGCGTGCGGCGGCACGGCAGGTGATCTGCTCGGGGGCGCCTGGTTCGTGGAGTGATCTGGTTAACAGTTCTGTACGCCAGATATGGGGGATGATCACGCTATGGCATTGTCGACGGCGTTCACGACATTGTTCGGTGTGCGGCACCCGATCGCCCTGGCGCCGATGGGCGGGTCGGCCGGTGGCGCGCTGACAGCGGCCGTCTCTCGCGGCGGCGGGCTCGGACTGCTGGGTGCCGGGAACGGCGATCGGGACTGGATGGCCCGCGAGCTGCCGATCGTCGCGCAGGGCACCGAGAAGCCGTGGGGTGTCGGCTTCCAGAGCTGGGCGATCGATGGCGACGCGATCGAGCGGGCACTGGAGTACGGCCCACGGGCGGTGATGCTGTCCTTCGGCGACCCGAGCCCGTTCACCGAACGCATCCGCCAGGCAGGAGCGGCGCTGATCCTCCAGGTCACCGACCTGGAGGAGGCCAGGCAGGCGGTGGACCTGGGCGCCGACGTCATCGTGGCGCAGGGGACCGAGAGCGGTGGGCATGGCGCGCGGCGCGGACGGTCCACGTTGCCCTTCGTGCCCATCGTGGTGGACCTGGCGGCACCGGTGCCGGTGCTGGCGGCCGGAGGGATCGCCGACGGCCGCGGCGTGGCCGCCGCCCTGGCGCTGGGTGCCGCCGGGGCACTCATCGGCACCCGCTTCCAGGCCACGGCCGAGACCCTGCTCGCCCCCTCGATCGCCGCGGCGATCGTCGCAGGGCGCGGGCAGGACACCGAGCGCAGCAGCATCCTGGACATCGCACGAGGCTCCCGGTGGCCGGCGAAATACCCGGCCCGCACGCTGGGCCACCCCTACCTCGATCACTGGCGTGGTCGGGAGGCCGAACTGGCCGCGGACCCCGATGCCAGGCAGGCCTACCAGGACGGCGTGGCGCGCGGCGACCTGCCTCCGCTGCCGGTGTGGGCCGGCGAGGCCGTGGACCTCATCACCGACCTGCCGCCCGCGGCCGACCTGGTCGCCACTCTGGCCAGGCAGGCCGAGGACGCCCTGGCCCGAGCGGGCAGGCACTGACCGCGACGCTCTGCCATGAGCGGCGACCGTCAGGCTCTCCTGCCTGACGCCTCGACCGTCCCGTCACGGGTCGGCCGCGTCGGCCACTCCCCGCCGAGCCCGTCGAACGTCCGTGTTCGCCGGCTCGGCGCAGAACGGCGAGCCATGGCCTCACCGGCGATCTGCATCTGAGAGAAGAGCCAGGGTCGCTTTTTGGGTGTTTTGTCCATCGATGTCAACCCTTGAGAAGTTACTGTGCGTTACTTAAGGTAGCGAATCGTCACGGCCGGTAATGATGGCGATTGCGTACGAACGTGCACGTCCCTTCCAGCGAAAGGCGCCTTCATGGTCGTCAAGAGCGTCCCGACAGGTACGCAGTTGATCACCCATTCCGTCAGCGGCCGCTACGTCACCCCCGAAGGAAACCACGATCTGGACCTTCAGGTCCGGCTCTGGCGCGCGGCCCCCACGACCTCGGTCAAGACAGCCATGTGGGAGATCATCCCGCAGGCCTCCGAGGGGAACCATCACCTGGTCCGCATCAAGAACGCCGGCTACAACCGCTGCCTGACCCTCAAGGAGGTCAAGCAGCGCGCGCCCGTCATGTTCGCCGAACGCGACGATGACGACGACAACCAGCTCTGGCTCATCATCCACGCCGACCCGGCCCAAGCCGACTTCCTCATCGCCTCTCCCAAGAAGCCCAACCTCGTGATGGCCCCCAGAGAGGGCCACCAGGATGTGGAAGCCCTCCTCGAGATGGAGGAGCAGGGCCCGTGGACGGACCAGTTCTGGCGCTGGCGCGTCCCGCGCACCTGACCCGCGGGCCCGTCAGGAGATCAGTCCCTGACCGGCCATGAAGGGCGTGAAGCCGCCCCTCTTAGGCAGGCTTCACGCCCCTGCGCCGACGCCCACCCCTCAGACCCGTCAACCGCACGCGTCCTTACGCAGGCTTCACGCCCCTGCGCCGGCGCCCACCCCTCAGACCCGTCAACCGCACGCGTCCTTACGCAGGCTTCACGCCCCTGCGCCGGCGCCCACCCCCCAGACCCGTCAACCGCACGCGTCGCCGGGAAAGGTCAGGCGCGCGAGCATGGCGGTTGCCCGGCGCCTCACGCGGGCAGGAGATCGGCGGTGGGCACCACCAGGCCGAACAGGTCGCCGATCGTGGCCAGGGCCGCGTCGTGCAGGGTGTCGGCGGACAGCAGCGCGCCGTCGGGGCCGGAAAGCGGGCGGGTGGCGCAGGCGTCGGCGACGACGGTGGGGCGGTAGCCGAGGTTGAACGCTCCCTGTGCGGTGAAAGCGACGCACATGTGCGTCATGAAGCCCGCCAGGATCAGATCGGGGCCGGCGTTCAGGTCCGTCAGGATCTTGTGCAGGTCGGTCTGGTGGAAGGCGTCGGGGAACGTCTTGACCACGACCGGTTCACCGTCGCGCGGAGCGACCTGTGAGCTGATGGCGCCGATCTCGGCCCGAACGTCGTAGGGGGTGTCGCGACCGCCGTCGTTGACGACGTGGATGACGTGGGCTCCGGCGGCGCGGGCGCGTTCCAGCAGGCGGGCTCCGGCCGTAAGAGCCCGATCGGCGCCAGGCAGGGCCATGACGCCGGTGCGGTAGGTGTTCTGGTAGTCGATCAGGACCAGAGTCGCGTCGGCCAGGCGCGCCAGGTCGGCAGGCAGGCCGATGACCTGGCGGAGGGTGGGCGAGGCGGTGGTGCTCATGGCGGGATTCCTTTCGGTTTTCGGGCAGGCTCGCGCCGCCGCGGGTGTGCGGCGAACGAGGTGAAGGGGTCAGGCCATCGTGTGGAATCGGCGGCGGTAGGAGCCAGGGCCGGTGCCCAGGCGGCGTCGGAACGCGCGGTGGAGGGTCTCCACCGAGCCGAGCCCACTGTCGGCCGCGATCTGCGGCAACGACAGGTCGGTGGTCTCCAGCAGCCGTCGCGCCACCTCCACCCGGGCGGACTCGATGTAGGCGGCCGGCGTGGTGCCGGTCTGCTGCCGGAACACGCGGGTGAACTGGCGTTGACTCAGCCCCATCCGAGCCGCCAGCTCCGTGGTGGTGAGCTCCTCGGCGAGGTGCTCGGCGATCCACAGGCGCAGGTCGTCGATGTCGCGGCGGCCGGAGGCGGCATGGGCCAGGGGGACGCTGAACTGGCTCTGACCGCCCTGGCGTTTGAGGTACATCACCAGTTCGCGAGCCACCGCCAGAGCCGTCTCCTCGCCATGGTCCTCAGCCACCAGAGCGAGGGTCAGGTCCAGGCAGGCGCTGATGCCCGCGCCCGTCCACACCCGGCCGCTGGACCGCACGAAGATCGGGTCGGGGTCGACCGTGACGTTCGGGTGGTCGGCGGCCAGTTGCGCGGCGGTGGACCAGTGGGTGGTGGCGGTCAGGCCGTCCAACAGCCCGGCCTCGGCCAGGATGTGCGCGCCGACGCACACCGACGCCACGCGTCGGGTGGACGGAGCAGTCCGCCGCACCCATGCCACCACCTCGGAGTCCGTCAGGGCGCGCGGCCCATCAGGCGTGACGTCCACGGCACCGGGGACCAGCAGGGTGTCCACCTGGTCGCCGACCTCGTCGAACCTCAGGTCGGCGACCAGGCGCACCCCGGCGGCCGTGGTGACGTGTCCGCCATGGGGGCCGGCGAGCCGCACGTCGTACAGCGCGCGGCCACCGATCCGGTTGGCCAGGGCGAACACCTCGGCCGGGCCGGTGACATCGAGCAGGTCGACGTTCGGGAAGAGCGCGATGACGACGCGGTGCGCAGCGGACATGATCTGATTGTCGCCAACCGCGCAGCGTGACCGCAACGACAGTTATCTGTCACATACGGACATCACCGCAGCTCCATGAGCATGGCGTCGGCGAACTCCCTGCACTCGCCGTCGGCCGGGTTGCGGATCGCCGATGACCGGCCCGGGCAAGTCCACTGGTAGCCTCCCGGGCCATGTCGACCACGAATACCCCTCTGTACGTGGCTGCTGACGTCCACGGTCATCGCTCCGAGTTCCGCGAAGCGCTCCGCGACTCGGGAATTGTCGACGGCCAGGGACGGTGGTCCGGGGGCAACGCCCGGCTGTGGCTGCTCGGCGACTATGTCGATCGCGGTCCGGATGGTGTCGGCGTCATCGAGGATGTCCAGAGGCTGGCAGGTGAGGCGACGGCCGCCGGCGGCGAAGTAGGGGCGCTGCTGGGCAACCACGAGGTGCAACTACTCGCCGCTCACCGTTTCGGCGCCGCGCCCGTCGCAGGATGGGATGAACCCGGCGGCTTCCGAGGCGGCTGGGCGCGCTTCGGCGGCTGCGAGGAGGACCTGCGTCGGCTCTCCCCGAAGCACATCGCCTGGATAGCCGATCTGCCCGCGGTCGCGCTCGTCGACGACTACCTCCTCATCCACTCCGACACTGTTCGCTACCTGGAGTTCGGATCGACCGTCGCGGACATCAACACCGCCGTGTCCACCACCCTGAACTGCTCGGACCCCGCCGTGTGGCTTGAGTTCTGTGGCCGCATGAGCGACCGGGGGGCGTTCCGCGACGCCGAGTCCGCGCATGCGGACGATCCCGTATCGGTCATGCTGCGCACGCTGGGCGGCGACGTGCTCGTGCACGGGCACAGCACGCTCACGAAGTACTTCGGCGTGGCCCCCGAGGACGTCCGGGACGTGGTGAGGTACGCCGATGGCCGGGTCGTCGGCATCGACGGCGGAGTCTACGAGGGAGGCCGTATCCTGCTGACCCGCCTTGGCTGAATTGACGCTTGAGTCTGTTGGTCGCGCACGCCGCCGGGTGACGCTGCCGAACCGGGCGGTCGGCCGACGGCGCCTGGACGAACCAAGGCCCGGTCAGTCCGGAAAGAGGGTGCGCAGGGCGAGGTCGGCGACCTCGCGGAGCTCCTGGCGCGTACGGCCCGCGGCCGCCTGGACCGCGATGCCGTCGGAGATGGTGTGGACGAGCCGGGCCAGGGTGGCCGGGTCGTGGCCGGAAGGCAGGTCGGGAGCTCGCTCAAGGCGCCGGCGAAGGGCCGCCTCCCCCGCCATCCGACGGGCCAGGGCCAGCTCGCGGACGGGGGCGGCGTCGGGTCCGCATGCGTGGACGGTGCTCACATTCAGGCAGCCAGGGGGCGTGCGCGGTCCGGCAGTCAGCTCGACGGCCCCATGGATCAGGCGCTCGACGACCTCCTGGACGGTGGCCGCCGCCAGAGCCTCGCCCGCGAACGCTCCGGGACCGCCGACGTAGCGGTCGAGCGCCTTGGCGACGCCGTGTGCCTGCAGGGTTGCCACTCGCCGGACGCGCGGTTCGTCGCGGACCTGGTCGCCGACGGGAGGATCGGCCGCCTGGAGTCGGCGATCATGGTGGCCTCCGGCGGTCCGCTGGGCGGGGCAAGCATCTCCCCCGAACTCGCGTGGAGCACCGAACCCGCGGGCGGCACGTCGGTACTGACGATCATGGCAGGTCATTTCCTGCCGACGCTGGAGCAGATGGCGGGCCGTCTGGTGGAGGTGACGGCAAGACTTCCCCGCTTCCACGACCGGGTGCCTACATGCACTGGACCGACTGGGACATCCGGTCCGGCGGCGAGCGGGTCGCCGTCCCTGACACGTACCGGACGGTTCCCTTCGACCCGGCGGCCGGACCGGTGGCCAACGTGGCGGGGCTCTACCAGGAGATCGCCCGGGCGCTCGCCGAGGGGCGCCCCGCGTACCCCGACTTCCACGCCGCCGCGCGCCATCACCGGGTACTCGCGGCGATCGAGCGCGCCGCGGAGAGCGGCGGCACCGAGCAGGTCTCATGACGGGCGCTCAGTGCGCTGGTCGACCCCCGCTCACCCTGCGATGAATACCGGTGACACCCCGCGGCCTCGGAGCGGCTTGGACCCGACGGCGGCACGAGAGGAGCGCAGGGGTTCCGGCCTCCGGCGCGCACCGCGCACGCCGGAGGCCGGAAGTGTGCTGCCGGTCAGCTCGGGTTGAGCTCGTTCTTCCAGATCTCACGCTCGTCGCGGCGCGGGTCGTGGACGATGACGTTGTCCGGCTTGTTGTCGCGGTAGAAGGTCATCACCGGGCGTTCGGTGGTGTTGTAGGGAGCCCACTGGCCGAGCTCACCGGTCTTGACGAACTCGACCCAGCGTCCGTGCAGGGCGTCCGCGAGACCCTGAGGCGGGTTCGGACCGGTGAACTCCGCGCTGTCGGGATTGTCGAGCGTGTCCCACGCAAAGGGGAGCGGAAGGCTGTGGCAGGCGCCCAGCTTGACGCGGAGGGTGTTGGGCGTGGTGGGTGACCGCCAGCCGAACTCGAAGACGTGGGTGGTGGCAGGCGCCTCGCCGCGAGCCTCGGCGACGCGGTAGGTGGGGATGCGGAACATGCGGTCGGTCAACGTCGCGCAGGCGATGCCGGAGGGAGCGTTGCGGACGTACGGCTCGACGCTGGTCTCGGCGTAGCGGTCGTAGAAACCGGCCGGGGCACCGTAGACCTCGGTCCTGGTCCTGAACGGCGCCGCACCTGGCCAGCCCACCATGGGAGTGGGAACGACGAAGGTCCTGAACTCCTCGACCGTGGTGCCGATCAGCAGCGGCACGTCAGCGCCCCGGCCGTCGGCGATGGCCTCGATCGGCAGTTGCGGAACCACCTCGCCGTCGATCACCGGCATGAACGACATGCCGCACGAGGCGATGGTGCTCGCACCGTACCGCTCGGGGTCGGCGCTGGAGGTGACGTCGTCGCTCACCTCGCCCTGCGCCGCTATCAGGGCGGCGGTGTCCACCGCGGCGAGCGCCTGGGCGGTCGGCTCCACACCCAGCCGGGTGGCGACGGCGGCGGTGATCAGCGCGGCGTCCTCGAGGGTCTGGCCGATGTGCGCGGTGCCGCTTTCGACGATGGCCTGGTGGAACAGCTCCCGGCCGAGGGACAGCAGGGTCAGCACGCTCATCGCGCCGGCGGACTCGCCTGCCACGGTGACGTTGCCGGGGTCGCCGCCGAAGCCGGCGATGTTGTCCCGCACCCACTCCAACGCGCAGATCTGGTCGAGCAGGCCGCGGTTGGCCGGCACCGGGGCGTCTTCGATGTAGGCGAAGCCGTCCACCCCGAGGCGGTAGTTGATGGTGACGCAGACGATGCCGTCGCGGGCGAAGGTGGCGCCGTCGTAGGTCGTCACCGCGGAGGAGCCGGTGGTGAACGCGCCGCCGTGGATCCACACCAGCACCGGCATCGCGGCGTCGGTATCGGTGGCGCTGGTCCACACGTTCAGGTTGAGGTAACCGTCCCCGGGGATGACCGGGTTGCGGAACAGCTCGCCGAGTTTCCCCTTGAGCGGCGGCTGCGGCGGGGTCGGCCCGAACTCGTGAGCGGGCAGCGGTGCAGTCCATGTGTCGGGCGGCACGGGCGCGCCGAACCTGTTCGGCCCGACGGGAGCGGCGGCATAGGGGATCCCGCGGAAGGACGCGATCCCGTTGTCGATCAGCCCCGATACCGGGCCATAGGCGGTCGGAACCTCAACGGTGGTGGGCGACATGACACTCCTCGGCCGGGACAGGGCGGTGCACGCTCGCACAGGGCCGGCCGTCCCCCCGAGCATCGTCCAGGCCGCCAGCTGCGGCCAGGCATCACGCCATTACCCACCGTGACGCACGTTCATCTCGGAGTGCCGAAAATGATGATCTATGGTTGCGCGGTCTTTCCACGGAGGTGGTGCGCACCCCGTCGTGGTCGACGTGCCAGGGTCCAGGGCCCGTGACCGGATGGCACAGTTGGGGGCGACCGTGGCCAGGAAGGCTCATGGGACAGGGGGCGGCGGGGCGGGTGCGTCGGCTGCGGCGTTGGCGTAGCGGCGGGCCAGGTGCGCGAAGGCGTCCTTCAACTCGGCCGGGCCGAGGACCTCGATGTCGGCGTCGAACCTGCCGATGCCGGCGGCCAGGCCGGGCCATGACCACGAGCCCAGGACGAGTCGGCAGCGGTTCGGGCCGAGTTCCTCGACGACTCCGTCGTGGGCGTAGCGGGACACGGCGGCGGCGGGCAGGTGCAGGATCACCTCGCCGCGGCAGGGCCAGTCGCCGGCGCCGCCGGAGCCCATGAACCTGGCGGCCACGAAGGCGGCCACCTCGCCTCCAGGCAGCTCACGCGGGGTGAAGCGGGGTCCTGTGGGGGTGCGCGGGGTCATCCGATCGACACGGAAGGTGCGCCAGTCCTCGCGGTCGAGGTCCCAGGCGACGAGGTACCAGCGCCCGCCCCAGGTGACGAGGTGATGCGGCTGCACCCGGCGCGGTGGGGCCGGCACGCCGTCGTCGTCCACCCCGGGTGCGGGGGTGTAGTCGAAGCGCAGCACCTCATGGGCGTGGACGGCGGCGCTGAGTGCCGTGAGCACGCTGCTGTCGACCTGGGGGTTCGGTCGGATCGTGGGCCGCTCGACGGCGCTGACCTGGAGGGTGTCGATCCTGCGGCGCAGCCGTACGGGCATGACCTGCCGGATGGTGTTCAGCGCGCGCGCCGCGGCTTCCTCGATGCCGGCACCGGTGGTGGTGGCGATCTGGAGCGCGATGGCCAGAGCGACGGCCTGCTCGTCGTCGAACAGCAAGGGGGGCAGCTCCGTGCCCGCGTCGAGCCGGTAGCCACCGTCGGGCCCCTTGAAGGCCACGATGGGATAGCCGAGCTCGCGCAGGCGGTCGACATCGCGGCGCACGGTGCGCGGGCTGACGTCCAGCCGCTCGGCCAGCAGCGCCCCCGGCCAGTCCCGGCGCGCCTGGAGGAGCGAGAGCAACGACAGCAGTCGCGCTGAAGTCTTCGGCATGGTCCCCATATTGCCCTGAGAAGCGGACACTCCCTGGCCGCTTCCCCTGCGACCGTAGTCGCGTGCCGACGACAACCCGAAGGGCCCGAACCCCGTGACCGCCACCACCACGCCCCCTTCCTCCCTCGACGCCGAGCGGGGCGACCTGCTCGGCGAGCGCCCGACGGTCGGCGCGCTGTGCCTGGGCGGGCTGATCAAGCATGTCGCGTCCATCGAGGAAGGGTGGATGCGCTTCGTGGCCGAGGGCCCGTCGGCGATGCGCTACGACCTGCCCGACGGTGTCACCTGGGCCGACCTCGCGGCCGGTACCGCACGTGAGGTCCCGCAGTGGGCGATCGACCATCAGAGCGACTTCCGGATGCTGCCGGGCGAGACGCTTGCCGGGGTTCTCGCGCGTTACGAGCGGGTCGCCGCCCGTGGCAGAAGCCGGTGACCGTTCTCGACACCCGGGCGCTCAACCGCGCGACGCTCGCCCGGCAGTTGCTGCTCGACCACGCCGACGTGCCGGTCCTCGACGCTGTGGCGCACCTGTGCGGCCTGCAGGCGCAGGAACCGCAGGAGCCTTTCGTCGGGCTCTGGTCGCGGCTGCGCGCGTTCGACCCGGCGGTGCTCTCGGACCTGCTGATCCGGCGGAGCGTGGTGCGAACCCACCTCATGCGCCGCACCGTCCATCTCGTCACCGCCGACGACGTCCTGGCCTGGCGGGCCCGCCATGACCTCATGCTGCGCCAACGGGTGCTCGGGACCTACCGCCGCGAGCTC
>NZ_JBHUFV010000026.1:0-3078 GCF_042681425.1 Nonomuraea mangrovi | reverse complement strand
CGCGGCGGCGGGCCGGGCGGTGATGGCCGACGACGAGCCCCGCTCGATGACCGAGCTGGCACGGGCGCTGGCTGAGCGCTGGCCTGAGCCGGGACCGCGGGCGCTGGGCGAAATGCTGATCGCCGCTCTCGTCCCGGTGGCGCAGCTGCCGCCACGCGGGCTGTGGCGCACGAGGGCAGGAGTGCGCAACGCCCTGCTGTCCTCCTGGCTGGGGCGCGAGATCGACCCGCCGGCCCCGAACGGCTCCGACCCGGTCGGCGAAGCGCTGGTGCGGCGCTATCTGGCCGCGTTCGGCCCCGCATCCGCGGCCGACCTGCGCGCCTGGTGCGGCCTCACCGGGCTGCCCGCCGCGGTGGCCGCGATCCGCGAAGAGCTGGTCACCTTCCGCGACGAGCGAGGCCGGCTACTGCTGGATCTCCCCGACGCGCCGCGCCCCGACCCCGGCACGCCCGCCCCTGTACGGTTCCTGCCGGCGTTCGACAACGCGCTCCTCGGCTACCACGACCGCAGCCGGATCATCGACACCGCCCACCGCGGCCTGTCGGTGGCCGGTGCTCGCGTCGTCCTGGTCGACGGCCGGGTCGCCGCGACGTGGAGTTCCAGGCAGGCACCGTGATCGTCACCCCGCTGCGCCCCTTCTCTCGAGCCGACCGCGCCGCCGCAGGCGAGCAGGGGCAGGCGCTGGCGTCGTTCCTCTCCGACGGCGACAGCCACCGCGTACAGATCGCCGCCTCTCCCCGCTGAGCGACACACCCGGCGGGGCCGGTCCGCTGGTCGGCCGGCCCCGCGGGGAGAGTAGACCCGATCGCGCTCCCGATGGCGGCGTGGGATGTTTTCAACCACGCCGCCATCCGCGTCAAGCTCTTGTTGACATTCGGCCCACAGGGGCTCCACGACCCGGCAGTATGGCTGGGCGAGCCTTCCGGTGCAGACCGGATATCGGCGCTCGCGCACCATCGGCAACGTCCGCAACTGATCGGGAGACTTCATGCGCGCGATTCCCTCCATCGCGGCGGCGGCCCTCACCTTACTTCTCACCTGCACGCTCGCCCCCTGGCCTGCTGCCGCCTCCACCGCCGCCCTGCCCGGTGGCAAGGCCACCTATGTCGTCTCGCAAGGACATCTGAAGGCCGCGTCCAACCAGAACTGGGTACGGCTCGGCAGCTACCGCTTCGCCGCCGACGGCACGGTGACCGCGAACCTCTATCTGTGGTGGCAGCGCCATCCCGAGGCCAGGCAGCGCACCGGCACCACCCCCGACTCAGGCTGTACCACCAAGGCAGGCGGTTCCGCGTCGCGCCCCCGCATGTGCGAGGTGCTCACCGCCGGGGGCTTCACCGGCGCCCCCGACGAGAACCGCACAGGGACGTACACCGTGTCCGGCGACGTGGTGAGCATCCGGTGGAAGATCGCCCAGACGTGGACCGAGCAGTGGTACGTCCGGCCCTCCCCCGACGGCACGCTCGCTCGTCTGGACCTCAAGCGCAGCACCCTGGCAACCCACGGGTACGGCTACGGCAGCAACGCGGCGCTCGGCACCCGGCGCGCGATGAGTTCGGTCAAGGCGTTCTCCGGCGCGCTCAGGCAGGATCTGACGAGCTGGGCGGGCGGCAGGATCGTCACCTCAGATAATCAGAGGTTCGCCCATTCCTCCTTCCGCACCTGCGCCAGCACCACCTGGTGCCTGACCTACTTGCAGCCCTCGTCCGCGGGCGCCTGCCAGAAGTCGGGCGGCTGCCCCAAGTACGGGGGCGGAACGAGCGCGAACGTGAGTTCCATCCAGTACTACCTCACGAAGATCTCCAATTCCGATCGCCGTGACACGTTGTGGCACTGGTGCACGTGCCTGGCCATGGAGCGCGGCGAGTTCTGCTACACCGGCAACTCCCACGTCAAACCGCTCATGCAGATCATCGACGACAAGGGCGCCTTCCGCGGGTGGGTCGGCGCCGAAGCCTCCTTCTCCACCGGTGCAAGGGGCGCGGACATGATGGCCGTGTTCCGCATCACCGACTTCCGCTGACCAGCCGTCCTGCCAGAGCGTCGCCCGACTGACCTGCGCGGCGCCCTGGCAGGCCGACCCGCTCCCGCGCCGACACCGCGCGCTCATCCCGCCGCGCCATGCCGCCGTCCTCAGGGGGTACGGCTGAGGTCGTACGACCTGATGAGGGAAGGTGTGGCCCATGTGCCGATGGCTCGTTTACTGGGGGACGCCCGTGCTGCTGCGCGACGTGCTGTACCGTCCGGAGCCGTCGCTGATCGACCAGAGCCTGCGCTCACGGATGGGCGTGGAGACGACGAACGGCGACGGGTTCGGCGTCGGCTGGTACACCGGTGACATCGCCACCCCGGCGATCTTCCGGGATACCGGCCCCGCGTGGAACAACCGCAACCTGCGGGAGATCGCCGACCATGTTCGCTCGCCGCTCTTCTTCGCCCACATCCGCTCGTCGACCGGCACGGCGGTGCAGCAGACCAACTGCCACCCGTTCCGTCACGGCCGCTGGATGTGGATGCACAACGGCTCGGTCGCGGGCTTCGACCGAGTCCGGCGGGGGCTGAGCATGGCCGTCGACCCCGCCCTGTACTCCTGCATCGAGGGCACGACGGACTCGGAGGTGATGTTCTATCTGGCGCTGACGTTCGGCTTGGACGACGACCCGCCGAGGGCCGTGGCCCACATGGCCGGCCTGGTCGAACGGCTCGGCCACGACCACGGTATCGAGTTCCCGCTGCAGATGACGGTCGCGACGTCGAACGGCGAGCGGGTGTGGGTGTTCCGCTACTCCAGCCGGCGCGAGTCACGCACGCTGTTCTACAGCTCGAGCGTCCAATCCCTGCGCGCGCTGCATCCCGAGGTCGCGTGGCTGCGCGGGCTGTCCGGCGACACCCGCCTGGTCGTGTCCGAGCCACTCGGCGACCTGCCGGGAGTGTGGAACGAGCTCCCGGAGAGCAGCTACGGCGTCATCCCGCCCGACGGGGAGCTGCTGGCCGCGTTCGAAGTCGCGCAGCTCACCTAGATGGTTGATGCCAAGGGGTGTGGCTACGTTTAGTGGTCGAATGCGATCAGCGACCGCT
>NZ_JBHUFV010000025.1:0-20761 GCF_042681425.1 Nonomuraea mangrovi | reverse complement strand
TCATGTTCCCTGTTCCCTTCGTGGTTTTGCCTACGCGTCGTCCACGCGATGTGACAGGGAACGCAAGGAGGCTAGGGTTGCTCGAGAAAGAATGGGAGTAGGGCATGCGATTTCTGTTGACGAGCGTGAGCGAGCAGAGGGCGGACGAAACCCTCCAGATCGAGATGGGCAAGTTCATCCAGGAGCTGACCCAGGCAGGGGTACTGCTGGCCACCGGCGGGATGGAGCTGGGAGGCAGCGTGCTCAAGTCCGTCGGCGGCGAACTCACGGTGACCGACGGCCCCTTCGCCGAGGCGAAGGAGATGGCGGGCGGGTTCGCGCTGATCGACGTGGGGTCCAGGCAGGAGGCGCTGGAGCTGTCCCGCCGCTTCTTCAAGATCATCGGCGATGGTGAGGGCCGGATGCAGCAGATCTACTGATGAGCGCGGCCCGGGACGCTCACGGAGCGGTCAACACGGTCTGGAAGCTCGAGTCCGCGCGGATCATCGCGGGCCTGACCAGGATGGTCCGCGACGTCGGCCTGGCCGAGGAACTCGCCCAGGACGCGCTGGTGGCCGCGCTGGAGCAGTGGCCCGAGCACGGCGTCCCTGACAACCCCGGCGCGTGGCTCATGACCACGGCCAAACGTCGCGCGATCGACCACATCCGCCGCAACGAGCGGATGGGGCGCAAGCACGAGGAGATCGCCCGCACGCAGGAGCGCCAGGATCTCGACCTCGACGACGACGTGCTGCGCCTGATGTTCGTCTCCTGCCACCCCGTGCTACCCCCCGAGCAGCGGGTCGCGCTGACCCTCCGGCTGCTCGGCGGCCTGGGCGCCCTGGAGATCGCGCGGGCGTTCCTGGTACCGGAGCAGACCGTCTCCCAGCGCATCGCCAAGGCCAAGCGCACCCTCACCGAGGAGCAGGTCCCGTTCGAACTGCCGTCGGGGCCGGAGCTCGCCGACCGGCTGACGTCCGTACTCGACGTCATCTACCTGATCTTCAACGAGGGCTACTCGGCGACCTCCGGTGACGACCTGATGCGTCCGTCGCTCGCCCTGGAGGCGCTGCGCCTGGGCAGGCTGCTGGCCGAGCTGGCGCCCCGCGAAGCCGAGGTGCACGGCCTGGTCGCTCTGATGGAGATCCAGGCGTCACGCGCGGTCGCGCGCACCGGACCTTCGGGCGAGCCCATCCAGCTGCACGAGCAGGACCGCGGGCTCTGGGACCGGCTCCTGATCACCCGCGGCTTCGCGGCGATGTTGCGGGCGAGGGAGGCCGGCGGCCCGCTCGGCCCCTACGTACTGCAGGCCGCGATCGCCGTCTCCCACGCGCAGGCGAGGACCGCGGACGATACGAACTGGGCGCAGATCGCGACACTCTACGAGGCGCTGGTACGGCTGAGGCCGTCCCCGGTGATCCAGCTCAACCGGGCCGTGGCCCTCGGCATGGCCCACGGCCCCCAGGCAGGTCTGGACCTCGTCGAGACGGTGGCCGCCGATCCGGCTCTCAAGGACTACCACCTGCTGTCGGTGGTGCGCGGCGACCTGCTGGCCAGGCTCGGCCGGCACCGCGAAGCCGGCAAGGACTTCGAACGCGCCGCCGCACTCACCGGCAACGCCGCGGAACGCGCGTTCCTCCTCAAACGCGCCGCCACCGGCAAGGCCCAGGCGCCTCCTCAGCAGACGGGCATCACGCTGGGCGAGGCCGCGGAGCGCTTCCTGGCCCGCGGCGACCTGAACGCCGAGACGATCCGCTCCTACGCCCAGACCCTGCGCCGCCTGCGCCTGGACCTCGGCCCCGGCACCCCGCTGGCCGACGTGACCGCCGGGAAGGTGGCCAAGGTCTTCGCCGTCGCCTGGGGGACGGCGGCGCCCAAGACCTGGAACCGGCACCGCGCCGCCGTACGCTCATTCTCGTCCTGGGCCGCCATCGAGGACCTGTCGACCGAGCTGGGCAGGAAGCCGGAAAGCCGCGAACGACGCCCAGCCGTCCACGGGCCGGACCTGGACGCCCTGTGGCGGCATCCGTCCCTGCGCGAGCGGACCCTGTGGCGGCTCCTGCACGAGTCGGGAGCGTCCGCGAAGGCGGCCCTGTCGCTCGACATCGAGGACCTCGACCTTGCCGGCCGCCGCGGCCGGGTCGCCACCAGGACAGGGCCGGTCTGGATCTTCTGGGGGTACGGCACGGCCGCCCTGCTGCCCGAGCTGATGGCGGGCCGGACCCGCGGCCCCCTGTTCCTGGCCGACCGGCGACCCGCCCCGGCCCGCATGCCCGAGCCCGCCGACCTGTGCCCGGACACGGGACGGGGGCGGCTTTCGTACGAACGCGCCGAGTACCTCTTCAAGAAGGCCGCGGGCTACACCCTCCACCAGCTGGCTTCCAGAACGAATCCGGGCGAACGGCTTGTGACCGAAGGCCGCCTCACGGCGCTCTGTGGCGACCGGAAATAGCACCGTGTGGCCATGCCGGTGGTCTCGGCGAGGCGAGCGTGGCCGTCCAGGCATGCGCGAGCGGACGTGCGTCGACGCGCGCAAGGCGCCCAGGGGCACGGACGCTCCCGTCACCCCGCCCCGGCCGTACGTCAGCGTCGACGACTGGGGATGACGTCGGCCATGGCGCGCTCGGCGGTGACATCGGTGATGAAGGCCCCGATCGCCGCGGCACACTCGGGCGCGTGGGTCTCGAGCAGGAGGTGGCCGGCGTCGTAGACGTGCATCTCGAGCCGGTCGAGCGCTCGCGCGTAGCCCATGATCTCGGACAGGTCGAAGAACGGGTCGTGGCGCCCCCAGAGCAGCAGACACGGAGGCTGGCGGGTCCGGTGGAAGTCGGCCAGCTCGCCGAAGCGGGCGACGTGGCCGGCGTAGTCGCAGAACAACCGGAACTGGGCTTCGACGTTGCCCGGCCGCGACATCCGCTCCCAGTCCAGGTGCCACGCCTCGGGCGGCTGGAGAACGCGCACCCGCTCCGGCAGCCCGCCCAGGTACTGCTCGCGAGTGCCCTCGAAGTTCAGCCACTCGGGCAGCCGGGCACGGTTGGCCTCCGAGGGATCGGCCCAAAAGGCCCGTGCGCTGTCCCACTGACTGCCCAGGCCATCCTCGTGGGCGTTGCCGTTCTGCACGATGAGCCCGAGGATGCGCTCGGGACGCCGGGTGGCGAGGTGGTAGCCGACCGGGGCGCCGAAGTCGTGCAGGTAGACGAAGAACTCGTCGACGCCGATCCGCTCGAGGAACGCCTCGACGGTGTCGGCCAGGTTGGCGAACGTGTACTCGTACTCGTCGACACCGGGCGCCGCGGAGAACCCGAAGCCCGGCAGGTCCGGGGCGATGACCCGGCTCACCTCGGCCAGTGGCGAGAGCACGTGCCGGAAGGTGTGCGAGGAGCTCGGGAAGCCGTGCAGCAGCAGTACGCAAGGCTTGTCCGCCGCGCCGGCCTCCCGGTAGAAGACCTCGAGTCCGTCCACGTCGAGGCTGCGGTGGCGTGGCTTGTCAGTCGCCTGCATCTTGAGGTCTCCTTGGTCGGTCTATCCCGCCGATTCCCACGAACCCAAGGGTCAGAACCACCCAATGGACCTTGAACATGCCAACAAGCACTGGGGCCAGGGGCCAGGATCGGCGCGGTCGTGTTCTATGGCTGGGACACGGCAAGGTCGAGCGGCGGATCCGGTCGAAGTCGCAGGCCGGCATGCCTTGTGCAACGGCGTCTTCGAGGTCCGGACTGTTCGTTCGGTTGTCCTTCCCCGCCGCTCGTAGGATCCACATCGCCCGAGCCGTCTCGTCGTGGGCCTCCGGACGCGGATCACGGAGCGGTGGTTGTCGCCGAGGCCCGCGATGCCGGTTCACCGTGGCATTCGCGACGTGCCGTCCGCGCGTCGCGCGCATTCGAGCGGTTCTGGCGGTTCTGTGGGAGACACCGGCGAACGAACTCCAGGTGAGGTGGTGAAGCGCGCGCGCCTGACATGGGGTTGGGAGCGCACGGCTACCAGGGGCATCTGCCGAAGGTGACCATGTCGATGTTGCCCTTTGCGGGGCCCCAGATCTTCTTGCTTCCTCTGACCCCGGGTCTGACCCTGACGTTCTCGCACACGGTGACATGCGTGACAGAGTCCGTGGCCCATACCTTGATGTGATTCGTTTCCTTGCAGTGGTTGTTGAAGTAGAACGTGGTGGACGACATTCCTGGGGACCAGGAGATGTTGAACTTCTTTCTCTTCGGCTTGTCGCACTTTCGGGACTTCTTGTGAGTGTCCAGCGCGGATGCGTTCGTGGTTGGAGTGGTCGCGGTGGTGGTCGTCTCGCTCGGGACCGAGGAGGCCGCGGCGGGGGTCGTCGCGATGAGTCCTGCGGCGATCGTCGTGGCTGCTGTCACACCGACGGTGCGGCGCATGGTGATATTCCTTTCACGGTTGAAGCCGTTGACGAGACGCTCATGGGCGTTGAGGAGGCTTACGGCCAGTAGGGGCACTTGCCGAAGTCCACCTCCATGAGATTGTGGTAATAAATTCTGTGCAGCTTCTTGCTCCCTTTGGTTCCGGGCTTCACGGTGATGGCCTTACATTTCATTCCGGCCGAGGCGTACCACACCCTGACGCGGTTGGTCTCCTTGCGGTGGTTGTTGAAGTAGAACGTGGTGGACGAGACTCCGTCCTTCCAGGAGATGTTGAACCCCTTGTTCTTTGGCTTGTCGCACTTTCGGGACTTCTTGTGAACGTCCAGCAGGGACGTGTTCGTGGTCTGAGCGCTTACGGCCTCGCTCGGGGCGGAGACGGCGGCAGGTGCCGTCACGAGGATGCCTGCGGCGATCGTCACGGCTGCAGTCACACCGATGGTGCGGCGCATGGAAAGAGTCCTTTCGTGGATTCGACGGAGTGTCATGGGGGATTTCGCCCTGAAGCGACCTGGCGGCGATCGCCCCGCGCACTGCGGGCGCCTTCAGCAAGGCGGCGGCCGGCGCCCTGGGACCGCTCGACGACCGCGCCGGAACGGTCAACGCCCTTCGGCGGCGCCGCCGGTCTCGCAAACCCCCAGAGCTACCCTTCCGCGCCGGCCCAAACACCGGCGGGCGAGAGATTTCCTGACGCGGCCGGCCGTTCTGTCGTGACGGCCATGCGACGTCGACGGCGACCAGGCCGACATTGAGCCACCGACCGGATGGGAGAACGAGGTGAGCGAGCCGGCCCGGACGCCGGCGACCACCGGAGCGGGCGACGAAAGCAGCGTCAGGCCACGGCAGGTGGCCCCAACTCACCGTGACATCTCACCGTGAGCTTCCCGCGTCTTCCGGCGCACCTGCTCAGATGGCATCGCAGAACGGGTTACTCAGTGGAACGTTGCCGAACGAGTACAGATCGACCGCCCCGAAGACCGCCTTCCCCGGGCTCCATCGAACGACGAAGCATCCGCCGCGCTTGGTTGCTGCTGCGAGATTCCTGCCCACGGCACCGCCGAAACGGTCCAGGGCCCGTTTGCAGAGGCTCGAACCATCGAACGCGGCGGTCTTCGCGGAATCGCAGAGCGCGTTCAGATCCTTGACCTTGGCGTCGGCGTGGCTCAGGAACGCCTGATGGGCGGCGGTGGTGCGCGCCCTGCTCAGGTAGGCCGAGCAGGTCACGATCCCGCAGTTGACTCGGATGGGTCGCATGATGGCGACGGAGATCGGTCGGCTCGCGCTGGGCGTCAGGCCGGCGGCCGTCGTCGCGCTCGGGGCTGCTTGGGCCGTACCGCTCATGAGACCGGCGGCCAGGGCCGCGCCCGTTCCGAAGGCGGCCGTCTTCCTGATCGTCGAGGTAACCGTGTCGTTCATGACTTGACGGCGGGCCTGCTTGTCTGACGTGCGTAGCCCGGCCCGTTGTCCGCCGTTTGGGCATCCGCCGTTTCACCGTCCACCTTCTGGCCGTCCGCCTCGCAAGTCTGCGGCGAAATGCACACTGAGCTCTTTCCAACCTGACAGCCCTGGCACCGCCGGGTCCGACGCGAATCAGGAGCGGAACCGTACGGGGGTCTCGATCCGTTTCTCGCGACCCTGGGCTGACCGGCCTTGCAGGAAGTCCATGGCGAATCCGTAGAGCTTCCATCAAGGGCGGCGCGCATGCTCGGTGCCGGCGCCTGGGGTGAACAGGTCCCCGTGCCGGCGGCTGCGGCCTCCTGCCCGCGCGGATCCGCCGCCCCGGGGTCCGATGGAGACGTTCGCCCTACCGCATCCTCCCTTGATTGGACTCTCCGTGACCAAGATCATCGGCTTTCCCGGCGGCCTGCGTCGCCGACTCGCACAACACCGCCCTCCTGCGCGCGGCGGGGAAGTTCCAGCTGGGCGGGATGGAGATGGAGATCTGATCGACGAGACCGCCATCGCCCTGCTGCGCGACCTGCGCGCAGCGGAGGCGGGGAAGGCGTGAAGGTCGCCTGGGCCGCTCTGGCGGCGACGACCGTGTCGTTCGGCCTGAACTTCTCGGCGGGCGTGTTCTTCGCCCCGGCCGCCGGCGCCTACGGGGTGAGCGTCACCGTGCTGGCGGTGGCCGCAGCGCTCAGCACCGCGCTGACCGGGCTGGCTCAGCCGTACGTCGGGACGCTGCTGGACCGGATCGGCGCCCGCTGGGTGTTGCTGCTCGGCCTGCTGCTGATCTCGGCCGGCTATCTGGCGCTCGCGGTGGTCCAGAGCGGCTGGCAGTTCGTGGCCGCGTACACGCTGCTGGGCGGGCTGGGGTTCGCCGGCTCGTCCAGCCTGACGATCAGCACGTTGATCGGACGGGTGTACGGCAAGCAGGCCGGACCCGCGCTCACCAAGGCGGCGGTCGGCATCAACCTGGGCCAGCTGCTCACCCCGTGGGCCGCGACCGCGCTGTTCGAGCCGGTCGGCCTCCGGGCCACCTACGCGATCCTGGGCGTGGCCGGCCTGGCCGCCACCCTGGTGATCGCCGTCGTTCTGCCTGCCGACAAGCCCGCCTCGCGCGCCGACGGCAAGGAGAGCCTGCGCGGCCGGGGCCGGATCGTGGCGTCCTTCGGCCTGCACGCGGCCACCATGTACGTGACCGTGCTGATCCTGCCCAAGCACGCCACCGAGCTGGACTGGTCGGTCACCGACGCCGGCCGCCTGGTCGCGGTCGCCGCCGTGGCCGCCGGACTCACCTCGGCGGTGCTGGTCCGCGTCCTGCGCGGCCGAGCGCCCGACCTGCCATTGAAGATCCTGCACGCGCTGCGTGCCCTGTCCATGCTGCTCATCTTCGTGGCGGGCGACCCGATCACGCTCGTCGCCGGAGCGGTGATCTTCGGCCTCTCCTCGTTCCCCGTCATCCCGCTGACCATGGCCGTGCTCTCGCGCGGCCTCGACCCGGCCCGCCTGGGCCGGACGCTGGCCCCCGCCTGGGTGGCCCATCAGTTCGCAGCCGCCACCGGGCTCGGCGTCGCGGCGGCGATCCACGCCCTCACCGACACCTACCACGCCTACTTCGGGCTTGGCCTTCTGCTGAGCCTGATCGCCCTCACACTGCTCGAGAAGGAGACCCGTGTCCCCGGCACGGCACGCCACCGTTGACATCCAGCCGGCAGATCTTCTTCGCGAAGCGGGAGACGTGGAAGGCGCATGCCTTCGTCGAGGTCGAGGCAGACCCGGCGGAGGAGGCGGATTCGGCGAAGCGACGCGCGTCGTCGAGAGCCATCATCGGCACCAAGGTGGCCGGGCTCGGCGCGGACGAGGCCACAGCCGCCCGCGAGGGCCAGGCCGGCCGCGTGGCCATCGACTGGCCGCTCGTCCGCCACACCGACTGACAGAAGAGCTGGTACGGCTCGCGCCGCCTGGCGCGAGCCGTAACGCGAGAACGGAGGGCACATGCAGTCCGCAATCTTCGGCGTCGGCAGGATGGCGACCGCCTCGACCACGCAGCGCCGTTTCGTGCTGATCGCGGTGATAGGGGCTCTGATCATCTCGACCTCGGCGCCTCTCGTCCGCCTCTCGGAGGTGTCGCCCGCCACCTCCGCGCTGTTCCGCTGCCTGTACGCGGTGCCGCCGCTGCTGGTGCTGGCCTGGCTGGAGCGGCGCACGCTGGGACCGATGCCGTCCAGGGCGCGCTACCTCGCCTGGCTCGCGGGCCTGCTGTTCGCGCTCGATCTGCTCTTCTGGCATCACGCCATCGCCCATGTGGGCGCCGGGCTGGCCACGGTGCTGGGAAACCTCCAGGTGTTCCTGGTGGCGTTCGGCGCGTGGGTCGTCTTCGGCGAGCGGCCCCCGCGTCCGCTGATGATCGCCACGCCGGTGGTCTTCGGAGGCGTCATGCTCATCTCGGGCGTCTTCGACAGCGCGGCCTACGGGGCCAGCCCGCTGCTCGGCGTGGTGTTCGGGCTGGCGACCTCCATCGCCTACGCCGCCTACCTGCTGGTCATGCGGGCCGTCTCCGGCGAACCCCGCCGTACGGCCGGCCCGCTCGCGCACAGCACGGTCGCCGCCGTGGCCTGCATAGCGCTGCTCAGCCCGCTGTCCGGCGGCGTCGACCTGACGCCGGACTGGCCGGCGCACGGCTGGCTGCTCCTGCTCGCGCTCGGCCCGCAGGTGCTCGGCTGGACGCTGATCACCTACTCCTTGCCCAGGCAACCCACGGCTCTCACCGCGCTTCTGCTGCTCATCCAGCCGATGTCGACCGTGACCATCTCCGCGGCGTTCCTCGGCGAGCGCCCGTCAGGACTCCAGCTCGCCGGATGCGCCGTGATCGTTCTGGGCGTTCTGTACGGCTCGCGCCGGCCGGTTCGTGGTCAGCGCTCGGCCGGCAGGCCCATAGACGTGCCGCACACCGAGAAGGCGCGGCGCCTGGGACGGGAATCCTCGGTTTCCGGCACGCCGAGCTCGGTGAACAGCTCCATGGCCCGCCCGGCATGGACCCGCGCGAGGTCGTTCTGACCCAGGTCGCGGTGCGCGGCTGCCAGGCTCCAGTGGGCCGCGGCCTGGCAGGGGCGGTTGCCGATCTCGTCCGCGACGGCCAGAGCGGCTTGCAGGTCGGCCATGGCCAGGGCCGGCTCGCCCGCGGCGCGGGTGGCGTCACCGAGCTGGGTGAGCACCTCGGACTCACGGTAGCGGTTGCCGAGGTCGCGATAGATCCGCAGAGCCTGACCGTAGTGGTCGAGGGCCTGCCGGTGGTTCCCAAGCCCCTGGTACGCGCTTCCCAGGCAGGCGACGCAGTGGGCCTCCAGCGCCTGGTAGCCCACGCTGCGGGCGATGGCCATGGCCTCACGAAGGCGCTCGAAGCCCCGGTGGTAGTCGACGAGCTCCACCTCGAGGAGCCCCAGGTTGCTCAACGCGACCGCCTCGCCGTCCCGCTCGCCGTGCCGGCGGTAGATCTCCAGGCACTGAAGGTAGTAGGAGCGAGCGCGCTCATAGTCGCCCCACGACACGTGGATGCCGGCGAGGTTGTTCAGCGCGCTGGCTTCCCCGCTGTGCTCTCCGGCCTGCCGGAAGAGCTCCACGGCCCGGGTGAAGCACTCGTCGGCCTCGACATGGTTGCCCTGCGGCCAGTGGACGTCTCCGAGAGAGCTGTAGGCGAGGCCTTCCGCGAACACGTCGCCGAGGCTGCGGCTGGCCCGCACCGCCGCCGCGTTGATCGTCAGGGCGTCACCGTAATGCGTGCGTTCGGCAAGGAAGCGGTGGAAGGTCTGAGCGATGGCCAGCGCGTGCGCGGGCCAGGCGGCGTCAGCGGCGTGGACACCGGCACGGATCAGGTTCGCCCGCTCCGCGTCCATCCAGGCCGTCGCGCCCACGACGTCCTCGAAGGGCAGGTCCACCGGCTCGGCGAAACGCGGCCGATGGCGGCTCCCGTCGGGGTAGAGCAGGTCCATGGCAGCTGCCGCGGTATGCAGGTAGTGGTCGAGCAACCTGGTCAGGGCGGCGTTCCTGGTCTCGGCGCTCTCCTCGTCGCCGGCGGTTCTGAAGGCTTGCTCCCGGAGGAGGTTGTGGAAGGTGTAGCGGCCGATCTCCTGCTGCATCAGCATGTTGGCGTCGAGGAGGTCCTCCAGGATCTCCTCGCCCTCCTCAGGCGGAAGATCGGCGAGCACGGCCGCGGCACGCATGTCGGCATCGATGCCCGGGTGCAGTCCCAGCAACCGGAACATCCGCTGCTGCGCCGGGTTCAGCTGCTGGTAGGACAGGGCGAACGCGGCAGCGACCCCTCGCTCCGCAGTGGACAGTTCGGCAAGGCGGCGGCGCTGGTCGCGCAGCCGCTCGGCGAGATAGGCCACCGTCCACCGCGGGCGGTGGCGCAGGCGGGCGGCGGCGATCCGCACGGCCAGCGGCAGGAAGCCGCACAGTTGGAGCACGTCCAGCGCGCTGACCGGTTCGGCCAGCGCCCGCTCGCCCACGATCGAGGTGAACAACGCGCCGGCGTCGTCGGCGGACAGCACGTCCAGTGACAGCGCGTGAGCACCGTCCAGGTTGACCAGCCGCCGTCGGCTGGTCACCAGGACCAGGCTGCGGGAGGCGCCGGCAAGCAGCGGACGTACATGATCGGTGTCGCCCGCGTTGTCGAGCAACACGAGCAGGCGGCGACTCGCCAGCTCACCCCGCCAGAGCGCGGACAGCGCCACCGTGTCCGTAGGAAGGCGCTCGGCCGGGATGCCGAGCTGGCGCAGCAGGGTCTCCAGAGCGGCTCCCGGCTCCACTCGCGCCTGACCGGTGGTGTGGGCGTGCAGGTCGACGAAGAGCTGCCCGTCGGGGAAACGCTCGGCCAGGTGGTGCGCGGCGCGGACGGCAAGGGCCGTCTTGCCGACGCCTGCCATGCCGTCGATCGTCACGATCCCGCCAAGCTCGGAATGTGGCTGCGTGATCCAGTCCAGCTCACCGGGCCGTCCAGCGAAGTCCGGTACGTCCATCGGCAGGAACGAGGTCGGCTGCCGAGTGGCCCGCTCGGGTGCCGCGGCCGGCTCCGGCTCTTGCCCCGTCGGCGGACTCAGGCTGGGATCGGCCCGCAGAATCGACTGCTCAAGATCGAGAAACGCCCGGCCGGGGTCGAGCCCCTGCTGATCGACCAGCCGTTCTCGGAAGCTTCTGGCGACGTTCAGCGCGTCAACCTGCCGGCCGCTACGGTGCAGCGCCAGCATGAGCAGCCCGCAGAGCCGCTCCCGCAAGGGGTGCTCGGCCAGTTCGGCGGTCAATCCGTCGACGATCTCCGCGTGCAGGCCCAGGGCCAGCTCCCGCTCGGCCAGCCGTTCGACGACGCTCAGCCGACGCTCCTGCAGCCGCGTCCTGGCCTGGTCGACGAAGTCGGCGTTCAGCCCGCCCAGCGGTTCACCCTGCCACAGGGCCAGCGCCTCCCGCAGTCGCTCAGCGTCGGCCTGCGCGTCGGCGACCTGGCGAGTGAACACCTCCAGGTCCACCTGGCCGGGCTCGGTGAGCAGGATGTATCCGGCTGTTCTGGTCTGCAGGATCTCTCCCGCGCCGGCCGTACGCAACACCTGGCGGATCGCCGCGATCGCGGACTGGAGCTGGGCCCGTGCCGTGTCGGGTGGAGTCATCCCCCAGATGGCGCCGACAAGCCGGTCGGCGCTGATCACCGTCCTGGCGTGCAGCAGCAGGTAGGCCAGGACCGCTCGATGCCGTGGCGAGGCAGCCGGCACCCGGCGCCCGACGGCGGACACCGTCACGGGGCCGAGCAGCGCGAACCGTACGCTCATCATTCCTCCGCAGGTCAACGATCTCAGGAGACCACAACGGGGCCATCCCACGATCGTGGGGAACCTATCAACCGACTCCATGGCGGAGCGCAGCTGCCCAAGGCGGAATCGGTCGCGTGGCCACAACCCGTGCATCTCCATGAGAACCTGGCCCGAGTGGCCATCACCCTCTGAAACGCCTATGCAGGCAGCTGGTCGTCCGCCGGCGGCGAGACGCCTGGCAGAGCGTCTTCCGCTTCCACCTCCACGTGGTGCCCCGCTTCAAGCCCGCCGACCTCACGCCGCCGTGGACGGAGGTCGAGCACCCGGTCGAGTCCCTCCAGGGGCCGGCCGAGGAGATGCGAGCCTGGCGCTGAAGGCGGGCACCAGGGACGGACTACTGTCGCCCCGCATGGCTGCGGCCGACGCCCTGGCCGCCTTCCTGACCGCACTTCACCAACCCGCCCCCGAACAGGCACCCGCCGGCCGGGACCGCGGAGGGCCGCTGGCCGACTACGACGAGGGGTTCGTCAAGGGGCTCGCCTCGGCCACCGAGATGGGGCTGATCCCCGACCCGGACGCCGCCCACGCCGCACTGCGACGCCTCATCGCAACGGCCCATCGCTGATCAACCGCTACCCCCACGCGCCGGCATACCTTCGCGCCGGTTCGGGCCATGCTCGGCATGCTGGGGGTGACGACGGCGATCTGCTGCCGCGCCGGCTCCAGCGGTGGTGGCGCCGGCACCGGGTGGGCCGCCCCGCGAGACCGCCATCGACGTCCTGGCCGAGGCCGACTCCGTTGGAGGAGGTGCTGGAGCGGGCGCAGACCGACTGGAGTGAGGACGCTCGGATGACTTACGAGCTGATCTCGTCGTTCTCCGGGAGAAGCGGTGGGTTATTCGTCATCGGGGCCTGCTGGTTCCGTGACCGGTGCGATCTGCAGTGGCGTGGTGGCCCCGCCGGTGATCTGGTGCGCGTGATTGAGCGTGTAGTCAAGCTGTCTGGCCAGGTGTGGGAGGGTCGCCGGAGGTAGATACGCATCAGCGCCGGCGTTGAGCAGCCGTCGGACCGGGCCGTGGTAATTGACTCCGAGCTCGTGGTCCTCGATTTCGGTGACGACGACGCGAGCTTTCGGGTACATCGATCGGAGCGCTGAGATCAACTGCGGGCTGCCCGGCGGTACCAGCAGCACGTCGGCTGTCTTGGGAGCCGCGTGCATGTCGAGCACGACGTAGTCCGCGCCGAGTTGGGTCGACAGCGCCACCCGAGCCGCGGCCGACAGCTCCATCGCGGTGGCCACGACCGTCACGCTGTCGTAGTCGATCGGTGCTTGATCGTCCGCCTCGTCCGCCTCGTCCGGCGCATCGACGATGGCGCCTTGGACCACGTCGATGGTGCTGGAGATCGTCGCGATCGACTCGCCGTCACGCGTGACGACCAGGTTCTCACCAGGCTCGAGGGCGTCGATGAGTGCCACGACGTCCTCGGGAAGGCGGGTCACGTCGATTCGCTGCGCGGACCGTGCGGCCCGCTTGCGGATCACCATGCCTGGAACGAACTCACGACGGCGGCGAGGGCAGGCCGCGCGTCGAGCGCAGCCCCTGTCGACCGGCCGGTCAGCCTATCCGTGATGACACGGCTATCCGCGGGTGTGTCGGCCGGCTGACCCGACCCGGTGGCGGTGGCGATGGCGAACGAAGGGGGCAACGTCGTCACGGCGTTCACATCCTTCACACAAGTCGGACCGATTGTCAGTGGTGAGCCTATGTTGCCGCTGATCACCTGTGCGCCGCCGTTGTCTGCGTTCCGGGGGAGTGCCGCAAGCCAGGGTCTGTCATTCCGTGGGCGGTGTTGCGGCGCACTTCAAGATCGTCAAGAATGCTTGCCTTGTCCGGCCGACGAATCCGAGGAAAGGGCTGGCGTGTCATTTCGACTCCAGCTGACCTGTGTGTTGACGGTGATGGCCACGGCCCTCACCACGGTGCCCGCACAGGCCGCCACCTATGAACGCCTGCGCAACGGCTCTTTCGACGTCGATCTCGCCTCCTGGTGGAGCACCAAGAACCTGGTTGGGCACAGGGTGAACGGGGAGCTCTGCGCCACCGTCCCCGCCGGCACGGTCAACGCCTGGGATGTGATGATCGGGCAGAGCGATGTGCCCTTCGAGGCCGGCCAGCCGTACAAGCTGGCCTTCACCGCCAGGGCGAGCAGGAACGTGTCGATCAGGGTGGTCGGACAACTGGCCGTGGCGCCGTACACGGCGTTGCTGGCGGGACAGAGTCCGGTGACGACTGCCACACAGCGGTTCGAGATCACCGGGACTCCGGCCGTCGACGAGCCCAAGGGGCAGGTGCTCTTCCAGGTGGGTGGGGCGAAGGAGCCGTACGAGCTGTGCCTCGACAACGTTTCCCTCATCGGTGGCGCGACCCCGCCGGGCGGTCGCTACCTCGGCTCACCGGTGCGGGTCAACCAGGTGGGTTACCTGCCCGACGCGCCGAAGCGGGCCACGATCGTCAGTGAGGTCACCGAGGCGTTGCCGTGGCGGTTGCTCGACTCCGCCGGTGCGGAGGCCGCGGCCGGAACGACCAAGGTGTACGGCGACGACCTCATGTCCGGCGATCATGTCCACCTCGCCGACTTCAGCCAGGTGCGCGAACCCGGCAGCTACCGGCTGGAGGTTGACGGGAAGCGCAGCGTGCCGTTCGACATCGCGCCTGGCCTGTACGGCAAGCTGCGCAAGGACTCGCTGGCGTACTTCTACCACAACCGGTCCGGCATCCCGATCGAGGCAGCCCATGTCGGAGCCGCCTACGCGCGGCCCGCCGGGCACCTCGGCGTGGCGCCCAACCAGGGGGACGGCGAGCAGCGCGGCGGCTGGTACGACGCGGGAGACCACGGCAAGTACGTGGTCAACGGCGCCTTGGCCGCCTGGGAACTGATCGATTCCTACGAGCAGTCGCGCAGCGTGTCGCTGAGCATCCCGGAGTCGGGTGGCGAGCTGCCGGACATCCTGGACGAGGCCAAGTGGGAACTGGACTTCCTGCTGCGCATGCAACAGGACGACGGCATGGCCCATCACAAGATCCATGACGTCGACGGGTGGACCGGGATGGTGGCCCCGCACGAGGACCCACGCGAGCGCAGGCTCTTCCCGCCCTCGACGGCCGCTACGCTCAACCTGGCCGCCGTGGCCGCCAGATGTGCCAGGGTCTACCGGCCCTTCGACGCCGCCTACGCCGACAGGTGCCTCGACGCGGCACGGCTGGCCTGGACAGCCGCGATGAAGAACCCTGCGGTCCTGGCCCCGTCGACCTCTCCGGCTGGTGGCGGGGCCTACGGCGACGACGTCGTCTCCGACGAGTTCTCCTGGGCGGCGGCCGAGCTCTACACGGCCACCGGCTCCAGCGCCTACCTGGATTCGATCCAGCACACCATGGGTCCGGGTAACTTCTCGTGGGCGCAGACCGGCGGCCTCGCCGACCTGGCCCTGGCACGCGTCAAGCTCGTTCCGGGCGGAGAGAACGCCCGCTACTCGGCTGCTCGCGCGCGGATCGTCACGGCCGCCGACAAGCACCTGGACGACCTGCGCAGCCAGGGCTACCCCAACCCCGACCTGCCCGGCAAGCGCCGGTACTCCTGGGGCTCGACCAGCGCCACCGCCCAGAAGGCGATGGTGCTCGGCTTCGCCCACGGCATCACCGGAGAGGCGAAATACCGGGACGGCGTTCTGGAGTCGCTCGACTACCTGCTCGGCAGGAACGCGCTCAACCAGTCCTACGTGACCGGGTACGGCGAGCGCGCCAGCTGGAACCAGCACCACCGGTTCTGGGCACACCAGGCCAACGCGGCTCGTCCGCATCCGGCTCCCGGGTCGATGGCAGGCGGGCCGAACTCGGACGTGTCCGAGGTGGCGAAGGCACCGGCCGAGCAGATCCTCGCGGGTTGCGCGCCCGCCACGTGCTACATCGATGACATCGGCTCCTATGCCACCAACGAGGTCGCGATCAACTGGAACTCGGCGCTGGCCTGGGTGGCGGCGTTCGCGGACACGGCGGCTTAGCGAACCATATCGACCTCGCTCGCGACCACGCCCTACAGGCCCTTGACCTGTACACCGCCCTCGACGTCCCCGAGGCCGACGAGATCCGCACCTTCCTCAGCGATCTCCATCAGCCATGACACTGCTGAAAAGCTTGCCGCCCAGAAGGCTGCGCCGATACCGGACATTCTTTCCGAGCCGCCTACCGATCAGCGCGGGCGGCTGAGGGCGGCCTCGGCCAGATCCGTCCACTTCTCGACCGAGGAGTGGGGCACGACCACCCAGTCCTTTATCGCCCTGCCCTGCCCCGAGGGGTCGAACAGGGACGCCCCAGGCAGTTTGAGCGCGGCTGTGTGCTCGGGGGTATCCCTGACCAGCCGGAACACCATCGCACCGTCGCGCTGCAGGCTCGCGAACACCTTCCCCACCTGATCTTTGAGCGCGGGACTCCCCATCATCCTGGAGATCCGTACACCCAGGTCGGCCAGCTCGGCGCCGACCTGCTTGAAATCCTCTTCCGCGCTCATCGTCAGTCGGTCCCCAACTCCATGGCGGCGTGGTCGAGCAGCTCGTCGTGGTCGGGGCTCTTCCCGCGTGACGCGATCGCCTCGGCCCCGCCTTCCGGCAGAACGGCGATCAGGCTAGTCGTCCTGGCGGCACCGATCAAGGCCGGGTGCGGGGTGCCGCACCGGTCGCGGACGCGGGAGATGGAAAGGTCACATGGCGGGATCGAGGGGCGCACGCGGGTCGCGCAGCAGGGTGGCGATAGAGGCGTTCCTGCCCGGCAGCCGGCCTAAGGCTTGCCAGGCTTGTCATCGCCTTCCTCTCTGTACTACATACACTGTATCTCGTACGGCATTGTGAGTCAGAAGGGTGTGTCATGCACGATCTCCCGACGGTCGTCGCCCGGATGCGGGGGACGGGAGCCGGTGTCTCGCCGCGGCCTGACACCCCACCGGATCACCGCCGCGCGGCACGTCAGCGCGGACGCTTGCGGGACTTGGGCTTGCCGGTGTGGTCCGTGCGTTCCAGCCACCATTCCGCGATCAGCAGGTTGACGACCCAGCTGAGCCATACGCCTGCGGAACCGATCGCCTCGATCATCGCCTGCTGGTCGCCACCGTAGGCGCTGTCGAGCAGCGGAAGCTGGACGGCGAGCAGCACCCCGGCCCACAGGCGGCTGGCCACGATGGACGTGGTCAGCGCGAAGCTGCGGATCATCCACCTGCGGTGCTCGGGGAACCGGCGCTGCCGAGCCATCCGCCACCCTGCGAACCCGGTGATCAGCCACACCACGCCCAGCAGAGTGTTCCCGGTGTTCCCTCCGAAACCCGTGTGACCGAACGGGGCGACTCCGAGAACGGCGATGCCGGCGGGGAACACGCCGAGAAAGAAGTACGCCCGCCCCGTCCAGCGGTGCGTCCTGGGGTGATTGCGGCGGAACCACGGCCACACCTGGAAGCACCCCGTCAGCAGGGCCACCGTGCCGAAGATGATGTGCGCCACCAGTAGGGAGTAGAAAAATGGCGGCGAATCGGACAGCTCAACCCGTGATTGCGCCGGGTCGAAAGTGAGATACGGCGGCACCGAGTACACCGCGAACCCGAGCATCACGACGAACAGCGGAATGATCCAGCCGAGCTGGCGTCGACGCCGTGACCGCGGCGCCGGGCGCGGAGACGGCGTCCCCGTCCCGTCCTCGCCGGGCGCCGAGCCCGCCCCCATGAACGTCGTGGCCACAACAGCTCTCCTCACCGAAGTCGCGGCAGGCTCGCACCGCCCGCCCGTCGCGACCAGCCTCGCGGGGGACTCGAATCCTGAGCCAGAGTCGAACCGACTGCAGTCACTCACGACACCCGGGAACCCGCCCGTGATCCACGGCCGACGCCGGGAACGAGAGGCCATCACCCGGCTGCTCGCCGACGCGCGAGGCGGCCGCAGCGGGGCGCTGGTCCTGCGCGGCGAAGCGGGTATCGGCAAGAGCGCGCTGCTGCGCCATGCCGCAGAGAGCGCGGCGACCTCCGAGCCCATGCGTGTGCTCGCGTGTGCCGGCGTCGAATCCGAGGTCGAACACGCGTTCAGCGGGCTGCTCGGACTGTTGCGGCCGGTACTCCATCATCTTGACGCGCTGCCCGGCGTCCAGGCCGGGGCGCTGCGCGGCGCGCTCGGCCTCACCGACTCCGCGGCCCCGGACTTCTCGGTCTCGGACTTCCTGGTCTCGGCGGCGGTGCTCACGCTGCTCGCGGCGGTGGCGGCGGACCGCCCTCTGTTGGTCGTCGTCGACGACGTGCAGTGGCTGGACCACGCCTCCGCGGCCGCCCTGCTGTTCGCCGCTCGCCGGCTGGCCGACGAGCCTCTCGCGATGCTGCTCGCCGTACGCGAACCCGAACCGCTGCCGGTCAACACGGCAGGACTGACCGAACTCGTGCTGCACGGGCTGCCCCAGGAAGAGGCCGCGCTGCTGCTCGAGGAGCACGGCTGGACGCTGCCTGTCCGCCAACGCGACGCCCTTTTCACGGCCACCGCCGGCAACCCGCTCGCCCTGATCGAACTGGCCCGGCTCGACGAACCCGATCGCGCCATGCCCGACCTCGCCATGACCGGAACCCTGCCCGTGAGCACCCGTGTGCGCGCGGCGTTCCTGCGCCAGGTCGAAGCCCTGTCGGCGGACGGCCGTGCCGCACTGCTGGTGGCGGCCGCCGAGGAAACCGGGGACGCCGGCACCGTCCTTGGGGCCGCCGCCCGGCTGGGCCTGCCGGCCGACGCCCTTGGCCCGGCCGAGCGGTCGGGATTGGTGCAACTCAACGGGATCAAGGTCGGCTTCCGGCACCCGCTGATCCGCTCCGCCGTTTACGCGGACGCGTCTTTCGACCACCGCCGCGCCGCGCATCTGGCCATCGCCGCGCACCTGAGCGCGACCGGACGGGACGACCAGGCGATCTGGCACCGCGCCGTGGCCACGACCGCACCGGACGAGAAGATCGCCACCGCGCTGGAGCACAGCGCCGACGCCGCCCGGCGGCGCGGCGGTGCGGCGGCGGCGATCTCCGTCCTGCGGCATGCCGCGCGGCTCAGCGAGTCGTCCGCCGACCGCCGCCAGAGGACGGTGACCGCCGCCTTCGTGGCGCTGGACGCGGGCCGGCCAGGACTGGCCAGGAAACTCGTCGACCACGTCATGGCCGAGCCCGTGCCCGCCGTGACACTGGCCCAGCTCAACGGGATCATCGAGTTGTACGGCGGGGACCCCGCGATCGCCTACTCACACCTGATGCGGTGCGCCGAGCTCATGGCGTCCACCGAGCCGGAGGAGGCCGCCTGGACCCTCCTGCTCGCGGCCGGATCGGCGTTGCACGCCGGCGACATGGAGGGGTCGCTGCGGGCGACCCGGCGCATCACCGACCTGGACTGCGCACCGGCGACGCTCCGCGCCGCCGAAGGTCTCCTCGGCGGCTTCGAAGGCGTCGTCACCGGGGCCGAGCTGTGGGAACTGCCGGGCACCATGCCTCGGGGCCGAGGCGGGGGCGATGAGCGGCAGTGGATGTGGGCGACCGTGATCGGCTGGATGGGGCCAGACGACCACCAGGCCCTCAGGCTCGTCGAAGCCACCGGCCGCCGGGTCCGCGCCGAGGGCTCTGCCGCGCTGCTGACCGAGGTGCTGTTCTACCATGCCGACATCGAGTTCCGGCTCGGGCGCTGGGCGGAGGGGACCGAGCACGCCGAGGAAGGTCTCCGCTTCAGCTACGAGACCGGCCAGCGGGGCTGGACGGCCAACTTCCTCGCCCAGTCGGCGCGGTTCGCCGCCGTGCGCGGCGAGGCCGCGGCCTGTCGCAGGTATGCCCGGCAGGCACTGGAGATCGCGTTCCCGCTGCGCGAGCGCATCGCCGCTGCGACGGCGACCGGCGCGCTGGGACTGCTGGCACTGGGCGAAGGCGCGTCGGCGGAGGCCTTCGCGGAGCTGACGCGCCTGTTCGAGCGGGGTTCGCCGCAGTCCAATGACTTCGTCGCTCTGGCGATGCTCCCGGACCTGGTCGAGGCCGCCGTACGCGCCGGCGACCCGGAGCGGGCCCGGCGGATCGTCGAGGCCGTGGGATCTCAGACCGCCGGCATCCGTGGGCCGGTGGCCCTGAGCAGGAACCATCTCTGCCACGCGATGCTCTCCGACGACGCCCAAGCCGAGTCCCGCTACCGGAGCGCGCTGGCGAGCAGCGGGCTCGATCAGCGCCTTTTCGACCGAGCCAGGATCGAACTCCTGTACGGCGAGTGGCTGCACCGCAACCACCGCGGGACCGAGGCCCGGGCGATGCTCAGGGCTGCGAGCGAGAGCTTCGAGGCGCTCGGGGCGGAGCCTTGGGCACGGCGTGCCCTCGCCCGGTTCCGTGCGGCCGGCGGCGCCATGCCCCGCCCGGGCCGGGCGGTCGCCGCCCTGCTCAGCCCGCAGGAACTGGAGGTATCCAGGCTCGCCGCGAGAGGGCTGAGCAACCGCGAGATCGGTGACCGGATGCACCTCAGCCCGCGGACGGTGGGCTCGCACCTGTACCGGGCGTTCCCCAAACTCGGGATCTCCACGCGCGCCGAACTCCGCGACCTCGACCTCGACTGACGAAGGCGTGCCCGCTCGTACGGTATCCGGCACCGAGTCCGCGCTCACCCCTACGGTCGGAGGAGTCATCCACGAGTACTCACGTGCCGCCTGACCCGCAGGGATGGAGTTTCGGCAGACGCGGCGTCGGCCATCAGCGCCGCTACGGGAGCGTTCAGGCAGAGGGCATCAGGTCGCGGCGGCGCAGGAACGCCAGCCCCGCCGTGGCCAGGGTTACGGCCACAACAGTCAGCCCCAGCAGCGGTGCCACCGGTGATGAGACGCCGTCCAGCAACATCGCCGGCACGTGCACGAACGGCGACAGGTTGAGGACGATCCCGGTGGCGAGCTTGAACTCCGCCAGCAGATCCACGACCAGGAAGAGGCCGAGCACAGTCCAGCTCGCGGCCGCCGCCAGCCGTGGCAGCATGCCGAACAGCAGCGTCGCGATACCGACCACGGTCCAGACCGCAGGCAGGTAGGCCAGCGTGGCCCCGGCGACGCGGGCCACATCGCCGTCGTAGGCGAGCCCCGCC
>NZ_JBHUFV010000024.1:0-100810 GCF_042681425.1 Nonomuraea mangrovi | reverse complement strand
GCCGGTGACGCCGACGTTGTCGGTGGAGGCGTTCCAGGCGAGGGAGACGCTGTTGGCGGTGACACCGGTCGAGCGGAGGTTGCCGGGCACGGACGGCGCGCTGGTGTCGCCGCCCCCGCCGCCTGTGGTCTTCCACAGTGCGGGCACGTTGGGCGGTTCCCAGCCCGGCTGCGAGGTGTGGCTCTGGACGCACTCGTACTCGACGCCGTTGTAGGTGACGCGGGTGCCCGCCGTGTAGGCGGTCCACGGGGCCCACGCGGCGAAGACGGCCGCCGAGGTGCTGGACGTGGCCGCGCCGTACGCGCTGGAGGGGGCGACGACTGCCGCGGTGAGCGGCATCAGTAACGCCGCGAGGACTGCGAGGACCTTGCTCAGGGTGTGTTTCATCGATGCTCCGACATCCGGTTGGGGGGTGAGTTGGGGTGTGGGATGGGAGGCGTTTCAAGGAAACTATTAGTAAGGTTTCCTTTTAATTTTGAGATGACGTTAACCTCTACCTGCGGCAGCGTCAATACACTTCTGCGCACTCACCCAAGCGTGTACGGCGAGCCCCCCGCTCGGCCGGTCATCCGGGCAGGGGGAGCAGCGGCACCTGGCCGGTCAGCGGGCCTCGCCGAGTTCGATCGGCACGCCCACCATCGAGCCGTACTCGGTCCACGAACCGTCGTAGTTCTTCACGTTGGCCTGGTCGAGGATCTCGTGCAGCACGAACCACGTGTGCGCCGAGCGCTCCCCGATCCTGCAGTAGGCGATCGTGTCCTTGCCGAAGTCGACGCCCGCACCCGAGTACAGGTCCTTCAGCTCCGTGTCGGACTTGAACGTGCCGTCGTCGTTGGCCGCCTTCGACCACGGGATGTTGCGAGCCGTCGGGATGTGTCCCGCCCGCTGCGCCTGCTCCTGCGGAAGGTGCGCGGGGGCCTTCAACCTGCCGGTGAACTCGTCGGGCGAGCGGACGTCGACCAGGTTGAGCTGGCCGATCGAGGAGAGGACGTCGTCGCGGAAGGCCCGGATGGCGGTGTCCTGCTCCTGCGCCGCGTACGTGGTCGCCGGACGCTCGGGAACCTCGGTCACCAGCTCACGCGAGTCCAGCTCCCACTTCTTGCGACCGCCGTCCAGCAGCTTGACGTTGGAGTGACCGTAGAGCTTGAAGTACCAGTACGCGTAGGCCGCGAACCAGTTGTTGTTACCCCCGTAGAGCACCACGAGGTCGTCGTTGGCGATACCGCGCTCCGACAGCAGCGCCTCGAAACCCGCCTTGTCGACGAAGTCACGGCGGACGGGGTCCTGCAGATCGGCCTGCCAGTCGATCCTGACAGCGTTACGGATATGGCTTCTGGTGTAGGCGCTGGTGTCCTCGTCGACCTCGACGAGCACGACGCCCGGGGAGTCGAGGTTGGCCTCGACCCAGTCGGCGTCCACCAGGGCGGCGGAACGACTCATCGGTGAACCTCCTGGTCAGAGTTGGCGGACGAGCCGATGGCCCGCCCACTGACAGGCTCGCACGCCGACCGCCGTCGTAGCGGTAGCGCCGGGTGATCGTGTCGTCGCGCTGTCCGGCGAGCGGCGGCGGGGACGCGGCGGCCGGCTCGGACACGCCGCGAGCGCGGCCTTCGGATCGTGTCCACTCCGCACGACCTCCGGAGGTCCGGCCGGAGGCGGGTCTGTAGGGTCGGCGCATGATGCGACGCGTGCCGTACACCGGTGGTGAGAAGGAAAGCCTCCACGTCAGCCTCGACCGGCACCGCGACGCGGTGCTGTGGAAGCTCCACGGCCTCGACGACGAGGCACTGCGCCGCCCCATGACCCCGTCGGGGACGAACCTGCTCGGCCTGGTGAAACACCTGGCGACAGTCGAGTACGGGTGGTTCTGCACGACGTTCGGGCGCGCGATCGAGCCGCTCTGGTTCGATGTCACCGAGGACATGTCGACGACGCCTGACGAGAGCACCGCCGACATCGTGGCCTTCTACGGCCGGGCGAGGGCCGCGGCCGACAGGGCGATCGAGGAGATCGGGCTCGACGACCTCGGCACCTCGTGGAACGGCACCCCCGTGTCGATGCGCTGGGTGCTGATCCACATGATCGAGGACACCGTACGGCATGCGGGTCACATGGACATCCTGCGCGAGCTCATCGACGGAGCGACAGGGGATCACCCGCCGGGTTGACGGAATACCCCGGCCACGCGGACGGTTTCCGCCCCCATGAAGAGCCGTTTGAAGGTCGAACCGACGGCCAAGCGCGTGCGCACCTATTTCGGTGGCCACCAGATCGCCGATACGACGAAGGCGCTCCTGGTCTGGGAGAGCCCCTACTATCCGACCTATTACCTGCCCCTCGCCGACGTCGATCAGGCGGCGCTCAAGCCGACCGGCGCGACCGTGCACTCGCCCAGCCGAGGGGAGGGCGTCGTCCACACCGTCACAGCGGGCGGCAAGGAGGCGGACGACGCCGCTCTGATCTATCCCGACTCCCCGATCGAGGAGTTGAGGGAGCACGTCCGCTTCGAATGGGCGGCGATGGACTCCTGGTTCGAGGAGGACGAGGAGGTCTACGTCCATCCCCGAAGCCCCTACACCCGCGTCGACGTCCTGTCCAGCTCACGCAGGGTCAGGGTCGAGGTCGACGGCGTCACGGTGGCCGACTCCACCCGCCCGGTGATCCTGTTCGAGACCGGTCTGCCGGCGCGCTACTACCTGCCGAAGACGGACGTCCGCATGCACCTGTTGGCGCCGACCGACACCTCCTCCCAGTGCCCCTACAAGGGGACGGCGGAGTACTGGTCGGTCAACGGCCACCAGGACCTGGCCTGGTCCTACCGCACGCCGCTGCGCGAGAGCGAGCGGATCGCCGGGTTGATCGCCTTCTACAACGAGAAGCTCGACATCTACGTCGACGAGGTGCTGGAGGAGCGCCCCACGACCAAGTTCAGCTAGATCCGCCGTCTCCGGCGCTGCACTCGACGGGGCGACCCGCGACCCGGGGCGCGTGGTCGCCCACCCCGAGCCGGCCGTCAGGAGACGGGGCAGCCGTTGGCCTCCGCCACGTTCTTCACGTACTCCTCCTTCATGGGCGCCGTCCACACGTCGACCATCGCCTTGCCCGGCTCGGTCAGCGTGCCGCCGTGGACGAGGTAGGAGTCCGGCACGGAGTCTTTCATCTCGTGGTCTCCTGTCACCTTCTCGTCGTTGGGGTCGGAGACCGTGAACTCCTCGATGGAGATCCCGCGTTGCCGCAGTAGCTCCCGCACCTCGGAGACCGGCTTGTTCATGTAGGGGGCGCAGTGCATCGGCTCGCCGCGTGCGTCCCACGACGTGATCGACCGGTACTTCTCGCCGGGCTGGGCCGGGCGGCCGAGGCGGACGTCGGCCGAACCCTCGAAGTCGATGGGGATCTTCAGCCCGACCGGGCAGCCGCCGGTCTTGTCGCAGGTACCGGGCGCCTCGATGGACTTGAACTCCGTCACGTACCTTTCGCCGGATGTGGGGAAGACCTGCCCTTCGAAGGCGGCGGTAACCGGCTCCACCCTGATCGAGACGTCGAGGCCGACAGCCTCCAGTTGTGCCGCGTACCTGTCGGGGTCGGCGTAGAGGTCCTTCACCGTGATGACGTAGTAGCCGTCCTCCTGCTTGATGTCGAGCGCCGCGACAGGGGCGGGCCCGAGGCCGAGGCCGGACGGCCCCACCCAGCTCACCCCCACGGCGGTGGCGGCCAGCACGCCGATGACCGCGAGCTTCGGCCACCGGCCCAAGGCTCCGCGCCTGGCTGTGGGTCTGGCGAGCGGCGCCGGGTCGCCCTCCATGATCTCGCGCATGAGCTGCCGCGCCCCTTCGCTCATGCCGGGTCCCTGGTCGGGTGCGAGGTGGGCGACGACGCGGTCGACATCGGCGTTCATGAGTGACCCTCCGTTCATGAGTGACCTTCCGCGAGTGAGACGGCCCGTGAGCCGTACCTGCTGAGATCGAGATCGGCGGCGGCCAGCGCTCTGGCGAGCCGTTTGCGGGCGCGGTGCAGGCGCAGGCGCGCGGCGCCCCTGGAGCAGCCGAGCACCTTGGCCACCTCGCCGATGCTCAGGCCCTCCCAGCCGACCAGCGCGAGCACTTCCCTGTCGTCGGGCGAGAGCTGCAGGAAGGCCCGGCGCGCCTCGTCGTGGTCCCCGTCCACGACGGAGCTCGCCCAGGCCGTGAGTTCCTCTCGCAGCCGTATGGCCAGCGCGGTCCTGCGCCCCTCTGAGCGGAAGTGGTTGGCGAGGGTGCGCCTGGCGACGCCGTACAGCCAGAGCCTGGCCTCGTCGCCTTCGGGAACCTCGGGCAGCTTGCGCCAGGCGGTCGTGAACGTCTCCGCGATCACGTCGGCCATGTCGTCGGGCGAGTCGGCGCGCCGCCTGACATAGGCCGAGACGGCCGGGTAGTGCGCCGTGTACAGCTCCTCGAAGCGCTGTTCGGGATCCGGTGGCCCCATGTGGTGTTCCTTCCGGTTGGTGGACACACCAGAGGAGATGTACGGCCAGGGCGGGTTGTTTCACCCACGTGGGGCTATTTCCGGTGATGGTTGTCCGGGCGAGCGACCATCATGCGGATCCGGGTCACGGACGATCAACGTGGCGTCCGGGTCACCAGTGCCACATGCCCACCCGCACCGGCACCCCGGGAGAGGCGTGCAGGACGGGTTCGTGGCCGGGTGCGGGAAGCCCTCCCGCCTCGACCAGGTCCTGGTCGAGGCGCGCCAGCTCGGCCCGGCGCAACGGCCACGGCGGGTGCTCGACCTCGGCCACGGCCACATGGTCGGCGATCACGGTGAACAGGCGGAATCGGGCGGTCAGGAACCTCGCGAGCTCGTCCTCGACCGCCTGCGCGCCCGGCTCGACGTCGACGTCGCACCGCACGCCGCTCGGCTCCGGCCACTTCCTGCGGCACCGATACCGCACGAGCTCGTCGCCGGCTCCTACGGACATGTCCGACCAGAAGTACGGCAGGCCGTAGCCGGCCCGCCCGCCGAGCACGGCGGGCAGCCGCCCCGCGTCCAGGGACAGGAACCAGACCCCTTCGCGGCCTCGCTCGTCGCGGGCATAGGTCCGCAGGTTCGTCTCGGGAAAGCGGGACAGCCAGGGCAGCACGGGCAGTCCCGGTGACCGCACCCCCTCCATCAGGAACGGCGTCAGCCCGACCCACGCGCTCCCGTCGAAGGTCTCGACCGTCAGGGACGCGGGCAGCAGCGGCTGGACCACGGCAGGCGGATACCGCCAGTGCAGGAAGGTCACGGTCGACCAGTGGTGGTACATCACCGGCCTGGTGACGTGCGGAGCGTTCATCACCGCCCGCTACCCCCGGGCGCGGCCGCGACGCCCCGGAGCCTGTCACGCGTCTCGCGGGCCATCCCCGAACTGCGACCACTCTTTGAGTCAGTTGTCTGACTAACTATGGACATCCGTTCCGCCGGTCGGCTATGGTCCGAAGTAAGTCAGTCAACTAACTCAGAAGGAGTTCATCATGATCGTGGTGACCGGTGCGACGGGAAACGTAGGCACGCTGGCCATCCTCGGCACGCCGCCTGACGCAGAGCGGCAGGTGAGCCCCGCCGTCGAGCGGCTCCTCGGCCGGCCGCCGCGGTCCTTCGCCGACTGGGCCGCGCGCAACGTCGCCGCCTTCCGATGAGCGCGCTGCCGAAGCCCGTCGAGGCCTTCCTGGCCGAGCCGCACCTGGCCACCCTGACCACCCTCAGGCCCGACGGCTCGCCCCACGTGGTGGCCGTGCGCTTCACATGGGACGGCGCCGCGGGCCTGGCCAGGGTCATGACGGTGGCCTCCTCGCGCAAGGTCGGGAACCTGCTCGCCGACCCCGGCGGCCGCGCCGCCCTCTGCCAGGTCGACGGCTTCCGCTGGGTCACGCTCGAAGGACGCGCGCACGTCCGGACCGACGTGCCGCGCGTGGCCGAGGGAGCGCGCCGCTACGCCGAACGCTACTGGTCGCCGCCGCCCGACCCGCCCGGCCGGGTGGTCGTCGAGATCGCGGTGGACCGCGTGATGAACCTCAACCTCTGAAAGGACTCTCCATGCCCATCCAGAACGTGATCGACTCGACGATCTCCTACCGCGACCTCGGCGACGGCACGCCCATGGTCTTCCTGCACGGCAACCCGACCTCGTCGTACCTGTGGCGGCACGTCCTGCCCGCCGTCGGCGACCCCGGCCGCCGCCTGGCTCCCGACCTGATCGGGATGGGCGAGTCAGGCAAGCCGCCCATCGAGTACACCTTCGCCGACCACGCCCGCTACCTGGCCGCCTGGTTCGACGCGCTCGCCCTGGACGACGTGGTGCTCGTCGGCCACGACTGGGGCGGCGCGCTCGCCTTCGACTTCGCGGCCCGCCATCCGGGGCGGGTACGCGGCATCGCGTTCACCGAGACCATCGTCAAGCCGATGACGTGGCAGGAGTTCCCCGAGGGCGGTCGGCCGCTGTTCCAGGCGATCAAGACGGAGGGTGTCGGCGAGGCCATGATCCTCGACGACAACGCCTTCCTCGAGCAGGGCCTGCCCGCCACCGTCGCCGTCCCGATGAGGCAGGGCGACCTCGACGTCTACCGCAAGCCGTACCCGACGAGGGAGAGCAGGCTGCCGCTGCTGCGGTGGCCGCGGTCGATGCCGCTGGACGGCGAGCCCGCGGACGTCGTGGCCAGGATCGAGGCCTACGACGAGTGGCTGGCGACCAGCGCGGACATCCCCAAACTGCTCATCACCTTCCAGCCGGGCCCCGGCACGATGATGGGGCCCGAGCTGATCGACTGGTGCGCGGAGAACATCGCGGGCCTGGAGATCGACCGGCACGACGGGGTCGCAGGGCACCACACGCCCGAGGACCAGCCGCTCGCGATCGCCTCCGCCGTCGCCACGTGGGCGGACCGGCACGGACTTCGCTGACCGCCCCGATGTCGGTCCCGCGTTGTAGGGTGACGGCCCATGTTACGGCGATCATCACTCGTGCTGTGGGCACTGGCGCTGGCGCTGACCGCGCTTCCCTATGTCCCGTTCCTGGGGGGATGGAGCGGCTCGTACGCGGCACTGACGATGGGGTCGTGCTGGGGGTTCATGCGGTACGCGGACGTCAGCATGGCCCTCCTGCCGCTGTACGCGGTGCCCGAGCCGGTGATCGTCCTCGTCGGATTCGGTCTCTGGGCGCTCCTGGCGTGGAAGGGCATGCCGCGGTGGGGCCGCGCGGCCGGATGGCTGTCCGTCCTGGGCATCACGTGGCCCACGCTCCTGGAGTTCGGGTTCGCCGTGCCGGATCTGCTGACGGGGGACGGATGCGCGCAGACGTGGGCACCGTTCCTCGGGGAGGGCCCGTCCATCCTGGGGCACGTGGGCGAGGTGCTGCCCGCCCTCCTGATCCTCGTCGCCGTGAGGGTGCCCCGCACGACCCCGCGAGGCGGGATCGCCCGAACGGCGGCCGCCGCCTTCGCCGTGCTCCTCCTGCTGGGCCTGCAGACCGGCGACAGGGCCAGGGGGAAGGTGACGGAGGCGGCCGGGGAGAAGTGCGGCTCATGGGACCTCCGCTACGGCCCCAGGCCGGTCGGCCGTGGCGACAGGGAGACCGCCTTCGTCTGCGTGGCGCGGGGCCAGGAGTACGTGCTCCCGCCGAAGTTGCGCGACCTTCCCGACGCCGAGCTGGTCGCCTTCGGCAGGAACCTGTGCGGGGCGAGCATGCGCGCCGACCCGAAGGAACTGGGACGCCTTCACGGCGAGACCGGCGTGAGCGTCGATACCGTCGAGACGACACAGGCGCTGGCGCTGCTCTGCCCCGAGGTGGACGCCCGCGAGCAGGCCGAGGAGAAGCGGCGGCAGGCGGAGAACGACGAGTTCACCGCCACCGCGAAGAAGCGGTGCGCGGGCCTCCCGCCGCACCGGCCGCGGATCAGGGCGGCGGTGAGGGGAGCGACGTCGATGTGGTCGGACTACGGCGCGGTGACCGCCATCGAGGACGAGGAGCCGGAGGGAACGGCAGCGCTGGACAAGGCGTTCGGCAACGACCTCGTCGGCGCGGCCAAGGGCGAGCTCGCCATCCTCACCGCCGACGAGGCGATGCACGTCTGCGTCACGGTCGAGGGGTACGGCAGGCGCCCGCCCGTGGAGCGCAAGGGCTGGGAGAAGGTCGTCGAGATCGGCTACACCAGCCCCAAGGGCGAGCTGACCTACTGGGCCGAGGCCGCCGCCGACCTTCCGAACCCGCTGGTGAAGGGCCCGGGACGCTACCGGGTCCGCGTGCACATGCGCGGCGCCGGCGCGGCGATGAAGGACGACGGCGACGCCCGCCAGCAGTTCCTTGTGATGATCTTCCCGGGTTCGTCCCGGGGGACCGAGGTCCTCAGGTAGCCGTCAGGCGAGGAAGTCCAGCAGGGCGGCGGTGAGCTCGGCAGGCGTGTCCTCCTGCACCAGATGGCCTGCCCCCGGCAGCACGCGCAGCCGGGCGCTGGGGATGCGTGTGGCCAGCTCGTGGCCCTTGCCGACCGGGATCCACGCGTCGTCCTCTCCCCAGCACACCAGCACGGGGATCCCGATCGCGCCGAGGTGGTCCTCCAACTCGTCGGTGAACCGCTGGTCGGCCTGGGCGATCTGGCGGTAGAAGGCGGGCTGGCCCGCCTCGTCGAGCCACGGATCGACCAGGCGGTCGAGGACCGCAGGGTGCAGGCCAGGGCTGCTCGCCGAGCTCACATACTCGCGCACGAGCGCGCGGTGCAGATGGACGGGAAGCTGCTCGAAGACCGTCGAGTGCGCTCTCGAAGGTCCTGGTCAGCTTCCAGTCGCGCAACGCTTCCTCCCCGCTCGGGTGACATCGCGCGACACCGTACCCGACGCCGCTCGTCGCGGGCCGGGCGGCGAGGGGCGCCTCAGCCGTTGTCCAGGGTGAGCAGCCCGCGCTGGTAGGCGACGGCGACCGCTGCCGCGCGGTCGTTGACGCCGAGCTTGGTGTAGATGTGCAGCACGTGGGTCTTGACCGTGGCCTCGCTGATGAACAGGCGGGCGGCCGCCTCGCGGTTGGTCGTGCCCTGGGCGATCAGGCGCAGGATCTCCAGCTCTCTGGCGCTCAACGGGTCGGCGGGGGCGCGTACCCTGCCGAGCAGGCGGGTGGCGACCGACGGGGAGAGGACGGCCTCGCCGCGCGCCGCCGCGTGGACCGCGCGCATGAGCTCGTCGCGGGGCGCGTCCTTGAGGAGGTAGCCGGTGGCTCCGGCCTCGATCGCGGGCAGGACGTCGCTGTCGGTGTCGTAGGTGGTGAGGACGAGAACGCGTGCCGTGTTGCCGAGCTTGGCGAGCTCCTTGATGGCCGTCACGCCGTCCATCCTGGGCATCCGGAGGTCCATGAGGATCACGTCGGGGAGCAGGGCGCGCGCGAGCTCGACGGCCTGCGCGCCGTCGCCGGCCTCGCCGAGCACCTCGAAGCGCGGGTCGGCGGTGAACATGCCGCGGATGCCGTCGCGGACGATGGGGTGGTCGTCGGCGATCAGCAGTCTGATGGGGGCCTCAGACACGTGGGGTCTCCCTCGGGATGGCGGGGACGCTCGCGGAGATCGCGGTGCCGCCGCCGGGCTCTGACTCGATCTCCAGCGTGCCCGCCAGGCGGCTCACCCGCCGGCTCATCGACGTGAGGCCGAAGCCGCCGCCGTCTCGGACCCGCTCAGGGTCGAAGCCGGCGCCGTCGTCGCGGACGTCCAGGGTGACCAGGTCCTCCATGTACGACAGCGTCAGCCCGACGCGGTTGGCGCGCGCGTGCTTGGCCACGTTCGCGAGGGCCTCCTGGGCCGTCCGCAGCAGGGTCACCTCGACCTCGGGATGCATGGGGCGGACCGTACCAGTCGTGGTGAGGTCGGCGCGCACGGCGTTGAGGCCGGACCACTCGGCGGCGACCTCCGCCAGAGCGTCGGGGAGCTGCGCCGACTCCAGGGGGCCAGGCCCGACGGCGTGGACGGACCTGCGCGCCTCGGCGAGGCTCTCGCGGGCCAGGCGGGTGGCGTTGTCGATGTGGCGCCGCCACTCGGCGGGGTTCTCGCCCGCCTCCGTGGCGTGCACGGCCGCCTGGAGCTGGGTGATGATGCCCGTCAGCCCCTGCGCGAGCGTGTCGTGGATCTCGCCGGCCATGCGCTGCCGCTCGTCGAGCACGCCGGCCTCGCGGGCCTGGATCAGCAGCTGGGCGTGCAGGCCGGCGTTCTCCCGCATCGCTTCCTCGAGCCTGGTCACCATCCTCTTCCGTTCGGCGCTCCGCTCGTTCGTGACCTCGCCGAGGAAGCTGAACAGGCTGACGACCGCCACTATCGCGGCGACGAAGAAGAGGTAGGTGAGGATCGAGGAGGGGGTGGCCTCGGGGAGTCCGCCGCTGTAGGCGGTGATGCTGATCGCGGCGGTGGCCGTCACCCCCGCGAACCGCCACCGCCCCTTGAGGTACTGCCACGAATGGAGGTAGCCGGTGAAGGCGAAGAAGCCGGCGAACCACACCCCGCGCGTGCTGAGCACCGCGATCAGGACCACCAGTCCGGTGACGTAGCCGGCCATCATGGTGCCGTTCGACGTCCACCCGGCGCGGCGGGCGGTCATCACCCAGATCCAGGCGGCCGCGAGCGCGGCAAGGCCGAGCGTGACGAGCCGGTGGGCCCACGAGGTGTCGCCGGTGAGCCAGGAGAGCGTCGTGGAGATCGCGAGAAGGAGGTAGGGGACGCCTGCCATGAGGCGCTCCAGACGCCTCTCCCATCGGTCGAGGCGCTCGCCCGCCACCGTCGTCATGCTCACTCCCAGCGGAAGTACGTGGCCGCGGCAAGGCTGACGATCGCCGCGTACGCGGCCATGACGCCCAGCAGCAGGGGGCTCGGCCAATGACCAGCCCAGACATCCTGGAGGGCCTGCCTGAAAGCGCCCAAGGGGGTGTATTCGCCGATACGGGCCAGGATAACGGGCATCTGGTCGGTCGGCTGGATCAGTCCCGCGAGGAACGCCATGGGGAAGTACAGCAGGACGCCCACCCCGTTGGCGGATCGTCCGTTCGGGGCCAGGGCGGCGATGAGCAGGCCGACGGCGAACATCGCGGCGGTCCCGAGCAGGAAGGCGACGACGAACGGGAGGACGCGGCCGGGCAGGTGGGCGCCGAGGACCGTCCCCGCGACGCCGAGGAGCAGGGCGGCGGCGACCAGCGCGAGGACGAGCTGCAGGATCAGCTGCACCAGCAGCATGCTCCCCGGACGCACCGGGGTGGTGGAGAGCCTGCGCAGAATGCCCCTTTCCCGGTAGGTGGCCAGGGTGGTGGGCAGCAGGTACAGGCCCACGAGTCCCACGGCGATCGCCAGCGACATCGGCAGCAGCACCGTGTCGCCCGGCGTGATCGAGCTGCCGAAGACGACCAGGATGAAGAGGGGGATGAGGATCGTGAACATCGAGCCGGGCTCGCGGACGAGCAGCTTCAGCTCCACGGTGGTGAGCTTGGTGATCGCGGTCATGACAGGTCTCCGTCGCTGATCTGTGGGTCAGAGGTGAAGGGAGCGGCCGGTCAGGGCCACGAACGCGTCGTCGAGGGTGCGCTTGTCGATCCGCAGGTCGGCGACAGGGAGGTGGTTGCGGGCCATCGTCGAGGTGACGGCCGTGGCGAAGTCGCCCCTGCCCGTGACGGTCACCTGGTCGCCGTTCCTGCTCACGCCGGACACCCCGGGCAGGCCGCCCAGCAGGACGACCGGGTCGGTCGCGTCCCCCGTCATGAGCGTGAACCGCATCTGGTGCTCGGCGTCGACACCGTCGATCAGGCCGGCGGGGGTGTCGAGCGCGACGATGGTGCCGCGGTCGAAGACCGCGACCCTGTCGCAGAGCTCCTCCACCTCGTCCATGAAGTGGCTGACGAGGACCACGGTCACGCCGGACGCCCTGACCTGCTTGATCACTTCCCAGGTGGCGCGGCGGGCCTGCGGGTCGAGTCCCGTCGTGAGCTCGTCGAGGAAGGCGACCCGCGGATCGCCCACCAGAGCCAGGGCGATGAACAGCCGCTGCTTCTGGCCGCCCGACAGCTTCCCGAAGCGGGTGTCGCGCTTGTCGGCAAGCCCCCACTGGTCCAGCAGTTCCCGCCAGTCGCGCGGCTTGGCGTAGAAGGAGGCGTAGAGGTCGAGCGCCTCCCAGACCTTGATGTTCTCGGGCAGCTGGGTGTGCTGGAGCTGCACGCCGATCCGCTCGTGCAGCTCGCGCCCGTCCTTGATCGGGTCGAGGCCGAGCACCCTGATCGACCCGCCGTCGGGCCGCCGCAGGCCCTCCACGCATTCCACCGTGGTGGTCTTGCCGGTGCCGTTGGGACCGAGGATGCCGAAGATCTCGCCCTCCTCCACGGAGAACGACACCCTGTCCAGGACCGTCAGGTCCGCGTACTTCTTGGTGAGGTCGGTGACTTCGATGACTGCCATGGGCAAAGCATGGTTCGCGGGCGCGCGCGGCGAATCGGCCGCGCGGCCACGATCGTCCGCTGATGCTGCTGACCCCGGAATCCACCGATCGGTTGATGGCGGACGCGGCGTCGGACCTAGTAGGCGACGGTGAAGCGCTGCCTGACGAAGTCGCGCCGCTCGAGGGCGTCGACGATGGCGGAGGCGAAGTCACCGGTGCTGATCCGGCTCTCACCCTGGTCGTCGGTCAGCGGGGTGTCGGTGGCCTCGGCCCGGTAGCCGCCTGTCTTGTCCCCCTCCACCAGGTGCATGGGCGGCGGGCTCACGTACGACCAGTCGACGGTGGTGTCGGCGGCACGCAGGAGGTCGAGCGCCGCCGCCTGGTCCAGCGCCGTTTCGAGGTACTGCGGGGGAAAGCCGGGCGAGTCGACGAACCGCCTGCCCTCGGGCGAGGTCAGGCTGCCGCCGCCGCCGACGAACAGCAACCGGTCGACGCCCGCGTCCGGCAGCGCGTCCAGGAGGGCGGCGGCCCCTCGGGGCACCAGGTGGTCGGCCCCCTTGACCGAGGCCACGACGGCGTCGTGGCCGGCGACGGCGGGCTTGATCGAGGCCGGGTCGAGCACGTCGACGTCGCGGCTGGACAGGGCGGTGACCTCGTGGCCGCGGGTGGCCGCCTCGCGGGCGACCGCGCCGCCCAGGTTGCCGGTGGCGCCGATGACTGCGATCTTCATGGTCAGTCCTTCCAGGTCGTGTCGAGGAACGAGGCGATCAGCGGGGCGATCTCGGGGAGGTTCTCCTCGAGCGCGAAGTGGCCGGTGGCGAAGACGTGGAGCTCGGCGTCGGGCAGGTCGCGAAGGTAGGCTCTGGCGCCCGGCACGGTGAAGAAGGCGTCGCCGTCGCCCCACACGATGAGGGCGGGGGGCCGGTGCTCGCGCAGCCACTGCTGCCAGACCGGGTAGAGATCGACGTTGCTGTGGTAGTCGAGCGCCAGCGCGACCTGGGCCTCCTTGCGTCCGGGCAGGTCGAGGAAGTGCTGGTCGAGAGTCCATCCGTCGGGCGCGATCCGGCTGACGTCCGTGGTGCCGCCCTCGTACTGTCCCCTGGTCATGGGCAGGACGAGGATCTGGGCGACGGCCTCCTCGGCGCCGGGCACGCCGGGCCGGTTGGCGATGAAGTTCCTGGCCAGGTCGGACAGGCCCTCCTCGTAGGCGTTGGCGTTCTGCACGACGAGCCCGGCGATCCACTCGGGGTGGCGGGTCGCCAGCCGGAACCCGACGGGACCGCCGAAGTCGAAGGCGTAGAGCACGAAGCGCTCCAGCCCCACCGCCTGCACGAAGCCTTCGGTGATGTCGGCCAGACGCTCGAAGGAGTAGACGAAGTCGGCAGGCGCCTCGGTGTGCCCGAAGCCCGGATAGTCGGGCGCGATCAGCCGGTAGTCGGTGCCGAGCGCGTCGATCAACCGCCGGAACTGATGGGAGGCGGAGGGAAAGCCGTGCAGCAGCAGCAGGACGGGCGCGTCGGCCGGGCCCGCCTCGCGGTAGAAGACGCGCACGCCCTCGACGTCCACGAACCTGTGATGCACCACGGGGATGTTCATCTAATGCCTCCTCAACGTGAAGATGCATTAGTTATAGCGGACCCGTTTCTAATGGGTCAATAGACAAAGTTGCGTTAGAAGCGGGTCATCACGTCCGCGAGGAGGTCCGGCACGACGGGGAGTCACGGGGGCTCGCCCCCTCCGGGCGGAGGGGACGAGCCGTGGAACTCAGGGCTTGTCAGGCCGCTCCGAGATGCGGACGAAGCTGACGGTCGGCGAGCCCTTGCGCGCCGCGAAGCGCACGTTCAGCTGGCCGTCGGTCACCTTCACCGTGTGCTGCCTGGTCACCGCGGTGTACGTGCCCGCCTCCAGCGCCAGGTCGAGCGCGGGGATCGCCAGCTGGCCCTCGACGATCACGTCGAAGACCCGCTTGCCCATCCCCATCGACCTGGTCTCCGCGAAGCCCAGCTCCACGGTGTACGTCCCGGAGGGGACGTTGTCGAAGCGGTACTCCAGCATGTTCTCCCTGACGCGCCGGAACAGCTCCTGCTCGGTGGTGCCGTTGATGGTTCTGGTCGTGGTGTGCGTCGAGGTCGAGTTGGCGACGTAGCCATGCGCCCCCTGGGCGTACTTCCTGTCGGGGGTCCACGTGTCGCCCTCGCCGTCCACCAGCGCCTTGGAGCCGCCCGCGTCCACGGCCACCTGGAGTTTGGGCACCGCGACCGTCACCTTGATCTCGATCACCGGCTGGCGGCCGCTGGCCGAGCGGACCGTCAGTTTGCCGGTCCGCACGCCGCCCGGCTGGAGGCCGGCGCTGGACGCGGTGACCTTCAGCGCCGCCGACTGCCCCTTGGCCAGGTCGCCCGCGGCCGGAGCCACGGTCAGCCAGGTCGCGTCGGCCGTGGCCGTGTAGGCGGTGGGCGAGCCGAGGTTGGTGAGCTGCACGGTGCGGTTCCTGGTCGCGTCCGCGGGCATCACCACGGTCACCTCGGCCACCGAGGCGCTCACCCGCCCAGTGACGAGGGCGGTGTCGATCCTGGTGAGCGTCCCAGGCGCGATCGTCACCTGCTTGGAGAAGGTGCCGTAGTGCTCCTTCGACACCTCCACCGTGTAGTCGCCCGCGGGCACCTGCCCGTAGAAGGTGCCGTCGGCGCCGGTGGTGAAGGTCGCGACATCGCCGATCTTCACCTGCGCCCCCGCGAGCGGGTCGCCGTCGTTGGCGTCGGTGACGGTGCCGATCGCCAGGCCGTGCCTGCTGGCGGTGATCGCCAGGCTCTGCCCGTTCGCGATCGCCGCCGCGTTGGCCGAGTAGAGCAGGGCGTCGGTGCCGCCGGCGTTCTCGATGCCCACGGTGGCGCTGGAGCCCTGCTCCCGCTCGCTCTCCACGTCCTTGTAGCGGTAGCCGACCGAGCCGTCCTCGCCCAGCACGACGGAGAACGACATCCGCTGGCTGGTGTCGGAGTAGAAGGTGACGTTCCGCCACTCGATCACGAAGGTCCTGCGCGGCGCGGTGCCGCCGGTCGCGGTGTAGACGCCCGCCTGGGCGTCCACCACCAGGTCGTCCCAGAACGGGTAGACCGCCAGGTTGGGCGTGCCTGTCGTGGGAAGCGTGCCGTTGCTGCCCGTGGTGACCCGGTCGGCCGCGAACGTGGCCAGGCCGTTGGTGGTCACCCACGCGCGCGACTGCCCGGCCCCGTAGAAGGGGACGGTGAACGGCAGCGTCACCTGGAGCGCCTCGTCGTCGCCGGTGAGCGCCAGCTTCTCCGTGCCCGCCACGTAGGCGTCGGAGCCGCTCCTGCAGGTGTAGCCGAAGTTGTCGCCGCGCAGCGGCAGCTCGATGTCCTTGGTCACGTCGCCCGCGACCGTGACCTCCGTCGTGGCGGCGCTGGAGCAGCGCGACGTCGGGGTGACGGTGAGCTCGTAGGAGCCGTGCGGCAGCGTCAGCCGGTACCTGCCGGCGGCGTCGGTCACCGCGCTGACCGGCGTGCCCCGCGCGGCCACGGTGGCCCCTGCCTCCGGCGTGCCGGCCGTGGCGACCGTGCCCGAGACGACGCCCGAGGCCTTCGGGGTCAGGGAAAGGTCCCTGGTCACGCTCTGCTCGGCCACGATCGTCGCAGTCGCGGTCGCCTGCTCGTAGCCGAACCTGGTCACGGTGATCTGGTAGTCGCCCGGCACCAGGCGCGGCAGGCTGTAGCCGCCGTCCTGTCCCGTGGTCGCGGTGCGGCTGATCGGGCCCGTGACCGAGACCGTGGCGCCGGACAGCGGCGATCCCGCCGCGGTGACCGTGCCCTTGAGCTCGCCGAGGCCCTCGCGCGGCGCGGCGCTGACCGCGGCGAAGGCGTCGAGCCTGCCCTCGCCCCAGACGTTGTTGTCGGCCGCCGTGCCGCCGCAACTGGTGTCGTTGACGTCGATCGCGGTGCTGTCGAGCAGCGGACGCGTGGCGGCGATGTCGCCCCGCAGGCGGGGCGAGGCCGACCAGATCAGCGCCACCGTGGCCGCCACGTGCGGCGAGGCCATCGAGGTGCCGGTGAAACTGCTGTAGCCGCCACCCGGCACCGAGGAGCGGACGTTCACGGCGGGGGCGGCGATGTTCGGCTTGATCTCGCCGTTCTCGCCCTCGCCCTTGCTGGAGCGGTTGTAGACGACGTTGTTCACGTCGAACCCGCCGGTGCTGTAGCTGGCGACGTACTGCCCCGGCGAGCCGCTGGTACGGCAGGCGGGCCCCTCGTTGCCGTTGGCGAACATGGGGAAGATGCCGGCCGCGATCCACGCCTCGACGGTCGCCTTGTACCAGGGGTCGAAGCCCGCTCCGCCCCAGGAGTTGTTGACGATGTCGGGCGCCAGGTCGGGGCGCGGGTCGGCGCCGGTCAGGTCGGTGGGCGCGAGCACCCACTGACCGGCCGCGAGGAGCGAGGCGTCCGTGCAGGTCTGGCCCTCGCAGCCCTTGGCCGCGATCCATGTGGCGCCGGGCGCGACGCCGATGCCGGAGGCGCCCACCATGGTGCCCATGACGTGGGTGCCGTGGCCGTTGTTGTCGCAGGGGGCGGGGCTGGGGCAGACCCTGGCGGGGTCGAACCAGTTGTGGTTGTGGTCGTAGCCGCCCCCGGGGAGCCTGCCCCGGTACTGCGCGGCGATCTCCGGGTGGTCGAACTGGGCGCCGGTGTCGATGTGCGCGACCACGATGCCTTCGCCGCGGGTGCCGAGTTCACTCCACACCCTGGGGGCGTTGATCCGGTCCACGTTCCACTCGACCGCGTTGACCTTCGCCTCCGCCGTGCCGGGGACGGGCTTGGGCAGGGACAGGGTCCTGACCGGTTCGATGGCCGTGACCTCGGGCAGCTCGGCGATCTCGGCGGCCAGCTTGGCGTCGGCCGTCACGGTGACCGCGTTGACGATCCAGTAGGCGGTGAAGTCCGCGTGCCGGGCTTCGAGCAGCTTGCGGAGGTTGGCCTGGGAGGCGTTGGCGTGCTGCGTCTTGGCCGTGAAGACCGCCTTGGCCTTGTCGTCCTTCGTGGCGGCGCGGTGCGCGGCGGTGAGGCTGGCCTCGCCCTTCAACCGCACCCAGAACGTGGCCTTGTCCTGCTTGGCCAGGTCGGCGCGGACGGCTTCGCTGATCTTCTGCGGCTCGGGCGCGGCGTGCGCGAGGCCTTGGGGGAGAAGGAGTGCGAGCACCGCGAGGATCCCTAACAGGGCCGCTCGCCGGTGCCGGGGGGTGTGGGTCACAGGCGCTCCTAGTGGATCTTTACCTCCATGTGGACGAAGCGTGACTCCCGTCAGTTACCTTTTCAAGGGCCCAGTGCGGCAGATGTGGGAAATGTGACCTGCCGGATCGAGGTCACCCGTGGTTCTCCTGGGAACGCGCCCGCGGGTCACGTCTCCCTGGCGACCCCCCTGGCCCGCAGGTCGGCGAGGGAGTCGACGTACTTGAGTATGAGCCGGGCCAGATCCAGCCTGTCGCGCTCGCTCCAGTCGGCGGTGATGTACTCGAAGGCGTCGCGCTGGTGCTTGCGGAAGCGGGCCATCATGTCCGTGCCCTCGGGGGAGAGGTGCAGGATCGTGCGCCTGCCGTCCCGCTGCGAGGCGGCGCGCAGGAGGTAGCCGGCGGAGATGCAGTCGGAGACCATCCTGCTGGCCACCGACGGGTCGACCGCGAGGTGTTCGGCGACCGCGCCGACTGTGACCTCGTCGCCGCCTTCCTCGACGAACCTCAGCACCAGGGTCCTGCTCAGGTCCTTGGCGGAGATCGGGTTCTCCACCTCCAGCAGGGCCGTGCGGCGCAGCTTGGAGAAGGCGGGCCCGACGGCGTCCAGGAGCGCGCCGGCCTCGGCGTCGGTGTAGGTGTGCTCGCTCGTCATGTCCCCAGCCTACTTCCATGTCGGCCGACAGGCATGTGTTGACGAACATTTATATGCATGACAGCATGCACATGTCTTCGATCAACGAAAGGACTTCGTCATGACCGTTCTCGTCACCGGTGCCCGTGGCAGCGTCGCCCGCGCCGTCCTCGACCGCCTGCACGCCGCGGGCCACGCCGTCCGCGCCGCCAGCAAGAACCCCGCCGACCTGCGCCTCCCGGCGGGCGTCGAGGCCGTCGAGCTGGTCCTCACCGACCCCGGCACCTTCGAGGCGGCCCTGCACGGCGTCAGCCAGGTCTTCCTCTACCCCGAGCCCGAGGGTGTCGACGAGTTCCTGCGGACCGCCGAGGCCGCCGGCGTCAAGCACATCGTGCTGCTGTCCTCCTCCGCGGTCCTCGCGCCCGACGCCGAGCACAACGGGCTGGCCAGGCCCAGCTTCCTGGTCGAGCGCGCCCTGGCCGCCTCGAACCTCACCGCCACCGTCCTGCGCCCCGACGCCTTCGCCGGCAACGCCCTCGCCTGGAGCCACGTCATCCGCCGGCGGCTGCCCGTCCAGCTCGCCTACCCCGAGGCCGCCGTCGCGCCCATCCACTCCGCCGACATCGCCGACATCGCGGTCGAGGCCTTCACCGGCGACACCCTCACCGGCAGGACCGTGGTCCTCACCGGCGCCCAGTCGCTCACCTTCCGCGAGCAGCTCGCGATCATCTCGCGCGTGCTCGGCCGCGACGTCGCCGTCGAGCACATCACCCGCGCCGAGGCGGAGCGACAGCTCGTCCAGCACGTGCCCGCCGAGGTCGCGACCTCGCTGCTCGACTACTGGGCGACCGCGGCCGAAGGCCCCGCCCCCGTCGCCGACACCACAGAGACCCTCCTCGGCACCCCGGCGCGTCCCTTCGAACAGTGGGCGCGCGAGAACATCGCCGCCTTCTGACCCTCCCCGAAAGGCCCCCCGCACATGTCCACCCCGGCTCCCCTCGCCGCGCCGCGAGCCCCCTCGCAGGCGCGGTCCTGGGCCGTCCTCGCGGTCATCCTGGCCGCCGAAGTCCTCGACCTGCTCGACTCCACCATCACCACCATCGCCGCCCCCACCATCGCCGCCGACCTGGACGGCGGCGAGCCCCTCATCCAGTGGCTCGGCGCGGGCTACGCGCTGTCCCTCGGCGTCCTGCTCGTCGTGGGCGGCCGGCTGGGCGACCGGTACGGCAGGCGGAACCTGTTCCTCATCGGCCTGGCCGGCTTCACCCTCGCCTCCGTCGCCTGCGGACTGGCCCCCGCCCCGGCCGCGATCGTCGTCGCCCGCCTCGTCCAGGGCGCCTTCGGCGCGCTGATCATCCCTCAGGGCTTCGGCATCCTGTCCGCCGTCTTCCCCCGCGAGCAGCTCGGCAAGGTCTTCAGCGTCTTCGGCCCCGTCCTCGGCCTGTCCGCCGTCGCCGGCCCCATCCTTGCCGGACTCCTCATCGAGAGCTTCGGCTGGCGCGCCATGTTCCTCATCAACATCCTGCTCGGCGGCGCCGCGATGATCGCCGCCGTCAAGCTCCTGCCCAAGGACGACGGCAGGCCCGGCGCGTCATTGGACGGCCTCGGCTCCCTCTACCTCGGCGCCACCATGATCGGGCTGCTCTATGGCCTGATCGACGGCTCGGCACACGGCTGGACCCTCGTCCCCTGGCTCAGCATGGCCGCGGGGCTCGCCTTCTTCCTCCTGTTCTGCCGCCGCCAGGTCACCGCCGCCGCCCCGCTGATCGAGCCGTCCCTGCTGCGCAACCGCGGCTTCACCTCCGGCCTCGTGCTCGGCGTCGCCTTCTTCGCGGCCGTCTCGGGCCTGCTGTACGTGCTGTCGCTGTACCTGCAGCACACCCTGGGCTACAGCCCCAAGCAGGCCGCCTTCGGCCTCGCGCCGCTGGCCGCCGGCATCGTCATCGCCTCGGTCGCCTGCCACAGGCTCATCGGCAGGCTCGGCCGCAGGCTCATCCTCATCGGACTGCTCATCACTCTGGCGGGCACCACGCTCGCCCTCGTGCTGGTCTCCACCGGCTCACTGAACGGCTGGGTCGTCGCCCTGCCCGCACTGATCATCGGCCTCGGCATGGGCACCTGCTTCGGCACCGTGTACGACGTCACCATGGGCGACATCGACCCCGAACAATCCGGCAGCGCCAGCGGTTCCCTGGCCGCCGTCCAGCAACTGGCCAACGCGATCGGCGCCGCCGCCGTCACGACCGTCTACTTCCAGACCCATGCCGGCGGCGCGGCTCGCAGCCTCCTGGTGGTGGCCGCCGTCGTCCTGGTCTGCTGCGGCCTGGTCCGGCTCCTGCCCCGCAACGCTCGCCCCCACGGTTGATGTGATTTGCGTTGGAGCGCGCTCGAACTCCTAATGTCGCTTCCACCAGCGAAAACACCGCGTCGGCCACGTCGGCGAGGACCCTCCAGGAGGAAGCATGACCCGGGACGAGCGGTTCGAGAACGGCCTGACAATGCTCCGGCGGATCGACGGTGAGGCAGGCCAGAAGGTCATCGACTCTCTGGCCGACATCTCGCCCGAGCTCGGCCACCAGGTCGTCGCCTGGGCCTTCGGCGACATCTACACCCGCCCCGGCCTGCCGCTGCGGGACCGCCAGCTCGTCACGCTCGGCGCGCTCACGGCGCTGGGCGGCTGCGAGCCCCAGCTCGAGGTCCACATCAACGCCGCGCTCAACGTCGGCCTCACCCCGCAGGAGATCGTCGAGGTTCTCCTGCACTCCGCCGTCTACTGCGGCATGCCCCGCGCGCTCAACGCCACCTTCGTCGCCAAGAAGGTCTTCGCCGAGCGCGACCTCCTGCCGGTCACCGCCCCCTGACCATCCGGCCCACCGCCGCCGGCTCGCGGGTCGCCGCGGGAAGGTCGCGGTCGTCCGGAGCCCCGATCGGCCGCGGTCGTGCGGAGCCCGCCGCTCAGCCGCGGTCGCAGAGGGCGCGGTCGATCAGGTCGCCCGCGGCCTTCTCCTGCTCCAGCGAGCGCTTGTCGCCGAGCTGCGTGCTCATCGAGACCACGACGCTGCGCCTGCCGTCCGGCGTGACGCCCGTCCTGGCGCCATCGGGGTGGTCGCCGCAGGGGAGGGCGTGCTCGGGGCGCCCGGCGCGGGCTCACAGGCCTATCGCACCGTCGATCCGCTCACGGATCAGGTCGGCGTGCCCGTTGTGCCGGGCGTACTCCTCGACCATGTGGATGAGGACCCAGCGCAGCGACACCTTCCCGCGCCACGAGTCCTCGCCCACGATGTCGAGGGTGGGCGCGTCGGCCACGAACCGGTCGGCGAACGCCACCTCGGCGCGCCACGCCTCCCAGGCCGCGGCGACGACCGCGGGATCGGGCACCGCGCCGTCGAAGTCGTCGTCGGGGCTCGCCTTCGAGGAGAAGCGGGGCGGCGCGTCGTGCCCGGCCATCACGCGCCGGAACCAGCGGCGCTCCATGTCGGCCAGGTGCCGGACCAGTCCGAGCAGCGAAAGGGTGGAGGGCTCCACGGATCGCCGGGACAACTCCGCGTCCAGGCCCGCGCACTTCAACTCCATGGTCGCGCGCTGTGCTCCCAGGAAGTCGAGGAGCATGGTGCGCTCGTCGGCGGTGGCGGGTGCGCTGAACCGGCGATCGTCGTCGGCTCCGGTGAATATCTCGGCTCGTCTGCGGGGGCTCGTCATCTCTCCATGATCGACCCTGACCGCCCCTTCCGGGAGCCCCGTTGGCAGATCGCCGAGGTCATCGGCGTGCGGGACAGCGCGATCTACGCGCACTTCCCCGGCAAACAGGCCATCTACGACGAGCTGTTCGCCGAGGGGGGACCGCCCCAGCTCGAGGTCCTCGACGTCGACGTGGAGGAGCTGGCGGCGGCGGGGCCGCGGCTCGCGGTGCCCGACCTGATCGACAGGCTGGTGGCCGTGTGGTCGAGCCCGCGGATGCGGCTGTTCTCCAGCGTGGTGCTTCGCGACGGCTCGGGAGCCGGCGGGCTCGGGGGGCTGTCGCTGGCGATCGAGGACGCCAAGGACCGGCTGGAGCCCCTGTTCCGCCGTTGGCAGGAGGCGGGGCTGATCCGCGCCGACCTGGCGCCCCGGCAGCTGGTGTGGGAACTGTTCGCACCGCTGCAGGTGCCGCGCTTCCTCTTCCTGCGCGCCGACGCCACCGACGCCGACGTGGCCACCGCCCGGCGGGCGATCGACGACCACGTGGCCTTCTTCCTGACCTGCGTCACCCCATCGGGGAGAGAAGGTCCCTCCGAAGAAAGGATCTAGGCATGCTTCCAGTCGTGGAGGAGATGCGCGAGCGGCCTCTCGGTTACATCGCTCCCGATCTCAGCCCTGTCGGCCTCGAGCTCCACCCCCAGCAGCTCGGCGAGGGCGTGTACGCCCTGATGGCCAACCAGCTGCCGAAGGACAACAACGGCCTGGTCATCGGTGAGAAGGCGGCGCTGGTGATCGACTCGGGGATCACCCCCGGGATCGGGCGCCGCATCCAGGAGATAGCCGCCGAGCTCACCGACAAGCCGATCCGCTACCTGGCCAACACCACCTACCACGGAGATCACACCTTCGGGAACGCCGCCTTCGGCGACGACGTCACCATCGTCTCCTCGCGGCTCAACAAGGCCGCCATGACCAGCCTCGCCGCCGAGAAGCAGGTACGCCGGGACAGCATGTACGGCGACGCCGACGTCCTGGACGAGGTCGTCACCTGGCGCGGTCCCGACGCGGTGTTCGACAGGTTCTGCGAGATCGACCTCGGCGGCCGCGTCGTTCAACTGTGGCACTTCGGTCCCGGCAACGGCTCGGGCGACACTCTCGTGTATGTCCCCGACACCAGGACCGCCTGGGGAGGCAACTTCCTGGCACCGGCGGGGATCACGCCGATGCTCCTGATCGGCGACCCCCTGGGATACGCCCGCACACTGCGGTCCGTGAAGGCCACCCTCGACATCGACGTCATCGTCCCCGGACACGGCATGTACGGCGAGGCCGACCCCGGCATCAGCTGGTTGCTGACCTATCTGGAACGGCTCGCCTCGGCCGTGTCGGCCGGGTCCGAGGCGGGCAAGCCCGTCGAGCGGATGATGGAGGACATTCCGCTCCGCGACGCCCTGGAGCTCCCACCGAGCGCGCCCGGCGCCGACAGGATCGCCCTGCTCATGCGCTCCCTGCACCGGTTGAACATCCTGCTCACCTACCGCTGGCTGCACGGCACCAAGCTCTCCGGCGCGGCCTGACCAGCCCGTGTGAGGCGAGACGCCCAGTCTGTCCACATTGAGGCACAAGTGAGCCCCAAGTGATCGTTTCTAGGTTTCCTTTCGAGGTCCTCCACGGGACCTCAGTGAAGAGAAAGGAACGATCATGTCGAAGATCACTATTGACGACCTGCCCTTCGGCGGCGCCGAGTTGACCGACGCCGAGCTGGGCCAGGTGGCCGGTAGCCGTCGTAAGGAGTGGGTCGCCAGCGCCTGGACCCTCGACGACGTGCCCTACGAGTGGTGGCTGATCTAGGCGTCACCCGCTGGGAGATCGGTGCGGCGGAACGGTGCTCCCGTTCCGCCGCACCTCACGGAATGGGACCGGGCAGTGATTCTGATTCTGAGCAATCGCGAGGACGGCGCGGCCGAGCGCGTGCTGGCCGCGCTCACGCGGCGCGGAGCCCGGCTGATGGGGCAGGACCGCGCGGACGGCGACGGGATGCCGGTGGTGTGGTGGGATCCGGGAGAGTTCCCGCGGGAGAGCCGGATCACCGCGGCGTTCGGCGGCACCGGCGGCCGGCGGCTCCTGCTGGACACCGGCGCGCGGACGATCGACCTGGCCGATGTGACGGCCGTGTGGCGGAGCCGGCCGAGCGCCCCCGCCCCGGCCGAAGCGGTGGCCGACCCGGCGCACCGCGCCTACGCCGCGGTCCAGGCCGAGCTCATGCTGGACGGGGTGTGGAGCCTGCTGCCGGCGCGGTGGCTGCCGGGGCGGCGGGCCGACGAGCTGCGGGCGCACAACAAGCTCTTTCACCTGGCGCGGGCGATCGAGCTGGGCTTCACGGTCGCCGACACGACGTTCACCAACGACCCGGCCGAACTCGCCGACGCCTACGAGGCGGCCGAGGGCCGGTTGGTCGCCAAGCAGCTCACCGCGGAGGCGTTCCGGATCGACGGCGCGCAGCACCGCGCGTACACGACGGTGATCACGCGTAGGCACCTGACCTCCCGGCACCGGCTGCGGCACGCGCCCGTCATCCTGCAGCCGTACGTCGACAAGTCCGTCGAGCTGAGGGTGATCGTCGTGGGACGGCGGGTCTTCGCCGCCCAGATCGACGTGTCCGCCTCCCGGATGGCCAGGGACGACTCCCGCCACTACGACACCGACCGGGTCGCCTACGGCCCCTACGACCTGCCCGCCGAGGTGGCGCGGCGCTGCGCCCGGCTGGTCGCCGACGTCGGGCTGACCTACGCCGCGCTCGACCTGATCGTCACGCCCGGCGGCGACCACGTCTTCCTCGAGCTGAACTCCAACGGCGCGTGGGGACTCGTGGAGCTGTGGGCGGGGCTGCCGGTCAGCGACGCGATCGCCGACTGGCTGATGAACGGAGACAAGAGCTCGTGACCGCGTTCGCGACGGCCCTGGAGTCCGGGGCCGACCTGTTGTGCTCGCTGCCCAGGCGCAGATCGGGCGTCCCCGAGGCCCGGCTGGCCGCGGCCGAGTGGGCGGCGCGCCATCCGGCCGTGCGGGCGCGGCTCATCGTCGACCAGCGCCCCGGCACGCCCGTGGTGGACTACGACCTCGTCCTCGACCATCCGCGCGGCGGCACCGTCGCGCTGACCGCGCCGCCCGAGGACGGCCTGCCCTGGCTGGTCGACCACTCCACGCACTGGGCGGCGGGGCACCTGGTGACGGTCGACGACGTGCACGTGTCGGTGTCCCAGGCGCTGACCATGCTGCGCTCGCTGTCGCGCGGCGGGGCCACGCCGTACCAGGAGATCGTGGACCAGTGCCTGCTGGCCTCGGCGGTGGACGACACGCTCCCGGTGAGCGCGGCGGACCTGCAGGCCACGGCGGATGAGTTCCGGCGCGGGCGCGGGCTGCACGACAGGGCGGCGACGCTGGCGTGGCTGGAGTCGGCGGGCATGTCGGAGGAGCGGTTCGAGGCGTACATCACGGGGATCGCCCGGCGACGGCGCTTCCGCCTCGACAAGGAGGGCGAACTGGCCGCCGCCCGACTCGACGCGCGGCCCGGCGACTTCGCCCGGGTCAGGGCGGTGTGGGTCACCGGCGGCGAGCGGGTGCCCGCCGCGACCCCCGATGAGCTGTTCGGCCGGCTGGCCGAGCTCGGGGACGCGATTGTGACCGTGGGCACGCGTTTCGAGGGCGACCTGCCCGTGCCGCTGCGCGGCGCGGCGCCAGGCACGGTCGTGGGGCCGGTGCAGCTGCCGGACGGCGGATTCCTGACCGGCGCCGTGCTGTCCCGTACCCCCGCCGTCTCCGGCGACCCCGAGACGCTCGCCGCCGCGGGCCGCGCCGCGTTCGCCGACTGGCTGGCAGGGCGGCGGGCCGACGCCACCGTCGAATGGCACTGGTCGTGACCGGTCCGCGCGATTCCGACGAGCCGACCAGGGCCTACCGGGTGCCACGACCGCGTACGGCCGGCGTCGGCCCGCGCGGTGTCTACCGGGAGGAGGCGCTGCGCGGCCGGGCCGCCGCACGTGCCGCGGCCCGCCGGGTCCCTCTGGTGATCAGCGGTCCTTCGTTCGCGCTGCTCTGGGCCGTGGTGGCGCTCCTGGTCGCCGCCGGCGTCGCGCTGACCGCGCTGGCGCTCGGAACGCTGGGAGCGGGATCGTGAGGCGACGGTTCACTCCTGGAACCCTGGGAGGGGGATCGTGAGGCGACGGCTGCCCGTGCTCCTGCAGAACACCCCGACCGAGTGCGGCGCGGCGTGCCTGGCCATGGTGCTGTGCCATCACGGCCAGCGCACCGCCCTGCACGAGATCGCCGAGGAGCTCCAGGTCGGCAGGGACGGGCTCAGCGCCAAGGCGCTGGTCGACGGGGCCCGCGAACGCGGCCTCAAGTCGCGGGCCTTTTCGCTCGCGCCGCAGGACCTGGCGCACGTGCCGATGCCCGCCGTCGCGCACTGGGAGTTCAACCACTTCGTCGTCGTCGAATCCTGGTCGCACGACCGCGTCGACATCGTGGACCCCGCGCTCGGCCGGCGCCGGTTGAGCGCTGAGGAGTTCGGCGCCGGGTTCACCGGGGTGCTGCTCGCCTTCGAACCTGGCGAGGGGTTCAGGCGAGGCGCGTCGTCGATGGCGAGCGCCTGGCGGCGCGAGTTCGTGCGCACGCTCTTCCGGCGCCGCCGCGGCCTGCTCGCCCAGCTCGTGGGGGCGTCGCTGCTGCTGCAACTGCTGGGGCTCGCCCTGCCGCTGTTCTCCCAGGTGCTGATCGACAGGATCGTCCCTTCGCGCGGCGTCGAGGTGCTGTCCCTGCTGGGCGGCGCCGTACTCCTGGCGGGGGCGGCCCAGTTCGTCATCGGTTACCTGCGCGCGGCGTTGCTCGTCGCGGTACGGGCGCGAGCCGACCAGGAACTGACCGAGGGAGTCGTCGGGCACCTGGTGGCCCTGCCGTACCGCTACTTCTCCAGGCGCGGCAAGGGCGACCTGGTGACGAGGGCGGCCAGCGTGTCCACCTTGCGCGACATCCTCACCGGGCAGGTCGTGGCCGCGCTGCTCGACGGGCCGCTCGCCGTGGGCTACCTGGTGCTGGTCTTCGTCTGGGACCCGGCCTTCGGGGCGGCGCTGAGCGGCGTCGCCGCGCTGCAGGCCGGTCTGCTGCTGGCCACCACCCGCAGGGTCAACATGCTCGCCCAGCAGGAGCTCAACGCGCTGTCGGCCTCGCAGAGCAGCCTGATCCAGGCCATCAGCGGCATCGAGACGCTGAAGGCGTCAGGCGCCGAGCGGAGGGCGGTGGCGCAGTGGTCGGCGCACTTCACCCAGCAGCTCAACGCGGACGTGCGCAGCGGCCTCACCAAAGGACTGCTCGAGGCCGGGCTGTCGGCCATCCGGGTGATCGCGCCGCTCGGGCTGCTCTGGCTCGGCGCGTGGCGGGTGATCGACGGCCAGCTCACGGTGGGCGCGCTGATCGCGCTCAACGCGATCGCGCTCGGCGCGCTGACCCCGCTCGGCTCGCTCATGACGGGACTGCAGAGCCTGCAGCAGGTGGGCGCGCACTTCGACCGGCTCTCCGACATCCTGTCGGCCGAGCCGGAGCCGGCCGAGGGCATCGAGGTCCTGCGCCTGCGCGGCGCGGTCGAACTGCGCGGCGTGAGCTTCAGGCACGACCCGCGCGGACCCTGGGTGGTCAGGGACGTCTCGGTCGACATCAGGCCAGGGCAGAAGGTCGCCCTCGTCGGCGCGTCAGGATCCGGCAAGAGCACGCTGGCCAGGCTGCTGCTCGCTCTGTACGCCCCGGGAGCCGGCGAGATCCGCTACGACGGCGTCCCCGCACGTGAACTCAACCTGCGCACGCTGCGCCGCCAGTTCGGCGTGGTCACCCAGGACCCCTCGCTGTTCAACGGATCCATCAGGGAGAACATCGCGCTCAACGACCCCGACGCGCCGCTGGAGCGGGTCGCCGCCGCGGCCCACCTGGCCGCGCTCCACGAGGAGATCATGGCCATGCCGATGGGCTACGAGACCATGCTGACCGACGGCGGCGGGCTGTCCGGCGGACAGCGCCAGCGGCTGGCCCTCGCCCGCGCCATCCTGTCCCAGCCGAAGATCCTGCTGCTGGACGAGGCCACCAGCAACCTCGACAGCGCGACCGAGGCGCTCATCGAGGCCAACCTGAGCCGCCTCACCCAGACCAGGATCGTGATCGCGCACCGGCTGAGCACGGTCAGGGACGCCGACCTGATCCTGGTCGTCCACGGGGGACGCGTCGTCGAGCGCGGCACCCACGCCGAGCTGATGGCGTCGCGAGGCGCCTACGCCCGCCTCGTCGCCGCCCAGGCCGTACGCGCCTGATCAGCGTGACGGGTGCCGGTCCTGGAGTTCGCGAAGGATCGCGGCCTGCACCTTGAGATGCGCCCATGCCGAGCAGCACCAACGACGAGACGAGCCCGCCTGCGAAGGAGGCGACCAGAACCAGGAGATCGCCCGCGTCGCCCTGGAGTAGCGTTGCCGGCCGTGACGGACTTCATCTCCCTCCCCTTCTATGACCTGCTCCACGAGAACGGGCACGTGCCGGGGATCCGTGAGAAGCTCCCCCCGCTGCTCGCCGGGGTACGGCGCAGCATCCTGGAGATCGGAGCGGGAACCGGCCTGATCACCACGTCGCTGGCCGACTGGACACCGGCCGAGATCTTCGCGCTGGAACCCTCGACAGCCATGCGCGGGGTGTTGCTGTCCCGGCTGAGCGCGAGCCCGGAGCTGCTGCGGCGCGTGACCGTGCTTCCCTGTGACGCGCTGAGCGTGGACCTGAGCGAGCCGGTCGAGGCCATGGTGATGATCAACGTGATGTACGCCCTGGAGCCGGACTACCGCAGGAGGCTCTGGCCCGTGCTCGCGGCCCAGCTGGAACCCGGCGGACTCCTCGTCTTCACCTGGCGCGATGGCGGCCCCCCGTCGCCGCGCCCCCTCCAGGAGCTGGACTCCCGCCGGGTGGGGCGGCACACCTACGCCGTCCTGTCGGAGATTCTCGAGTCGGGTGAGGAGGCGTGCAAGGCCCGCTACCTCTATCGGATCACCGAGGATGACAAGGTGGTGAGCGAGGAGGAGATCGTCGGCCGGGCCTACCGTCCCGTGTGGGAGACGATCGAGGAAGAGCTGGTCACGGCGGGCTTCGTCCAGGCCGACGCGCCCGAAGGACTGCTCGCCTGGCGACTCGCCTGAGGCCCGGCCGCTCTCACCCGGAAGGAACCCCATGGCATCCACCACGCGCTTCCCCCTGGAACCCGCGCCCATCCCGTACCGCTCAGCGGCGGTAGCGGAAGTGAGGGATCGCTTTCACGGTGGCGTGCGTCGCGAAGGCGGCCTCGCCGCTGTCGTACTCCCACCACGCGTCTTCCAGCCGCGAATCGACGACGTTGCACGTGCTGCTGCGGGAATGGCCGCGCTTGATGGAGCCGAGATAGACGGCGCCCTTTCCCACGTAGCGTCCGTTGACCGTGAGGCGGCAGGTCCCGCCCACCCAGTCGATGGCGTATCGGCTGTTGTTCGTGATGGTGATGCGGATCTCGCACGCCGATTCACACCACCCGAAGCTGAGCTTGAGCCGTACACCGCCCACCGCGGCGGCGGCGGGGGGTGCGACCAGCGAGCCGGCGAGAAGAAGGCAACCTAAGAGTGCGACGAGTCGTTTCACGCATCCCCCCAAGAGGGCGCTCGGAGTAGGCCCCGCCAGGAGGGAGTCCCTGGCGCGGCGCACGAACGTGTCGGCGACATACGCAGCGTATGTCAGATACGTCTCGTATGCCACCGCCGGTACCGCACTCCTCGGAGGACAGCGCTAGAAGGACAGCGCGCGGCGCAGAGCCGTGGCGAGTTCGGCGAACTGCCGCTGGGACACCTCGGCGGAAAGGATGGCCTGCGATCCGTGGAACGTCCCCGGCCACTGGTGCAGCTCGACCGGGACGCCCGCCTCCAGCAGGCGCAGCGCGTACGCGATGCCCTCGTCGCGGAGCGGGTCGAACTCCGCCGTGGCGATGTAGGCGGGCGGCAGGTCCGACAGGTCGTCGGACCGTGCAGGGGCGGCGTACGGCGAGGCGGGCGCGGAGCCGAGATAGTGCCGCCACCCGGCGGCGACGTTCCGGCGATCCATCCGCGGCGTGTCGGTGAACAGCCGCGCCGACACCGTCTCCAGCCGATCATCGAGCACGGGCTGGTTGAGCACCTGGTACCGGATCGCCGGCCCCTGCTCGTCGCGCGCCCGCAGCGACACGGCGGCCACGATGCCCGCGCCCGCGCTGGTCCCGCCGACCGCGATCCTCGCCGGCTCGGTGCCGAGCTCCGCGGCGTGCTCGGCCGCCCAGGTCAGTACGGCGTAGGCGTCGTTCAGAGCGGCAGGGAACGGATGCTCGGGAGCCAGCCGGTAGCCCACCGAGATCAGCACGGCGCCCGAGGCGTCGGCGAGCCGGGCCGCCCAGGGGTGTTCGGTGTCCAGGTCGCCCGTGACGAAGCCGCCGCCGTGCAGCCAGACGACGGCGCCGTGCGCCTCCTTCGGCCGATAGATCCGAACCGGCACGTCCGGGTCGCCCGGGACCATGAGGTCCTCCATCTGCAGGCTCTCCGTGTCGGGCGCGGGAAGCGAGGCGACCAGCTGGGCGAGGCTTCTGCGCTCGGCGGCGGGGTCGGCCAGATCGGCTCGGGGGATGAACGGGATGAACGCTTCGAGTTCGGGATCCATGACAACCATCCTCGCGACAGCCTCCGCGGGGATCATCCGCCATCCGCCGGGTATTCGGCCGCGATCACGCGACGATCGCCGCATGTTCTCCTGTCACGCAGGCGTTCGCCGTACGGCTGTCGGCGGACTCTGTGGCGGAAGGCGCGCCGACGAGCACGGATCTCGTGACGTTCGACATGAGGACGGCCGCCTGGCGCGAAGGGTGGCATGCTGGGAGGCCGGCGATCACAAGGAGAGCAGCGATGACCCACCCCCTCGGCACGCAGCCCGCGCCCCTGCACACCCCTATCAGCACGGAGGAGAAGGTCAGGAGCGAGGCGAACTTCGCCCCCTTCGTCGCCCAGCAGCTCGTCGAAAACGGGCGGTTCAGGGTGAGCGCCGACACGCCGGAGTTGGTGGAGCTGTTCCAGGCGGTCGCCCACCGGGTGGGTGAGATGCTCCAGCGCCCTGTCGTCAGCTACGCCAACGGCAGGTACATGGTGATCACCTTCGGCGAGTAACCGGCTTCACCGGCCCGCTCGGCACAGCGGCGACCTTCCGGTCTCTAGACGCACGTCCAGCAATAGATCATCTGCTCTTCCGCCTGTGCCCGCCGGGCCAGACCTCTCAGCTCAGTGATCAGCGTCGTCAGGTAGCCGGCGTCAGGCGGCGTGAAGAACTCCTCGATCTGTCGCCACCGTTCGGCGAGCCGACCGTCTTCACGAGACCCACGCTGTACGGAACGTCCCTGATGAAGGCCTAATGACCAGGCGCTCGGGGTCGAGCTCGGAACGAGGGCGCAGGGGCGAACGCTCTCCGAAACGCGGGGCGCCCCGCCGGTCGCCGAGCAGGTGATCGGCGGCGGCGCCTGACCATGGCGGGACAGTACGCGCGCGACGAACAGGGTTCATGTCGCGAACGGACAAAGGCACCCCCTCCGACTTCTGCGTCCACGCCAACGGCAAACTCGGGACCGCCCTGTGATGCTTGCCGCCATGGGATATGCAGAGATCGTTTCCGCGATGGTCGCCGACCTGGCGGGGCCCGGCGAGCCCGGACTGGCCGTGGGCGTGTACGAGCAGGGGGACCTGGTGTTCACGGCCTCGGCCGGCGAGGCCTGCGTGGAGTTCGGCGTTCCCGTGGACGCGCGGACGCGGTTCGACATCGCCTCCGCGAGCAAGCAGTTCACCGCGGCGGCCGCGCTGCTCCTGGCGCGGGACGGCAAGCTCGACCTGGACGAGGGCATCCATGTCCACCTGCCGGAGCTGAGCCTGCCCGTCCCTGTCACGGTACGGCAGTGCCTCCAGCACACCGCCGGGCTGCCGGAGTGGTACTCCCTGGTGACGGTGGCAGGGATTCCGCTGTACGCGTGCTCCGAGGAGCGGCTCGTCGAGCTGTTCACCGGGCTGCGGACGCTCAACTACCAGCCTGGGACGGCGTTCTCCTACTCCAACACCGGGTACGTCCTGACCGCCGCCGTGATCAGGCGGATCACCGGGCAGTCGCTGAACGAGTTCGCCACCGAGCGGATCTTCAGGCCGCTCGGCATGAACGACACGCTGTTCCGCGACGACGTCACCGCCGTGCTGCCCCGGTTCGCGCCGGGCTACAACTCCGACAAGGGCCTGGTCAGAGCCGACACGGTGGAGAGCGCGGTCGGCGACGGCGGCCTGGTCACCAGCGTCAGCGACCTGGCCCCCTGGTTCGGATTCCTGGCCGACGGCCGGGTGCTCGGCGCCGACCTGCGTGACCAGCTCGTCGAGAACACCGCGTTCAAGTACTCCTTCGGCATCTACCCGATCAGGATCGGCGAACTGGACGGGTTCGGTCACGCGGGAGGCGTCCCCGGGTACCGCTCCCAGCTCATCTACGTCCCGTCCGCGGGGATCGGCGTCTCCCTCCTGTCGAACCAGTCCCGCCACGACCCGGTGGCGATCGCCGCGAAGGTCGCGAGGATCGTGACCGGCCAGCCGCAACCGGTCGTGGACGCCACTCCGGGCGACGCCGAGGCGCTGGCCGGGCACTGGTTCAACGAGATCACCGACGCGGCCGTCGAGATCGAGCTTTCCGACGGCGGGATCAGATTCCAGGGCGAGGAGTTCACCCACCGCGCCGACGGCGTGTGGCGCGACGAGTCCGCGACCGAGCTGTGGCTCGCCGACGGCCGCCTCATGATGGGGACCGAGCTGATCCCTGCCCGGCAGATCACGATGGTCCGCAGGGAGCCCGCGACGGGCGCGCGACTTCCCGAGGGGAGCTTCCGCAACGCCGAGATCGGCGCCACCCTCACGATCGCCGACGGGCGGCTCGTGACCACCGGACAGCCTTCCCTCCCTCTGACCCCCGTCTCCGCCGACGCCTGGCAGGCAGGTCCGCTTGTCACCCTCTACCTCGAGGGCGGCGACCTGCTCCTGTCCTCGCACGGCGTGCGCCGGATGCGGTTCACCCCCCAAGAGAAGTGAGTCCCCTATGGCACGAATAGCGGCCCTCGTGGCCCTGCTCCTGCTGACCGGATGCGCCACAACCCAAGCCGCCGCGCCCAAGGACACGCTGGTCTGGGCCACCTCCCTCCCGGTCCACACCTTCGACATCGCGCACGGCTTCGACACCTCGACCCTGGCCCAGTTCTCCGTGCTCGACACGCCGGTCACCCTGGACGGCAACGGCCAGGTCGTCCCGTCGCTGGCCGAGTCCTGGAAGGAGACCAAACCGGGCGTCTACGACTTCCAGCTCAGGAAGGGCGTGCGCTTCTCCGACGGCACGCTGCTGACCGCCGACGACGTGGCCTTCTCACTGAGAAGGCATCTGGACCCGAACGTCGCCTCCGAGGCGGCCAGCTACGTGGTGCATGTCAAGAGCGTGGAGGCCACCGGCGAGAACAGCGTCCGGGTCACGTTGCGCCAGCCGACCGCCGCCTTCCTGGCCGTCTCCGCGCTGGCCTGGCAGGTCGTGCCGCGCAAGCTGGCAGAGGCGCACCCCAAGGACCTGGGCAGCCCGCAGGTCGGCACGCTCGGCACCGGTCCCTACAAGGTTGCGAAGTTCTCGCTCACCGACGGCGTCACGCTGGTACGCAACGACCAGTACTGGGGCCCGAAGCCCGAGCTCGCCAGAATCGAGATCAGGACGATCAACGACCCGGAGGCGCTGCGCCTGGCGATCAAGCAGGGCAGCGTGGACGCGACCAGCGACGTGCCGATCCGTGACGCCCGCAAGTGGACCGGCATCCCCGGCGTCGCCACTGGCTTCTACCCGGCGAACTCGATCTTCTTCCTGTCGTTCGACGTGACCGACGGCCCGCTCAAGGACGTGCACGTCCGCCGCGCCATCGCCCACGCGATCGACAAGGACGCGCTGGTCAGGCTCGGTACCGGCGGGCACGGCTCCGCGGCCGCCGCGCTCCTGACCGCCCCGCAGCTCAAGACGCTCTACGGCGACAAGGGAAGCCCGCTCACCCGCACCTACCCGCATGACATCGGCAAGGCCAAGGCGGAACTCGCGCTGTCGCCGTACCCGGACGGCTTCGCCATGACCATCCCCTTCACGCCGAACAGTGAGGACGCCCTCACCATGCAGGCGATCATCTCCGACCTCGCCAAGATCGGCATCAGGATCACCGTCGAGTCCATGCCGGCCGACGCCTACCGCGCGCGGCTCATGTCCCACGACCGGGCCGGCATGCAGCTGCACCGCCTCGTCTACGGCACTCCCGACCCCGGTGAGGTCCTGCCCGACCTGCTCAGCCAGGCCTCCGCCGAGCCGCAGGGGTGGAATTTCGCGCTGTACGGCTCCGCCGCGCTGGACGCGGCCCTCGACCGGATGCTCACGACGTCGGGCCCCGCGCGTATCCCGCTGGTCGACACGATCCTCAACGAGGTCGCCGAGCAGGTGCCCTACGTGCCGCTGTACTACTTCGACGGTGCCTACGCGCTCAACGAGAGGTTCACCATCAAGGTGAACGCGTGGACGCTCGACATCTTCAGCGCGATCCGCATGGCGGGCTGACATGCCCATGGTGACGTTCCTCGCCCGCAGGGTCGCCGCGGCGGTACTCCTGCTCGGGCTGCTGTCGCTGCTGACCTACGGCCTGCTCGCGGTCGCCCCCGGCAGCCCCGAGCAGGCCCTGCTGGGCAGCAGGCCCTCCACCCCGGAGACCCGCGCCGCCATCCGCGCCGAGTTCATGCTCGACGAGCCCTTCGTCGTCCGGTACGGCCACTGGCTCGGCAACGCCGTCCATGGCGACTTCGGCAGCTCGGTGTACTCCCGTGAGCCTGTGAGCAGTGTGGTCGGCGAGCGGTTCTCCACCACCGCGGGGCTGGCCGCCTACGCGGTCGGGCTCACCCTGGTCGTGGCCATCCCCACCGGGCTGATCGCGGGCATGCGGCGGGGGAGCGGTCTCGACCAGGGCATCACCTCCGCCGCGCTGATCGCCACGTCGGTCCCGTCCTACGCCCTCGGCATCGCGTTGCTGTACGGCTTCGCCGTGGCCCTCGGCTGGTTCCCGATGTACGGGTCGGGTGACCTCGCGCACCTGACCCTGCCCGCGATCGCGCTGGCGGCCGGGCAGGCGGCGTTCGTGGTCCGGCAGACCAGGGCGGCGGCGCTCGACCTGGCGAACCAGGACTACCTGACCTTCGCCAGGGCGCGCGGGCTCGGCCGGCGCCGCATCTGGGTCAGCTACGCCCTGCGCAACGCCTCGCTCCCGGTCCTGACCGTCGGCGGGCTGCTGCTCGCGGCCAACCTCACGGGCGCCGTCTTCGTCGAGCGGGTCTTCAGCCTGCCCGGTCTCGGATCGCTGCTGATCCAGGCCGTAGGGCAGAAGGACATCCCGGTCGTGCAGGCGCTGGTGCTCCTCGGTGGGACGGTCGTGGTCGTGACGAACCTGCTGATCGACCTGGCCTGTCTGGCCGTGGACGCCCGGGTCAGGCACGGGGTGATCGAGGCATGAGAGACCGCGTCGTGCTCGGTTCGGCTCTCGCCGTACTGCTCCTGGCGGCGCTCGCGGCGCTGTTCGGCCCGCTGGTCGCGCCGTACGACCCGGGAGCGCAGAACCTGGATCTCGGCCCGACAGGACCGTCGGCCGGGCACTGGCTCGGCACCGACGAGCTGGGCCGGGACATCGCCTCCCGGCTCCTGGCCGGAGCGGGGACCGCCCTGTGGGGGCCCGTCGTGGGCGCCGTCGGGACGACCGTCCTGGGTACGGCCCTCGGCCTGGCCGCCGGGTACTACCGGGGCTGGACCGACGCGATCCTCATGCGGGTCACCGATCTGATGATCGCGCTGCCCGGCCTGCTGGTCCTGGTCGTGCTGGTGGGTGTGGTCGGCGGCGGCTACGTGTGGGCGGTCGCCGCGCTGATCGTGCTGTCGGCCCCCAACGACGTGCGGGTCATCCGCAGCCTGGTGTTCGCCCAGCGCGACCTCGCCTACGTGGAGGCCGCGAGGACGCTGGGACTGCGGTCCGGGCGGATCATGTTCCGGCACATCCTGCCGAACCTGGCCCCGACCGTGCTCGCCAACCTGTTGCTGACCTTCGTCGCCGCGCTCGTCGCGTTGTCCGGGCTGTCGTTCCTCGGCATCGGGCTTCCGCCCGGAACCCCCGACTGGGGGCTGATGATCGAGGAGAACCGCCGCCTGCTCGATCTCAACCCGTGGGCGTCGCTCGCGCCCGCGATCCTGATCACCGTCGCCGCGACCGCCGCCACCCTGCTCGGCGACGGGATCTTCGACCGGCTGTCCGCGAAAGGAACGCAGCGTGCTGGAGATTGAGGATCTGCGGGTCCGGCACGGCTCCAGGCTGATCGTCGACGGCGTCGACCTGGAGATCGCGCAGGGAGAGACCTACGGCCTGGTCGGCGAGTCGGGCAGCGGCAAGTCACTGACCGCCCGCGCCGTCGTCGGGCTGCTGCCGCGCGGTATCACCGCCTCGGGTTCCATCCGGTTCCGCGATGCCGCGCTGTCGGGGGAGAAGGCGTTCCACGCGGTGCGCGGGCGGCGAATCAGCCTGCTCATGCAGGACCCGTTCGCCATGCTGAATCCCCTCCGTACGGCGGGCCAGACCATCGCCGAGTCCGGTGGGGCCGTACGGGAACGCCTGAGGGAGGTCGGCATCGACGATCCCACCGTGGCCAAGCGGTACCCGTTCCAGCTCTCCGGCGGCATGCGGCAGCGGGTCGCTCTGGCCGCCGCGCTCGCCCGCGATCCCGAGCTGCTGATCGCCGACGAGCCGACCACCGCGCTGGACGCGACCATCCAGCACGAGATCATGGAGCTGCTCGGCCGGATCCAGCGGGAACGCGGCATGTCCGTGCTGCTCATCACCCACGACCTGCGGGTCGCCTTCACGCTGTGCGACCGCCTCGCCGTGATGTACGCAGGGCGGATCGTCGAGCGGGGCCCCGCCCGCGAGATCGCCGCAGGTCCCGCGCATCCCTACACCGCGGGGCTGCTGCGCGCGCTCCCGTCGGCCGAGCGGACCCTGGCCACGCTGACCGGAATCCCGGGCAGCGTCCCTCCGGCGAACACCGTCCAGGATCGGTGCGCCTTCCTCGAGCGCTGCGACCAGGCGGCTCCCGAGTGCGGGGAGGCGCGTCCCGCGCTGCGACCCGTCGCCCACACGCGGGAGAGCGCGTGTCTGCTTCCGGTACGGCCTGCGCCCGAAACGCCCACTGACGAGAGGCGCCCCCAGGCTGTCGGCGGGACGTTGCTGAAGGTCGACGGGCTGCGGAAGGACTACCGGGCCGTGCGGGCCGTGCGGGATGTCAGCCTGGACGTCGCGGCAGGGGAGAGCGTCGGGATCGTCGGGGAGTCGGGGTCCGGCAAGACGACGCTCGCCCGGTGCGTGCTGGGGCTGGTGACGCCGAGCGGCGGGCGGATCGCGCTCGGGACCGGGGACCGGCCCCGGCACCGGCTCGTGCAGTGCGTCTTCCAGGATCCCTACACCTCGCTCAACCCCGCCAGGTCGATCGGTACCACGCTGGCCGAAGCGGCCGCGCAGGGACCGGCCGACGATCGTCCCACCCCCTCCGACCTGCTGCGGCTGGTCGGGTTGCCCGCCGCCTACGCCACCCGGCGGCCCGGCGGGCTTTCGGGAGGCGAACGGCAGCGGGTGGCGATCGCGCGAGCTCTCGCCGTACGTCCTGCGCTGCTGATCTGCGACGAGCCGGTGGCGTCCCTGGACGTGTCGGTGCAGGCGCACATCCTTTCGCTGCTGCGGTCGGTGAACCGCGACCTCGGGACGAGCCTGCTGTTCATCACGCACGATCTGGCCGTGGTCCGGCAGGTCACCGACCGGCTGCTGGTCATGCTGAACGGGCAGGTGGTGGAGAGCGGGCCGACGGCGGACGTGCTCGACGACCCCCGGCACGACTACACCCGGCGGCTGATCGCCTCCCTCCCGGAAATCACGTTCGAAGGGTAGAAAAGGTAGAGATGTACGACTTGGTATTGCATGGCGGCACGGTGTACGACGGGTTCGGGACACCGGGCAGGACGGCCGATGTCGCGATCTCGGGGGACCTGCTCGTGGCGGTCGGCCAGGGGCTCACCGGACGCCGGATGATCGACGTGACCGGCCTCGCGGTCGCGCCCGGGTTCGTGGACCCGCACAGCCACTCCGACACGGTTCCGTTCCTGGCCGACGCCCAGCCGTTCAAGCTCTACCAGGGCGTCACCACCGAGATCTGCGGCAACTGCGGGTTCTCGTGCGCCCCCGGTGATCCGTCGAGCTCGGACTTCACGCCCCTCGGCGACGGCGACGACCTCTTCGCGACGTTCGGCGGCTACCTGGACGCCGCCGAGGCCGCCGGGACGACCAACAACCTGGCCGTGCTGGTCGGGCACAACACGCTGCGCGTCATGGTCGCCGGCCTGAACCGGGACCTGCCGCGCGACGGGCGGGACCGGCTCCTGGCACTGGCCGAGGAGGCGTTCCATGCGGGGGCCTTCGGGTTCTCCAGCGGACTCGAATACGTGCCCGGCGCGTACGCGGGAACCGACGAACTGATCGCTCTGGCCCTGGTGGCGCGGCGGTGGAACGGGACCTACGCCACGCACATGCGGAGCGAGAGCGAGGGGCTGGCAGACGCGCTCGACGAGGCGATCGCGGTGGCGCGGGCGGCGGGGGTGCGGCTCCAGGTGTCGCACTGCAAGGCGTCCGGGCGGGCGGTCCACGGCTCGTCGGTCATGCTGCTGGACAAGCTTCGCCAGGCACGTCTCAGCGGCGTCGACGTCCGGGCCGATCAGTACCCCTACCAGGCCTTCAGCACCTCACTGGCGGCCGTGCTCCCGCCTGCCGTCCTCGAAGGCGGCATCGCCGAGCTGCGGGCGCGGCTTGCCGACCCGGCTCAGCGCAAGGCCTTTCGCGAGGTCGCCGAGGACCCGGCGAACGGGACCGGGGTCGGGTTCTGGCGCGAACTCCACCCGGACGACGTGCGGATCCTCGTCCACACCGACCCGTCGATCGCCGGGCGTACCCTGGCCGAGACGGCAGGGGACGGCGACGCGTGGGACGCGCTCTGCGATCTGCTGATCAAGGACCCGGGCGCGGCCGGGGTCTTCCACACGATGCACGACGACGACGTGATGCGGATCATGGCCGATCCGCTGATCGCGATCGGTTCCGACGGCGGCCCGCCGGTCGGCCCGAACCATCCGCGCACGTTCGGAACGTTCCCGGTGTTCCTCGGGCGATACGTCAGAGATCGCGGGGTCGTTCCGCTGGAGGAGGCGATTCGCAAGGTCACCTCGGCGACCGCGACGCAGTTCGCGCTGGCCGATCGCGGCTGGCTCGGGCCAGGGGCCACAGCCGACGTCTGCGTCTTCGACCCCTCGGTCATCGACCACCCCGGCACCTACGAGGCGCCCGATCTCCGGCCGGTCGGCGTGCGCCATGTGCTGCTCGGCGGCCACCTGGTCATCGAGGACGGCGAGTTCACCGGAGGGAGGCACGGGCGGGTGCTGCGCCACGGACGATCATGAGCGCGACGCTGGGCGTTCTGCTCGACAGCCTCGGGCCCGAGCTGGTACGGCCGGTGACCCTGCCGCGGGGTACGGACGTCCCGGTCGGCGGTCCGGTGATCTACGACCCTGCCGAGCCACCGGCCGGACTCGAAGGCGCGGTCCTGCTGGCCGCGTCCAGGCCGTCGGCCGACGTGCTGCCGAAGCTGGTCGAGGCGGGAGTCGCGGCGGTCATCGTGAAGTCCGACGACGAACGCTGGGCCTCGGCAGGGACCGCCGTGCTCAGGGCCGCGCCCGAGGTGTCCTGGGGTCAGCTGTACACGCTGATCGACGCGCTGCTCGCCGTCGCTGGCCCCTTCGGACCCGGCGAGCCCGCCGACCTGTTCACGCTGGCCAACCAGATCGCGGCCCGGGTCGGCGGGGCCGTCGCGATCGAGGACCTGGCCATGCGGATCCTCGCCTACTCGACCATCGAGGGCCAGCGGATCGACGATCTGCGCAGGGACGGCATCCTTGGCCGCAGAGTGCCCGAGCACCCGACCCACGTCGAGGAGTACACCGCCGTCCTGCGGTCCGACGGCGCGATCTGGAGCCGCGAGCCTCGCGAGTTCCTGCCCCGCCTGGCCATCGCCGTACGCGCGCGCGGCGAGGCGCTCGGCACGATCTGGGCCGTCGAGGCGGACCGGCCGCTCGCGCCCGATGCCGCCGAGGTGCTCGCCGAGGCCGCCGTCGCGGCCGCACCGCACCTGGCCCGTGTCAACCTGGACGCCGACGAGGTACGGCGCCGAAGGACCGAGCAGCTCGGCAGGCTGCTGCGCGGCCTCGGGCCGACCGAGGAACTGGCCGCGGCGTTCGGCCTGCCGGCGGGCAAGCCGGTCACGGTCGTGGCGATCAGCCGTGGTGACCACGCCGTGGACGCGGTCTACGCGGGCGACCTGCTCCGTTCGGCGTTCGCCGCCTACCGTGTCCGCGCGGCCGCAGGAGCCGTGGACGGGCGGGCCTACGCGATCGTCTCCGCCGACTCCCGGGCGCCGCTCCTGCACCGGATCACCGCCGACGCGTTGGCGCAGGCCAACGAGCGGCTCGGGGACGGATGGCGAGCGGGAATCGGGCGGAGCGTGCCGCTCGTGGCCGTACCCGAGAGCCTGCGGCAGGCCGAGGCGGCGCTGCGCGTGCTCTACAGCCACCTGGGCAGGGGAGACATCGGCAGGCACGAGGACCTGGCGGCTCCGCTGCTGCTCCTCGACGTCGGCACGGCCATGCGCGAGCTGCCCGCGCTGACCGGTGAGCCGCTCGCCCGGGTGACCGAGCACGACCGTCGCCACGGCACCGACTACCTGCACAGCCTGCGGGCGTGGATCGCCTCGCACTACGACGTGCCCCGCGCCGCCGAGGTGCTCTCACTCCATCCCAACACGTTGCGCTACCGGCTGCGGCGCATCGGCGAGCTGATCGACATCGACGATCCTGACACCCGGCTCGTCCTGGCGCTGCAGCTGCGCCTGCGCGGGGACTCTCATGCGTGACGGCCGGAACTCCCCCATCACGGGATGAACTCGGTGATCCCGTCGCTCCACCCCTGATGATCGCGCCGGTCACCGGACTCACCTGTGACGGCTACTACCTTCTGGATGCTTGATGAAACTGGACAAGGCCGAACTGCGGCGGGTCTCGCTGCCGCTGGTCACCCCCTTCCGCACGTCGCTGGGCACCCAGCACGTGCGTAACGCCCTGGTGATCCGTCTGGTGACGGACGCGGGCGAGGGCTGGGCGGAGTGCGTCGCCGACGACGAGCCCGACTACAGCCCGGAATACCTCGAGGGCGCGGCCGACGTGATCAGAAGGTTCCTCCTGCCCGCGCTCTTCGCCGTGGAGGACCTCGACCCGGCAGGGGTCGCGGTCGCGCTTGACCGGTTCCGCGGGCATCCGATGGCCAAGGCGGCCGTGGAGATGGCGGTGCTGGACGCCTTCCTGCGGGCCAAGGGGGTGAGCCTGGTGCGCTACCTCGGGGGAGTACGGCGGAGCGTTGCCGTCGGCGTGTCGGTCGGCATCACGGACACCCTTGACCAACTGCTCGACCAGGTGGACAAATACCTGGCCGCCGGGTACGCCCGGATCAAGCTGAAGATCGAGCCGGGATGGGACCTCGAACCGGTGCGCGTGGTCCGTGAGACGTTCGGCGACATCCCGCTCCAGGTGGACGCCAACGCCGCGTACGCGCCGGGCGAACTCCGGCACCTGCTCGGGCTTGACGATTTCGGCCTGGTCCTGGTCGAGCAGCCGTTCGCGCCCGACGACCTCGGCGCGCACGCCAGGCTCGCGGCCGCCATGGACACGCCGATCTGCCTGGACGAGAGCATCCACTCCGCGGCCGACGCGGCCAGAGCCATCCGCGCCGACGCCTGCTCCATCATCAACATCAAGCCGGGCCGTGTCGGCGGATATCTGGAGGCGCGGCGCATCCACGACGTGGCCCAGGCGAGCGGCGTCCCGGTCTGGTGCGGCGGCATGCTCGAGACCGGCCTCGGGCGTGCCGCCAACCTCGCGCTCGCCGCCCTTCCCGGCTTCACCCTTCCGGGCGACATCAGCGCCACCGCCCGCTACTACAGCGAGGACATCACGGTCCCCTTCACCCTGTCGGACGGCCACCTCGCCGTCCCGGACACCCCCGGGCTCGGCGTGCTCCCGGATCCTGACAGCCTCGCTCGCCTGTCGACGACGGCCGAGTGGATCGCGAGGACCACGTAGCGGGGTTTCGGCGCGCGTGACGGCCGTAGTGATCACCTACGCCTGTCGACGCCGCAGACGTCATCGACCGTGACCACGGTCTGCTTCGTGTGCCGGACCACATCCTCTGGCGTCACCTTGCGCTCCCTTCGCCTGCCCCAGCCGGGACTCCGAGCCTGAACCGGCGGGATCCCGCCCGATCGCCAGGATCAGGCGGGACCTCGTCGTCTGGTGTCCCGCAGCTCATGGCCGTCCGAGAGAGCGGAGGCCGCCCATCCAGGGGGTCAGCAGTACTTGGCCTTCCTGACGCTGCCGACGGCGGTGGGGGCGGTGATCCTCGCCGTGACCCCATGACGGATCTCCCGGCACAGCGGATCGGGCCCCCACGAGATGTCGAGCGTCACGAGGCCCGTGCTGCCGCAGTTGAGGACATCCGCCCAGGCCTTACCGCTGGTCTCGCCCTTGGCCATGATGTGAAGGCCGGTCTTGCCCGTGCACGGGGCACTGCTGGTGTCCGCCGAGGCGGCGGTGGTTCCGGCTCCTAGTCCCGCGACGATGAGGGATCCGGCGAGAAGTGCGGACGCCGTACGCTTTTTGACCGACATCTATCCCCAATCCTGACTTTCCGGTGAAAGATCACTTTCGGCCGCATTGTAGAGGTCGTCGATACGCGGTGGGGCTGAACGTTCGGATGGGGCCGGCACCGGCCCCGCCACGCCGAACACTCAGTGTCCTTGCCGCGACAGCTGCTCGCGTTCGGCGAATCTCCTCAGGTTGTGCAGCTGACGGCGCATCATGAACAGGTCGCCCCAGGCCAGGAAGGGCTTGAGAACCTTCTGCAAACCGCCTGCGGGCTCGTGAATCGTCTTGACGACCAGCCTGCTGAGGCCGTGGCCGATGTCGCGCACGACGTAGCTGACCACCAGGTCGCCATAGATCGTCTTGCCGCCGCTTCCGGATATCGCCAATGTCAGATGCCGGTTCACGTCGTAGTCGACGAGGTCGAACAGGTCCATGAAGCGCTGGCCCACCTCGAGCCGGTCCGTGCCCGGGGTGAGTGTCGTGGGGGTCCGCATGCCGAACAGGAAGGCGAAGCTGTAGCTGGAAATCCTCAGCTGACAGAGCCACCTGAACAGCACCGACGGTTCGGCCTGCACGGTGACGGCGCGGAACAGCGGCTGGGACGTGGCCTCGAGCTGGGTGTCACAGGGGTAGGGAGCCTTGATTTCCTCAGCCGTAGCCCCCCATACCAGCGGGATACGTGTGTCCATCATTCCTCCGGAGCGACGGTTGTCGTGTGCCGTTGACGATGCGGTGACGCACCTTCCGAAGGCTCGGCACGAGGTAGGGAACAATCGGAAGATCCGCCCTTCCGTACAGTACTGCACGGTATGGAAGGGCGGATCGCCGAGGTGCTCGACGTCGGTGACACCGTCCTCTTCACACGAGGGTGAGGCGTCGAGTCGCGGCCCATCCGGGAGCACGGACAGGCCGGACACGGAGTCCAGCTCAGGAGGGTCGCCGCCAGACGGTGCCGCGCCGCTCGTATTCGATCACCTTCTCGGCGAACAACGCGGCTTGAGGTCCGTGGAAACGCTCGGTGAGCCACAGCGCGAGGTCGAGACCGGAGGTCACCCCGCCGCAGGTGACCAGGTCCCCGGCGTCGACGACCCGGCCGTCGACGACCTTGCCGCCCTGCTTCTTGAGCTCCTGCTTGGCCGCGTGGTGGGTGGTGCAGGACCGTCCGGCGGTGATCCGGGCGGCCGACAGCAACAGCGTTCCGGCGCACACCGACGCCATGATCAAGCCGGGCCGCCGCGCGGCGGCCAGCGCCTTGGGCAGTACGCCGCGGCTGATCTCCCGGTACGTGGCCGACCCCTCGCCCAGGCCGCCGCCCGGCACCATGAGCACGTCGGCCGACCGGGGGTCCCACGAGTCGCGCACCACGATCTCCATGCCGATCGCCGTGGTGACCGTGCGGGGGCCGTCGGCGGTCACGAAGGTCTGCTTGATGTGGTCGGCGTTGACGCCGAAGACCGCGATCGGCCCGGCGAAATCCTGCTCTTCCACGCCGTCGTACAGCACGGTGTGCACGCGCAGCGGCGTACGCCGTGGCTCGGCCGCCGCGGCCGGACCCGCGGTTACCTCGGCGAGGCCGAACCCGGTCGTGGCGACCAGGCCGGCGCGAAGAAGGTCCCGTCGTTGCATGTCAATCCTCCAAGGGGCGGTGGCCTCGGTGAGGCGAGAACAGCGCCGGCCGCCATTGCGTGGTCGCGGATCGATGGGCGTGGTCGGGCCGCGCTCGCCGGCCGGTACGCGGGCGCGGACACGTAGGGATCGCCGGAAGGGTCCTACGACGACCTTCAGGCTGGCTGAAGCTTAGCGAAAGCTTCAGCCGCACTGAAGGTGGGGGTGCCTGCCCATGCTCTCCTTGCATAGGGTTTGGTGGTGGCAACGCGGAACGGAGAACGGCTTCTCACGCGCGACGACTGGGCACGCGCGGCCCTGGAGGCGATCGGAGAGGGCGGGATCGACGCCGTCGCGGTCGACCGCCTGGCCACTCGGCTGGGCACCACGCGCGGCAGCTTCTACTGGCATTTCAAGAATCGGCAGGATCTGCTGGTCGCCGCACTGGAGATGTGGGAGAAGGACGGTGTCACCGACGTCGAGGCGGCCCTCCAGGCAGTGGAGGACCCGGCGGAACGGCTCCGGACGATCTTCGTGACGGCCTTCGCGCACCCGATCGCGGCCGATATCGAGGCGGCGCTGGCCGCCAAGGCCGGCGATCCGCTGGTGGCGCCGGTGCTCCAGCGGATCACGTCGGCGCGCCTGCGCCTGCTGAGGCGGATCTTCGGCGATCTCGGGTACGGCGAGCAGGAGTGCGACGTGCGCGCCCGGATCTTCCACGTGATCTACCTCGGGCACGGCCAGGCCCGCCGGGCCACCCCCGATGTGTACGGAGACGTCGGCTACGTCGAGCGATTGATGGAGATGCTGCTGCACGCGGGCACCCGCGGGGAATGACCTGGGCTGGACAGCCAATTAGCTAATTGCCATGATGGCTTAATGCTGGACGTGGAGCTGGTGAAGGCGCTGGCCAACGACAAGCGCCTGCTGATCCTGGAGTGGCTGCGCGACCCGGAGGGGCACTTCCCGCCACAGCGTGACGGTGACCTGGTCCGCGACGGCGTCTGCTCGCTGTTCATCGCCCAGAAGCTGGGGGTGAGCCAGCCGACCTGCGGCGAGCACATGAAGGTGCTCGCCCAGGCGGGGCTGGTACGCGGCAAGAAGATCAAACAGTGGGTGTTCTATCAGCGCGACGAGGACCGTATCGCCGAGGCGAAGGAGCTGCTGAGCGGTGAGTGGTGAGGTGAGCGCGGCTCATGAGGCCGTCGACGTGAAGCTCTACGAGCGTCTGATCAACGACCTGGAGGCGGGCGGCGCCCGCTACCGGCTGATCGACCACGAGCCGGAAGGCCGTACCGAGCTGGTCTGCGCCCTGCGCGGGCACGACGTCTCGGAGGCCGCCAAGTGCCTGGTCGTCATGGTCAAGACAGGCAAGAAGCGCACCAGGTACGTGCTGGCGGTGGTGCCCGGTGACGCCCGCCTGGACCTGCGGGCCGTCAAGGAGCTGCTGGAGGGCTCCTATGTCGCCTTCGCCGGCCGCGAGAAGGCCGAGGAGCTCGCGGGCAGTGTGAGCGGCACCGTGCTGCCCTTCAGCTATCACCCGGAACTCGAACTCATCGCCGACCCGGCGCTGCTGCGGGTCCCTGAGCTGTACTTCAACGCCGCCCGGCTGGACCGCTCGATCGCCCTGGCCACCGACGACTACGTGCGCCTGGCCGCGCCCCGCCTCGCCCCCATCACCACCGCATCCTGAAACCTCCGCCGGCGTGCGCGCCCGGCGCCGGAAGGGAGTCCCAGATCGTCGCCGTCGCTCCACCCATCAGGGAGCCGTCCGCTCGGCTTACCCCGGGCGATGGCGGGAAGATCATCGGCTCAGCCGCTGAACTCCTGAGCCTGTCGTGATCACCCCGGGCCCTGAGGCCAGCGCCGTCCCCGGTGCGCCAGTAGAGCCTGCTCCTCCTTCGGAGAGAAACCTTTCAGCAGGGGTGGCTCGCCCCGCTCGCGGTCCCAGGCCAAGACGTCGGCCGCCGTCACCTCCAGCGGGGTCGCGGGCATGCCCGCCGCGCGGGCCCGGGCCGAGCTGCGCTGCTGCGTCGGCCAGTTCGCCCGCACCAGCGGGAACAGCGGTGGCACCACGTCGGGTGACACCGACACGATCTCGACTTCAGTGCCCGCCACCCGCGCGCAGGTCTCGATGAGTGCTCCGAGCGTGGTCGGCTCAGCAGGACCCACCGCGTTGAACGCGCCGGGGCGCTCGTCAAGGAGCAACCGCACCACCAGGCGGGCCAAGTCGCGCGAGTCGATGATCTGCACCGGCTGTTCGGGGTCCGCGGGCAGCGCCACCGGCCCGCCGTACGAGGCTCGCCGTACCCAATACGTGAACGTGTCCGACGGGTCGTGTGGCCCGGCCACCTTTCCCGGCCGCACGATCGTCGCCCGCGAGCCGTACCGGGCCACCACGTCGTCCTCACATGCCACCTTGAGCGGACCGTAGGTGTCGTCATCGAGCTCCTCGGTGTCGCGCACCACCGGCCGACGCGGTGCGTCCTCATCCGAGCCAGGCCCCACGCCAGTGCGCTGGTACACCGCGTGGCTTGAGATGAACAGGTACCGGCCGACCCGGTCCTCCAGTGCGTCCATCGACTGCGCGACGTGGCGCGGAACGTAGCCGCTGACGTCTACCACCGCGTCCCATGTGCCATCGCGCAGTGCTGCGTAGTCACCGGTGTCACGGTCGCCGATGAGTCGGGTCAGCTGGGGGAACAAGTCGGTCCCGGTCCTGCCTCGGCCGAACAGGGTCACCTCGGCGTCGGCACGCAGGGCCTCCTCCACGATGGCGCGACCCACGAAAGACGTACCGCCAAGAACAAGAATCCGCACGGCCGGCGACACTACCAAGAGCGAATCACGAAGGGCTCAGAGGAAACCGGTCAAGGCCGCACCGCGCGGTGATCGTGCTCGTGGCGCCGTGACGTCATCGCCTTGATCGTCGCTGTGCTCCCCCATCGGGCGTCACCGGTGCCGCGTGGTGCCGGAGGTCGAGGATCTGCTCGGCGAGTTCGCGAGCCAACGCCGCGGGGTGTTCGTCGGCCTGGGTGGCACCGGTTGCCAGCGTCCCTGCGATGAGCAGAAGGTATTGGGCGGCAGCGTGCGCGGGCTGCGGATGTCCGAGCTTGACGAGTTCGTGTTCGAAGAGCCGGTGCAGGCGCACGCGGTAGTCGTGGGTGATGGCGTGCGCGGGATGGTCGGGGTCGGTCAGCGCGAGATCGGCGGCCTGGTAGCGGCAGCCGCAGAAGTCCGGCTCGGCGATGACCTGGGCCAGGTTGTCGAAGACGGCCAGGAGGCGGTCGCGTGGGTCCTCGCCCGCGGCCTGCATGATCTCCATGTAGAGGGCTTCGTCCTCGGCGGTGGTTCGCCGTAGCACCTCCGCGATCAGCCCGTCTTTCCCGCCGAAGTGGTCGTACAGCGAGCGCCGGGCCACGTTCGCGGCCTTCAGCAACGTGTCGACGCCGACGCCCATGCCGTGGCTGTAAGTCAGCTCTCGGGCGGCGTCAAGCAGGCGTTCCCGCGGGCCGGGCGTGGCGCGTGTGCTCATGGTCCCAGCCTCTCATCACTTGACGAGTAGATCAACCAGTCTATATACATTGTTTAGACCGAACGTTCTATCCCTTTAGGATTCTCGCATGATGCACCGCACAACGGCCGAGGTCATGGACCGCTTCAACCGGGCCTTCGTCGAGCACGACCCCGATCTGCTCACCGACCTGCTCGCCGAGGACTGCGTGATGGAGTCCGTCCAGCCGGCCCCCACAGGGGAGCGCGTCGAGGGCCGCGAGGCCTGCCTGGCCTGGTGGCGGGCGCTCGTGGAGGACCGCACGACCCAGTTCCAGCCTCAAGAGGTCGTGGTCGCCGGAGACCGGGCGACGATCCTTTGGCACTACCGTTTCGGCCCCGGCGACGCCGACTGGGTCAGCGGCGTGAACGTCATGCGGGTGCGCGACGGCCTGATCGTCGAGGCTCTCGGCTTCAGCAAGACCGCAGGCGAGGTCCCGCTGGCCGCCGAGTCCGGCATCGACGGCTGAGTCCGTGCGCCTACCGGGCCACGCCCGACTGGCCCGCCAGGGTTCGGGAGTTGACCGGCGGGCAGGGCGCCGACCGCGTCATCGACGTCGCCGGACTGCTGGAGCAGTCGCTCAAGGCCGTGGCGATAGGAGGCCATGTCGCCTGCGTCGGATTCGTCCGACCCGGACCTTGCGCCCGAACCAGGCGCAAGGTCCGGGCTCACTCCGGCATTCGTCGTCAGCCGGACTCGCGCACGCGGGCGACGGCCAGGGAGGTGAGAACGGCGAGGACCGCCCCGAACCACAGAACCCCCGCGATGGCCACGTTGTCGGCGACGATGCCTCCGAACAGGGCGCCGAGCGCGATGGCCAGGTTGAACACCGAGGTGTTCAACGCGGTGGCGCGCGCGCACGGGCTGGTGCGGGCCCGCCGTGACGTTCAGTCGGAGCCGGTCGTCGCCCCGGAGGTCAGGGCGTCGACACAGGCCGTGAGTGCGTCCGCAAGCTCCGTCCGGGCCTGAGGGGAGAGGCTGGAGAGCATGCGCGCCTCGACGAGGTCGACGGCGGCTGCGGCGTCGGCCAGGAGTCGAGTGCCGGTGGCGGTGAGCTCGGCTTGGAGGACTCTGCGGTGCTGGGGATGCGGCCGGCGGCTCAGTAGTTCGCGGTCCTCGAGTTCGCGCAGCACGGTGTTCATGCTCTGCGGCGTCACGAACGCCTGACGGGCCAGGTCGGCGTTGGACCGGCCGGGGTCCTGGCCCAGGGCGGCGAGCACCGCGTACTGCGAGACTGTGAGCCCGTGCGGGGCGAGGGCGTCCAGCATGGCCTGGTGAAGCACCGCTTGGGCGCGCTTGATCAGATATCCCGGCCGATCCGCCACCGCGTTCTCCTTTGCAAGTATCAGGCTGCCTGATATAGTCTCAGGAAGACTGATACAACGATACCGTCCCAGGAGGACACCATGGGTCCCGACTTCATCGCCGTCCAGGTTCGCGACCTGGAGGCCTCTGCCGACTTCTATGCGGCCTACCTCGGGCTGGAGCGGGCGCCGGTCAGCCCGCCGCACGCCGTCGTGTTCGACACCGAGCCCATCCCCTTCGCCGTCCGCGAGCCGCTCGTCGACCTCGACGCCGTCGATCGCCTCGGCTGGGGAGTCGCGATCTGGATCAAGGCCGAGGACTCCCAGCCTCTCCACGACAAGATGGCGGCCGCCGGAGTGCCGATCCTCGTCGAGCCCTTCGACGGACCGTTCGGCCGTACGTTCACCTTCGCCGATCCGGATGGCTACGCCGTCACCGTCCACGACCGGGCGGCGTGATTCCCTGCGACCCCTCGCCGACAGTCATTGAAACCGAATGGCTGTCGGCCTGCTGGCCACCGCCGACCCTGCCTGCTCAGTTCGGAGCTGGAGTGGCCCCGTCGGAGGCGTTCTTCCGGCCGGCTCTTTGGCGGATCTGCTTCGCCAGTCGAGGGATGTCCACGGGTCGGGTGGTGTCCACGTCGTACGTGTGGCCAAGATCGAGCGGTTGGGCTTGGCGTTCGAGTTCTTTCCACTGGAGATCGCCCACGATGGCGCCGAGGTGGATCGCGTGTCTGCGTGCTTCTCGTTCCTCGTAGCGTTGGCGCGCGACACGGAGCGGGAGCACGCACCTGACTTCGTGTGCCGTCCCGGCTCCCGCGCGATGGAGTCCTGCGGTGACGACCGGGCGTAGGTTCCGGAGCCAGAAGCTTTCGAGTACGGCTCCCTGGCCGGCGTCGCAGAGCAGTGCCCACAAGGTCTCGCCTGCTGCGACACCGAGTTTCTGGCTCCATGCGCGGGCGGTGAGGCCTGCCGGTGGTGTCACGCCGAGTGTGTCGGCGAGGGTTTCCTTGATCCGGTCCTTGCTGAGCAGGGGGAGGTCGAGCTCGTCGGCGAGCGGCTTGGCGAGAGTGGTCTTGCCTGCCCCAGGTAGGCCGTTCACGAGCACCACGAGCATCGGCCAATGCTAGACCTGATCATGGGCTCCCGTGTCTCACGGTCCGTGTGGCGGGTGCGCACGAGAACGGCCCCAGGCCGCACGCGCGGCGGCCACCGCTGCCTCGATCACGCGCTGCGGGCTGAGCGGTGGGCCGGGTGTCGACGCTCGGACACCCGGACCTCCTTCTGCAGTAGAACCCTTGCGGCCTTACGCATGTAAGGGTAGCGTCGGCAGCGCGTCCTTACGGGTGTAAGGACGGGTGCGGAAAGTCCGCGCTGACATATACGGGGACCGTGTTATGAATACCAACAGGCGAGCAACCGCAGGTGCGGGCGTGCTGGTCATCGTGGGCGTGATCGCAGGCGTGTTAAGTGTCGTGCCCGCCCTCGAGGAGCCGCACTATCTCGTCCTCATTTCCGCACATGAGGGCCAGGTCATCGTCGGCGCAGTCGCTCAGTTCATCATGATCCCCGCCTATGTCGGGTTCGCGCTCTACCTGTATCCGGCATTGAGGGTGGAGAACGAAGCGCTCAGTCTGGGCTTCCTCGGATTCAGGCTGATAGCAGCGATGTTCCATTTCACGGGCGTGATTCTCCTGCCTTTGTTTCTCGTGCTGGGTCGGGAGTTCTCCCAAGCCGGAACCTCGGGCGCACCCCACCTCGAGGTCTTGGGTGAGTTGTTGCGGACGGCTCGCGACCTGGTCAACCACGTCGCATTGATCATCTCGCTGAGCCTCGGAGATCTCCTGTTGTTCTGCGTTCTCTATCGGTCGAGACTCGTCCCTCGTTGGCTGTCCGTGTGGGGACTTCTTGGGGCCGGATCGGCCATGTTGGCGAGCTTCTTGGTGCTGTTTGGTGTGACTGATGTCGTCACACCGCTCTACCTGACCATGAATGCACCGCTGGCCGTACAAAGCCTGGTCCTGGCCATGTGGCTGATCACAAGAGGCTTCGATACAAAGACATCGACAACGGGTCACCGGCGCGGCTGACGTGCACGCCGTCCCACCCTGTCGCGACGGCCTGCATGGTGAGGTCCGGCCACTGGCCGGGTAGCGGGGCCAAGCAGCGCCCGTGGGCCACCCCAGGGCATGCCGGCCGCCGCGTCCTCATGGCGTCACAGATTGTTGTACATGGTGTCAACGATCTTGTTGGTGTAGTGTTTCGTGATCATCGCCGCTGGTCACGGAGGATGGAGCGGACGAGGGCGGGCGAATCCGGCTGCGAGCGCGAACCCCGCCGAGCGAGCTGCGTCCTGCGGCGTGTGGGTCATGAGAAATCACCTGTAACTTCCGGCGACCTCAGAGGACTTCCTGGTGTCGAGGGGACCTCTGGGCTGAAGGAGATGGGCTCTCCCGGACCGCGCAGGGGCCTCGACCTCACCAGTAACGCTCACAACCGACTGTACCGGAGTACAAGATCAAGAGATTATCCCGCCGAGGCGCGTACGACCGCCTCCGCTCTCCGCTCGTCCGCGCGTTCACCCGGAGCGGCCTCGCCGCCGTCGCCGCTCTAGCGTTCCTCGCGCCCGCCCTGCCCGCGAGCGCCGTCGCGCCCGTGCTGCCCGCGAGCGCCGTCGCGGACGGCGAGCCGGCGAAGCCGGTTCCGGGCATCGACGCCCGGCCCAACGACGGTTCCGGGACCTGGCCGGACTTCTCGAACACCGGCTACGCCAACACACCGGCCAACGCCGGAGGTCTGGGCCTGGGCAAGTACCCGGGCAAGCTCACCGACCACGCGCCGAAGATGAGCGACACCAAACCGCTGACGCTCAGGTTCCCCGACAACAGCGTCATCTCCTTCAAGCGGTTCCGCGCGTTGAAGGTCTATATCTACGGCGACAATCTCACGTTCGTCGGCTGTCTTTTCGAGGGCACCAACCCCGACGACAACCTCATCCAGATCTACTCGGACACCAGCATCAAGTTCCTGTACTCGACGTTCAAGCCGAGTTCCTACTCGAGGCCGCCGGGCAACAACGGCACCGTCTCGTCGGCTCACTCCAAGCCCGGTACTCCCTTCAAGAAGTCCTGGCAGTACGCCACGACGATGAAGGAAGCCGTGGCCGTCATGGACCACAACGACATCTGGGGCAACGCGGGCATGCAAATGGTGACGGGTTTCCCCGGCCGCCCGTCGACCTGGACGAACAACTACATCCATGACATGGCCGACACGGCTCGCGACGTCTACCACCACGACGGCATCGGCCCGCAGAGCGAAGGCGACGGCGGTCCCATGACCGTCCACCACAACACCCTGGCCTCGGTGGGCAACACCAACGCCCTGGCCCTGCAGGGCAACGGCATGTACCAGAACATCAAGTTCACGAACAACTACGTCTCCGGCTGGGGATACGCCGTCAGCATCGGTGTCACCAACAACGCCAGGAACATCACCGTGACCGACAACGTCTTCTCGGCGGAACTCGAGCAGTTGTACGGCTTCCTGTACGGCAATTTCTGGAGCGGATCGTCCCGCGGCTCCACCTGGCGCCGCAATCTCATCCAAGCCCGTCCCGGAGACGGCAACAGCAACTATTCGGCCGCGGACCACGGCAAATATCTGTGGCCGACCGGTTCCGAGACCCACACCACCGATTACAAAGGCTGAACCTGCCAAAAGGTGACGGCGCCGCAGTACACGCGCCGTGCTTCGTGCGCCATGCCGCGCGAAGCACGGCGCCCCCGCCTCCTGCACGAGATGCGGGTGGAGGTTTCAGCGGCGACACTGGCCGCCTCGCGCTCGACCCCATACGCGGGTGGAAGGCTCACGGTTGCACACCCCGTGCAGCGAGTGTCCGCCGTCGTCCCGCCCGCAGGGAGAACGGGCCCTGGTCTGCTCGGCTTGTCCCGGGTCGATGGCGGGCGGGATGATCAGGTTTCCACCTCAATCGTCTACGGCCCACACACTCGGCGCGGCGATCACTCGCAGCCGGAGTGCGCCCCGCCGGAGACATGAACGGGGGTTGTCCGTGCAGGTGTTGAGACTCCTTGCGGGCTGGTTCTGGCGAGTGGATGCGTTCTTGGGCGGCAGTGCCGAGCCGGATGCCGGCCGACGGCTTGTTGCGGCTCATCCTGTGCGCGGTGCGCTGATCGTCGGCCCTGTCTACGGTGGCCTGTTCGCCGTCCTACTGGTGATATTGGACGTGCCCTTCACGCCGTCCGCCTTGCTCTGTTGCCTCGGCATTGCGATCGGCGGTGGGATGTGGTCCATGGGCCTGGACTACTTCGAGCGCCGGCGTCAACGCCACTACGGGCACTACCCGGGCGTGCACGAGCAGCGGGATGGCGCGGAGCGCCGCCCTTGATGTGGTCCAGGGCCACCGGAACGGCACCCGGTGGTCCGTGGCGCTCCCCCTCGGTCTTCGGCAGTCAGAGCCGCTGGGTATGCGATGGATGTACGTCGATCTGGACAAGCGCGTCATCCGGGCCTTCTGGCAGATCAAGCGCCTCCGCTACCGGCACAGTGCGGCGTGAATTGCCGCCCACGTCACTCAGCGGCGGCCAGCTCCACCAGCATGCCCAGGGACGGCAGCTCGAAAGGCGCTCCTGTCGGAACCTCGCCCGCTCGGGCGTCCTCGATCTCGCCGGCCCAGTGTCGCAGCGCCTGTAGCGGGGTGATGCCGTTGGCCTTGGCCCAGCGCAGGCGCTGCGTCCAGGCGACGGCGGCGTCGAAGGCGGCGTCACCGGCCTGCTCGCGCGGCACGTACTGCGCCGCGTCGTCCGTGGTCGCGGCCCACAGGTAACCGATGACGGTGCCGTCCTTGACGATCGGGACGTAGCGGACCGAGGCGGACGTCGTGCGCGGGTAGGCGTCCGGAGCCTGGACGGTCTGGAAGGCGGGCTGGTCTTTCAACGACAATTCTTCGTCTCCTTCATCAGCCGCCGGACTCCTCGGGCAGCACCCAGCCGTAGACGTGCCACTTGCCGTCCTGCCGTTTCACATCCTCCGCGAACCATGATATGCCGGTGCCCAACAGTAGTTCCCGCTCACCCAGGTGGCTGATCAGCTCCAGATAGAAGGCCGGGGTGCCCTCGGGCACGCGCAGGTGCAGGGTGACATCGCCGTAGAACACCGGCTTGTCGCCGAGGTTCGTCGAGAAGAAGCCCGGGTCGCGTTGCACGGTTCCCGGAAGCTCGTGGACGGGCACGGTGAACAGGTCCGAGGTGAGCCGCAGATTCCGGAACACGTCGATCGTCTCGGGGACCGGCTGGCGGTGTAGGACCCCGTTCAGGGCCTCGATCTGCGCGATGACGCGTTGCTTGCTCTTCGCGATCTCGCGCGACGTCTCGCCGTAGAGGGCGGAGTCGCCCTTGCGCAGGTAACCGTTCATCTCCTTATATCCGCTTCCGGAGTAATGGTCGGCCGCCGCCTGCTCGGACCGCGACATGTCGTTGAAGACCCCTGTCCAGATCGCTTTCCCGAACGTGGGAGCGACGAGGCGGGCGCCGAAGGGCGCGTCCAGGGGGACATGCGGGGCGGCCGCGGTGTAGTACAGGCCCGACTCTGTGCGGCGGATGGTCTGCCCAAGCGACGGGCTCGGCCCGTCGCTGGTGAGCCCGGAGTAGGCGGGGGGCGAGGTCGCCGGCTTGCCGTGGGGCGTCTGCCAGGGGGTGGGAACGCCATCGCCGGATACGGCGTGTGTGCCGAAATCTACCGGGGGCTTGAGCTGGCGCGTTGTTCCCGACGCGGTGTAATGGTCCTTCGGCGGGGTCGCGGGCGTGGCGGCGAGGTCCGTGCTCGCGTCCTTGTGATACAGGGCCAGCAAGTCCGGCAGGGCCTTGGCCAGGGCGGGATGCAGTTGGCCGTTGTTCGCCATGGAGCTGAGCTCCTTCAGCGTGAGCCAACTGGCGCCGCTGGTCTCGAACGTGTCGAGCTTCGGGGCGAACATCGGCCCCTCGGCGGCCAGGTTGGTGTATTTCCAGCCGCCGCCCCCAACCTCCACCGCGTGCTCGCCCTTGAGCTTCAGGGTGTTGAGGTAGGTCTGGTTGACGCCCAGTTCCTCGCTGAGCTCGCGGGCGGCGCCGTGCACGGGGCTTTCGAGGCTGTCGAGGGCTCCGCCAGGCAGTTGCCACTTGCCGGCGTTGGAGACGTACTGGCTCTGCTGCATGAGCAGGTAGCGCGGCTGGCCGTGCTCGTCGATGCCCCTGATCAGTACGCCTGCCGCGCCGTACTTGCCCCAGAGGCCCCCGCTCACGTAACCGTCGCCCGACTTGCCGGGATTTTCCAGGATCCGAAACGGGCCGGGGGACTGACCGGCCAGGGAAGCGGGGCCGAGGCCGGCCGGCTTCGCGCCGGCGTGCACGGGGCCGTCGCCCGCACGGGATGGGCCGGGCAACGCGCTGTCCCCGGTGTGGGCCGGGCCGGGCAGCGCGCCGTCGCCCGTGTGGGCGGAGCCGGGCAGATCCACGTGATGCGAGCCGTTGATCAGGGCGTCGACGCCGAGTGCGCTTTTGAAGGACAGGTCCTGCTTGGCCGCGGCGCCGGCGAGCGTGGTGCTGTCGCCGCCCGCATGGTTGAGGAACTGCGCGGCGGAGTTTTGCGGGAAATGCCCGGACGGAAGGCCGCCCGAGCCGTCCGCCGTATGAGACGAGGAGTGCGAGGAAATGGAGGAAGAGGAGGAATGCGAGGACGAGGAGGAGTGCGAGGACGAGGAGGAGTGCGAGGACGAGGAGGAGTGCGAGGACCAGGAGTAGGAGCCGTGGGCGGGGTTAGGGTTGTCGCCGGCCGGGCCCGCGCTTGACTTGCCGTGCGCGAACGGGCTCCAGCTCGCCCAGTGCGCGTCCGCGCCGCCCACCACGCCCGAGGTGAAGCTCTTGACCAGCCTGTCCCAGTCGATCGGCTGTCCGCTGGAGAGCTGCACGGTCAGGTCCGTGGCCACGCTGGCCATGCCCGACCGGCCCATCAGCCCAAGCATGGACCTGGCGGGCACGATCCCGGTGAAGCCCGTCAGGAAGGCGCCCAGGACGGCTCCCGTGCCGGCCGACGTCATGATCTGTTCCCAGTCGAGGTGATCGCGCCGGGACTGGGAGGCCTGCACCGCCAGGTCCATGCCGCCCATCAGGCCGCCGAACAGGCCGATGTTGATCAGCAACCGCTTGCCGAGCTGGGCGATGGCCAGCCGGGTCAGCTGCACCCTTGCGCCGACCATGGCCGTGGCCGCCGGGCCCCAGGGGCCGACGGCAGCGGCCAGCAACCAGATGATCTGGAAGATCAGGAACCAGACCGAGACCTCGATCATCCGCTTGGTGTACTGGACCTGGACGCCGAGATCGTTGTAATGAAAAGCAGCTGAGACGAGCTCCTCGATGAGCTTCGCCAGCGCCGGATCGGATACGTCCTGGACCCGCTTGACGAACTCCTTCAGCGCGTCGCCGTCCCAGTCGTCGCCCACCCGGGTGAAGACCGACATGCCCCGCTCGTCCAGGATGTCCTGCGCGGTGGCCGCGCACGCGTCGGCGAGCCGGAAACAGCCGTCCTCGTCGCCTTCGGGCCAGTCCATGCCGACGGCATAGCCGACAAAGGGTTTGGCCCAATCGGGCACGAGGAAACCGTCGAACCCCAAAGTAAGCTCACCAACCCTGCGGGGGGGCCGGATCGCCGTTGGCGCTTCCCAGGTTGTCCAGGGACACGTCCGGTAGGTCCTGGGTGCCGCCGTAGCCGCCGGGGTTCTCATATCCGGGGTCCCCGTAGCCGGAGTCTCCGTAGCCGGAATCGCCGTAGCCAGGGTCCCCGTAGCCGGAGTCTCCGTAGCCGGAGTCGCCGTAACCTTCGGCGTCCTGGTAGTTCCTCGTGTTGCCCCGCAATCCGTCGCGCAGGTCCTCCATCTCCCGGATGTAGTTGTCGAAGGCGCCAAAGACGGCGTCCTCGATCGTGTAACGGTTCTTCTCCAGCTCCGCGCCGTACTGGTCGTTCCCCAGTGGGTTGCCCTCCTGGTAGAAGGTCGCGTTCAACCGGTCGCGTAGGCCCCAGAGGAAATTGACGGTGTAGTCGGCCTGCGAGGAACGCGTCCGCAGGCCGCTGAAGACGGCCTCGTACCCCTGGGCGCGAGCGCTACCCACGCGCGCCCCCCTCCTCGGCCGGCAGCTTCACCGGCTGTGGCAGGAACGCCTCAATGCTCGCCCCCTCGCCCAGTACTTCCTCCAGAGGCAGCCCTTCCGGCATGAACGGCGCCATGAGCTCCTTCGTCTGGCCGGCCACCTGTTCCGTGGCGGCGCCGATCTGTTCCATGATCGCGTGGGCGAGCTCCGACGGCGAGAGCTTGCGGTACACCCGGGGGTCGAGTTTGATGTCCTGCACCTGACCACGCGGCCCCACCGTCACGCTCACCATGCCGTCGTCGGACTCGGCGGTCCCCGTCAGCTCGGACAGCTTGCCGTACGCCGCTCGCAGCTCGCCAGCCTGCCGGTTGTACTCCTTGGCCAGCGCTTCGATGGCCAGATGGAACTCGTCGTTCAAGCAGCGTACCTCTCGTTCCGACAGCACCATAAGTTGCTTTTCGTCACTGCTGTAACGTGGACGATATACCGTACTAAATCCCTCTGAGGGCGGAAAAACCCAATGTTCACGTCTGCCAAGGCGCCGGAGCCCGGCCTCGGAGGGTGGCTAGGCGCCGGGGAGGGCGTCCCCGGCGGTGCCCTGCCCGCCCGGATCGGCAGGGGCGGGTCAGCCCTGCACCGTGCCGGCGACTGGGGCGTGGACCAGCATGGCGATGCCGATGTCCACCGGCAGGCGGTCGATGACCGGTGCACCTGCCGAAACTCCATCCATGCGGTTCAAACCGCATATGAGTACTCGTGGAGGACGCCGCCGAGCCGGTGCCTCGGAGGCTGCTGATCTCCATTGTTGCGCTTGTCGGGGCCGTCGCGGGGCAGACCACCGGCATCCTCGTCGCCGTTGACCCCGGAAGCAGCTCCCCATGCTTCATCGCGGGGTTCGGATCAGCACTCGCGATGGCTTGATCAGATCGCTGCGGTTCGGGACCGGCGGCCGATCCAGGTGGCCCGTAGACGTCTTGTCCGGGGGGCAGCCGACCAGGCGTTCGGCCTGGCGTTCCACGGAGCCTCCAGGGTGTGGACGGCCCCGTCAGGAGGTGCGGTCCATCACCAGCGCAGCGTGGGGCTGAGGACCTCGCCGATGAAGCCCGGGCCGTCCTCGATCTTCCAGGAGCTCCTCGCGGCGTAGTCACGCCCCGAGAGCGTCCGGACGGCGAAGTACCCGCATGACTGCACCTGCCCCGGCACGGTGATGTACATCTTGTGGCACTTGAGCTGCTGGGAGACCGGCAACTCGGTCATCGGGTCGTACAGCTGGACGGCCATGTCGGTCTTGATCCCGACGGGCCCCCGCAGCCGCGTCCGTACCATCAGGGTCTCGTCGCTGACCTTGATGCAGGCCTGCAGCTGCACACCCTGACCGGCGGGCGTCCACTCGCCGCAGCGTTCCGTGCCCTCGCCGGCGCGGCGGTCGGTCCCGCCGAAGACCGTGCCGCCGTAGAACGCCAGCCCCGCCAGTACGGCGGCGGCCAGCGCGGCGTGTGTCAGCGGCACCGTCCGGCGGCCCCTGCCCCGGGCACCGACCGCGCCTCCGGGTTCACGCTCGGGCTCGGCTCCTCGCGCGGCTACGGCATGCGCGTGCCCGACGTCTGGCGGCGACGTCTCGGCAGCGCGGGCTGGTGCGGTCGTGGCCGACGCCGTCACCGATGCCGCGGTGCCGTTCCGCGACGCGGGGACCGGCCCCGCAACGGGCGGAGGCATGGGGGAGCCGACCGTTGTCGTCGTGGACTCCGGCGAAGCAGGCAGCGGTGTGCCAGAGGGCACCGGTGCGCCCGCGAACGACGCGGTGGCAGCGCCGGCGCTCGACGGCGAGCCCCCTGAAGCATCGGGGAAGTCGGATACGGCGGCACCGGCACCTGGCGTCGAATCCAGGACGTCCGGCGCGACCACGATAGGGGGCTCCGGCTCAAGGGGCAGGGGCGGCGAAGTCTCCGTCGAGGCGGTGGCGGCGATGCGAGTGGCAGCGTTCTGGCGCCATCCACGTCCGGTCTTCTCCAGGGTGCCGCGCAGTACGTCGATCCGCTCGCCGATGGCCCGCAGGCGGTCGGCACGATCGCCGGACACTCCCAGCGCGGTGGCGACATCGCGCATGTCCTCGACACCCGGCAGCCTGGTGCCCTTGGTGAGCTGGCGGTGACCGGACAACCAGTTCGACACCATCGAGGGTGTGGTGTTCCTGACGTGATTCACCAGGTACTTCTGCTGTTTCCCTGCGGATTCCAGCGCTTCGCGTAAGCCCGTGGCGGCCTGATCCAGGGCGCGGCCGAGCGCGTCGGCCGTTTCATCTACGTTCATCCAGTACCCCGTGTAACTGTTGCAGTCCGCTGAAACAGCAGCTCAGGGCGCTGTATCAGCGGTGAGAAAGTTCAAGTCTCAAGATCCTTCCATCCCTGTCGTTTCGTGGCCAACCTGTCAGGCATGCCAACGAAACGAGGAGGGCTCATGCGTGCCGCGTTCATAGGTCTGCTCACCGCCGGACTGCTGGCCTCACCGGCGGCGGCCTCGGCCCAGACGGCGCAGGCGGCGCCGAGCTGTGAGGGCGTTCGGATCCTGCACACGCCCGTGCGCATCCAGAGCGGGGACACCGCCGCGTACGTCCACGTCTTCTACGACTCGCGGACGGCCGTCGCCTGCGCGTACCTCAACTCCAGCAACCAGACATGGGGTTACTCCAAGCACATGACCATCCAGCTCAAGCACTGCCAGCGGCCCAGCCAGACGCGCGGCGTGTGCGACGGTCAGTTGCAGTCGACGGCGGTCGGCGGGTGGAGCAAGGGACGCAGTGACAAGGTCACCCTGCGGATCACGGACGGCTACATCATGGGCGTCGGCCGGATCTGGTGGAACGACAACTACGGGATCAACCAGTCACGGGCGATCGCCAGGGTGAGCAGCGCCCGTGTCGCCCAGCGCGACGTCGAAGAGGCCACGAGGGAGGCCACCGAAGCCGCCACGAGGGAGGCCACCGAAGCCACCCGCTGACCCTCCCGCCCCGTCAGGGGCGATCCATCGGTCATGCGGTCGCATGGCTCGACGGGGCGTTCCTCGGCCTGACCGCCCCCGACGGCCCGCACAGGGAACGACGCGGGGCTCGCACCCCCTCCTGGCGCGGGTGCGAACCGGCCGGCCACCCCGAACACGCACGATGTCCGCGTCCACGAGAGACGACGCGCACCCCCCACCGACACGCCTGTCCCCACACCGCCCCTGAAGAGGACCGACATGTATGAACCCGGCTGGCGCCAAGACCCTCAGGGCAAGACCCGGTGGAGCGAGAACGGTCAATGGAGAGACCACGTACGCGACGCGTCCGGTGGCGTCTACCGCGACCACCACATCCCCAGCACCCCGCCCCAGATGTCCGCCCCCAGGCTGCCCAACACCGCCCCTCCACCTGGCGGCGGGTCGAGCGTCATCGATGAGCTGGCGGAAAAGAACCGCCAGGTCTGGGGCGATCAGGGCGCAGGGGCGGTGCAGCAGGCGCTGGGCGGGATGGGGACGGGCGGGTTCGTAGCGATCCTGGCCGGACTGGCCGCCATGGTGTTCCTGTTCACCATCGGCAGCTTTGTCGGAGCGGTGGCCCTGCCGGTCGTCGGGTTCGTTCTCTATCGGAAGGGAACGCTGCGCGGGGTCAAGCTGGCGGTCCTGGGAGTCGTCTGGTTCATGTGCCTGGCCACGGCGCTGACCACCGTGGACCAGTTCTCCGGAGGCGGTCTGCCGGAGGAGGTCGAGCAGGCGCAGGCGTTCCTCGGGCTGATGGGCGGCGACTCCATGCCGAGGATCTGCGATGAGCCGTACATGACCGAGCAGGCCAAGTCCGCGATGGCGGCCAAGGAGGGGGCGGCCGATTGCGCCGAGGCGGTACGGCTCAGCCACACGATCCCGCCGCCTCCGCCTTGATCATCCCTTGTACGATCTCCCGCATGTTCGACTTATCCGGCCCCTGGACCCGCGTGCTGGCGGACACGAGGCTGCATCACGGGCCCGCCATGCAGTCGCCGGCCGTGGACCCGGTCACCCACGAGCTGTACCTCGTCCAGTTACGCGACGCCAACACCGCCGACGAGCTGGGCAACCTCTGCGTCAACCGGGTCTCCCGCACCACCGGAAAGGTGCTGGACTGGATGCACCTGGACGGCTTCGGACACGGCTACCAGATCGGCGCCCAGCACATCGGCGGCCGCACCCATCTGTGGTGCGAGGCCGGACCGGTCCGCAAGGGCTTCGGCACCCGGGTCACCCGCTTCCCGTACCTGCCCGGCCAGAGCATCGACATGACCTCCGATGTCCTGACCAAGCCTTACTCGCCCGACCCTGACACCCTCACCTGCGCCCCCGCCGTCGACCCGATCGGCAACTGGCTCACGCTCCGCTACCGCACCCCCTCCGGCTACTTCTACAGCCGCCACCCCATCAACCCGGCCACCGGCAAGGTCTCCGGAACCCCCGCCGCCACCATTGCGCACCCGCCCTCTGTCGTGGGCACCTTCCAGGGGTTCGCCACCGTCGGCGACCTGCTCTACCTCTACAACGGTGACCCGTCGGACTCCTACGAGAACAGCAACGCCCGCATCTCGCTCGTCTCCTGGCGCGACCCGGGCCGCACCCCGGCCGTCACCCCCGTCACCGCGCTGCCCGGCCTCCCACGCCGCGAACCCGAGGGGCTGGCCGTCGAGCCGCTGGGGGATCGGGTGAGTCTGCTGTTCGGCTTCAGCGGCGACGCCCCGTCGGGACGGCAGGCAAGCGTGTGCGCCTTCACCTCCGATCCGCCGGTGCAGGGCGTGAAGGTGCTGGCCGACTGGAGCAAGCTCGCGCTGGCCCCCGGGTTCGAGGGCCACACGGGCGCGCGGGTGCCCAGGGCCCGGCTGATCAGCGTCGGCGGACTGACCCAGCTCCAGCTGCGCGGCTCGCTCGGCTGCCCGGGCCTCACCGGGCCGTCCGTCGTCGCCGACCTGCCGCCCTGGCTGACCCCGAGCCTGCCGGTGCGCGCCGCCGTACCGCGCAACATGAGTTACGGCAACGCCGCCTGCCAGGTCGAGGCGACCCCGTCCGGCGAGCTCCGGGTCTATGGCGCCGGCTCCGCCCACCCGCTGTCCTGGATCGACCTCGACAGCTTCACCGCTCCCTGGAAGTGACGGGATACCCCATGCGATCCCCTACCCGCCGCACCCTGCTCACCGCGGCCGTCGCCCTGCCAGCCGTCACCCTCGCCGCCGCTCCAGCCGACGCGGCCGCCTCCGGTGTCGAGGTCGTGTTCCCCTGGAAACCCATCACGCTCACCGGCGCCGCCAAGCCCTTCGCCGACGCACCGCCCCAGGCGCGCGTGGTGCGCGTCGCGGGCACCGACTTCCTGCAGCTACGCGGCGGCGCCCACGTCTCCTACACCAGCGACAGCCCGCTGGGCACCCTGCCCGCCGGACTGCCGGTGCCGAAACTGACCCGCGGACTGTGCCCGCGCAACAACCACAACGGGCTGAGCGTGTGCCGGGTGGAGGCCGATGTCAGGGGCACCCTCATCGTGCTCGGCGGCACCAGTGCCAGCAAGATCACGTGGGTACGGCTCGACGGCTTCTCCTCCGTCCTGTCCTGATCACTGGCGCCGAACGGAGGCGGCCAAGGCAGGTCGTGCGCGCGTTCCAGGGAAATCGTCGGCGCCGCGCTGTTCCACGCGACAGCCGCAACGTACGGCTGACGCCCGCAACTCCGCTGGGTCTGACGAAAGACCCTGGGCGCCTCCCGATTCATGGGCGAGCCGAAGCCGCCGCCCACGCCCGCGACCTGCGCGGCATCCGGGTATCCCCGAATCCGGCCTCCCGGGCAGCGACCTCGGTGGTGGCGCCCTGCCGGAGTTCGGCACGTTCCAAGCGCAGGGCGGTCTGATAGGCCGACGGGGTGCGCACACCTTTCTCGATAGGCGGCCACACGGCGGCTCCCACGAGCGCGGCCGGAGCTCGATGACGTCAATGGGCTAATATCCAACCAATTGTCACCGTGGGTAAAGGAATGGAGCGTTCCTTTGTTCGACAACCTTGACCTCGACGCTCTGCGCAGGCGTCCGGGAGTGAAGTGGGCCGCCGCCGGGCCGGGCGTGCTGCCCACGTGGATCGCCGACATGGACTTCCCCGTGCCGCCTGCCGTCCGGGACGCGCTCGCTCACGCCATCGAGGTGGACCTGGGATATCCGGTCTGGGACGACCAGCCCGCGCTGAACCCGCTCAGGGACGCCTTCGCCGAGCGGATGCGGCAGCGCTACGCCTTCACCCTCGACCCGGCGCGGGTCCACGTCTTCACGGAGCTGATCCAGGCGCTCCAGGTCGTCCTTCACGTCATGACCCAGCCGGGTGACGCGGTGGCCATGCACACGCCGGCCTACTCCCCGTTCTTGAAGACGCTGACGGACATGGACCGCAGGCTCGTCCCCATCCCCATGCTCGACGACGGCACGGGCTGGGGCTTCGACCTCGACCGGCTGGCCGAGGACGTGGCCAGGCAGGGCTGCCGGGTGCTTGTCCTGGTGAACCCGCACAACCCGACCGGCCGGGTGTTCACCCGCGACGAGCTGGCCGGCGTGGCGGAGATCGCCGACCGGCACGACCTCCTCGTCATCTCCGACGAGATCCACGCGGAGCTCGCGCATGACCCCTTCACCCACATCCCCTTCGCCTCGCTGGATCCCGAGGTCGCGGCGCGCACCGTGACGCTGACCTCGGCCAGCAAGGCGTTCAACCTGGCGGGGCTACGGTGCTCGGTCGCGCACGTCGGCGACACGCGCGTCCAGAAGGCGCTGGCCGCCCAGCCGCCGCTGCTGTTCGGGGAGGTCAGCTCGCTCGGCGTACTGGCCACCCTCGCCGCCTGGCAGGACGGCGACGCCTATCTCGACGAGGTTCGGGCCACCCTCGCCCGCAACCGCCGCCTGCTCGCCGAGTCCCTGCCCGCGGGAATCCGCGCCTACGCCCCCGAGGCGACCTATCTGGCCTGGCTCGACTGCAACGAGCTCGCACTCGGCACGGACCCGAGCGCCTTCTTCCTGCAGCGGGCGCAGGTCATGCTGAGCAGCGGCCCCAGCTTCGGGCCCGGCGGCGAGGGCTTCGCCAGGCTAAACTTTGCGACGTCCGGTCCGATCCTCGAAGAGATCCTGCGGCGTATGCGCGAAGCGGTCGGCTGAGGCTATCCGGCGGGCCGGTAGTCCAGGACGATCCGGGCGGCGACGTCATCATCGTGGCCTGCCGTCCGCCACACCTCCCATCGAACACGGGTTGTCGTGGCGGGCAGGCGAGGAGAACGCCCGGGTACGGACGTTCATCCAGATCATCCGCGAGATCCAGGCGCCTGCGAGCCGTCGAGGGTGGCCGCGAACGCCTGCGGGTTGTCGAGCATGACATTGTGATCGGCGTCGGCGACGGTGACGACCCGCACACCCGCCGCTTCCAACTCCGCCCTTCCCTCCAGCGGCTGGGACAAGGCCCCGACCAGGAGCGTGCGCGCGATCGTCAGCTCCATCAGCAGCTTCCTGGCCGACGGGCTGGTCCCGGCGCGCAAGCCGTACGCGCTGCGGTGCAGCGCGACGGGATCGGCCAGCCGCATGGTCGCGGCCCACAACGGCCCGACCTTCTCAAGGATCTGCGCCATCCCGCCCTCGGCGAACTCGGCCTCGGTGAAGCTGGTGACGCCGAGCGTGCCGGGCGCGGGCGGCGGCACCGGATCCAACACGGCCTCGGCCAGGACCAGCCGCGACACCAGATCCGGCCGCCGGGCGGCCAGCACGATCGCCACGGCGCCGCCCATGCTGTGCCCGATGACCTCGGCCCCGCTGACGCCCGCGGCGTCAAGCGCCCTGGCCAGCGCGTCGGCGTGATCCTCCAGCTGGTAGCCGAAATCGGCAGGCCGGTCGCTGAGCCCGAACCCCAGCAGGTCCATCATCAGTGTCCGCCGCCGGGCCACAGATGGCAGGGTCATCACGTGGGTGAAGTACGCCGCCGCCTGGGCTCCGGCGCCGTGAACACACACCCGCGCCGGTTCGTCGCCCCCGATCTCGACCCACCGGATCTTCGCGCCGTCGGGTCCGGCTACCGCGTCCTTCATGTTCTTCCTCACTGTGCAGATGCGCGCCCGGCTGGATTCCGCGCGCGCGAGATCCTACTCGGCAAGCGGGCGGAACCAGCGCTCCATTCGTCAAGCTGCTCAAGCTCCACCGCGCGGCCCAGCAGGCCACTCGAAGCGCTCACGCCTGACCGGCGGGGGCGTCATGGCCGACCAGCGCCGCGTATCGACCTCGCTGGCTCATGAGATGGGCGTGGTCGCCGACCTCCACGACGCTGCCCTCGTCGATCACGAAGATCCGCGCGGCGTCCCGGACCGTGCTCAGCCGGTGCGCGATCACGATGCGGGTCATGGGCAGATGGCTGAGGTGGTGCTCGATGATGGCCTCGGTCGTGGTGTCCAGATGGCTGGTCGCCTCGTCCAGCAGCAGCACGTCCGGTTCGGTGAGCAGGGCTCGCGCCAGGGCGATGCGCTGCCGTTGTCCACCGGAGATCAGCCCGCCGTCGGTGAGCATGGTCTCGTACTTCATCGGCATGGCCTCGACGGTGTCGTGGATGTGGGCCAGCCGGGCCGCTCGTACCATGCGTTCGTGGGAGGCGTCAGGGTCGTTGAGGCAGATGTTCTCCCTGATCGACCCGCTGAACAGGACGGGCTCCTGATTGACGATGCCGAAACGGCTGCGCAGGTGCCGGAGGTCGAGCTGCGAGGCGAGCTGCCCGTTGTAGAAGATGTCGCCTTCATCCGGCTGGTAGAGGCCCAGCAGAAGTCGGGCTAGCGTGCTCTTGCCCGATCCGGAGCTGCCGACCAGGGCGATCTTCTCTCCCGGGCTGATGCTCAGATAGATACTGCGCAGGATCCACGGGGAACGCTGGTCGTAACGGAAGCTGACGTCGCGCAGCCGGATGAACCCCACGGCCTCCGGCCGTTCCGCCCCGGCCGGAAATGTCTCGCGCGGGGTGGTGACGATGTCGTCAAGCCGCTCTACGTGCGCACCCACGGCCTGGAGTTGGTGCAGGCTGCCCATCAACGACCCCAGCGGGGTGAGCGCCGCCAGGGCGATCGCGTTCAGCGCCAGGACCTGTCCCAGGCTCAGGCTCCCGGACAGGACCTGCCATGCACCCATCCAGAAGAACGCGGCCGGGGCCGCGAACCGCACTGTCGCCGTGGCCGAGGTGACCGTACCTGCTGTCAGCCCGCCGAGCTGTGCGGCGGCGAGCTGACGAGCGAACGCCTCCCGCCACCGGCTCAGCGCGCGCGGCTCGGCGCCGGCCGCCTTGAGGTTCTCCATGCCCTTGATGGATTCGATCAGCTTGGTCTGCGCGTCGGCCTGGGCGATCTGCTCGCGGGTGATGAGCTCGCTGACCCGGCGCTGGGTGAGCACCAGCGCGAGGATCTCCAGGCCGGCGATCGCGATCAGGCCGAGACCGAAGCTCGGTTCCATCGCCAGCACGATGACGAGATAGCCGACGGCCATGGGCCCGTCCAGCATCGCCGCGACGATCTGCCCGCTGAGCAGGGCGCGGACCTGAGCAATACTGGAGGTACGGGTCACCAGGTCCCCCGCTCCCCGCAGGGCGAAGAACCGGTACGGCAGCGCCAGCAGATGGGCGACGATCCCCTCGGTCATCTCCCCGTCGATGCGGGTGCGCAACATCGCGAGCAGCAACGTCCTCAACTGCCCCACAGCCAGATGGGTGAGCACTCCGACCGCGAGCATGACTCCGAGAAACGCCAGCAACCCTCCATCGCCTCTCGGCAACACCCGATCGATGATCACGCCGGAGGCCGCAGGCAGCAGCAGCCCGATCACCTGCAGCAGCGCTGATGCGGCGACGATCTGCGCGAACAGCCCTTTCTTGCCGCGTACGGTCTCCCGCACCACGGGCGAGCGCCACCACCCGCGAGCCTGGGCCTTCCTGGTGAAACCAGGTCCTGGTTCGAAAGTCAGCAGCACACCGGTGAAGTCCCTGGCGAACTCCCTCCTGCTGAGCGCCATCCTTCCCGCCGCCGGGTCCATGATGGTCACCTTGCGCGGGGTCCACGCTTCCACCACCACGAAGTGCTCGAACCGCCAGTGCGCGATGGCTGGGAGCGGCTTGCCGGCTATCGCCTGCGGTTCCAGCGAGAAACCCTTCGTCTTGAGCCCATAACCTCGGGCGGCGCGCATGACATCACGCGCCGAGAGCCCGTCCCTGCCGACCCCCGTCCTGTCCCGCACATCGCGCAGGGACACCCCGTGGCCGTGGTAGTTGAGGACCATGGCCAGGCAGGCGGCCGCGCAGTCCACCGCCGTGCTCTGCTGGACCAGCCGAACCTTTCTCACAGCTGCCCCGCCACCCGCAGGCTCATGACGACCAGGGCAAGGATCAGCGCGGCGATCACCGCCCACAGGGCGCCGATCCACTTTCGGGGAATCTCGCTGGATGAAGGCCCTTGGGCTTGCGCTCGCCGGCGATGTCGTAGCGCTTCCTTGCGGTACACGTGTCGCATGCCACTGACTCCTCGCATGACGAGTGCCGCCGGGTTGTCCCGGCGGCACTCTTTCCAGCCCTTGGGGTCAAACAGGGGTGGAGCCTCTCAACGCTGACCCGAGCCCCTCACCCGGGTCTCCTCGTACCGCTTAGTAGAGATTCGGCCGACCCGGGCAGAGGCATCCCCTGCCGTGGCCGATCTCGATGTAGTCCGGCAGGCTGAAGTCCAGTTCCGGCCACACACCACCAGCGACGGACGCGAGTTCGGCGTCGGTCAACTCGATCTCTCTGCTCATCGGTTCTCCTTGAGGTTGTTCTCAACGGACGGGCAGGAGCCTCGCAGGACGGCATTGACAGTCGGTGACCGGACCATTGACAAGATCAACCCCGGCGTACCGTCACTCCTCGTTGAAGCCATGAGCAGGGTGTCCTGATTCGCGGTGAGACCGCGTTCACCTGGATGACCAGACGGGCCTTGCCCCCGGAGCGTGGAAACACACCCCAGGTGCCCTCCCACCCACCACGCGGGCCACCCAGCCCGTGCGGAGCTTTTCAGCACCCGGGCGCCGTGAGGCGCCGGGTGATAGACGGATCGTTGACTCTTCGTCTATGAAATGTCTACCGGCCCCCCTCACCATGGCCTCCGTTCAGATCGGAACCGTTGGGGGGTCAACGATGCGGCCGATGCGTTTCGGCGTGCTCGGAACTGTCGAGGTGTGGCGAGGGGATGATCGCCTGGATGTGGGCACGCCACGCAACAGGGCGGTTCTCGCCCGGCTACTGCTGTCGCCCGGGAGGGTCATTCCCGTCGACCGGCTGATAGACGATCTTTGGGAGGGTTGCCCGCCACCGCAGGCGCTGTCCTCATTGCGTACGTTCATCTGCCGGCTACGTCGCGTGGTCGAGCCGCTGACCCGGGAACCTGGCCGGCCGTCCGTGCTGATCACCGAGCCGCGCGGCTACGTCCTGCGTGTGGACGAGGCGGCACTCGACTCGGCCATGTTCGAACGGCTGTTGCAGCAGGCGAGAGTGGCCGCCGATCCACGTGCCGCCCTCGGTCTGGTCGACGAGGCGCTCAGCCTATGGCGCGGTCCGGCCTACGCCGAGTTCGCGCACACCCTGTGGGCGCGGGGAGAGGTGACCAGGCTGCAGGAACTCCAGCTCGGGGCGACGGAACGCAGACTCGACACCCTGCTCGCCCTGGGCCGGCACGCCGAGGCCGTACCCGAGCTGGAAGCGCACGCGCGCGCCCAACCCACCCGCGAGGAGGGCTGGCGGCTGCTCGCTCTGGGCCTCTATCGCTCGTCCAGGCAGGGCGACGCCCTTGCCGCACTGGGCGAGGCACGTCGCTATCTGGCCGAGGAGCTGGGTGTCGATCCCGGGCCTGAGCTGCGCAAACTCGAGGCGGACATCCTCTCGCAGACCTCCGAGCTCGACCTGCCGCCGGCACCGGTGGAGACCAGGAAGCCGGTCACCCGCCTGCGCTGCCTCGGCCGGGACGATCAGCTCGCGGCCGCTGGAGCGGCCATGGCCGCCGCCGAGTCCGGCACCGGTGGCAGCCTGCTCTTCGACGGCGTGCCGGGTGCCGGCAAGACCCAGCTGCTGAGGGGGGTGGAGGCACTGGCTGACATGCGCGGATTCCAGGTGGCTTGGGCGCAGGCGCATCCGCTTGAGCGCGAGTACGACTACGGCGTGGCCCGGCAGATCTTCGAGCCGATCCTGTACTGTCTGCCGGCGCAGGAGCGGCAGCAACTGCTCAGCGGGACGGTCGAGCCCGCGGCCGACATCGTCTGGCACAACCGGCCGTCGTCGGGTGGTCCTGACGCGCTGCACGCGCTGTACCGGCTTGCCGTGCGGCTCGCGGAGCGTGTACCGCTGCTGATCGCCATCGATGACCTGCAGTGGTGCGACCCCGGCTCGTTGCGCTGGCTGGCCTACCTGACCAGGCGCATCGAGCGGGTACCCCTCCTGGTCGCCGCGACCAGGGCGACCGGCGTCCCGGCCGGCGACGATCAGCTGCTCGAGTCGCTTTGCTCGCTCTTCGGCCTCGTGCGCCTGGGTGGTCTGCCCGGCGAGGCGGCGGCGGCCCTCGCCGCCGAGCTGCTCGGCGCGGAACCGGAGCCCGCGTTCATCGCCTCGTGCCTGCGCGAGACGGGCGGCAACACGTTTCTGCTCACCGAGCGCATGAAGGCGCAGGGCGCGGGGAAGCGGTCCACCTCCATCGAGCGGTGGGTGGCCGGCCAGCTGCGCCACGCGGGTCCCGGGGCCGCCGCGCTGGCGAGGGCGGTCGCGACGCTCGACCACGCGGCCGAGTTCCACGCTGTGGCCGACCTGGCCGGTCTGCCGGACAGCCAGGCGGCCGCCGCCCTGTCGGCGCTGGTCGGCATGGAAATCCTGTGTGACGAGTCGCCGCTGCGGTTCAACCAGCCTGTCGTACGGCAGGCCGTACTCGAAGGCGTGCAGGCCGGAGTTCCGCAGTTCGCCCTCAGCCCTTGATGTGCGGCTCCAGTAGCTTCGACCAGGAGCTGGCGAGTTTCTCGTACTCGCCAGGGCACTTCGCGGCCCGCTCCTCCGGCAGCCCGTCCGGCCCGACCCAGTCGGCGTAGGTCTTGGGGTCGGAGCCGTAGATCCAGCACATGTAGTTGAACGCCCGCTGCTCGTCCATCGAGTGCTCGTCATAGAACGGGAGCGCGGCCCGGTCCTGGTCGCCGGCCGACGCGAAGTAGTAGTTGATCGTCTGGACGCTCGAGGAGTCGTCGTCCTTGTTCTGGGCCATGATCAACGCGGACAACTGGTCGGCCGCGTCGTCCTCCTTGCCGAGGGCCGGCAGGTCGTAGATGTCGATCACGGCGTGGCCGAGTTCGTGGTACAGCGTGTCGACGAGGTTGGCCTGGCCGTGCTCGTCGTTCTCCTCCTCCGACTCGGCCTTGTCGCGGTACCGGGTGAAGCCGTCGGCCACGAGCTCGTAGCACATGGTGATCTTCTTCTCGTCCGGGCTGTAGTAGGCGTTCACCGCGTCGCACTGCTCACCGGCCAGCGTGACGTCGTGCGGCAGGATGAGCAGTTCGTTGAGGCTGGCGGCGAAGCCTTCGAGCACCTTGCCCGGCTTCAGCAGCTCCAGTCCCTCGGAGGCTACGTCGGTGTCCGCCTTGCCGTACTTGGCGATGAACTTTCCCTCGGATTCGGTCGCCTTGGGGGCGTCTTGTTTTTCTTTGGCCGCCGCCGCCGGCTTGTCCGTGCTGCCACAGGCGGACAGCATGGTGGCGAGGAGCAGTACGCCGGCGCCCATCGTGAGCTGATTCCACTTCATCAGGAGTCTCCAGGTCGAAGGTGACCGTTGGATCCTGTAGCCACGATCTTGATGATTGATGGACGGACGGTCTCCGGAATCCGCGTGGATGACCGGCGGCTCCGTCAATGTGCCGTCAATCGGGTGTCGGCGAGGATGCTATGACTGTTCGGCGAGGTTTCGCCCGTAGAGCCGCAGCAGCTCGTGGAAGCGATAGCGGCTCGGGCTGGGCGAGTCGAGCATGCCCAGGTCGACGAGGCTCTCGACGATCTCCTCCGCGTCGAGCACCTCAAGGTCGAGGGCGGCCGCCGCGACAGGCAGCGAGAACGAGGCGGTCTCGAGGTTCGTGAGCAGTCTGAAGGCGCGCGCCTGCGCCGCGCCGAGCCGCTCGTAGCCGAGCTGGAAGGTCGCCTCGACGGTCATGGTGCCGAACCGCAGCTCAGACAGGCGTCTTCGCTCGTCGGCCAGCCTCCCGGCCAGGGAGGAGATCGTCCACAGCGGCCTGGAGACCAGCCGGGAGGCCGCGATGCGCACCGCGAGCGGCAGGAACCCGCACAGGACGACCGCGTACTCTGCCGCCTCCGGCTCGGCGAGGACCCGCTCTTCCCCCACGATCCTGGTGAACAGCCGCACGGCGTCGCGGGATTTGAGCACGTCGAGGTCGACTCTGCGCGTGGTCGGCAGCCCGGCGGGCTTGGCCCTGCTCGTCACCAGGACGGCGCAGCCTCCCGTCCCCGGAAGGAGGGGCCTGACCTGCGTGTCGTCCACGGCGTTGTCCAGGATGACGAGCATTCTGCGGTTCACCATGAGGCTGCGGAAGAGCGCCGCCCGCTGTGTCGGGTCCTCGGGGATGTCCGGATCAGGATGGCCGAGCGCGCACAGGAACTCGCGCAGCGCCGCGGTGGGTTCGACGGGCCGGACTCCGGTTCCGCACAGGTCGATGTAGAGCTGGCCGTCCGGGAACGCGTCGCTGAGCAGGTGAGCGACGTGGATCGCCAGGGCCGTCTTGCCCACGCCGCCCTTGCCGGAGAGACTCACCACGGTGGTCGCCTGCCCGGAGCCGGACTTCAGCACCTCGGTGAGGAGGGCGACTTCCTCGTCCCTGCCGGTGAAGTCGTACAGGTCGGCGGGCAGCTGGGCCACCCGCGGGAGTGCCCCTTCTTCGTGGCGGACCGGCGACGGCCCCGGGTCGGATCCGAGGTCGAGCCGGGCGGGCAGCAGTTCGGGGTCCGACGTGAGGATGCGTCGATGCAGTTCCCTGAGCTCGCCTCCCGGGGCGATGCCGAGTTCCTCGGCGAGCAGTCGCCTGGTGCGGTCGAAGACCTCCAGCGCTTCCGCCTGCCGTCCGCAACGGTACAGAGCCAGCATCAGCAGACCGCTCAGCGACTCCCGCAGGGGGTGCGCGGCAGACAGCACGACCAGGTCTGCCACGGCCTCCGTGGCCCGCCCGAGCTCGATGTCCAGTTCGAGCTTGAGCTGCAGGGCGCTCAGGCGGCGGTCGCCGAGCCTGTCGCGCTGAGCTTCGGCGTACGGCCCGGCCGTGCCGTCCATGGCGTCGCCCTGCCACAGCCCGAGGGCCGCTGCGAGCAGCGCGCGGGCGCGAGTGAGGTCGCCCTCCGCGCGGGCTTTCTCGGCCTCGGCGTACCTCTCTTCGAAGACCGATACGTCCAGCGCGCCCTTGGGGACGGACATGGCGTAGCCGGTGCCCACGGAGACGACCACGCCGGGCCTCGACCTGTCGGCTTCCAGCACCTTCCGCAGCCGGTAGGCGTAGGTCCGCAGGGTGCTGAGGGCGCGCAACGGCGGATCCTGTCCCCAGATCGCGGCGATGAGCGCGTCGCAGGTGATCGCCCTGCCCTCGTGGAGAAGGAGGGCGCCGAGCACCGCACGCTGCTGTGGCGAGCCGAGGTTGAGCTCCTTGTCGCCCTGCCAGGCCCGCACTGGACCTAGTACCGAGAAGTACAACCTATGAGATCGTTCCATACCGCGCCTTCGGAATATTCGTACGAATGATAGCTATTTGCTCTGTTCGGCGACTCGTTGTGGATCAGGTTTGGGGTGGGTTTCACGGTGTTGCGGCCAGCACAGTTACCGGCTGACATCCCTGACTTCACCGGCAGAAAGGAGCTGATCGCCCAGCTGGCGGAGCGGCTCACCATCAGCCCGGGCAACGCGCTGACCGTGGTGGCCGTCTCGGGGGCGGGCGGGACCGGCAAGACCACGGTGGCGCTCCACGTGGCGCATGCCGTGCGAGCCGCGTTCCCGGACGGGCAGCTCTACGCGAGCCTGCGCGGTGCAGGAGCCGCACCCCTGCGGCCCGAGGACGTGCTCGCCGACTTCCTGCGAGCGCTCGGCCTCAGCGCCAGGGAGATCCCCTCGGGGGTCCACGAGCGGACCGCGAGGCTGCGGTCGGCGCTGTCGGGACGGCGGGTGCTGATCCTGCTCGACGACGCCACGGACTCCGGTCAGGTCGCGCCCCTGATGCCCGGCGCCGCCACCTGCGCGGTGCTGGTGACCAGCAGGTCGTGGCTGGGCGACCTGCCAGGCGCCCACCAGGAGGGGCTCGGCCTGTTCCGCCGGGGAGAGGCGTTGGAGTTGCTGGCTCGCGTCGCGGGGACGGAGCGGGTCGCCGCCCAGCCCACGGAAGCGGTCAAGCTGGTCGAGTCCTGCGGCCTGCTGCCGCTGGCCGTACGGATCGTGGCGGCGCGACTGGCCGCGCGGCCGGGCATGAGCGTGGAGGTGCTGGCGAGGCGGCTCGCCGACGAGCGGCGCAGGCTCGCCGAGCTCAAGATCGGCCGCGATGCGGTGGAGTCGTGCTTCGCACTCGGTTACGAGCCGCTCGACGCCGATCACGCCAGGGCGTTCCGGCTGCTGGCGCTGATGGACGGGCCTGACCTGTCCGTCGCCGCCGCGGCGGCCGTCCTGGATGTGGGCCAGGCAGAAGCCGAGGACCTCTGCGAGTCGCTCGTCGATCTGAGCCTGCTGGAGTCGCGAGGGCCCGCCCGCTACCGCTACCACGATCTGGTCCGCCTGTACGCCAGAGGGCTCGCCGAGCAGGCGGACCCGGCGAACGAACGGACGGCCGCGCTCGACCGGCTGCTCGACCACTACCTCGCGGGAATCAGAGGAGTCTGCAGGGTCTCGCTCCCCGGGTTCGTCCATCAGGCCGGGCACCAGGGCCCTGAGCTGACCTTCGCCGACGCGCCCGCGGCCCGCGCCTGGGTACGCGCGGAGCAGGTCAACGTCAGCGCGGCGGTCGAGCAGGCGGGGCGTTCGGGAACCCGCGTCCTCTCAGAAGAGGTGCCGCTGCTGGCAGAGGTGACGGGTTTGGCTGAGATCGACGACCGGCTCATCCTCGGCGCCGTCCTGCACGCTCTGGGGCTGGGCGCGCTCCGGGTGCGCGGCGTCGACGAGGCGATCAGCCTGTTGTCGGCGGCGCTGGCCGTCGCGGAGGCGCAGCACAGCCCTCGTCTGGCGGCCAGCGCCCACGGCCTGCTGGCCATGGCGCTGGGTGACGCCGGCTTCGTCGGCGAGGCCAGGGCCCACGTGGAACAGGGGCTCCGCCTGGCGCACGAGATCGGCGACACCCAGGGGATCGGGGTCAACCACCTGGGCGCCGCAGCGGCGGCGTTCCGGTCGGGCGACATGGAGGAGGCCATCGACAGCCTGCTCAAGAGCGCTCAGGCCTACCGCGAAGGCGGGCTGCCGCTCAGGGCGGCGTGGGCGTCCCATCGCCTCATGGACGCCTACCGCGCCCTGGGTCGCCCAGAAGAGGCGGTGAAGGTCGGCGAGGAGGCGCTGCCGCTCTACCAGTCGATGAACGACCCCTTGCTCACCGGCAGGATCCTGAGCCGCCTCGGACAGGCGTGGACCGACCTCGGAGAACCGGAACGGGCCCTGCGCTGCTGGAAGGAGGCCGACGTGATCCTCGGCCCCTACGACATGGCCGAGGGGCGCGCCGTTCGCCGCCATCTCGGGATCGCCTGACGGCAGGACGAGCGTTCACCGGTTGGTGATCGGCTGTCCATGGCCTCGGTGAAAGCTGTCGTGGACCCATAGCGACAGCACGAAGGAAAAGACATGTCCTGGAACAAACTCGCCCTGAGCGTCTCCGTTCTCACTTTCCTGACCCTGGGGACGGCGGCCTGCGGCTCGGGAGGCGAGACCGCCGCCGTGGCCGACACCAAGGGGTGCAAGGAGATGCAAGCCATCATGGGGGCCGCGGTGACCGAGCTCCAGAGCAGGGCCGGGGACCTCGAGGCGATGAAACAGCTCTACAGCGACAACGCACAGAAGATCAAGGCGCTGGACGTCGACGAGAAGGTCAAGGAGGCCCAGGGCGCGATTGTCTCTCTTTACGAGGAGCTGGCGGGGATCAGCGCGCCAGAAGAGGCGGACCAGTACACCGACAAGGCCAGCGCGACCGTGTCGAAGCTGAACTCCGCCTGCACCGCCTGAGGGAAGACGATGTTGAGCAGACGATCCGTCATCAAGGGCGCGGGAGCCGCGGTCGTGGGGAGCGCGCCGGCGGCCCACGCCGCCCACGATCCCGGCGACCGCCTCGCGACCAGGCTCAGGTCAGCGGTGAAGGGCACCGTACTGTTCCCTCGCGACCCCGGCTTCGCGGCGGAACACGCTGGATACAACCCCGTCGTCCGGCACGCCCCCAAGGCGGTCGTGGTGCCCGCCGACGCCGGCGACATCCGCACCGCCGTCCGCTTGGCCGGCCTTCTCGGGCTGCCCGTCGCCGTGCAGGCCACCGGCCACGGCATCAGCGCCGCCGCCGATGGCGGGATCCTGATCAACACCCGGCGGCTGGCCTCGGTGACGATAGACCCGGTCAAACGTGTCGCCAAGGTCGCGGCCGGCACCAGGATGCGGACGCTCGTCGAGGCCGCAGCGGCGCACGGCCTGGCGACGATCAACGGCTCCTCGCTCGACGTGGGCGTGGTGGGCTACACGCTGGGCGGAGGGCTCGGCCCGCTCGGCCGCAAGTACGGCTACGCCGCCGACCATGTGCGGGCCGTCGACCTGGTCACACCGGGCGGCCGCCCGCTTCGCCTGTCGCCGGACAGGCACGCGGACCTGTTCTGGGCGGTTCGAGGCGGCAAGAGCAACTTCGGGGTGGTCACCGGTATGGAGATCGACCTGGTCGAGGCGGCGACCCTGTACGGCGGCGCGCTCTTCTTCCTCGGAGAGGCGGTCCAGCGGGCGGTGCGCGCCTACCCCGCCTGGGCGGCCGGGCTGCCCGAGGAGATGACGACCACGCTGGCGTTCATGCGGCTGCCCAAGGCGCCCTCCGTGCCCCCGCCCCTTCAGGAGCGGGTGGCGGTGCGCCTGACCGCCGCATACCTCGGGCGGGACCAAGAGGGCAGGCGGCTGCTGGCGCCGATGCTGGCCGCCGGGCCGGAGCTCGACACCATGCGTGCGCTGCCGTACGAGAAGATCGGGACGATCTCCAATGATCCGTCCGTGGCGCCCCTGCCTGTCTTCGAGCGCACCGGGCTGCTCCGCTCTCTGGACGCCGCCGCCGTGGAGCGGCTGCTGGCCCTGGCCGGCCCCGGCGTCAAGCTGCCCTTCGGGGTGATCGAGCTCCGGCAGCTGGGCGGCGCCCTCGCCCGTCCGGCCGCGGTGCCCAACGCCATAGGACACAGGGACGCCGAGGCCCTGCTCTTCATGGCGACCCCGGCGCCCGCGGCACAGGCCGGAGCGGTGAGGAAGCAGCAACAGCAGCTGATGGACGGCCTCGAGCCGCACCTCACGGGAGGCATGTCGGCCAACTTCATGAGCAGCGCCGACCTCGCCCCCGAGCAGGTCCGCGCGGCCTACACGCCGGCCGACTACGCGCGTCTGACGCGGCTCAAGCGGGTCCACGACCCACGCAACCTGTTCCGCGTCAACCACAACATCAGGCCGGCGTGACGGCCGTCACGGCATCCTTACCTCCAGGAACGGCCCGGTAGTACACCGAGACCGGCGGCACGCGGCCCGCAGCGGGCAGGCCATCAGGGCGGCGCCCACGTCCCCGGACAGCGGCTGCCGGTCGGCTCGGCCGCCTTTCCGCGCGTGATCCTGCGCGGTCCTCGGCGTGGACCCTTCAGCGATCAGCACCGTCTTGAGCTCGGCTGTCTGCCCCGCCAGCGGCCGATTCGTGCGGTGGGAATCCGAGTACGGCGAAGCGGAGGCCGCTCACATCAGGTCTTCCCGAGAGGTCCGATCTCGTATCCCACCCGCGTGGACGCCCGGAGACGGCGACGTTTATCACCCGTCAACCAGGTGTAAATGCACACGACCCATTCTCTGCTGTCATGACTTATCAGCCTTTTCCTCCAGAACAGGCCCTGGTTCCTCCGCTTTCGGAACCTCCGGCAGCCCCCGAGCCGGAGCGGGAAACGGCCAAGGGCAGCGTGCTTGAGGTCTTCGAGAAGATCGGGTCGGTCGCCGTGCCGGTCGCCGTCGGCATGTACGCCATGCTGTACCTGGGGTTGGCCCAGGTCTACGTGGTTTTCGGCATCACCCCCGAGCAGGCCGGCCTGGACCAGGCGACGATCTTCGGCCGGCTCATCGGCACGCTGATCGAGCTCTTCCTGGTCGCCTTGCCTGGAGTGGGGTTGCTCATCGCGCTGGGCTGGCTACTCAACCTGGCCACCCGCGGATCGGTCGGCCGGCTGGTGCACAGGCTCCGCGAGCAACCGTGGATCGCGGCCACGGTAGGCGCTCTCATCTCGGTCGTCGCCTACTGGGCCTATTTCGGCACGCTGTGGGAACTGTCCGGCGGCACTCTCCTGGTGGCCGTCGCGCTGGTCGCGGTCTTCGGACTGCTGGTGCCGTTTCGCCTGATGCGGAGGCACAACACAGGCCGGGCCGGCATGAAGGTGCTCACCGGTGCGCTGTTCGGCATCGGGCTGGGACTGATCCTGGTCGCCCAGATGGTCCACGGCGCCGCCGACATCGCCGCCAACGGCAACGGCAACGCCCTGCTGCAGACTGTCGGCTTCCAGAATCAGTGGGCCACCGTAGGCGACGGCGACGGCAAGCCGCTGAACAAGGACAACCCGGACGAGCTGTTCCTGCTCCTGGGCGAGAAGGAGGGCGCCTACGTGCTCTACGACTGCGGCAAGCAGGAAACCTTCCGCCGCTCCATCGAGGGCACCACACTAGGCAGGATCGAGTTCGATCCGGACTTCTCCGATCCCGAGACCGGCGAGGTCAAGGCCTGCGGCTACGCGCTGGAGGCGCAGGATTCCGGGACCGGGGAGCAGTAGCCGTGTCCCGCGAGCGGCTGCGCTACTGGTTCGACAACACGATGTCGAAGGGAACGCCCGCCCTGATCGGTTGGCTGGCGGTGGCATCGGCGGTGCTCGTCGGCGTTGTCACCGCGATCGCCGCCCCGATCGCGGGCGAGAACGGGTCCTGGTGGAATGTCGCCTGGATGAGCCTGCTCCGCACCCTCGATCCGGGCACCATGGGCAGCGACGAGGGCAGCCCGTTCTTCGTCTTCATGATGCTCTTCGTCACCATCGGCGGAATCTTCATCGTCAGCTCCCTGGTCGGCGTGCTCACCGCGGGCCTGGACTCGAAGCTGGAGAACCTGCGCAAAGGCCGGTCGCGCGTGGTCGAGAGCGGGCACAGCGTCGTGCTCGGCTGGTCGGAGGAGGTCTTCGCGATCGTCTCCGAGCTGGCCAAGGCCAAGGAGAGCGAGAAGCGCCCGGTCGTGGCCATCTTGGCAGACCGGGACAAGGTCGAGATGGAGGAAGAACTGCGCGACCGGCTCGGTGATGTAGGGCGTACCCGCATCGTGGCGCGCAGCGGCGATCCCGCGGAGCCGACGGCCTTGGATCTGGTGAGCCCGGACACGGCTCACTCGATCCTCGTACTGCCTACCGATGACGCTGAGCTGATCAAGACCCTGCTCGCGCTGGGCCACCGCCCGTGGACCGGCAGGCGGCCGCCGATCGTGGCCGCCGTGACCGAAAGCGACAATCTCCCTGCTGCCCGTCTGGCGGGCGGGTCGCACGTCGAGATCATCGACTCGCAGGACGTCGGCGCCCGCTTGGTCGCGCAGTCATGCCGTCAACCTGGACTGTCCGCCGTCTACAGCGACCTGCTGGACTTCGACGGCGAAGAGATCTACATACGGGCCGAGCCCGCCCTCGTCGGCAGGATGTACGGCGAGGCGCTGTTCGCCTACGACAGCGCGGCGCCGATCGGCGTGCGCCGCGACGACGGTTCCGTGGTGCTCAACCCGCCAAGCGAGAGCGTGATCCGGCAGGGCGATCAGCTCATCCTCATCGCCCCCGATGACTCCGTCATCCGGCTGGCGACGGCGCCGGCCGTGGTGCGACAGGAGGCGATCGCTCGCCCCGGTGTCCCACAGCGGGAGCCGACCAAGACCTTGATCATGGGCTCGAATCACCGACGGTCCAGGATTCTGCGCGACCTGGCGCCCTACCTGCTGACCGGTTCCGAGATCCACCTCGCCGGGCCCATCGTCGCTGACCTCCCACTTCCACCGGGCGTGCTCGTCTCCGCCAAGGAAGTCGACGTCACCAGCCGCACCGCGCTGGAGTCGCTCGGCATCGGCGGCTACGACCATGCGATCGTGCTCTCCGATGGTGCCTACGATGCTCAGAAGGCCGATGCCAGGACCCTGGTGACCCTGCTGCACCTGCGAGACATGCGGACCGGCGTGGCGATCGTCAGCGAGATGAACGACGAGCGCAACCGGAAGCTCGCCGAGATCGCCGAGGCCGACGACTTCGTGGTCGGCGGCAAGCTGGTCAGCCTGCTGCTCACCCAGCTGGCCGAAAACCGGCACCTGGGCCAGGTCTTCGACCAGCTCTTCTCCCACGAGGGCTCGGAGATCTACCTCAAGCCGGCGAGCGACTACATCGTCCCCGGCGCCACCGCCACGTTCGCCACCGTGATCGAGGCGGCCAGGCGCCGCGGCGAAACCGCGATCGGCTACCGCCTGACCACCTCCGCCAGCCAGGAGCCTCAGCACGGGGTCACCCTCAACCCCGACAAATCAGCCCCGCTGGCGTTCCAGCCGGGCGACAGAGTGATCGTCCTCTCCGAGGACTGACCAAAGGAGAGGACGACATGGCGGAGGACCTGAGATTCTCCCTGCTCGGCCCGGTGCGCGCCTGGCGCGGCGGTCAGGAGCTGGATCTGGGCTCGCCGCAACAGCGCCTGGTCCTGGCCATGCTCCTGCTGGCCGAAGGTCGCGCGGTCGGCAATGACCGACTCGTGGACGCCGTCTGGGGCAAAGAACAGCCGCGCACCGCACTCAGCACTCTGCGCACCTACATCTCAAGGCTGCGCCGGGTGCTCGGTGACGGTGTCGTGTTCTCCTTCGGAGACGGCTACGCACTGCACGGCGGCCTGCGTGACGTCTCGGAGGTGGAGCGACTCCACAGTGAGATGCGATACACCGAGGCGCTCGCGCTCTGGCAGGGCGAGCCGCTCGCCGGGCTTGAGGGCTTCTACGCGCAGGCCCAGCGTGTCAGGCTGGTCGAGCGGCAGCTGACCCTACTCGAACGCCGCCTCGACCAGGACCTTGGGGATGGCCGCCACGCGGAGGTCATCTCCGAGCTCACCGTGCTGTGCGCGAGCCACCCGACCAGGGAGCGACTGCGGGCGCTGCTGATGCTGGCGCTCTACCGGTCGGGCCGCCAGGCGGAGGCCATCGGCGTCTACATCGACACGCGTGAACTGCTCGCCGACGAGCTCGGGGTGGATCCGTCCCGGGAGCTGACCGTGCTCTACCAGCAGATCATCAGCGCCGACCCAGTACTCGGCCGGACGGTACGGCCTGCGGCGCACACGGCGGTGCCGAAGCACACGCCCAGACAACTGCCCGCCGATGTCGCCGACTTCACCGGCAGGGAGAAGGAAGTCGAGGGCATCGCGGCCGCGCTGCGCGCCGGCGAGACCTCGGCCCTGGTGGTCTCGGCCGTCGCCGGCGTAGGCGGAGTCGGCAAGACGACCCTGGCCGTTCACGTCGCACACCAGCTGACCGGCGATTACCCGGACGGGCAACTCTTCGTTGACCTGCGTGGTGCCGGCGCCAAACCGGTCGAGCCCACCACGGTCCTCGGCTCGTTCCTCCGGGCGCTCGGGCAGGATGACCTACCGGAGGAACCGGCGGAACGAGCCGCGCTCTACCGTTCCGTTCTCGCCGATCGTCGCATACTCGTGGTTCTCGACAACGCGTCCGACGTCGGCCAGGTACGACCGCTTTTGCCAGGCTCGCCACGCTGCGGCGTGCTCATCACCAGTAGAGCCAGGCTGACCGGGCTCACCGGCGCCCGCCAAGTGGACCTCGAGGTGCTCGGCCCCATCGACGCGCTGGAGCTGTTCACCAGGATCGTGGGCGAGCATCGCGTGGCCCTCGAGCGCGGCGCCGCCTTGGACCTCGTCGCGGCCTGTGGCTTCCTCCCTCTGGCGATCAGGATCGCAGCCGCCAGGCTGGCGGCCAGGCCGAACTGGAGCGTCGCCACCATGCGTGACCGGCTGTCAGACGAACGCCGCCGACTGGCCGAGCTGCGGGCAGGCGACCTGGCCATCGAGGCCACCTTCTCGCTGGGCTATGAGCAGCTCGACACGGCGCACTCGCGGGCCTTTCGGCTGCTGGCCGTGCCAGATGCTGCCGGCGTCTCGTTGCACGCGGCGGCCGCGCTGCTCGACCTTCCTGAAACTGAAGCTGAGGCAGTATGCGAGAGTCTGGTCGACGTGAGCATGCTCGAGTCGCCGTCACCCGGGCGCTACCGCTTTCATGACCTGCTCAAGATCTACGCCCGATCCCGGTCCGAGGATCACGAGGTACAGCGGTCGGCGCTCGGCCGGTTGCTCGACTTCTACCTGGCGTCCATCGCCTCGGCGTTCCGGCAGTTGTATCCCGGCGACCGTCGGCCCGCCAAGGTGCGAACCCGCCTGGCTGGGCTGTACTTCGCCGACGCGACAGCTGCGGTCGAGTGGGCGGACCAGGAGGAGCAGAGCTTGCTCGGGTGCATCGAGCAGGCCGCCAGGACCACGGGCACTCACGTGCATCAGGTCGTCCAGCTGCTGGACATGGCGGCGGACGCGCTCGGGTATGAGTCAGACCCCGCACGATACGAACAACTCGGCGACCTGGTCGTGTCAGCAGCCGTCGAGTCGGCGGAAAGGGCCTGGGAAGCGCAAGCCCGTTGCCTGCGCGGGCTGACCCGGGTGAGCAGGAGCCGTCTGGACGCCGCCACCGAGGACGGCCTGGCAAGCCGGGAGCTCAGTCTGCAACTGGGCGACCTGGACACCTATGCCGAGTCGCTGAACCTCCTCGCTCTGAGCGCGATGAGCAGGCGACAGATGACCGAGGCGGTCGACTGGTACTTCCAAGCCGTCGAAGTGTGGCGCTCACTGGACGACAAGGCCGACCTTGCGCTCGGACTGGGGAATCTGGCACGGGCGTTGATCGACCTCGGCCGGGTGAGCGAGGCCATCGCCGCGGCGCAGGAGGCCGAACAGATCTCCCTCGGTCTCGGCGACGGCCGGCCGGACCCGAGCGCGGCCTACCAGCTGGGAATAGTGCTGCGTGAAGCCGGCTACCCGGGTGAGGCTCTGGTCAAGCTCGAGATCGCACTGGCGGAATACCGCAGGCTCAAGCAGCGGACGTGGGAGGGTGCGGTGCTTTTCCGGATGGCCGAGACGCACCTGGCCGCGAACGCGTCCGAGCGCGCGCTCGACCACGCCGAGGACGCGCTCGCGATCCTTGCGGAGGCGGGTGACGAGTGGGGGCAAGGTATGGCGTTGACCGCGCTCGGTCGGGCGCTGGGCGAGTTGGGCCAGCCGGGACGGTCGCGGGCCTGTCTGCGCGAGGCCCTGGAGATCTTCGATCGGCTCTCGCTGCCGGAGGCCGCCGACGTCCGCCTGCTGCTCGATGCGGTTGAAGCCTGAGGGATGGCCGTCGCTCACCTCGGGCGGGCCACCTCGGGACGGGCCTTTTCCAGCAGCGCTCTGACTTCTGCGGCCTTGGCAGGGAAGGATTCGTACAGCTCCAGTGCCCGTTCCCAGCACGAGTGCGCCCTGCTGTGCTGGCGCAGGGCGTGCAGAGTCTCGCCCAGCTCGCTCCAGGCCGCGCCGTCGGCCCAGCCGCCGCCGCGGCGTTCCTCGGCCAGCACGACGGCCGCCTCGGCATGGGGCAGAGCCTCGGCGGCGCGATCCAGCGCGAGCAGCACGCGGACCAGGTAGATCAGTGTGGACTGCTCCCACGTGAGATTGCGCCGCTGCCGGAACAACGCCAGCGCCTCCTGCAACAGGGGGAGCGCCTCATGGTGGCGTCCGGCGCGAGTGAACACCTTGGCCATCGCGACCACGGCGTACGGGTCGCGGACGTCGTCGCCCAGGTGGGCCCGCATGACGGTCTCGGCCTCATGGAGGGTCTCGATCGCCTCGTCGTAGCGTTCGAGGGAGGCCAGCCGCTGGCCGACGCCATAGAGCATGGCCGCCTCCTGATAGCGCTCGCCGAGCTCGTGAAAGCCTGCCGCGGCCTGCCGATAACAGTCGAGCGCCACGTCCTGGCGGTCGTGACGATCGGCCTGGATCACGCCCATGGTCGACAGGGCCACCCAATGGTGGTTCATGTCGCCCGCGCGCAGGGTGACCTCCATGGCCGCGGCGCACTCGGCGATCGCATCGTCCAGGCGGCCGGCGTCGCGCAGGACATGGGCGAGGGAGGCGCGGGCGCGCCCCTCGACGAAGACCTCGCCCGCGGCGGCGGCGCGGGCGGCAAGGTCGTGGAACCTGGGGACCAGCCTGTTGGATTCATAGGCGAACAGCAGGATCAGGTCGAGGATCTGCAGCTCGCTCGAGAGATCCACCGCTTGTACCCGGATGAGGCATTCCAGCTCACAGGCGACCCACGCGGTGGCCGCCTCCATCGTGTCGAAGGTGAGCCCTCCCTCAGCCGTCACTGAGACGGCCGAGGGATCGCCTGGATTGAGGGTGTTGAAGGCGTTGCGTGCCGTGGCAAGGTAATGCTCCAGCAGCCGGGCGAGTGCCGGCCGGTCCGGCTCGGCCAGCGAGCGTGCGTAGGCGCGCAGCAGGTCGTGGTAGCGGTACCGGCCGGGGGCGGGGGATTCCAGCAGGCTGAGATCCACCAGCGACTCCACCAGAGCCTCGGTCTCGACCTCGCTCAGGTCCACCATCGCGGCAGCGGCCGCCAGCGGGAGGTCCGGCCCCTCCGACAGCGCGAGCAGCCTGAAGGCTCGGGCCTGGGAAGGATCGAGCTGGCGATACGACAGCTCGAAGGCGGCACTCACCGCCACGTCAGAGGTCCGCAGGGCGGCCAGCCGCTTGCTCTCGTCGGCCAGCTTGTCGACCATCACACGGATCGGCCAGCCGTGGCGGGTGGCGAGCCGGGCGCCGGCCACCCGCACCGCCAGCGGCAGGCGTCCGCACAGCTCGACCAGATGCTCGGCGTCCGCCGTCTCCGCGGACACCCGCGGGGTGCCGACGATCCGCTCCAGCAGTCCCAGGGCCTCGGCGGCGGGCGGCACGTCCACCTCGACGAGGCGGGCGCTCGGCAGGAGGGAGGGGCGTGCCCTGCTGGTCACCAGCACCCGGCAGGAGGACGAGCCCGGCAGCAGCGGCAACACCTGTGCGTGATCGCGCGCGTTGTCGAGAACCACCAGCACGCGCCGATCGGCCACCGTGGAGCGGAACAGCGCCGCGCGCTCCTCCAGCGTTTCGGGCAGGCGCTCGTCGGCGACGCCCAGCGCCCGCAGGAAGGCGGCCAGCACAACCGCAGGATCGGCCGGCGCGGCGCCGGCGCCCTGCAGGTCGGCGAAGAGCTGCCCGTCCGGGAAGTGTTCCCGTACGGCATGCGCCGCCCGCACGGCCAGCGTGGTCTTGCCGACACCGCCGATGCCGGTCATGACCGTGACCATGGGCGCCTGACCGGCTCGGGCCGCCAACGCCGCCACCAGGCCTTCGACCAGCTCGGCGCGGCCGGTGAAGTCGGCCGGGCCGGGCGGCAACTGCGCAGGGACCTGCATCAGGGCGGGTGCAGGAGCACTGTCAACGCTCAGCAGGTGCTGAAACAGCTCGGCCACCTCGGGGCCGGGATCGATGCCCAGCTCGTCGGCGAGCGTCTGCCGTAGGTCGGCGAAGACCGCCAGCGCCTCAGGGCGGCGTCCGCCGGCGGCCAGGGCTCGCATCAGCAAGGCCCGCAACCGCTCCCTCAGCGGATACCGCGCCGAAAGCTCGGCCAGCTCTGCCAGGACCTGACCGGGCGCCTGCCCGCTGTCCAGCTCCTGGGCACAGGCCGATTCGATGGCCACGAGCCTGACCTCTTCCAGACGGCGCAGGTGAGGTCCGCGCAGGCCGGCAGGCTCACCCGTCCATAACTCCAACGCCTCGCGGTAGGCGCCCTGGCGGGTCAGCCTCTCGAAGTCGGCCAGATCCGTGCCGACGCCGGCGAGCGCGTACCCGCGTCCCCGCGACACCAGGTGCTCATGGCCTATCGCCTTGCGCAGCAGCGACACGTAGGTGCGCACGATCGAGAGCGCCGAAGCCGGGGGCTCGTCGTCCCAGAGGGCGTCGATGATTCCCTCGATCGGCACCGTACGCTCACCGGCCAGCACCAGCACCGCCAGCAGCTCCCGCTGCTTCGGCGGCCCGAGCCGCACCTCAGCACCGTCACGCCAGCCCCGCACCGGCCCCAGCACAGCCACCCGTACCGCCACAAACACCCCCGAGCCAAGAACTATAGGTGAACGCGCGCGACCGAATCGTGATCAAGATCGCTTTCCTACCGCCGAAATCCGGTCCGATTCTCCCCGAAGGCCGATAGCGCAGCGACTGGTCGGCCCACATTCTTGCCGCGCTTCGCCCGGCTGATCCCGGGGGTGCCGCCACGCGGGTGCGGACGGATGTTCAGAGGGGACGGGGAAGTGCGGGCACGGCGGGAAATGGCGGATCTCGGTGAAGGGGCCTGATCAACACGTGGAGTGGATCAATCCACCCACGGGAGCGGTCTCCACCATGGCGTTGTACCGCTGGACGGCGGCTGTCGTCTCCTCCACATAGATCTCGATGCCTTTGTCCATCAAGAGGTCCAGCGTCTCGGGGCACGTCTGCAGGAGCATCCGCATGCCGCGGGAGAGAACGATCACCTGGCTGCCGTTGTCGAGCAACTCCTGTACGTCGGCAGGCTGGATGCCAGGAGTGTGCCGCGTGCCGGTCTCGTTCCAGTCCCAGGGGCGTCCTCCACCGGGGTAGAGCTTGAAATCCTTGCCTTCTCCGAGGCCCTCGACCACCATCCGGCCCCAGGAGATATGTGTGATCAAAGGTGATCGACGCTCCATACGCCGAGATTACTCGCCTCGCGTCGCGCCTGATCGGTCGCAGCAGGAGTGGCCGCCAGTTCTGCGACACGGGGGAGAGGAAGGAGCGCGGCCTCAACCACGTCACAGAAGCCCGCGTTCCATGGCCACGACGACCGCCGCGGCCCTGCTGTCGACGCCGAGCTTGGCGAAGACGTGCTTGAGATGCGTCTTCACCGTCGTCTCGCTGATCAGCAGCGTCCTGGCGATCTCCTTGTTCGCCGCGCCGCGCGCCACCAGGCGGAGCACCTCCAGCTCCCGCGGGCTCGGCTCCTGCACAGGGGGCCTGCCGATGATGGCGGACGCGATCGACGGGGCCAGGACCGCTCCTCCGGCGGCGGCCGTGCGGACCGCCCGGTGCAGCTCCTCCCGTGGCGCGTCCTTCAGCAGGTAGCCCGCGACCCCGGCGGCCATGGCCCGCATCACGTCCGCGTCCGTGTCGTACGTGGTCAGGACGATCACCTTGATCTCCGGATGGTCGGCGTGCAGCCGCTCGATCGCGCCCACCCCGTCGAGTCCGGGCATGCGCAGGTCCATGAGCACCACGTCCGGGCTTGCCCGCCTGGCCATGGCCAGCGCCTCGAACCCGTCGGACGCCTCCGCCACGACCTCGATGTCGGCCACGTGGTCGAACATGCCGCGCAGCCCGTCACGGACCACCGGATGGTCGTCGACGATCATCAGCTTGAGGGGATGCGCAGGCACAGCGCCGTCCCTTCCCCCGGAGCGGACTCCACCGTCAGCGTGCCGCCCACCCCGCCGGCCCGCTCGCGCATGGCGGCCAGCCCGTACCCCTGGCTCCGCGCGGCCGGGTCGAACCCCGCCCCGTCGTCGAACACGTCGAGCGTCACCTCGTCGTCCATGTAGGTCAGCGTGATCGCCACCCTGCCCGCCCGCGCGTGCTTGGCGACGTTGGACAGCCCTTCCTGCGCCGCCCGGAGCAGCGTTGCCCCCACCTCGCCCGCCAGCGGCCTGGGCGTGCCCTCCACCGACACGGTCGCCGTCAGCCCCGACGTCCGCGACCACCGGCCGGCCACCTCCGTGAGCGCCGCGTCGAGCTGGGCGTCGGCCAGCGGCCCCGGTCGCAGCGCGTCCACGGAACGCCGTGCCTCCCGCAGGTTGTCGCGCGCCAGCTCCTTGGCCAGCGAGATCCGCTTCTGCACGGCGGGCAGGTCGGGCATCGCCTGCTCGGCCGCCTCCAGCTGGGTGATGATCCCGCTCAGTCCCTGGGCGATGGTGTCGTGGATCTCCCTTGCCAGCCTCGCCCGCTCCTCCAGGACCCCGACCGTTCTGTTCTGCGCGCTCTGCTTGGACACGTAGTCCACGAACAGCCCGATCGCCACCACCAGGCCGGCGGCTCCGGCGAGCTCCCACAGGGCGCCGGGGTCGTCCAGCCTGCCCCGGGCGGCGAAGGTGCACAGGACCGTCGCCACCGCCCCCGCGTAGGACCAGGGGGCGGCCAGCATGAGGTACGGCTGGGGCATCAGACCGAAGATCACCACGTCGAAGGCGCGGTCGCCGACCACCAGGGCGACGTAGAGCCCGCAGATCACGACCAGGTGGAACGCCATCGGGTTGAGCCGCCCGATCAGCTCCGGCCGCCGCACGACGAAGAACCAGTGCCAGAGGGCCATCAGCGCGACGATGCCCAGCGTCAGCGGCTCGGGGCCGCCGTTCTCGCCGATCGACAGGATCGACCCGAGGGCCAGGCAGGCGTAGAAGAGCCAATGGAAGGCACGCGACCAGCGCGCCTCCCAGATGCTCATGTCGTCACTCCCATCGGAACAGCGCGGCGGCGACGGCCGTGCCGGCCACGATTATCCCGGTGAGGATCATCATCGGGAAGACCGCGGCGGTGCCGGACCACCCGTCGCTCAGTGCCTGCACGCCCGGGGTCAGCGGCAGGAAGTCGCCGATCTGGCGCAGCGAGTCCGGCAGCGCCTTCCTGGGCACGGCCGCGCCGGCCAGGAAGATCATCGGGAACATGACCAGCATCCCGATCAGGCTCGCGCCCCTGGTGTTGCGGACGACCGCCGCGATCACGAACCCGAGCGAGCAGACCATCACCGAGCACAGCAGGAAGGCGGCGGCCAGCAGGGGCACGTTCCTCGGTGCCTCGACGTCGAACACCACGATCGAGACGACCACCAGCACCACCGCCCCCGCCAGCGTCGCGACGACCTGCGCCACCAGCTGGCCGGCGAGCAGCAGGACGGGGGAGATCGGCGTGGCGGCCAGCCGCTTGAGCACCTTGCGTTCGCGGTAGGAGGCCACGATGCCGGGCAGCGCGCCCATCCCGCCGATGGCGGCGATCATCGCGATGTACCCGGGTACGGTGCCGCTCTCGCCGCGCTTCAGCACCAGCAGCATGAGCGGGAACGCCATCATGAAGAACATCGACGCGGGGTCGCGAAACAGCAGCCGCAGCTCGGTGGCTGTGAGAGAGGTGAACGCTTTCATCGGTCCGCACCCTCCAGCGCGAAGTAGGCCTCTTCCAGGGAGGCGGTGCCGGTCCCAGCGATGATCTCGCTCGGGCTGCCCATGGCCCTGACCTGGCCGCGGGCGAGGACGGCGACCCGGTCGCAGAGCGCCTCGGTCTCGTCGAAGTAGTGGCTGACCAGCACGACGGTGGTGCCGGTCGTCTTGAGATCCTTGACCAGCCGCCAGGTTTCCCTGCGCGCGATCGGGTCGAGGCCCGTGGTCAGCTCGTCGAGCACGACCACCTCGGGGTCGCCGACCAGGGCGAGCGCGAGCATCAGCCGCTGCTTCTGGCCACCGGACAGGTCGCCGAACGCCTTCCGCGCCAGCGGCCCGAGCCCCCAGCGTTCCATCACCTGCCGCCAGTCGGCCGCCCTCTGGTAGAAGGAGCCGAACATGCGCAGCGCCTCGGCCACCTTGATCCGCTCCGGCAGCGAGCTCTCCTGCAACTGCGCCCCGACCCGCTGCGCCGGCCCCCGCCGCCTGCGCGCCGGGTCCTCGCCGAGCACCCGGACCGTGCCCCCGTCGGGCCGCCTGAGCCCGATCAGGCACTCGACGGTCGTGGTCTTGCCCGCCCCGTTGTGGCCGACGAGCCCGAACGTCTCGCCGGTCCGTACCGTGAACGTGACACCGTCCACGGCGTGCGTGCCTCCGTATGTCTTGCGGAGGTCCCTCACTTCGATGGCTTCCATGCTCAAAGCGTCGTGCGACGGCGAGCCGTACGGCATCGCCCATCACGTCGCCCGGCATCCTCCATCCGAGGGATGCCGTCTGCCGGGGCGATGTGGTCGACTGGAGCGGTGGAGCCGATGAGCCGGCGGCCGTCAGCGTGAGCCCGCCAGGTCGAAGCAGCGGCCGGCCGCGCAGGCGCAGGGCTCATCGCCGCCGACGACGCCGGCAAGTACGAGGTGATCGGCCGCCGTCGACGCCAGGCGCGGAGCCGGGAGAATGGGAGCATGACCCAGGTCTCGCTCACACCGCTGACCGTGGCCGACGCCGACGAGATGGTGGACGTCCTGAGCGGTGACGATCTCTACGCCTTCATCGGCGGCTCGGCCCCCACACTGGACGGCCTGCGCGCCCGCTACACGCGGCAGGTCGCCGGCCGTTCTCCCGATGGGCAGGAGGAATGGCACAACTGGATCATCCGCAGGGAAGCCGACGGGCAGGCGGTCGGCTACGTGCAGGCGACGATCACTGAACAGGGCCGCAGAGCCGAGATCGCCTGGGTGGTCGGCGTCGGCTGGCAGCGGAGGGGATACGCCACCGAAGCCACCCAGGCGATGATCGCCCGGCTCTTCGCCAGGGACGTCGACCGCGTCGTGGCGCACATCCACCCCGGCAACGCCGCCTCCGCCGCCGTCGCCGCACGGGCAGGGCTCACCCCCACCGACCGGTTCGACGACGGCGAGCGGCTGTGGGAGCGGGCGCGCGGCTGACCGGTGAGGTCGCTCGCCGGGCTCGATCTCGAAGGCCACCTTCACCCGCTTGTTGAGCTCCTCGAGGAACGCCTCGTCGGAGTCGACGGTTGTTCGCTGTACGCACCGCTCAAACCGTCCGTCAGGACGTCGGTCTGCGGCCCTCGTCCGGGCGTGGCGGCCTTCGGCCTGCCATCCGGCTCTTGTGCCTTCTGACCTCGTCTTCTCTGGGCACGCTTCGGCGGATCTCGTGGATGATCTGGATGAACGCACGGATCCGGGTGTTCTCGCCGGTCTTGCGCCAGAGGAGGCCGTACTCGATGGGCGGCGCGTCGCTGAAGGGCACGAAGGCGACGCCAGGCCTGGCATAGTAGCGGGCGCCGCGCGCGGCTACCACGGAGACGCCTTTGCCGACGTGGATGTGGGAGAGCACCTCCTGCCAGTAGGTGATGGGCGGGCCGTGCGGGATGGGACGGCCCGCGGGAGTTCGCTGTGGATAGTGGTAGTCCAGCCAGTAGTCGGGGATGTTGCCGGTCATCGGCAGGAGGATGACGTCGGCGAGGTCCTCGAGGGAGACGGTCTCCCGCCGGGCGAGGGGATGCCGGTCGGGGACCATGAGGGCGCGGGGCTCGGAGAAGATGACGGGACCAGCGGTGATGTCCGGCTCGTCGATGGGGAATTCGGTGAGCTGGAGGTCGAGTTCGCCGGCGCGCAGCGGTCCGAGGGGATCGCCCAGTTGCACCTCCTGAATGTGGACCTCACAGTCGGGGTAGCGGACGCGGAAGAGGTCGGCGGCTGTGACGACGAGGTCGCCGGACCACAGGGCGGAGAAGCCGACCTTCAGGGTGCCCGTGATGCCGCGGGCGGCGATGATGGCCTGTTCGAGTCCGGTCCCGATCTGTTCGTAGGCGGGGCGCAGATCGGCACGCAGCCGCTGCCCCAACTCGGTGAGCCGCACCGCGCGGCTGGTGCGTTCAAACAGCGGCGCCCCGACCTGGCGCTCCAGTTTCTTGATGGTCTGGCTGATCCGGCCGGTGGTCACATGCAGCCGCTCGGCGGTGCGCCCGAAATGGAGCTCCTCGGCCAGGACCAGGAACGCTTCCAGCTCAAGTCGTTCGAGCACGAGCCCTCCAGGTCGTTGAGCCCCGGTAAACGATCGTTTCGCTTTGGCTCGTTGTTCGCTCTTTCGCCGTACTGCACGCTGGAAAGGACGGTCCGGCGGCAGGAAACGGAGAACAACGATGAGCAAGGTCGTCGTGGTCATCGTCGTCTCCATGGACGGCGTCGTGGAGGAACCCACGTGGGCCGGGCCGTTCTGGAACGACGAGCACGCCAGGTTCCACAGCGGCCACCTGTTCGCCAGCCGCGCGCTGCTGCTGGGCCGCAGGACCTTCGACAGCCTGTCCAAGATGTGGCCGGCGATGGCGCGCGAGAGCGATTTCGCCGCCCGGATGGACTCCATCCCCAAGTACGTGGCGTCCACGACCCTGCGGAGAGCCGGCTGGAACGCGGTCGTGATCAAGGGTGACGTCGCGGAACAGGTCACCAAGCTCAAGCGCGAGCCCGGCCGGGACCTCCTGGTGTACGGCAGCGCCGATCTGGTCAACTACCTGATCAAGCACGGTCTCGTCGACGAGCTCAAGCTGCTTGTCCATCCCGTCGTCGTGGGCCCAGGCAAGCGCCTGTTTCCTGACGGCGTCGACAGCACGACCTGGACACTCGCCGCCACCTCCACCTTCGGCTCTGGCACCATCGTCCTGGAGTACCGCCCGGCGGCCGGTCAGCGGCTCATCTAGGACTGGTTCCACTCTGTCCTCCTTCTCTCTCACCCACGTATTCGGTTCGTGGCCGCGCCCTGTGCGCGCCGTACATGAAGGACCTGGCCGGTGGTCGGGCCACGCCGAACGCAGCGAGTTCGGCGTGGCCCGGTTCGCGCTCTGCCGTTGCCCGACCGTAAGGAGTCCACCCTCAGGGCGTACGGCTCGCTCAGTTCTGTCTACTGAGCCGGATCGGCCGCCTTGTCGGCAGGTCCGGCCTGGCCGCCGCAGAACACCTGCTTGACGAGCTTGTTCAACGGCTCAGGAAACTTCCCTGTCAGGGACCTTGCCGCGTCGTCCACGTAGTTCACCGAGGCGGTCAGGGTCTTGCTGCCGTCGGGTGAGCTGTACATCAGCGCGCCGTAGCCGTGCGGGGGAGCGCCGTTGTGCTGGTAGACCGTGCCGCAGTTCGGGCCCAGGTCCTGCACGAACAGCCCGAGGCCGTAGCCGAGCTTTCCGTACGGCTTGCGCATCTCGGCCAGCATCTCGGCCGGCAGGAGCTTGCCGCCGTTCAGGGCGGAGATGAACGTGTGGAGGTCCTGGGTGGTCGAGATCAGGTCCCCGGCGCCGGCCAGCAGGGAGAGGTTCTGGCGGGAGATGTCGACCGTCTTCTGCCGGCCGGCGGCGTCCTGGTAGCGGTAGTAGCCGTGGGCGTGCGGGCCGGGCAGCTGTGTCCGGTTGCCCGGCACCATGGTGTCCCGCATCCCGAGGGGGCGCAGGATCCGCCGCTGCAGTTCCTCGGCGTAGGAGCGGCCGGTGATCTTCTCGATCAGCAGCAGGGCCAGGGTGTAGTTGGTGTTGGAGTAGTTCTGGTCCGTGCCCGGCTCGAACCGCGCCGGCTTGGACAGCGCCAGCCGTACCAGCTTCTGCGGCCGGTAGGTCTTGAACCGGTTGGCCAGCCACGCGTCACCGGTGGCGGGAATGCCCGGCACGAACCTCCCGTCGTCGTAGTACTCGCCGGTGTAGTTGAACACCCCGCTGGTGTGCTGCAGCAGCATCCGCACCGTGATCCGCTCGTCCAGCCCGAGCTTGGGCAGGAAGCCGGACACCGGGTCGTCCAGCCCGATCTTGCCCTCGGCCACCAGCTGCAACACCAGGGTCGCGGTGAAGGGCTTGATGACGCTGCCCGTCCAGAACCGCCCGTTCGTCGGCGGCTTCGCGCTCTGGCCCAGCTTGCGCACCCCGGCGCTGCCGGTCCACTCGCTCCGCTGGTCGTGCACGCGTACCTGCACCCCGGCGAAACCGGCGTCGACGAATGCCTGCATGGCCTTCTGCAGCTCCGGGCGATCCTGCCCGGCGGAGGCCTTCTGCACGGCCCCGCTGTCCGCGGCGGCTACCGCGGGTGCGGCCACAGCCGCCCCGGCCAGCAGCGCGGCCGCCAGCGCCGTGACCGTCACTCGGCGGAAGACCTTGCCGAGCACTGGGGGCCGGTGCACGCCGTGGACACGCGGCCCGGTCGCCGTGATCGCTGAGGGGGAGGGGATCTTCATGGTTCCTTCGTCTCTGGTGTCGCGCTCGGGCGAAAGGCTCGCCGAGCAGCTCGGGGTTGATCGAACGGTCTGGGGTGCTCAGCCGTGTCGTCTGCTGAGCCGGCTCGGCTTCGTCAGCCGGTCCGCTCGTCGTGGAACACCGCCGTGACGAGCTTCTGCTTCACCTTCTCGAACGCCTCGGACATGGCGACCATGTCGAGCTCGGCTTCCCCGGTGGTCACCGAGGCGGTCAGGGTCTTGCTGCCGTCGGGCGTGCTGTACATCAGCGCCGCCCAGCCCCAGAAGCCGCCGTTGTGGTGCAGGAGGGTGCCGCCTCCCTCGGTGTCCTCCACGAACACCCCCAGGCCGTAGCCGATCGTGGGGTCGGGCTTGCGCATCTCGGCCAGCAGCGGGGCGGGCAGGAGCCTGCCGGAGTTCAGCGCGGAGAAGAACGTGTGCAGATCCTCGGTGGTCGAGATCATGTCACCGGCGGCGGAGATCCAGGAGGGGTTGAAGCGGGTGGTGTCGACCGTCTTCCACTCCTCGGCGTCCTGGTAGCGGTAGTAGCCGTGGGCGTGCGGCTCGGGGATGTCCGGCGAGGCGTCCGGCACCACCGTGCCCGTCAGGCCGAGCGGGCGCAGGATCCGCGCCTGCATCTCCTCGGCGTACGCGCGGCCGGTGACCTTCTCGACCAGGAGTCTGGCCAGCACGTAGTTGGTGTTGGAGTAGCTCCAGCCGGTCCCCGGCTCGAACCGCGCCGGCTTGGACAGCGCCAGCCGCACCAGTTCCTCCGGCTGGTAGGTGTGGAACCGGTTGTCGGTCACCCACTCCTTGCCCAGTCCGGGGATCCCCGGCGCGAACGTGCCGTCGGGGTAGTACTCGCCGGTGAAGTTGAACAATCCGCTGGTGTGCTGCAGCAGCATCCGCGCGGTGATGCGCCGGTCCAGCCCGTACTCGGGCAGGTGGTCGGCCACCGGGTCGTCCAGTTCGATCGTGCCGTCGGCCACCAGTTGCAGCACCAGGGTCGCGGTGAAGGTCTTGGTGGTGCTGCCGATCCGGAAGTGGCCGTTCGTCGCCGGTTTGGCGCTCTGGCCCAGCTCGCGCACCCCGGCGCTGCCGGCCCACTCGCCCTGTTCGTCGTGCACGCGCACCTGGACCCCGGCTGCCAGACCGGAGTCGACGAACTCCTGGATGGCCTTCTGCAGCTCCGGGCGGGCCTGGTCGGTGGTGGTCATGGTGGTGCTCCTTCGAATCTGGTGCTTCGGTCGAACGGGCGGATGGCGGCGTGCCGTCAGGCGGCGTCGAGGGCGGCGGTGATCTTGCGGATCATGTCGGCCGTGGTGGGGCTGGGCCGGCCCTGGTGGGTGCGGGCGGCTGCCTCGATGGCGACGATGACGGTGTTGCGGAAGTTGCCGGCTTCTGCCGGGTCCTGCTTGTTGAGCAGGTTCATGGATGCGGTCAGGGCCGGCAGCACCTGGTCGGCGAGTTCGGCCACGCTCTTGCCGTACAGGTCGATGTCCTTGCTCTTCGCGGCGAGGACGTGTCCGACCAGGCCGGTCGCGGAGGACAGAGCGATGGAGCCGTGAGTGGCGGCCTTGTGCGGAGAGCCTGCGGCGTCGGCGGCGGACAGCAGCGAGACGGCGCCGTAGGCGGCGGTGCGCAGGGTGGCCTTGTCCTGGGCGGTCAGGGTGACGGACATGGTGTGCTCCTTCGGGAGTCCGTTGTCGGGGAGGTGTCGGTGTTGCTTGTGGTCAGAGCATTGCCAACCGCCCTGATACGGGGTCGTCGCCGGGCTGACACGGCCGCTGACACGACCTCGCGGGGTCGACGGCAGGGCCCTCTATGCGGTGACGAGGGTCCGGGTCTCGCCGGCGGCATGCGCGCCGGTCTTGCGTCCGCGCAGCAGGAGCAGAGTTCGTCGAGGGGGTTCAGCTGGTCAGATCAGTGAGACGTGGCCCGAACGATCACCGGGTCTCCCGCGGGGCGGCCGAGGCGGTCGCCGATGACGCACAACACCCGCTCAAGCCCGCTCCACAGCCGAGACTCCATGTCGCCGGGCGTGGAGAATCGATCATGGCCGGGCAGCACGGTGTGCACCCGGTGCGAGACCCGGCTGATGCCGTCTTCGGCCGATGTCACCGTGTGCACGCCGCCGTACCAGCTCTGTACGGCGACGGCCCGAAGACCCGGATCGACCGCGATGTCGACCTGACCGTCCGTCCCGGCGACCACGGCTCGGTACGAGCCTGTGAGGTCACCGGCGAGCACGGTCATCGCGCCGCGTCGCGCGGCGGACATGCCGGCCAGGACGAGCAGGTTGTCGTCGCCCACCCGGCCGGGCTTGACGGCCAGCAGCAGGTCGGCGACCGCGTCGGCAGGGGCGTCGACCGTGCCGGCCACCTCCCATCGGATGGGAAGCGCGGTCAGCGCGGAGAGCAGGAAGTTCATCGGGATCGCCTTCCGGGGAGAGGGGCGGGTGCCGGTCACGTCGCCGAGACTGGCACCCGCGCCCCCGCCCCCGGGAGGGCGACAGCCTCCCGATGGGACACGCAACACTGAAACACTCCGCTGACCTGCGGTTATGTGGCGATGCCCAGCTGTCCCAGATGTGTCCCAGGTGGGACGCCGCCGCTCACCTGTCCGCGGGGTCCGCTCCCGGTTCGAGATTCATCGCGGCGAGCACGCGGCGGGCCTCGGCCTCCAGATGGCGAAGACCGAGGGCCGTGGCCAGGTCGAAGGCCTGTCGCAGGTGACGCGCGGCCTCGCCGCGATCGCCGGCCGCGAGGCAGGTCTCGCCGTACGGTATGAGGATCGGGGCGGCGCGCAGTCGTTCACCGGTCTCGTGGATGATCCGCAGGGCTTCCGCGTGATGATCCAGCGCCTCCACGACCCGGCCAAGGGCGCGGGCGGCCATCGCGATGTCGGTCAGGCTCAGCGCCTCCGCGATCCGGTGGCCCGTCGCCCGGGTCTGGGCCAGTGCCGTACGGAAGAGCTCCAATGCGCCCGAGGCGTCACCCGTCTCGAGCGCCACCGCGCCGTGCACTCGCAGCGCCATCGTCTCCAGATGCAGGTTGTCGATGTCCCGAGCCACCTTGACCGCTTCGGTGGCCGCCTCGTGAGCCTCTGCGAACCGGCCGAGTTGAACCAGCGCGTGACCGATCCGCGCACGCGTCACCACATGGCCCTGCGTGGTGGTTGCTTCCGGCTGCAGATCGGCGGCCTGCCGCAGAAGGTCGATGGCCTCCTCGAAGCATCCGTCGTCCATCTGCCGTTCGGCGAGCCGCTGCAACGCCATTCCTTCCCCGTCCCGGTCGCCGGCCTCCGCCATGAGGGCCCGAGCGGCCCGGTAGTCGGCGCTCGCCTCGGCCGCGCGGCCCGAGAACTGCCGGGCGATGCCGCGCCGGTAGGTCAGCCAGGCCGCCGCCCGCCGGTCGCCCAGACGTTCGGCGGCGGGGAGCGCGGCGTCCAGTACCCGGCCCCACCGCTCCATTCCGCCACGTCTGCCGAAGTAGACGCCCATGACCTGGGCGAGCCCGGCCGTAGCCGTGTCGAGGCCGAGCTCCACCGCCAGCTCGAACGCTGTGACGATGTCGGGCACCTCCGCGTCCAGCCAGGCGAGCGCCTCGTCGTGGCCGTCGAAAGCCGGAAGAGCGGTGGGCGGATAGGACACGGTGATCGGCGCCCCCGCCGTCTCATGGGACATCGCGGCGTCCGCGGCGAGCATGCCGCTCAGGTAGTAGTCGAGCAGCCGCGCGATCGCCGGACTCCGGTCCGGCGACGCCTCGGCGACGGCCACCTGCCGCAACAGGTCATGCATCCGATAGCGGCCGGCCGCGGACTCCTGCAACAGGTGCGCGTCCACCAGATCCTCCAGCAGGGACCGCGCGTTGCCGAAGGGGACGTCGGCCAGCGCCGCCGCGGCCCAGGCGTCGACGCCCTCACCCGGCACCAGTCCCAGCAGCCGGAACATCCGCCGTTGCGCCGGATCGAGCTGCCTCAGGGACATCGCGAGGACGTTCGAGACGTCCAGTTCGCCGCTTCGCAGCCGTTCGGCGAGCGTGGCGACCGTCCACGCGGGACGGTGCCGCAGCCGGGCCGCCGCCACCCGGATGGCCAGAGGTAGATAGCCGCACAACCGGAGCACCTCCGCCGCGGCCTCGGGATCACCCGACGATCTCGCGCCGCCCGAGGCGGTCACGAACAGCTCGGCCGCGTCCACCGCCGGGAGGACCTCGAGCGTGATCGGACGGACGGTGTCCAACTCGACCATCCGCCGGCGGCTCGTCACCAGGGCGAGGCTCGCCCCCGCACCCGGAAGGAGTAGCCGGACCTGGTCCGCGTCGACGGCGTTGTCGAGAACGATCACGGCCCGGCGCCGCGCCAGCTCGGCCCTCCAGAGTGCGGCCCGCTCCGACGTGGCCTCGGGAATGCGGGCCGAAGCCACGTCGAGCGCGGACAACAGCACACGCAGCGCCTCAGCGGGCTCGACCGGCTCCCGGCCTGGAGTGAACCCGTGCAGGTCGACGTAGAGCTGCCCGTCAGGGAAGTCGGCGGCCAGCCGGTGAGCGGCGCGCACGGCCAAGGCGGTCTTGCCCACGCCCGCCATGCCGTCGATCGCCACCATCCGGCTCGTGCGGGCGGCCTCCAGCAGCGCCGCCAGCTCCTCCCTGCGGCCGGTGAAGGCGCTGATGTCGTACGGCAGGTCGTTGCGTCCCGCCGAAGCCGCCGAAGCCGCCGGGCGTGACGCCGACGGCCGAGGTGTCACGGGGGCACGCTTGGCGCGCTCCCACAACGGCCGCAGCGGCCGAGGATCGCGGCCCGCCACCTGGCACAGCGCGACAACCACCGGCCAAGGCGGCACCGACTGCCCCGACAGGTATCGGGACAACGAGGAACTGCTCACATGGATGGCGCGTTCGAGCTCGCGCAGACTACGTCCGGACGCCTCCCGGATCTGCCGCAGACGCTCCGCCAGCTCGTTGCTCACCTGGTTCCGATCCCTCGTCAGAAGTTCTCTTTGGGCGACAAATTACACATACGGCCAGAGCGCGGTCAGACCGTGGTGCGGCTGCCTGATGTTCGGTGCGGGCCGGAACGCGCAGGCCGCCCGCGCCGGCCGCCACCGCGCTCGCGCAGGCCGCCACCGCGCCCGCGCCGGGCCGTAACGATCTCCCGCTACCTTGGCCTGCACGGTTTCACGCCGGGGTGCGTGCCGGTCGAGGCAGCGGAGGCTTTGGCTGCTGCTGCTGCTGCTCGCGGCGCTCGGCGTGGCACCCGGCCGGGTCCCCGGCGGCGAAGCGGAGCGGGCCGCCCTGTGGCGTGCCGAGCTGAGCCGCCAGGCGGGCGATCGTGCTGCTGGACAACGCCGCCGACGCCGCGCACGTGCACGGTCTGCTCCCGGCGCCGGTCAGAGCCTCATCGTCATCACCAGTCGCCGCCGGATGGTCGAGCCGGACCAGGCCCAGCCGATCTCGCCGGACGTCCTGTCCGAGGGCGATGCGGCGGAGCTGTTCGCCAAGCTCCTGGGTCCCTGGCGCACGTGACCGAGGTGCTGGTGTTGAAGCGAACCTCGATTTCCACTTCGACGCTCGGCTGCGGCCCGCACCGCGTTCCTCATCGTTGAAGGTGGTTAAAAGGGCGTTCCAATATCGTCCCTTGTTGCGTCTTCTACCGCACTACATCCTGATCTAGCCGCGACCCGGCGCACGCCGGTACGCGACCTCGCTCAAGGAGAGAAGACCAATGGAGATCAGCGTTCACACCTTCGTCAGCCTCGACGGCGTCATGCAGGGCCCCGGCGGAGTCCAGGAGGACCCCAGCAACAACTTCCAGCGCGGCGGCTGGCTCGTGCCCCACTCCGCCGACGGCCAGCTCGACCCCGTCGACGGATGGTTCAGGCAGGCCGACGCCATCCTCGTGGGGCGCAAGACCTTCGAGATGATGCGCACCTACTGGTCGCAGGTCACCGATCCGGACAACATCGTGGCCACCGCCCTCAACACCTGGCAGAAGTACGTCGTCAGCAACACTCTCTCCGACGCTGACGCCGCCTGGGGCAACACCACGGTGCTGCGCGGTGACATCGTCGAGCAGGTCCGCCGGCTCAAGGAGCAGCCGGGTGGTGAGCTGCAGGTGCACGGCAGTTGGCAACTGGTGCGCACCCTGCACGACGCCGGACTCGTCGACACCTACAGGGTGCTCCAGTTCCCCGTCGTCGTCGGTGACGGCAAGCGCCTGTTCGCCGACGGTGCCACACCGGCGACCTACCGGATCACCGAGTCGGAGGTGCTGAAGGGGGGCGCGGGCGCGGTCTCGCTCACCCTGCGCCAGGCCGAGTTCGGCACCACCGGCACCGGCGAGTTCGTGGTGCACGACGGCCAGGAAGTCATCGCCTGAGCACGGCGAGGTGACAGATGGTCGGCACGCGGGCGCGCTCTTGACTGTTCGATCTGTCCATATTTCGCCATGTTGGCCTTCTCCTGCGCTGGGGCTCTCGGCCAGGCTCGTGCGGGGCGCGGAGTCGCGCTCCCGCAGGGTGCTGTTTGCCTTTTCCTGCCAGAGGGTGATGGCGGTCGCCGACCGCTCTTGCGCTCATCCGCGGAGGTGCATGCGAGTTTTGACGCACTACACGATTTCCCGATGGGTGCGGCGACTTGGCTTGTTCTGGGCGTTTGAGGACTTTCCCCAGGTCATGGCGGGCCGCCCGCTTCCGGTTCGTGGAGCGCCCTGGGGCCGTCCTGGGCCTGCCACCCCGACGTACCGGGCGCCCAACGCCACGAACGCGCCCGCATCCGGAGCGAACGCGGACACCGCTGGGGCCGACCCAGCCCAGCGGCATAACACTCGAAAGCGAACGGTCACCGCACTAAGGCCTGTCTGATAATTCGGTTTGGCGGAGCCACAGCATGAGGGAAGCGATGGTGACGCC
>NZ_JBHUFV010000023.1:29818-98540 GCF_042681425.1 Nonomuraea mangrovi | reverse complement strand
CCATGCGGACGCCGACGGGCTGGTCGGGGTGTGCTCCCGCGTCGCGCAGGTGGGCGGCCACGGTTCGCGCCCGCTGGGCGAGCTCTTGGTAGGTCAGCCGGTCGCCCTCGAATACCAGGGCTGTGGCGTCGGGGGTGCGTTCTGCCTGTTCGAAGACCAGGCCGTGCAGGGTCCCGCCTGGATGCTCCCGGTCGGTGGCGTTCCAGCGGGACACCACCAGCTCCCGCTCCTCCGGCGGCAGGAACTCCAGCTCGCCCACCGGTGTCTCCGGCCCTGCCACGATCGCCCGCAGCAGCGCCTCGAACCGCCGCGACAGCCGCTCGATCGTCTCCGGCAGGAACAGCTCGCTGTTGTAGACGAACCGCCCCGTCAGCCCTTCGCCGGCCTCGGTGACGTACAACTCCAGATCGAAGCGGGTGGTCGAGGTGTCCAGCTCGAAGCCCTCACCGCCGGCCCGGTAGTTCTGCAGGGCGAGCAGCACCTGCAACTGCGGCCTGCTGACGTCGCGCACCGGGTCCAGCTCCGCCACCAGCTTCTCGAACGGCAGCTCCTGGTGCCCGTAGACCTCCAGCGCCGCGTCCCTGGTACGGCGGAGCAGCTCGGCGAACCCGGGATCGCCCCCCAGCCTGGCCCGCATCGGCAGCAGGTTGACGAACAACCCCACCACGGACTCGAACTCCGGCCTGCTCCGCCCGGCCACCGGCGAGCCCACCACGAAGTCGGCCGCGCCCGACCACCGGCCGAGCAGGACCTGGAAGGCGGCGAGCAACGCCATGTACAGCGTCGCCCCCTCGCTCTGGGCCAGCCCACGCAGCCGTCCTGTCACCTCCGCGTCCACCGAGAGATCGCACCAGCCGCCCTTCATCCCCTGGACGGGAGGGCGCGGCAGGTCGAGCGGCAGGTCCAGCGGCGCCACCCCGGCCAGCTCAGCGCGCCAGAACGCCAGATCGCGCTCCAGCACGTCACCGGTCAGGCGCTCCCGCTGCCACAGCGCGTAGTCGCCGAAGCCGATCCCTGGCGGAGGGCCAGGGTCGTTCAGCAGCTCGCGCAGGATCAGGTCGGCGGACCAGCCGTCGGTCACGATGTGGTGGGCGGCGACAAGGAGCGCGTGGTCGTCGGGGGCGAGCCGTACCAGGAGGGCGCGCAGCAGCGGCCCCGTGGCCAGGTCGAACGGCAGAGCGAGCTCGGCGCCGAGCAGTCGCCTGGCCTCCTCCTCCGACGCCGCGTCCACGACCCGCAGCGGCACCCGCGACGACGCGGCGACGCGCACCTCTGGCCGGCCGTCCGGCCCGGCGGGAAAAGTCATCCGCAGGCTCTCGTGCCGCGCCACCGTGGCGTCGAGCCGCTCCCGCAGCAGCGCCACGTCGACGGTTTCGCGCAGCCGGGCGGAGGCGGGCAGCACGTACGCCCCCGTGCCGGGAGCGAACTGCTCCATGAACCAGAGGCGCTCCTGCGCGAACGAGAGCGGCGGCGCCACCCCGCCGGGCCGGCGCGCGATCGGCTGCTCGGTGTTCAGCCCGGTCACGGCCTTGCGGAAGCGCGCCTCGAGCCGGGCCCGCCGCTCATCCACGCGCGTTCGCCTCCTCGCCGCCGCCGGTCTCACCTGAACCGGTCCCGTCGCTGTCGGTCCGGGCGTCGCCCGCCTCGTCGAACTCCGCCTCGGCCAGCCGTTCGAGCGCGGCGGCCAGGTCACGCGGGGTGGGGTGGGTGAAGGCCAGCTTCAGCGGCACGTCGAGCTCGGCGGCGGCCGCGATCCTGGCCGTGGTCCTGGTGGCCAGCAGCGAGTGGCCACCGAGCTGGAAGAAGTCGTCCAGCGCGCCCACCCGCTCCAGCCCGAGCACCTCGGCCCACACCGCGCACACCAGCTCCTCGGCCGCCGTCGCGGGCGACTCGTACCCGGTGGCGGCGCGCCGCTCGGGCGTGGGCAGCGCGTCCTGGTCGACCTTGCCGCCGGGCGTGAGCGGGATCCGGTCCACCAGGACGATCGCCCCCGGCACCATGTGCGGCGGCAGCTCCGCGCCCAGGTGCTCGCGCAGGGCGGCCTCCAGGCCCGAATCTCCGGCCGCGCCCGGCACGGCGTAGGCGATCAGGCCGCCGTCGCGGACCACCACGGCCGCCTGGGCCACCGCGGGATGCGACAGCAGGCAGGACTCGACCTCACCGGGTTCCACCCGGTAGCCGCGCACCTTCGCCTGCCGGTCGAGCCTGCCCAGGATCTCCAGCCGGCCGTCCAGTCGGAAGCGGGCGCGGTCGCCTGTCCGGTAGCGGCGCGTGCCGCCGGGACCGGGCAGGAAACGCTCGGCGGTCAGCGCGGGCGCGCCGCGGTAGCCGCGGGCCAGGCCCGCCCCGCCGATGTACAGCTCGCCCGCCACACCCGGAGGGACGGGTCCGCCGTCGGGGGCGAGCACCTCCAGCGTGGTGCCCGACAGCGGATGGCCCACGGTCGGGCGCCGCTCGGACTCCGACGGGTCCAGCTCGGCGGCGGTCGCGATGACCGTCGTCTCCGTGGGGCCGTAGCTGTTGACCACACGGGCGCCCTGTGGCCCCGACGCGTACCAGGCGGCCAGGGCGGGACCGGGAAGCGGGTCGGCGCCGAGAATGAGCAGCCGGAGCTCCGGCGGCCAGGCGGCGCCGGCGGCGAGCAGTTCCTGCCAGTAGGAGGTGGGCAGGTCCATGACGGTCAGCGCGGCGCCCGCGGGGGTCTTCAGGAAGTCGGGCAGCGGCTCGTCCGGGCACAGGACCAGCTCGGCGCCCGCCGCCAGCGCCGGGTAGATCTCCTCCGCGTGCGTGTCGAAGCTCGCCGACGCGAACTGCAGGACGCGGTCGCCGGGTCCGACGTCGTAGGCGGCCCGCATCCAGTCCACCCGCGCGGCCAGCGCCTCGCGGGGCACCTCGACGCCCTTGGGCCGTCCGGTGGAGCCAGAGGTGTAGATCACGTAGGCCAGTGACCTGGGGTTCCCGGCGAGTCCCGCGACGTCCTCGCCTGGATCGCCGAGCGAGACCATCGGCAGGTCGCACTCCAGCAGGCCGTCCTCCGACAGCAGCACCTCGGCCCCTGAGTCCCGCAGCATCCACCGCAGCCGCTCGGCCGGGTAGGCGGGGTCCAGGGGCAGGTAGGCGCCGCCCGCCCTGCCCACGGCCAGCATCCCGGCGATCAGCTCGACCGAGCGGCGGGCGCACAGGCCCACCACGGTCTCCGCTCCCACGCCCGCCTCGACCAGCCGTCCGGCCAGCCGTGACGCAAGCGAGGACAGCTCCGCGTACGTGAGGCTGCGCGAGCCCTGGGTGACCGCGACCGCGGACGGCGACAGCCGTACCCGCTCCTCGAACAGCTCGACCACGTCGCGCGCCGCGCTCTCGGCGGCGGGCCCTGCCTCCGGCAGCCGGTCCTCCGGCAGCGTCATCGCGGCCCGCAACGCCGACAGCGACGCCTCAGGGGAGTCGGCCACCGTCTCCAGCACCCGCTCCCACCTGCGCAGCAGCCGGGTCGCCGTCTCCTCGTCGAACAGGTCGGCGGCATAGGACAGCAGGGCGTACAGGGTGCCCTCGCGCTGGGTGACGTCCAGCATCAGGTCGAACTTGGCCTGTGCCGCGCCAGGGTCGAAGACCTCCACCTCGATTCCCGGCAGCGGCAGCGCGGACGCGTCCTTGTCCTGGATCACGAACATGGCCTGGAACAGCGGCGTCGTGCTCAGGTCACGGCGAACGCCGAGGTCGTTGAGCAGGCGTTCGAAGGGGATGTCCTGGTGGGCGAAGGCGTCCAGGACCGTCGCCTTGGTGCGGGTGAGCAGGTCACGGAAGGACGGGTCGCCCGACAGGTCGCCGCGCAGCACCAGCGTCTCGGGGAAGAAGCCGACGACGTCCTGCAGCTCGGGCCGGTCGCGCCCGGCGATCACCGAGCCGACCGCGACATCGTCCTGTCCGGAATGCGCCCACAACAGCGTCTGGTAGGCGGCCAGCAGCACCATGAACAGCGTGCACCGCTCGTCACGGGCCAGCCGCTCCAGCCGAGCGGTCAGCTCGGCGCCGATCCTGCGCACCTTGTAGTCGCCGCTGGGCGTGCGCACGGCCGGCCGTGGCCGGTCCACCGGCAGTTCGAGCGGCTCCAGCCCTGCCAGTTGCGCGCGCCAGTAGTCGAGGTCGCGCTGCGAGGGCTCACGGGAGCGCTGCCACGCCGCGAAGTCGCGGTAGTCCAGCGACGGCTCAGGCAGGTCCGCCCGGCCGCCGCGCGACGCGGCCGCGTAGGCGCTGACCAGCTCGCCGAGCAGCAGCTTCAGCGACCAGCCGTCGGCCACGATGTGGTGCAGCACCAGGCAGAGCACGTGGTCGGTGTCCGACAGCGCCAGCAGGTGCACCCGCACCAGCGGCCCCGCGGCCAGGTCGAACGGGGTGTTCGTGAGCTCGGCGACCAGCGTCGTGGCCCGCCCCTCCCGCTCGGCCGCGGGGACGTCGCCCAGGTCCACGATGGCCGGTTCGAGCTTCATCGACGGCTCGACCACCTGCACCGGTCTGCCCTCGTCCGCGGGAAAGCGCGCCCGCAGCGTCGGATGCCGCGCCACCAGCGTGTCCAGGGCGTGCCCGAGCGCCTCGATCGAGAGCCGACCGCGCAGCCGCTGCACCATGAACATGTTGTAGGAGGCGTCGGCCGGATCCAACCGCTGCAGGAACCACAGCCGCTCCTGCCCGTAGGACAGCGGCGCGGGGCCGTCCGGGTCGGGGCGCGGCGGGATGCCCGCCGCGCGCACCGGTGCCTGCCGCCGGAGCCTGCGCTCCAGCGCCGCGCGCTGTTCCGGGCTCAGCCGCGCCAGCCGTCCCCGCATGTCGCTCATGCGTCCGCATCCTCCACAGGGTCCTCCGCCAGCAGCGCGTCCAGCTCGGCGTCGCCGAGCTGCAGTTCCAGTACGGCCAGCGCCTGCTCGGCCACCGTGGTCAGCTCGAAGCAGACCCGCAGGTCCATCTCGATCCCGTAGACCTCCCTGTACCGGGTGACCAGCAGCACCGCAAGCAGCGAGTGCCCGCCCAGTTCGAAGAAGTCGTCGTCCACGCCCACCCGGTCGCGGCCCAGCAGCTCGCCCCAGAGCGCGCACAGCTCGGCCTCGAGCGGCGTGCCAGGCTCGGCGTAGGCGGTGCCGAGGTCGGTGCGGCCAGGCCCGGTGGGCGCCGGCAGCGCGGCCCTGTCGAGCTTGCCGCTCGGCCCCAGCGGGAACTCCGACACCTGCACGAACGCCTGCGGCAGCAGCGGCGGCGGCAGCTTGCGGGCCAGCGTGGTGCGCATGGCGTGGGCCAGCTCGTGCGACTCGCCCGACCAGTCCACGTACGCGACCAGCCCGCGGCCGCCTGGAGCGTCGTCGCGCAGCGCCACCACGGCCCGCCGCACACGCGGGTCCTCGGCCAGCGCCGCCTCCACCTCGCCGGGCTCGACCCGCCAGCCGTGCACCTTCACCTGGTCGTCGATCCGGCCGAGGAACTCCAGCTCGCCGTCGGGCCGCAGCCTGGCCAGGTCGCCGGTGGCGTACAACCGGGAGCCCGGCGGGCCGTAAGGGTCGGGCACGAACCGCTCGGCCGTGAGACCGGGGCGGCCCGCATAGCCGCGGGCGACCTGGACGCCGCCGATGTGCAGGTGCCCGGGCACGCCGACGGGCATCGGCTCCAGCCGCTCGTCGAGCACGTGCAGGCGGCAGCCCGGCATCGGGCGGCCGATCGGCAGCGTGGCGCGTCCCTCGACGTCCTCGCACTTCCAGGCGGTGACGTCGACGGCCGCCTCGGTCGGGCCGTACAGGTTGTGCAGCTCGACGCCGGGCAGCCGTTCGAAGAAGCGGGCCGCCATCCGCGGCGTCAGCTCCTCGCCGCTGCACACCACGCGCCTCAGCGACGTGCACGACTCGATGCCGGGCTCCTCCAGGAACAGCGCCAGCATCGAGGGCACGAAGTGCATCGTGGTGACGCCGTGCCGCTTGATCAGGTCGCGCTGGTGGTTGGGGTCGCGGTGACCGCCGGGGCGGACCGGCACCAGGCTCGCGCCCTGGACCAGCGGCCAGAAGAACTCCCACACCGACACGTCGAAGCTGGTCGGCGTCTTCTGCATGACCACGTCGGACGCCGTGAGCCCGAACCTGTCCTGCATCCAGGCGAGCCGGTTGACGATCCCGCGATGGGAGTTGACCACCGCCTTCGGCCGGCCGGTCGAGCCGGAGGTGTAGATCAGGTAGGCGGCGTCGTCGGGGCCGGTGACCGGGTCCAGGTCGTCGGACGGCTCGTCGAAGTCGTCCTCCAGGAGCACCGGCTTGACCGAGCCCCCTGGCAGCGCCTCGCGCAGGTGCCGCTGCGTCAGCAGCACCCTGGCGCCGCTGTCGGACAGCATGTACGCCAGCCGGTGCCGCGGGTATTCGGGGTCGAGCGGCACGTACGCGCCGCCCGCCTTGAGCACCGCGAGCAGCGCCACGACCAGCTCGGGCGAGCGCTCGGCGCAGACCGCGACGGGGTGGCCGCGCCCGACCCTGATCTTCCGTAGCCAGCGGGCCAGCCGGTTGGCGCGGGCGTTCAGCTCGGCGTAGGTCAGGGTGGTGTCGCCGAAGACGACGGCGGGCGCGTCGGGCGTGGCCGCCGCCTGCGCCTCGACGAGCGCGGACAGCGTGGTCTCCGGTCGCTCGAGCTCCCCGCCCGCGCCGAGCGCGAGCACGTGCTCGCGCGCCTCGGGCGTGAGCACCGGCAGCGTCTCCACCGCCTGGTCGGGGTCGGCGACCGCGGCCTCGACCAGCGTGCGCAGCTGGTCGTCGAACCGCTCGATCGTCTCGGGGTCGAACAGGTCGGTGGCGTACTCCAGCCGGGTGTGCAGCCTGCCGTCGCGCATGTTCAGGTCGAGCTGGATGTCGACCTTCGCGGTGCCGTTGGCGATCTGCCCCTCGTTGGTGCCGCTGGCCAGGTTGAACATCACCTGGTACAGCGGCGGCACGCTGAGGTCCCTGGTCGGCTGCAGGTCCTCCACCAGCCGCTCGAACGGCAGCTCCTGGTGGTCCAGCGCCTCGGCCACCGTGGCGCGCACCCGCGTGGCCGCCTCGCGGAAGCTCGGCGAGCCCGACAGGTCCACGCGCAGCGGCACCGCGTTGACGAACATCCCGATGACCGGCTCGGTCTCCGGCAGCAGGCGCCCGGCGATCGGGGTGCCCACCACGATGTCGTCCAGGCCCGACCAGCGCGACAGCACGGCCGCGTAGGCGGTGAGCATCACCGTGAACAGCGTCGTGTTGAGGTCCTTGGCGAGCCGCTCCAGCCGGGAGCTCAGCTCGGGGGAGTAGGCCCCGAGCCGCATCTCTCCCCGATAGGTACGGCGGGCCGGACGCGGCCGGTCGCCGGGCAGACCCAGGTCGGCCGGGACACCGGCGAGCCGCTGCCGCCAGTGGGCCAGCTCCTTCTCCAGGAACTCGCCGGTCAGGCGACCGCGCTGCCACACCGCGAAGTCGGCGAACTGGATCTGCAGCTCCGCCAGCTTGGGCGCCCTGCCCTCGCCGATCGCGTCGTAGCACTCCTCCAGCTCTTCGACCAGGATCATGCTGGAGACGCCGTCGAACACGGTGTGGTCGAAGACGATGACCAGCCTCAGGTCGTCGTCGGCCATGCGGACCTGCCTGGCCCGCCACAGCGGCGCCTGCTCCAGCACGAACGGCGCCGCCGCGTCAGCCCTGGCCAGCCGCTTGAGCTCCGGCTCCCGCTCGGCCGCGGGCAGGTGGGTCAGGTCGGTCTCGGTGACCGAGGCCGGCGGGGCGGAGCCGGTGACGATCTGCGTGACCTGACCGTCCCTGAACTCGAACGTGGTCCGCAGCGCCTCGTGCCGACGCACCACCAGGTCGATCGCCTGCTCCAGGCGGCGCGGATCCACCGGCTGCCTGGCGGTCATCGGCATCAGCATGCCGATGTTGTAGACGGCCAGGTCGGGTTCGAAGCGGGCCAGGAACCACATGCGCTCCTGGCCGGATGATGCGGGGAAGGCGTCGCTCACAGAACGCTTCCTCCGTCCATGGCCTCACGCAGGCTCTTCGGCCGCATGTCGGTCCAGACCTGCTCGATGTGGGCAAGGCACTCGTCCTTGGTGCCGGAGAAGCCCGCGTCGTGCCAGCCCGCGGGGTTCTCCCTGCCCGCCGGCCAGATCGAGTACTGCTCCTCGTCGTTGAGCACGACCTTGACGTCGCTCACTGCTCGCTCCTTCGCGGAAGCCGTGGGATGGTCTGACCGGCAGGATCGGCGGCGGGGGCGCGCCTGGCCTCGTCGATGAGCGCCGCGACCCCCGCCACGGTCGGCTCCTCGAACAGGCTGCGCATGGGCAGCCGCACGCCCAGTTCCTTGCGGATGAGGGCGATGAGCTGGACCGCGATGAGCGAGTTGCCGCCCAGTTCGAAGAAGTCGTCGTCGATGCCGATGTGCTCGCCGCCGAGCACCTCGCCCCAGAGCCTGGCGATCGTGGTCTCCACCTCGCCGCGCGGCGCGACGTAGCCCTCGCCGGGGGATCTGGCCTGGCGATCGGCGACGGCCGCGGGATCGAGCTCGGACTCGACCGTCTCCTGCGTCAGCGAGCCGACGCCGGCTATCAGGTCGGCGACCGGCGTGGCCGCCACCACGACCTGCGGGCCCAGCGGTGCGGCCAGCAGCCTGCGAAGCGCCTGCGCCCCCTCCGCGGGCCTGATGCCGACGGCGTCCTCCGGGGTGGCCGCCACCGTGCTCCCCTCGCGCTGGGAGTCGGCGTTGGCGACGACCCCCGCGACGACGGAGTCGGTGTCGATGCGGCGCAGCACGTAGTCCGAGATCTGCACCAGCACCGTGCCGTCGGGCGCGATGAGCGTCACGTCCACGGCCAGCACCTCGTCGGTGTCGCTGGCGGTGATGCGCAGGTGGCTCCAGAACGCCTCGGGCAGGCGGTCCCGCACGGTGATCCGGCCGTAGCCGAGCGGCAGGTAGTGACCCTCGACCTCCACCCAGCTGAACGAGGTGGCGCTGTCCATGAGGGCCGGGTGCAGCCCCCACCGGTCCAGGTCCTCCAGCACCACGTCGTCGGCCTCGAACAGGCCGAGCGCCTCGTGCCGGCCGACGTGCGCGCTGCTCAGGTTCCTGCCCCAGTGGGCGCCCAGCGTCAGCAGGCCCGACAGCGGAACCCCGCCCTGGCCGTCAGGCGACAGCGCGCAGCGGTCCATGATCGTCCGCAGGTCCACGCGGTCGACGGCGCCCGGGTTCACCTTGGCCGCCACGCCGCGGGCGTGGGTGCGGTGGGAGTCGCCGACGATGCTCTGCACCTGGAACTCGGCGCCGTCGGACTCGGGCGTGAACATCACCCGCACCTCGGCGGTCGCGCCGTCGGCCACCGACAGCGGCTCGACGAAGACCACGTCCCGCAGCTCGATCAGCCCGTCGCCGGGCAGTACCGCCTCGGCGGCGGTCCTGGCCAGCTCGACGTGGCCGGTGCCGGGCAGCACCGGCACCTCGGAGATGCGGTGCTCGTCCAGCACCCAGTGGGTCTGGGGAGAGAGCGTGCCGCTGCACCAGTCGAGGCTCTCGCCCTCGTGCCTGGCGTTGATCACGGGGTGGTCGATCGCCTTGATCCGGTCGCCGCGCTGCAGGGCGACGAACCCCGCGGGTGCCGCCGTCTCCGCGGCCATGCCGACTTCCAGCCACTTGCCCCAGTTCACGCTGACGAGCTGGGCGGTGTTCCAGCCGCGCCCTGCGCGTGCGTGCGCGTCGAGGAAGTTGTTGGCCGCGCAGTAGTCGATCTGCCCGAACCCGCCGGCCACCGCGGTGATCGACGAGCAGAGCACCACCGCCTCGAGCTCGAGATCGCCGAAGGCGGCCTGGAGCGCGAGCGTGCCGAGCACCTTGGGCCGCAGCACGGCCTCGGCCGCCTCGCGCTCCTTGACCTCGGCCATGCCGCCGCCGGGCAGGCCCGCCGCGTGCACGAGCACGTCCACCCGGCCGAACGCGGCCAGCGTCTCGTCCCTGACCCGCCGCATGTCGGCGGCGTCGGTGACGTCGGCGGCGAAGCACAGCACCTGAGCGCCCGCCTCCTCCATCCGGCGGATCGCCGCCGCGGCCCTGGCCTCGCGCGCCGAGCGCGGCGGCCCGTCCTGCAGGCCGCCGCGCGAGAGCAGCACCAGCCGCACCCGCGCCCGCGCGGCCAGGTCCTCGGCCAGCGAGATGCCGATGCCGCCCAGACCGCCGGTGATCACGTACACCTGGCCGTCGCGCGGCTCGCCCGGCTCCTCGGCCACCTCCAGCTGCTCGTAGCCGAGCAGCCAGCGCCGGCCTCCACGCAGTCCGACAGGAGCCAGCAGCCCCGCCTCGCCAGGCTCGGCCTGCCTGCCCAGCTCGGCCGCCGCGCCCCTGACCCAGTCGGTCCCCGCGACGTCGATCTGCCGCACGCGCAGCCACGGCGTCTCCAGCGGCACCACCCGCGCGAACGCCGCGAGCGTCGCGTGCTCGGGCCTGGTCAGGTCGTCGCCGACGACGTCCATCGTCCCCGTGGTGACCAGATCGAGCTGGACGCCGCCCGCGGGCTGCGCCGCCGACAGCGCCTGCACCAGGGCCAGGACGCCGAAGAAGCCGTGCTCCTGCGCCTCCCACGTGTCCTGCGCGCCTGCCGTCGCCCACGCGTGGACGATCCGCTCGGGCACCTCGCCGACCGCCTCCAGCAGGGCGTCGTAGTCCTCCCGTACGGCCGGCCGTACCGTGAACCGGTCGCCGTCGGCGGTGAAGCCGGCGCCCTGCCGTACCTCCAGCACCTCGGCGCCCGACGCGCGCAGCGCGGCGGCCAGCGCGGCCGAGTCGTCGTCGACGAACGCCAGGCACCGTGTCACCGGCTCGGGGCGGGACGGCCCCGGCGACGCCTGCCGCCAGACCGGAACCCCGTACCACCGCTCGGGCGGCAGGTTGCCCTGCACCTGCTGGGCCCTGGCGACGCCGCCGACCCACGCGCCCTGCGGGTCGGGGTCGATCCAGGCGCGCTGCCGCTCCCACGCGTAGCCGGGCAGCGACACCCGGTAGCCCGGGGCGCCGAAGTCGCCCAGCTCGACGCCGTTCACCCACAGCGCGCCCACGGCCTGCGAGAACACCTGCACGTCCCCGGCCTTGTCGCGCGGCCCAGGCAGCGACGGCAGCGGGCCGACCGCGCCGGCCGGCAGCTGGGCCTTGGCCAGCCCGGACAGCTGGCGGCCAGGCCCGCACTCGATCATGATCCACTCGCCGTCGGCGATCAGGTTCGCGACGCAGTCGCCGAAGCGCACCGGCTCCCGCACGTGCCTGGCCCAGTACGACGGGTCGGTGGCCTCGGCGGCGGTGATCCACGTGCCGCTCACGTTCGACAGGAACGGCAGGCTCGGCGCGCTCAGCTCGGTCGCCGCGACCAGCGCGCGGAACTCGCCGAGCATCGGCTCCATCATCGCCGAGTGGAAGGCGTGCGAGGTGCGCAGCGCGGTGCAGCCGACGCCCTCCTCCTCCAGCATCTCGGCCAGCTCGCGCACCGACGCCGACGGCCCTGCCACCACACACGTGCCGGGGCCGTTGACCGTCGCCACCGACACGTCGTCGGGCAGCAGCGGCGCGACCTCGTCCGGCATGAGCTGCACGGCCAGCATCGAGCCGGTCGGCATGCCCTGGATGAGCCGCCCTCGCGCCTCCACCAGGCGCAACGCGTCCGGCAGCGTGAACACGCCGGCGATGGTCGCGGCCACGTACTCGCCGATGCTGTGCCCGATCATCGCCGCGGGCTCGACGCCGAGCGAGAGCCACAGCCTGGCCAGCGCGTACTCGACGGTGAACAGCGCCGGCTGGGTGAGCGAGGTCTGCCGCAGCCGCTCGTCGGCCTCCTCGCCGGTGGCGAAGATCTGCTCCCTGATGTCCAGGATCGCCGAGCACTCGTCGACGGCCTCGCGGAAGACGGGCTCGTTCTCGTACAGCTCGGCCGCCATGCCGCCGTACTGCGCGCCCTGGCCGGAGAACAGGAACGCCACCTGCGGCGCCCGCTTCGGCTTGCTCCCCGAGACGATCCGCTTGGGGTCGGCCAGCGCGGCGATCGCGTCGGCGGGCGAGGTCGCCACCACCGCGGCCCTGCTCTTGAGCTCGCGCCGGCCCACCCGCAGCGTGAACGCCACGTCAGCAAGGTCGGCGTCCGGGTGCTCGGCGAGGTGGGCGGCCAGCCGCTCCCGCGCCGCGGCGAGCGCGGCGTCGGTCCTGGCCGACAGCTTCAGCAGGTGAGCGGGCCGCTCGCGGGGGAGCGCCGCCCGCGGCGGAGCCTCCTCGAGTACGGCATGCGCGTTGGTCCCGCCGATGCCGAAGGAGCTGACGCCCGCGCGGCGGGGGAAGCCGTTGCGCTCCCACTTGACCGGAGTGGAGACCACGTAGAACGGGCTCGACGGGAAGTCGATCTTCGGGTTGGGGCTCTCGTAGTGCAGCGTCGGCGGGATCAGCCCCTTCTCCAGGGACAGCACCGCCTTGATCACGCTGGCCACGCCCGCGGACTGCCCGAGGTGGCCGATGTTGCTCTTGACCGAGCCGATGCCGCACCACTGGGTGTCGCTCGTGTCCCGCGCGAACACGCTGGACAGCGCCGCCACCTCGATCGGGTCGCCGAGCGCGGTGCCGGTGCCGTGCGCCTCGACGTAGGTGACCGTGCGCGGGTCCACGCCGCCCACGCCGAGCGCCTGGGCGATGACCGCGGCCTGGCCGTCCATGCTCGGCGCGGAGAAGCCCACCTTGCCCGCGCCGTCGTTGTTGATCGCGTTGCCGCGCACGACCGCGCGGATGTTGTCGCGATCGGCGATCGCCTCCGACAGCCGCTTCAGCACGATCACGCCGCCGCCGCTGCCCCAGATCGTGCCGCCCGCGTTGGCGTCGAAGGGGCGGCAGTGGCCGTCGGGGGAGACGATGCCGTCCTGGTCGTAGACGTAGCCCTGACCCTGCGGCAGGTCGAGCATGGCGGCTCCGGCCAGCGCGATGTCGCACTCGCCGTTGCGCAGCGCCTCGCACGCGATGTGCAGCGCCACCAGCGCCGTCGAGCACGCGGTGTGCACGGTGTAGCTGGGACCGCGCAGGTCGAGCTTGTAGGAGGCGAGCGTGGCGCAGTAGTCGACGTGGTTGCCGACCATGATGGCCAGCCATCCGGCGTTGGCGTGCGCCTGGGCGTTGCTGCGGATGTTGATCCACTGGTAGAAGTCCGAACCCGACCCGGCGTAGACGCCTATCTCTCCCGGGTAGCGGAACGGGTCGTAGCCCGCGTCCTCCAGCGCCGTGTGCGACAGCTCGAGGAACAGCCGGTGCTGCGGGTCGCGAACCTCGGCCTCCCTGATCGACATGCCGAAGAACGCCGCGTCGAAGCCCTGATGGTCGTCCATCACCATCGCCGCCGGCACGAAGGCCGGGTCGGCGAGTGTGCTCTCGGACACGCCCAGCGCCCGCTGCTCGTCCAGCGTGTAGGTGGTCAGCGACTCCACGCCGTCGGCGAGGTTGCGCCAGAACTGCTGCGCGTCACCCGCTCCAGGGACCCGGCACGACAGGCCGATGATCGCGATCGGCTCAACCGTGGGCTCGTCGGTCATGCGCCCTCCCTGTGTGATTGATGACCTGGACAAGCTCGGTCATGGGGTCGTCCCTTTCTCGGTTCGGTTCCTCAGCCGGTCTCGCCGCACGGCGAGGCGGCGGGCCGCCCTGTCCAGGCCGGGGCTGCCGCCCCCGCCGTCGAGGTGGGCGGCGAGCGAGCTGATCGTGGGGTGGCGGAACAGCTCCACGATCGGGATGTCACGGCCGGTCGCGGCCTTCAGCCGCGCCTGGACGGCGGCGATGGCGAGCGAGTGGCCGCCGATCTCGAAGAAGTTGTCGTCGGGCCCGAGCCGTGGCACGCCCAGGACGGCGTGCCACACCTGGGCGACCACCTTCTGCGTGGGCCCGTCCAGATGGCTGTCGCCCTTGGCCGTCTCGGCGGCCCGCGCGGGCCGGCGGCGCAGTGCGTCCCTGTCCACCTTGCCGTTGGGCGTGAGCGGCAGCGCGGGCAGCAGCACCACCTCGCCGGGGACCGCGTGCTCGGGCAGGACGCGGCGGAGCTGCTCCAGCACCCGGTGCGCGGTCAGTCCCGGTCTGGCGGGCACCACGTAGCCGGTCAGCGTCCCGCCCTCCGCCAGGGCGGCGGGCACGGCTGCGGCGGCCCGCACGTCCTGGCAGGCGGCCAGGGCGGCCTCCACCTCGCCGAGCTCCACCCGGAAGCCGCGGACCTTCACCTGGTCGTCGGCGCGGCCGGCCGGGGTCACGGTGCCGTCGGGGTTGAGCCTGCCGAGGTCACCGGTGCGGAACCTGTCGCCGTCGAAGCGGTCCTTCGTGAGCTCCTGGTCGAGGTAGCCGGTGGAGAGGTGGCGGCTGCGCACCACCACCTCGCCCAGCTCGCCCACCGCGGCGCGGCGGCCGTCCGCGGCGAGGACGAGGATCTCGCTGCCCTCGACCGGCCGGCCGATGGGCACCGGGTCCGCCGTGGGCTCGCCCAGCTCGTACCACGCGTGGGCCTGCGGCGTCTCGGTGGTGCCGTAGAAGGCGACCAGCCTGGCACCCGGCACGAGCCGCCGGAGCCTGGCGGCCTCGGCCCAGGTGAAGCGATCGCCGCCCACGCCGACGAGCCTGACGGCGGGCAGCGTGGTGCCGGTGCCCGCCAGCATGGCGGCGAGTTGCGGCGTCAGGTGCAGGACGGTGATCGCGTGCTCGGCCAGCCACGCGGCCAGCCGTACCGGGTCGCGGAGGAGCTCCTGTTCGGGGACGGACAGCGTCGCGCCCGCTCTGACCGGGACGAACATGTCGCGCAGCGCCGGATCGTGGCCGAGTCCCGACAGCAGCGCGAACCGGTCCTCCGGCGTTATCCCGAACGTCCTGACGTACCAGTCGGCGAAGTGGGCGAGCGGGCGGTCCGTGGTGACGACCGGCTTGGGGTCGCCGGTGGTGCCCGACGTCAGCGACAGGTAGCCGCGCTCAGGGTGGATCGTGGCGTCCTCCTCGTCGGTGAGGACGATCTCGGGCAGCCCCTCCAGGCCGGGCGCCAGCTTGATCACCGCCCGCGCCCCCGCCGCCTGCCTCTCCTGTACGGCGGGCGGATGGGCGGAGTCGACGACCAGCCACCGCGCCCCCGAGGCGAGCACGCCGAGCAGCAGCCCCGGCAGCTCGGGCACCCTGGACGCCAGCACGGCGACCGTCTCGCCGGGCCGTACCCCAGCGCGCCTGATGGCCGCCACGGTCCTGCGCCGCAGGCTGCCGTAGGCGTCGCCGTCCAGCAGCCCAGGGCCGTCCCAGCCGGGAAGCTCGGGCTCAGGGGCCTGCGGCTCACGACGTCCGGTCAGCAGCTCGCCGAGCAGGTCCACGTAGCCCTTGAGCATCGCGTCCATGCGTTCGGCCGAGTACAGGTCCGGGTTGTAGACCAGTTCGAGCGCGTAGCCGTCGGCGCGCTCGCTCACGTACATGGTCAGGTCGAACAGCGCGCCGGGCAGCCCAGGCCGCAGCGGCTCGCTCGCGCAGCCCGGCAGGTCCAGCCGCGCCTCGGCGAAGTTGTACATGTTGAACAGCACCTGCGTGACCGGGTTGCGGCCCAGGTCGCGCGGCAGGCGCAGCAACTCCATCAGCGGCGTCAGCGGCACGTCCCTGTGCCTGATGGCCGCGTTGAGCTCCCTCGCGCATGCCGTCACCTGCTCGTCGAACCCGTCCTTGGGCCGCAGCCGCAGCGGGAGGATCTGCACGCACATGCCCACCAGCCGGTCGAAGGCCACGTGCGGCCGGTCCGCGTACGCCGCGCCGATCACCAGGTCGTCGCGGCCCGACAGGCGGGCCAGCTGCAGGCCGAAGGCGGCCAGCAGCACCGAGTAGGGCGTCGCGCCCAGCCTGGCCGCCAGCGCGCCTACCTGGCCGGCCGTCGCCGCGTCCAGTCCCGCGCGGCAGGCCGCTCCCCTGAACGTCTGCTCCGGCGGCCTGGCGTGGTCCCTGGGCAGGTCGAGCACCAGCGGCGCGTCGTTCAGGTGGTCGCGCCACCAGGTGAGGGCGCCGCCGCCCTGCTCGCGCAGCCAGCGCACGTAGTCGGCGAAGCCGTGGTCCGGCTCGACCAGTGAGTGCCCGCGGTAGGCGGCCGCCAGGTCGCGGTACAGGACGTCCTGGGACCAGCCGTCGAAGACCAGGTGGTGGACGGTCAGGCAGAGGACGTGGTCGTCGGGTGCCAGCCGGATCAGCCTCGCCCGAAGGAGCGGCCCCGCGGCCAGGTCGAACCTCGCCCGCGCCTCGGCCTCCAGGAGCCCGGCGAGATCCTCCGCGTCGGCGAGCTCGTCGACCGGGAGCTGGACCTCGTACGGCGGCGCCACCGACACCTCGGGCATCCCGTCACGCGAGGCGACCCGCCAGCGCAGCACCTCGTGCGCGGTCACGACCGCGGTCAGCGCGCTCCTCAGCGCCGCCGGGTCCAGCGGGCCGCGGACCCGCTCGGCCATCGCGATGTTGTGCGCCGTCGAGCCTGGCGCGAGCTGCTCCACGAACCACATCCGGCGCTGGGCCGGTGACAGGGCCGCTGGGCTGCCGGTGGGCGGGGCGTCACCGGTGTCGAGCGGCGCCCGCTCGACCAGGGTGTTCAGCCCGCCGAAGGTGCGCGCCGCGTAGACGTCCTCGACGGAGACGTCCCTGCCGAGTTCCGCGCGGACCGCGGCCACCAGGCGCATCGCCCGCAGCGAGTGGCCGCCGTGCTCGAAGAAGTCGTCCTCGTCGCCGGGGACGGGCGCGTCGAGCACGCGGGCCCAGATCCCGGCCAGCCCGCCGGCCTCGCCCACCTCTTCGGCCCGATCGGCCCGCGCCGTCCCGCCGGCGGTCGGCCGCGCCTGCGCCGTCCCGGCCTGGGCCGCCGCCTTGAGCGCCGCCAGATCCACCTTGCCCGAGGCGTTCAGGGGCAGCATGGCCAGCCGTACCAGCCTGCTCGGCAGCATGTACGGCGGCAGCCGCACCGACAGGTCCGCGCGCAGGGCCGCCAGGTCGGGCGCGTCCTCCGGCGTCACGTAGGCGACCAGCTCGCCCGCGAAGTCCACGACCGCCTGCAGCACTCCCGGGTGCGCCCGCAGCGCCGACTCGACCTCGCCGATCTCCACCCGCTGCCCCTGGACCTTCACCTGCCGGTCGAGGCGGCCCATGAACGAGATACGGCCGTCGTCCTCCCACGCCACGTGATCGCCCGTCCGGTACAGCCGCGCCCCGGGCTCGGCCGAGAACGGGTCGGGCACGAAGCGCTCGGCCGTCAGGCCTGGACGGCCGAGGTAGCCGCGGCTGACCTGAGGACCTCCGATGAACAGCTCGCCCGGCACGCCCGGCGGGCACTCGTTCAGGTCCTCGTCCAGGATGTGCGCCCTGCAGCCGCCCAGCGGACGCCCGATCGGCAGCGGGCGCTCCCACACGCCGTCGAACGCGCCGCCGACCACGCACACCGTCGACTCGGTCGGGCCGTACCAGTTGTGGAAGCGCGCGTGCGCCGACCAGCGCGCCACCTGCTCGGGGCCGGGCGGCTCGCCCGCCGTCACGAGATCCAGCAGGTGCGGCAGCCGCGCGGGATCGACGAGCGGCAGCAGCGCCGGAGGGATGAAGCCCCAGGTGACCTCGTGCTCCTCGAGGAAGCGCTGCAACCTGGCGGGGTCCACCCTGTCCTCGTCGGGCACGAGCTGCACGCATCCGCCCGCGGTGAGAGGAGCCAGCATGTCCATCACCGAGACGTCGAACCCGAGGGCGGAGAAGGCGATCGAGCGGCAGGACCCGTCCAGGCCGAAGTGCGCGACGGTCGCGGTGGCGAAGGCGACGGCGCTGCGGTGGCTGACGACCACGCCCTTGGGCCGGCCCGTAGACCCCGAGGTGTAGAGAACGTATGCGGCGTTCCCCGCCACGGCCGGTCCCGCCGTGGCGCTGTCGCCTCCTGTGCCGTCCGTTCCGGGGCGCGTTCCTAGGCCGTGCGATCCGGCGCCGTGGGATGCGGAGCCGCCGGCCCCTGTGCCGTGGGCCGCGACGAGCGTGCGGCCGCAGCCGTCGAGCAGCTCCCTGCCGGCTCCGTCCACGACGACCACGGCGATCCCGGCGTCGTCGAGCACCTCTTCGAGCCGCCTGCGCGGATGCCCCGGGTCCAGCGGCACGTACGCGCCGCCGGCCAGCAGCACGCCCAGCACGGCCACCGGCATCAGCGGCGTCCGCCGCGCGCACAGGCCCACGCGCGTCTCCGGACCCACCCCGAGCTCGGCCAGCCGCGCCGCCAGGCGTGCCGCGCGCGCGACCAGCTCGGCGTACGTCAGCGTGGCGCCCCACTGCCGGATCGCCGGCGCGTCGGGCGTCCGCGCGGCCTGCGCCAGGATCAGGTCGCTCAGCAACCCGTCCGGTGGCGTGTGCGCGGGCCCGTGCGTCCAGCTCGTGCCGAGCGAGGTCAGCGTCATCCTGCGGCCTCCACGCGATGCGGTTCCGTCTGGCCCTGCCGTACCGTTTCGAAACGCAGGCGGAAGCGGGGGGAACGCACGGCGAGCGCGCCGATCGCCCGCCCCAGCGGCAGGTGCGTCACCCGCCACTCCGCCAGCCTCGCCACCTCGGGCGCCGCCTCGGGAACCCACGTCGCCCCCGGCTGCTGCCCCGCGAACCCGAACAGCGCGGGATCCACCCGCAGCCCGTCCCCGCTCGCCTTGAGCACTGCTTCCTTGGCCGTCCACGTGCGCAGCGCGCTCTGCAGCCGCAGCTCCTCGGGCAGCGCCGCGAACTCGGCCGCCTCCCGCTCGTCGAGCGCGCCCTCGCAGAACGCCTGCTCGTTGGCAAGCGGGCGGATCCGCTCGACGTCCGCGCCCACCTCGCGGCCCCAGGCCAGCGCCACCAGCACCAGCCCGCCCGACTGGCTCATGCTGAACGTCAGGTCCGTCCCCGTGTACGGCTTGCCGCCTGGCTTGATGCGCAACTCCTCGACGCCGGTCTCGACGCCGTAGTCGCGCAGCAGCCGCCTGAGGACCACCGAGCGGCCCACGTACCAGTCCTTGTGCTCCTGGCGCCGGAACCTGGCGGCCCGCGCCGCCTCCTTGGGCGACAGCTCGCCGACCGCCGCGCACGCCTCGGGCAGCCGCGCGAGGTCGGCCAGCCAGACGTGCACATCGTCCTCGCCGGGCTGGTCCGGGGTGCCCGTGCCGTGGAAGTCCTCGGCGATCGCCCTCGCCACCTGCTCGCCGTGCGTGTTGAGGAAGAGGTGGCCCGCGTCGAGCGTGTGGAGGCGGAACCCGGAGGAAGTGTGGCGGGCCCAGCCGAGCATCGACGGGTCAACCACTTCGCGGTCGTGCGCGCCGGCGAAGGCGACGATCGGGTGCGACAGGGGGGCCTGCCGCGTGTGGCGGTAGCCGCGCAGCCACGCCATGTCGGTGCGGAGCGCGGGGACGAGCAGCGCCTTGACCTCGGGCTGCGACCGTAACTCCGTGGGCGCGCCGAGCCGGTGGATCACCTCGTCGAGGAGTTCCTCGTCGTCCAGGCTGGTCCACCGGGCGAGCGTCTCCTGGCGCTCCGGCGGGTGCGCGGCGCCGACGTAGAGGCGCAGGGGCGGGTGCGCGCCGAGCCGCCGTAACTCGCGGACCACCTCGAAGGCCAGCCGCGCGCCCATGCTGTGCCCGTAGATCGCGTACGCCGGGCCGGCGACAGGGGGGAGGTGGGCGGCGATGGAGCGGGCGATGGATTCCGGGGCGAGTGCCCCGGGCCTCGCGATCCGGCCATCACGGCCGGGGAGCATCACCACCCGCACGTCGAAGGCGCCCTCGAAGGCATGCCGCCACGCCCAGAAGGCGGAGACGTCGCCGCCGGCGTAGGGGATGCAGAACAGCAACGGAGCGCCGGGCAGGGATCGCGTCAGCGAGGCGAACGGTGGATCGAGTAGCACGTCATCCTGTCGCATTGCTACGCGAAGTCACCCCCAGACGGATCCGTCAGCCCATGCGAGGTCGTCGCACGAACAGCGGAGTACGGGATCGCTCGTGCAGGGTTTCGTCCTGCCGAGGATCGGTCAGCGCCAAGCCACGCCCTTCCTATTATTTCGTCCGAAACTCAGTCAAGGGGTGAAGTTTCAAGCAATGTCTAAATATTGATTTCGGGCATTGTGACAAATTGGACATTCAATTGTCTCGAAACGAACAAGATCGAGGTCATGGGGGGTTTCGGTTGGGGCGAGGTCTGACGGTTGGGGCGCTGCGCTCCTGGTGCGACGTCGTATCGGACACTCCCTGTCACGGTGGATCACCAGGAGGATATGACCGAAACGAGTGTTCCGGTCCCTTACTTTCGGGCAACGGACGCCCGAATCGACCTGTGGAGTCGATTTTTGGTCAACCAATGTGTCAAACAGGGCATAAGTGCTGGCTGACGCGTTACCGGCGTGTTTACCAGGAGAAATGGCGCGTTCCATTCCGTCCGGTCAGGTGCTCAGTCCGTGGTCGACCTGACCGGTCGCCTGCCGCCGCCGGGCCGGCAGGCGGCTCGGCGACGCGACCGTGACGGGCAACTCTGCTTTCCTGTTCGTGCAGGACGACGTCGCTCGCCGGCCACCAGGAGGCTCGATGACGCTGGAAAAGCATCCAGGCATGTGGACCTACGATCCCGAGGCCGAGGCGGCCTACATCTACCTGCGCGGGCCGATCGCGCCCGGCGGGGTGGCCAGGACGGTCCCCGTGGACCACGCGATGGTGAACCTCGACCTGGACGAGGACGGTCAGGTGATCGGCATCGAGATCGTCGCCGCCTGGCCGGCGAAGGGGGCCTGAGGCGGGTCGAACGCTCTCCTGCGGCTCGGGCCGGTCACGCGGTGGCGGGGACGTCGTCCGGGGCTCGGAGTGGTCACGCGGTGGCGGGGACGTCGTCCGGAGCTCGGAGCGGTCACGCGGTGGCGGGGACGTCGTCCGGAGCTCGGAGCGGTCACGCGGTGGAGGGCAGGACGTCGTCGGCGATCCGCTGGAGTTGGCTCGCGAGCCGCTCGGGAGGGAACAGCCAGAGCCCCAGGGAGTCGGCGCCGGCGGCGCGCAGCTCCAGGAGCCGGTCCCGCACCCTGCCGGGGGTGCCGGCCACCGCGAACTCGTCGATCCAGGCGTCCTCGACGACGAGGGGCTCGCCGTCCGCCAGGCCCGCGATCCGCTCCCGTACCTCGGCGCCGTGCTTCGACCGCGTGACCAGCGCCGTGTGGGACTCCGCTCTGAGGAAGAAGCCGACGGCCTCCCGTACGGACTCCCGCGCCACCTGCTCGTCGTCGGACACCGAGGCCAGGACGAACGCCGTGATCGGCGGGGCCGGCCGGTCCGCGGCGGCCGACCGCTCCCTGGCCCAGGACACGTAGGAGGGGCCAGCGAGAACGGACAGCAGGATCCCGTCGGCGACGGCCCCCGCGGCTCGGAGCGCGCGCTCGTTGACGGCGCCGATCCACAGCTCGGGCGGCCGCTCCGGCGGGAACTCCAGTCGGATCCCGGCGAACTCGTGCGTGCTCGTCCGGCGGTCGACGGCGGCGCCGTTCAGAAGCTCCCGAAGGACGCCGAAGGTCTCCGTGACCGCCGTCAGCGGGCGCTCGGGCATCAGGCCCATCTGACGGAGCCAGTGGCCGTTGCCGAGCCCGACGGCGGCGCGGACGCGTCCGGGATGGATCCGGCTCAGGCCTGCCAGCTCCATGGCCAGGATCGCCGGATGCCTGGTCATCACGCTGGCCAGGCCGAGGCCGGCCGGCACCGTCCGCGTGGCGGCGAGGAGCCGGGTCAGCCCGGACAGGCCGCCGGTGAAGAAACAGTCCTCGGAGAACCACAGCTCGCCGAAACCGAGCCGCTCGGCGAGCGCCGCGCCCCCGGTCAGTTCCTCCGGCGGCGTCAGGCTGCCGAAGACGACCCCGATGTTGCTCGTGTCCATCGTGCTCCCTCCGGATCGGAGGCCAACCGGACGGTGTGCCCATTTGGCATGGAACCGTAACCGGACGGATCGTCCACTTATTCCGAGAGGCGCAGGGCGGTGGCGACCGCCTGGCTCATGGCGCGGTAGCCGGCGTCGTTGGGGTGCAGCTTGTCCCCGCTGTCGTAGGCGGGGTCGAGCAGGTCGGGGTCGGACGGCGCGGCCATCGCCCGGTCGAGGTCGGCCACGGCGTCGTACTCACCGGAGGTACGGATCCACCGGTTGAGCTCGTCACTGACGGCCGCCGCGTGCTCGCCCCAGTGGTCGGAGCCCTTGAACGGCAGCAGCGTCGCGCCGATCACCTTGAGGCCCCTGGCGTGCGCCTCCCTGATGAGCCGCCGGTGCCCGTCGATCATCTCGCGTGCCGACACGACGGGATTCGGCTTGTAGGTGGGTGTGTCCGACTCGCTGAAGCCGATGTCGTTGACGCCCTCCAGGACGATCACCGTGCTCGCCCCCGGCTGGTCGAGCACGTCGCGACGGAACCGGGCCGTCGACCTCTCCCCGTACCAGGCGGAGTCGTTGAGCACCATGTTCCCGCCGATCCCGGCGTTCAGCACGGGCCGTGGGTCGCCCGCGGCGGCGAGAAGCTCGGCCAGCTCGTCCGGGTAGCGGTTACCGGCGTCGTTCGTGGACCCGAAGCCGTCGGTGATGGAGTCGCCGAAGGCCACCACCGCGCCGCGGCCGCCCGCGCCGCCGATCACGTCGACGCCGGTGAGGTAGTACCACGAGTGCGTGGTCCGGGTGAACGCGGCACCGCCCTGGTCGTCGCGATGGTCGCCGGCCGCGCGGTAGCTGGTGGCGTATGCCTGGGAGTGGAAGGTGGCCGGACCGGTCGTCCCCGCGAAGTACAGGGTGACGGTCAGCGACTCCATGGGTTCGACCTGTAGCGGCACGGGGTCGCTGGCCGCCTGGCCGTGCGCGGGGACGAGCGTCGACCTCGTCCGTCCGAACGTCAGATGCCGGAGCGAGCCCGGCCGTATCGAGGCGCCGTCGCCCGCGCGGGCGACGGTCGCGCCCGTCAGCCGCAACGGCGAGGTGCCGTAGAGATTGGACAGCCGGACACGGAGCGCCGAACCGCCGGCGGTCATCCTGACGACCTGCCGCACGCTGTGCTGGGAGAAGCCCTCCTCCGACCAGTTCGGCTCGAACCCCGCGCTCGCCCGTTGCGGCGAGGCGATCCAGCCGGCGGTCCAACCGCGACCGCCCGCCGCGGCGGTGGGGGCCGCGCTGGAGGCCGGGGTGGTGGCCGTCGCGTGAGCGGGGGTGGGGGCGGCCTCGGGTGGCTGTGCGGCGGCACCCTCGACGCCGACCGCCATCGCGGAGAGCGCGAGCAGCGGAGCGACGAGCAGCCCTGCGCGGATCTTGCGCTTCAGCGGGCTCATGGAGATCTCCTTCGTTGCATTCCACCTAACGGGGCTGTTTTCCCGTTAAGATATGAACGACGGTAGCAGAATTAACGGAACTGGAGAACCGTTATGACCGGTGAAGGCGCGGAGCCCGGCACGACCAGGCCAGGAGGCCGCACCGCCCGGGTACGCGCGGCGGTGCTTCAGGCCACGGGGGACGCCCTGGTGGAGAAGGGTTTCGCCGCCCTCGACCTGGCCGACATCGCACGCCGCGCGGACGTGGGCAAGACGACGCTGTACCGGCGCTGGGGAACCACGGCCGCCCTGGTGGCCGACCTGCTGGTCGACATGGCCGAGCAGTCGCTGCCGCGCGCGGACACCGGCACCCTGCTCGGCGACCTCCAGGCCAACGCCCTCCTGGTACGGCGCACGCTGACCGACCCCCGGCAGGGAGAGCTCTTCAAGGCGATGATCACCGCCGCCACCTGCGACGAGAGGACGGCCGCCGCGCTGCACCGCTTCTACGAGATCCGCATCGCGGAATGGGCGCCCTGCGTCGAGCAGGCCGTAGAGCGGGGAGAGGTGCCCGAGGGAACGGACGCGCACGAGGTGATCCGCGCCGTCTCGGCCCCGCTCTACTACCGCCTGCTCGCCAGCGGCGACCCGCTGGACGAGGCGGCCGCCCACCGCGCCGCCGAGGCGGCCACCGCCGCGGCCCGCGCGGGGGTGTACGCCGGCGAGGCGGGGAGGGTTGTATAGGTTTCCACCGCGGACGGGGGTTCGAGGGATCACCTGCACATGGCGACTGCGGTTCCCGATCGGATACGGCCGCATCCGCGTGATCTTTCTGGCCCTGATGTACGTGACTATGGTGATCTAGTTCTGTTGAGGGGCGAAAGGCGAACAATGGCGACGGGCGGGTCCGAGGAGTCTCTGGGAAGCCGGTACGTCCTCGTGGAGGAGATCGGCGCCGGCGGGATGGGAACCGTCTGGCGGGCGCGCAGCCGGGACTCCGGCGAGATCGTGGCGGTCAAGCTGCTGCGCGACGGTCTGGCCGGAGACCAGGACCTGGTCCTGCGGTTCGTCCAGGAGCGCAATGTGATGCGGGCGCTGCGTCACCCCAACGTCGTCACCGTGCGGGACTTCGTGATCGAGGGCGAACGGCTGGCCCTCGTGATGGATCTCGTCGAGGGCGGGGACCTGCGCGCCCTGCTCCAGCGGTCAGGCACGCTGCCTCAGGCGGCGGCGGCCGAGCTCATGGCGCAGGTCGCCGACGCGCTGGCGGCCGCCCACGCGCTCGACATCGTGCACCGCGACGTCAAGCCCGGCAACGTCCTCATCGACGCCGCCACCGGCCAGGCGCGGCTGACGGACTTCGGCGTGGCCCGCATCGTCCACGGTCCCGGACTGACCCAGACCACCTCGGTCATCGGCACGCCGACCTACCTGGCGCCCGAGGTGGCCGACGGCAGCGCCCCCACGCACGCGGTCGACGTCTACGCCGTGGGCCTGATCCTCTACGAGCTGGTCGCCGGGCGGCCGCCGTTCGTCGGCGAGCATCCGATGGCGCTGCTCAGGCAGCACGCGAGCGCGACACCCCGGCGGCTGCCCGGCATGGCCGACGCGCTGTGGGCGGTCGTCGCGGCCTGCGTCGCGAAGAACCCGGCAGAGCGGCCCGGCGCGGCACAGGTCGCGACGGCACTCCGTACGGCGGCGCCGTCGCTGGAGGGGCTGCCCGCGCTGCCCCGCGTCGCCAGGCAGGAGCCCCCCTCCGCCACCTCGGAGCCCCTCCCGGTGTCGGCGGCGTCCGCATCGGGAGCGCCGGTTCCCCCGGTCGCGCCGGGTTCGCCCGGAGGAGCGTCGCGGCCTCTCGTGAGCGCCGAAGAGACCGTCGCCTCGGCTCGCCGCGGGCCTTCCCGCCGGCCGTTGACGGTCGCCCTCGCCGCCGTCGCGGCCCTGGCGCTGAGCGCGGCGGCCGTGGCCTTCGTGGCGCCGTGGCGGGCGCCGGAGGCCGTGGCGAACGCCCCGGGCGCATCCGGCGGGTCGACCGCCGACTCGAAGACCGACGTGGGGACGGAGGCCACCACCCCGCCTCCGCCGGTCGTGACGACGGAGACGAAGCAGGACAAGACCGGCAGGAACCCCCCGGACCGCTCGGAGACCACGAAGGTGGCGGAGGCGCGGCCGCCGCAGGACCACGACGAGAAGGAGACCGACACCGAGCAGGTGAAGACCACCAAGGAACAACCGCCGGAGACGCCGCGCCCCGAGGAGACGACGTTCGTGGACGGCGAGCCGGTGGGAGGGGATCGCCCGGACGGCTCCGCGAAGCCCGACTGGAAGTGCCGCCCGTGGATCTCCGCCGGGCCGGGCACCGACGTGGAGATGTCGCCCTGCATCGCGGTGAAGGGCGACACGATCCTCCTCAAGGGGAAGCTGAGAGGGCCCACCCGGGTGCTCTCCGACATCCACGTCCAGGTGTACGACACGGTCGCCGAACGGGTCGTCTCCCGGCCCTTCATCTGCAAGGGCCGTCCCCTGCCCGGAGGCGGCGGCATCGTGCACTGCGGCCCGCACGCCGCCACGGTCGCGCAGAGCGGTGCCACGCTCGACGTGCGGCAGCGGTGGAGGAGGACGGGAACGATCACGTGGGCAGGCGGTCGCGAGAGTCCCACGATCATCTGGTAGCGCTACGTCCCCGCGATCCGTAGGCGACGAGCGGTCCCACGGCCAGCAGGACGGCCAGGGCGGCGAAGCCGTACCCGAGACCGAAGACGGTCGCCACGCCCGCCACCAGCAGCGGGCCGCCCGCGTCGCCGAGCTCGCGGCCCAGCTCGGCCGACCCCATCGTCTGGCCGAGGCGCTCGTGCGGGGTGGCGGCTGCCAGGGCGGCGAACCCGAGCGGCGTGATCAGCCCTGTGCCCGCGCCGACCAGGGCGGCGGCGGTCAGGATCCCGGGCAGTCCCGGCAGGACCGCGCAGCCCAGTCCCGCGGCGGTGACCAGCAGTCCCGCGGTCAGCCCGGTGCGGGTGGTGAGGCGTCCCGCGTCGAGGGCGCGTCCCGCGGCCGGTTGCACGACGGCGGCGCACGCGGCAAGCAGGGACACGGCCGCGCCTGTCGCCACGGGGTTGAGACCCGCGGCGGCGCCTGAGACGGGCAGGAAGCCGACCCCGACCGACAGCGCGGCGGTCGCGCCCGCCAGGGCGGCGGTCGGGCCGAGAAAGGCGGGGGAGGCGAGCCGCCTGGCCAGGTCGAGCACCGTCTGACGGGCGCGGGGCAGCGGGGGCACGGCCGGAACGGCGACGGCCGACCAGCCCGCGACCACGAGGCCGAGCACGGCCATGATCGCGAACAGGAGCGACAGCCCGCCCGCCCAGACCACGACCCCGCCGAGCAGTGGTCCGAGCGTGTAGCCGATGGACTTGTAGAACCCGTAGCCGCCGAAGGCGCGGCCGTGCGCGGTGGCCGGGTTGAGCCTGGCGACCAGGGCGGAGGCCGAGGGGGAGAAGGCCGAGGCGGCGGCGCCCTGACCGAGGCGGGCCGCCCACAGCCAGCCGGGGCTGTCGGCCACGGCGTAGAGGGCGGAGGCGGCGGCGAAGGCGAGCAGGCCGCCGAGCAGGACGGGGCGGGCGCCGACGCGGTCGGCGAGCGTGCCGAAGACGGGTTTGAGCAGCACTTCGGCCCCGTCGTACAGGGCCAGCAGCCCGCCGAGCACCAGCAGCGAGGTCACCGCGTCGTCGCTGAAGCCGCCCAGGTTGGCGGCGACGCCGTGGGCGCCGAACGCGGTGGTGAACCCGGCGGCGTACAGCGGCCACATGGCGCGAGGACGCCCGCTCACGCCGCGCCCCTCCCGCGCGGGACGGCCGCCCGGCGCCGCGAAGGCTCCGCCGCGGGATCGGTCACCAGGATCGGCCGCCGCATGTCCGTTACACCCGTTCCATGATGACCAAGGGGATCTCGCGATCGGCCTTGGCCTGGTAGCTGTCGTACAAGGGGAAGATCGAGGTCATCGCCGCCCACAGCGCGGGCTTCTCCTCCGCTGTCGCGGTGCGCGCCCTGGCGGCGAACTTGTCCGCCTTCACCTGCAGCGTCACGTCCTGGTCGGCCATCACGTTGAGGTACCAGGCGGGGTGCGCGGCCGAACCGCCGTTGGAGGCGACGAGCAGGTAGCGGTCGGCGTCCTGACCGTAGATCAGCGCCGTCCTGCGCAGCCTGCCCGACTTCCTGCCGCGCGTGGTGAGCAGCAGGGTCGGCCAGCCCTGGTACATGTGGCCCTTCTCGCCGTCGGTCTCCAGGTAGGTGCGGATGTGGTCGGCGACCCAGCCCGTCGTGCTGTCGTAGATCTCTTCGTCCATGGGGATCAGCTTCGGACTTCAACAGGGGTTCACGTCAAGGGTGGATACGGTGTGTTCATGGTGGATTGGGTACGGCTTGAGCTGGATGTGGACGGATTCGACGAGGCGGTCTTCGAGCCGTACCTCCAGCGGGCGCAGGGCGCGGGGATCGTCTTCACGACGATGGCCGAGCTCGGCGACACGGCCGAGCACCGTCGCGCGCTCTACGACCTCAACAGGACGTGCAGCGCCGACATCCCTGAGCGGGGCACGTTCTACACCTACGACGAATACGTGGCCCAGCGTATCGAGGTGCCGTCGTTCGAGGCCTCAGGGGTCATGCTGGCGGTGCACGACGGGCGGTGGGTCGGCATGTCGGGGACGTCGCTGCACCCGGACAAGGGGTACGCGTTCAGCGAGATGACCGGCGTGCTCGCGCCGTACAGGGGGCGGGGGCTGTCGCTGGCGCTGAAGCTGCTGGCGGTCCGCTTCGTCAGGGCCGCCGGATACCGCAGGCTGGCGACGTTCCACCACCCTCTCAACGCGTCGGCGATCGCGATGAACCGGCGGTTCGGCTTCGTCGACCAGCCCGCCCGGTGACTCTCCTGGAGATCGCGGCGCACCTCCCGCCGGGGACCGTCAGGCGCGGCCGGCGACCTCCGTCCAGGGAGACATGACGATCTCCTCGTCGACGTTGTCCTCTTCGTACCAGCCGCGGCCTGCCAGCCATCGTTCGAGCCACTCGGCGAGGCCTGGCGCGTCGACGAACCAGGCGTCGGCCCAGTTGCCGTCGGAGATCGGGTTGGGCTCGAACAGCAGGACGGCGCCGTCGTCGCTCCTGCAGTCCACGCACGCGTACATCGCGCAGCCCCAGGTGAGGATCGGCAGCACGCCCTCGGGCCAGAACCAGCCTGGATCCGAGGGGTCGGCGTCGCGGCGGCTCCCGTACTCCTCGACCGCCGAGCGCAGGCCGAGCACGCCGTAGTCGGGGCCGAAACCGCCGTCGCCCACCCGCTCGTAGAGCGCGCGCAACAGGGGGTGGAGGGGAAAGCCGAGGCGGGTCTCGGCCTCGGCGACGGCGTCCTCCGAGGCCGGCCGGAGGTCGTCGCATTCGGCGGAGGCGCGGGCCAGGACCCTGCTCACCAGGTCGTCGGATTCGATCACCGGCCCATCATGCCCGCCGCCGGGCGGGATCGGGACGGCGGCACCGAGCAGGTCTCGATGCCGCCGCCGTACCGCGATCAGGTGGTCGACAGGGCCACGGTGGGGGACAGACGGGCCGCGCGCATGGCCGGGTAGAGGCCCGCGATGGTGCCGATGACCAGCGTGGCCGCGACCGCTCCGCCGATCGCCCACGGGGGCACGACGGGGGGCCAGTCGCGCGACATCGCGTACCCGATGGTGGCGAGCGCCCCCAGGAGCGCGCCCGCCACCCCGCCGAGTGCCGACAGCAGCAGCGACTCCGACAGGAACTGGATGCGGACCTGCCCGCGCGTCGCCCCGAGCGAGCGCCGCAGGCCGATCTCCCGACGGCGTTCGAGCACGGAGATGACCATCGTGTTGGCCACGCCCACCCCGCCGACCAGCAGCGCGACCGCGCCGAGGCCGAGCAGCAGGTTGGTGAAGGCGCCCGCGGCCGCGGCCTTGGCGGTCAGGGCGTCGGAGGGGCGGCTGACGTCGACCTCGTTGGGGTGCTCGGGGTTGACCGTGCGCGGCAGCACGTCGCGCACCGCCTCGACGGCCTCCTCGGCCGAGCGCTCGTAGAGCGTCGTGGGATGCCCGTCGAAGCCGAGCAGTTCCTCGGCGACGGGGAAGCCGACCAGCGCCGAGCGTTCGATCTCGGGCGCCAGCGGCGTGGGACGCAGGATCCCGATCACCGTGAACCAGCGCCCGCCCATCCACACCCGCACACCGGTGCGGGTGATGCCCAGCCGTTCGGCGGCCTTGGCGCCGAGGACGACGGCGGGCTGGCGGGAGGTGGCGTCGTTCAGCCAGGTTCCCCTGGCCACGCCGCCCTCCAGCGTGGCCAGCAGCGACGTGGTCGCCGCCTGCACGCTGATGCCGCTGGTCACCGCCTCGTCGATGTGGGAGGTCCGCCGCACGGTCGCGGGCACGGTCCCCGTGGCCGAGGCCGAGGTGACGGGGCCGATGCGCGCGACCATGTCCACGGCCTCGACGGGCAGCTTGGCGGGCTCGCCGAAGACGGTGTTTCCCGCCGAGACGGTCAGCATGTTGGTGCCCAGCTTGTCGAGCTGGCGCAGCAGCTGCTCCCGCGAGGACGACGAGATGCCGATCACCGCGATCATCGTGGCGATCCCGATGGCGATGCCGAGCGCTGACAGGATCACCCTGGTCGGGCGGGCGCGCAGCCCCGACGCCCCGACCCTGAAGACGTCGGGGAGGCTCAGCCTGGCCGGTTTCATGCCAGCACCAGCCCGTCCCTGACCCGCACCTGCCGGGGACACCATTCGGCGATCTCGTTGTCGTGCGTGATGATCGCGATGGTCGTCCCCGCCTCGCTGAGCTCTTTGATGATCTTCAGCACCTCGGCTCCCGCGGCCGAGTCGAGGTTGCCCGTCGGCTCGTCGGCGAGCAGCAGCGGAGGGTCGCCGACGACGGCCCTGGCCACCGCGACGCGCTGCTGCTCGCCGCCCGACATCTGGTTCGGCTTGTGGTCCAGCCGGTGGCCGAGGCCCACCCGGTCCAGCGCGGCCGCGGCGCGCTCGCGACGGACCCGCAGCGGGGTGCCGGTGTAGAGGAGGCCGTCGGCCACGTTGTCCAGCGCGCTCACCCCTGGCGCGAGATGGAACTGCTGGAAGACGAAACCGAGATGGCGGGCGCGCAGCGCGGACAGCTGGCGGTCGTTCAGGTCGAGGACGGAATGGCCCGCGATCCGTACGGTCCCCGAGGTCGGCCGGTCGAGCGTGCCGATGATCTGCAGCATCGTGGACTTGCCCGACCCCGAAGGCCCGATGATCGCCAGCAGCTCCCCGGCGGAGACCGTCAGATCCACCCCGCGCAGCGCGTGGACGTGCCCGTTGTAGGTCTTGGTGACCCCGCGCAGCTCGATGATGCTCATTCCGCGGGCACCCCGACCTTCATGCCCTCGGCCAGCCCCTCACCGGTGACCTCGACCATGCCGCTGCCGAACGCCCCGACCTTGACCGGCAGCAGCCTGGTGCGCGCGCCCTCGACGACCTCGACGCCGAACCCGCCCTCGCGGAGGGCGAGCAGCGCCTCCACCGGTACGGCGAGCACGTCCTCGCGCCGCTCGCTGACCAGCTCGACCTCGACGGGCGCCTGGTCCAGCTTGGTGCGAGGAGTCTTGTTCAGCGTGATGTCGACGTCGACGGTCGTGCTCTCCTTGGCGGTCTTGGCCACCGTGCCGACCGAGGTGATCCTTCCGGCCATCTTCTCGCCGCCCGGCAGCTCGACGCTGACCTTGGCCCCCTTCTTGGCCAGCGTCTGGTCGTCGGTGTCGAGGTCGACGTGCACGACCCTGTCGAGGCCGCTGACCGTGAGCACCTGCCGGCCAGGGGCGGTCCTGGCGCCGACCTCGCCCCTGGCGTCGGTCACCCTGACCGGCGACGGCAGGAACACCACCTGCGCCGCGTCCACCCGTCCCGTCTCGGGCAGTCCCCTGTCCTCCTGCCACTCGACGACGGCCTCGTAGGTGGCGTAGGTGAACTCGTCGTCCACCGTGAAGCCGTCGTAGCCGAGCGCGGCCAGGTTGCGTTCGAGCTGCTCGACGTCCGGCCCGTCCTCGACGCCGAGCTGCAGGGTGCGGTAGAGGGGGAGCTTGCCGTACATCAGGACCGTGGGGTGGCGGTCGGTCCTGAACAGGGGGCGGCCCCGCCTGATCACGGAACCCTCGTCCGCGACCCAGGTGAGGGTGCCCGTCGCGCCCGCGGCCACCTGGCGTTCGCCCGAGTAGGTGAGCGCGCCGTCGACGGTCTTGGTGTCGATCAGGTCCTGCTTGGTGACCTGTGCCGTGGCGGGCGCCACCGCGGCGGCCGGCGCCGCCGCCCCGGTGCCGCCATCGGCCAGTACGGCGACCGCCGCACCCGCGACGGCGACCGCGAGGACGCAGGCGCCGGCGAGAGCGACCTTCTTCACGATCCGCCCCCCTTCATCATGCCGGGGGCGAACTCCTTGCAGGCTTCCTGGGCGGCCTTCATCGCCTGCTCGCCGCCCTCGTTGCCGAGCATCTTGATCATGCCGTCGGCGCCGGGGTCCTCCATCTTGACGCCGTGCTCGCGCATGCACTGCGCGAACTTCAGCAGCTGGTCGCGTTGCGCCGGGTCCATGGCCTTGCGCTCGCCCGCCGCCGCGTCGAGGTACTGCTTGCACGCCTTCATGGCGGCTTCGGTCTTGGCCTGCTCGCCCTTCTTCCCCTGGATGCGGATGCCTCCGCTGCCGTCGGGGTCGGGCATGTCGACGCCGTTCTCGCGCATGCACTGCGCGAACTTCAGCCGTGCCTCGTCGCGGTCCATGCTGGCCGAGGCGCTCGGCCTGGCGGCGGCGGCGGTGCCACCGTCGCCCGTACTGGCCACCTGCGCGGTGGTGGAGGGGGCCGATCCGCACGCGGCGGCGAGGAGCAGTGGCAGCGCGGCCACGAGTACTCGTGTTCTCATGCGGCTCACTTCACCCAACCGGGCGCTAAAGCCAGATAAGCGGCTTACTCGCGGCTAACAGCCCTTGCTGCACTCTCGTCAGCATGCGGGTGCTGATCGTGGAAGACGAGGAACAGCTGGCCGACGCCGTGGCGCGCGGTCTCAGGCTGCACGCCATGGCCGTCGATGTGGCCTACGACGGTCAGGAGGCGCTGGAGCGCGCCTCCTACACCGACTACGACGTCGTCGTCCTCGACAGGGACCTTCCCGAGGTGCACGGGGACGACGTCTGCGGCGAGCTGACGCGAAGGAGCAGCATCCTGATGCTCACGGCGGCAGGGCAGGTACGCGACAAGGTGGAAGGGCTGTCCCTCGGCGCGGACGACTACCTGGTCAAGCCGTTCGCCTTCGCCGAGCTGGTGGCAAGGATCAGGACGCTGGCCCGCCGTACCTCTTCCGCGGCGCCGCCGGTGCTGGAGCGGGCGGGGGTCAGGCTCGACCCCGCCCGCCGTACGGTCACCAGGGACGGGCGGCCTGTCTCGCTGAGCCGCAAGGAGTTCGACCTGCTGAGCGAGCTGATGCGAGCGGAAGGCGCGCTGGTGACCTCGGGTGAGCTGCGCAGGAGCGTGTGGGACGAGTACGCGGGCACCGACACCAGCGTCCTGCGCGTCACCATGACCGCGCTGCGCAGGAAGCTCGGCGCGCCCGCCCTCGTCGAGAACGTCCCCGGCAAGGGGTACCGGTTGTGAGGCTCGGGCTGCGCGCCAGGCTCACCGTCCCGTACGGCGTGCTGTTCTTCGTCGCGGGCACGGCGCTGCTCTGGCTCACCTACCTCCTGACCGCCAACGCGCTGAGCAAGCAGTTCGTGCTGGCCTTCGCCAAGATCGGCCCGGAAGCGGCGCTGCCGACCAGGGAGCAGATGCAGACCGCGCTCAAGAGCGACGTGCAGGCGCGGGCGAACGAGGTGCTGGCCGAGATGCTGCGCTCCTCTCTCATGGTCATGATCCTCATCGGCATCATCGCGGTGGGGCTCGCCTACCTGATCGCCGACCGCGCGCTGCGCCCGATCGACAGGGTGACCGAGACCGCGCAGCGCCTCTCGGAGAGCACCCTGCACGAGCGGATCGGGCTGAACGGCCCCGACGACGAGGTCAAGCGCCTGGCCGACACCTTCGACGCGATGCTCGACCGGCTGCACAAGGTGTTCGACGCGCAGCGCAGGTTCATCGCCAACGCCTCGCACGAGCTGCGCACGCCGCTGGCGATCAACCGCACGGTGCTGGAGGTGTCGCTGGAGGAGCCCGAGGCCTCGCCCGACCTCAAGGCGCTGGCCAGGGCCCTGCTGGGCACCAACGCGCGCTACGAGCGGCTGATCGAGGGACTGCTGCTCCTGGCGCAGTCGGAGCAGGAGCTCACCGCGCGCAGGCCGGTCGAGCTGCGCCACATCGTGCGCACCGTGCTGGAGCAGTTGGAGCTGCAGCCGCGCAGACGCCGCGTCACCATCCACCAGGACCTGTCCGACGCCGAGGTCGAGGGCGATCCGCTCTTCCTCGAAAGGGCCGTCTTCAACCTGGTGGAGAACGCGATCAAGTACAACGTGCGCGACGGCCAGGTCTGGATCAGGGTGTCGGCCGACGGGCTCATCACGGTGGAGAACACCGGGCCCGTGGTCCCGCCGTACGACGTGGACGACCTGTTCGAGCCGTTCAGGCGGCTGTCGGGCGAGCGCGTGCGCTCCGACAGGGGCGCGGGGCTCGGGCTCTCGATCGTGCGCGCCATCGTCGAGGCGCACGGCGGCACCGTCACCGCGCTGCCCCGGCCGGAGGGCGGTCTGGGCGTCACCGTGAGCCTGCCCGGACCCGCGGCGGCGAGCGCCGCGGCCCCGGGCAGGCCACTGAGGGGGACCGGTGGTCTCAGAGAGATCAGCAGGTGAAGTGGACGCCGGAGAAGTTCCGCCGCCACGCCGTGACCTCCGGCGCGACCGACGCGGGATCCACGGAGGGGTCCAGGCTACGGGCGATGAATCCGGCCAGGGCGGGCATGTCGTCCTCGGTCATGCCCAGGCGCGCCACCTCGGGCGTGCCCAGGCGCAGCCCGTTGACGTCGCCGGGCACCGCCGCCATGGGCAGTCCGATGCCGCAGGCCAGCAGGTTCGCCTGGCGCATCCTGCGGGCCGCGGCCTGGCCGCCGCCCCTGGCGACGAGCGCGAACTGGTGGGAGTTGGTGCCGCCGCCGAAGACGGGCAGGCCGAGCTCCTGCAGGCCGGTGGCCAGCTGGTGGGCGGTGCCCACCATCATCTCCGCGTACGCCTTGCCCGCCACCTTCCAGTCCAGCAGCGCGATGGCCAGCGCCGCCGTACGGCCGGCGTCGAAGTTGGCCGTGAGCCCCGGGTAGGCGATCGCGTCGAGCCGCTCGGCCAGCGCGGCCGAGTCGGTGACGACCAGGCCGCCCGCGGGGCCGCCCAGGCTCTTGTAGGTGCTCATCGTCATCAGGTGCGCGCCCTGGGACAGGGGGTTCGGCCAGACACCCCCGGCGATCATCCCGCACACGTGCGCGGCGTCGAACAGCAGGGAGGCCCCGACCTCGTCGGCGATCTCGCGAACGGCGGCCACCGGGTGGGGGAAGGGGTTGAGGCTGCCGCCGATGGTGATCAGCCTGGGCCTGGCCCGTACGGCGAGCTCGCGCAGGGCGGGGACGTCGACGGTGTAGCCGTCGGCCATGACGGGGGCGTCGAGGGTGGTCAGGCCGTACAGCCCGGCCGCGCCCGCCGCGTGGTGGGTGACGTGCCCGCCGATGGAGGGCGGCGGGGCGATGATCGTGTCACCCGGCTTGCAGGTCGCCATGAACGCGTAGAGGTTGGCCAGCGCGCCCGATCCCACGCGGACCTCGGCGTAACGGGCGGAGAACACCTCGGCGGCCAGCTCGGCGGCGATGATCTCGATCTGCTCGATGGCCTCGAGACCCATCTCGTACTTGTCGCCCGGGTAGCCGAGCGAGGGCCTCGAGCCGAGGCCGGCCGACATCAGGGCCTCGGCGCGGGGGTTCATGATGTTGGTCGCGGGGTTGAGGTTGACGCATTCCACGTCGTGGATCCGGTGGTTGCGCTCGGTGAGCCTGCTGATCTCGGCGAGTGTGTCCGAGGCGGGCTGGGAGGAGACGGTCGCCGCGCCGCGCTGCACGAGGTCATCGGAGGCGGCGGGCACCCATGAACGAGGGGCGAGCATACGGCCAGGTTAGGCACACGCCTGCCGCGAGCGCATGGTGTGGATGAAGGGACCCGCTCCTACACTTGTCGGAATGCAGGCATGGCTCGACGCGCTCGCCGCGGCCATCGAGAGGAGCGTCTCCGTCGACGACTCCGACGGCCGCCTGATCGCCTACAGCTCCCGGCATGCCGACGCCGACCCCGTCAGGGTGGCGGCGATCCTGTCCAGGCAGGTGGCGCCCGAGGTCAGGCGGTGGCAGGACCTGCACGGCATCGCCACCGCCACCTCGCCGGTGCGCGTGCCCGCCAACGAGGAGCTGGGGATGGGCGCCAGGGTCTGCGTGCCCATCAGGGACGGCGGGCGGACGCTGGGCCATCTGTGGCTGCTCGACCCCGGCCAGACGCTGGACGGCAGGGCGCTGGCGCTGGCCGAGGAGACGGCCCGCGAACTGGCGGCGGCGTGGCACGAGGACCCCGACGCGATGGTCCGCCGCCTGCTCACCACGGGCCAGGGCTGGAACAGGACGGCGCCGAGGCTCGTCCAGGTGTGCGTCGTCCTTCCCGGCTCGGGGCGGCCTGAGCGCAACGCCATCGGCGGGTTCGTGACCGATACCCATGCCGCCTACCTGCTCCGCCAGCCGGCGGACGGCATGCCGGAGGAGGAGGGCGTCACCCGTGGTTACAGCGAGACGACGGGGCCCGAGGCGGCTCCCGAGGCGTACCGGCAGGCGTTGACCGCCGCCCACCTGGCCGCCGCGGATCCCGCGCTTCCCCGCCACGTGTCGTGGGCGGGGCTGGGGCCGTACCTGATGCTGCTCGGCGCGGCGGACGACCCGCTCGCCGCGCTGGACGGCGAGCAGGCGCACACTCTGGAGACCTATCTCGACCTCGGCGGTAACGCGCAGCGCACCGCCGCCGCACTCCACCTGCACAGGACGACCCTCTACTACCGGCTCGGCCGCATCGGTGACGCGCTCGGCGCGGACCTGGACGACGGCATGACCAGGCTGCATCTCCACCTGGCGCTGAAGAAGAGAAGGCTCGACTCGGGCTTTCCGGAGTGAGCCCCCTGCTCCAGCTCCCCTGCCGGAGGCGGAGAGCTGGAGCCCGTTCATTCGGCGGCTAGCCGTTCGGCCTCCTCGTGCAGCGCGACGACCAGCAGGAGCTCCAGCCCCAGCTCGGTCAGATCGGGCGCCGCGAGGCCATCGAGAACCTGCATGGTGGGCCTCCCTGATCAAGAGACGCCCCAGTGGTCACAGTGGTTTACCTGAACCTTTCCCACGCCGACTGGCGGGTCATGTTCAGGGAGGCGCCGATGCGCTCCCAGCTCACGTCGCGGGTGCGGAGGTGGCGCACCCAGTCGTGGAGGTTGTCGTCGATCTGCACCTGCACCGCCGCGATCTTGGGAAGGTGGTCGAGGATCTGGTCCACGGACATCTCCTCCCACATGGGCAGCCGCGGCCCTGACTGCGCGGCGAGCCGCTCGGTCTCGAGGATCTCGTTGCACAGGGCGACGCACTGGTCGCAGATGTGCACGCCTGGACCCGCGATGAGCTTGCCGACGTCCGCGCTCTTCTGGTGGCAGAACGAGCAGCGGAGCTTGTCCTTCCAGTTGTCAGGCATGGCCTGACGTTAACTCTGTCAGGCCACACCTGACAAGCCCTCGTGGACGGCGGTTCTGGTCTCCTGGACCTGGGCCATGATGATGGCGTTGCGCTCCTCGCCGATCTTGCGGCAGATCGTGGTGTATGCCTGCAGGATCCTGCGGTAGGCCGCACGTGCCTCCTCGAGTTGGGAGCTGAGCGCCAGCACTCTGATGGGGTCGTCGTACAGCTCGGCCTCGGCGAGCATGGCACGCGCCTCGTTCACGATCTGCTCCGCCCGCTGACGCGTACGGCGTAGCAACGCCGAGCACTCGTAGAGCTCGGCGAGTCGTGCGGAGGAGACGACGCGTTCGGCAGATCGCACGGCTGGATCCTCGGTCGTCTGACGGCTGAGTTCCGTTCCCATTCCCGCCACCTCTCAGTCAAGGTTGCCTGAGTGTAGACGCGCCATTCCCGCCTCTGGATCACGCAGGTTGGCAGGGGGTAGGGCACTGTTCCCTGAGGGGATGATTCTCTACGCGCGGGGGAATTCAGCGCCACCGCGGGACGGCTATTCACCCAACTTAATCAGCAAATTTGCGCTGTCGGGGGATATGTCGGTTGTCCTGAAAGTAAAGCCGTCAACACGCCGGATCGGCCACGCGAAACCCCGGCATGGTCACATACTGAATCGGAGTGGAAGCGGAACGTGACGGCTGAGGGGCGCGGCTGTGGCTGAACAACCAGCGGGGTGCGACGAGGACAGTGTGGACGTCAGCGTCATCATCCCCGTCCGCAACTGCCGTGACTATCTTGATCGCAGCCTGACCTCCGCACTGGTCCAACGAGTGAAGAAGGAGATCGTCGTCGTCGACGACGGGTCCACCGACGGCAGTGCCGACCTGCTCGAGCTCTACTCCCACTACCACCGCGGCGTCGTGCGGGTCATCCACAAGAAGCACGCGCTCGGCGCCGGCGGCCCGCGCAACACGGGGCTCGAGCACGCCAGGGGCCGCTACGTCTTCTTCTGCGACGCCGACGACTACCTCGGTCCCGAGGCGCTCGAGCGCATGGTCGCCATGGCCGACAGGAACGGCTCCGACATCGTGCTCGGCAAGATCATCGGGCACGGCCGCCGCGCGCCCGTCTCGATGTTCCAGCGCAGCGTCGACCGGGCCGACCTGGGCGAGAGCGCCGTCTACAACAGCCTCAGCTGCTTCAAGCTCTACCGCAGGGAGATGCTCGACCGCCACCGCGTGAGGTTCGCCGAGGGGCAGCTCATCGGCGAGGACATCGTCTTCAGCGTCCACGCCTACTGCCACGCCGAGGTCATCTCGATCGTGGCCGACTACGACTGCTACCACCTGGTGGCCAGACCCGACGGCAGCAGCATCATGCAGCAGCCCGCCAGCCGCGACCCGCTCGGGTGGCTCAGCATGATCAGCAAGCCCATCGAGCTGATGGCCGCCCACGTCGAGGCGGGCCCGCTGCGCGACCACCTGCTCCGCCGTCACTTCAGGCTCGACATCTTCGCCCAGCTCGGCGCCCCCTTCCTGGCGGCCGACGACATGCGACGCAAGGAGATCGCCCACGAGGTGGCCGCGCTGTGCGACAGGTGGCTGACCCCCGGCGTCGAGGACAGGCTCACCACGACCGACCGGAAGCGCCTCGCCGCGCTCGACGACCTCGACAGGCTCGTACGGCTGGCCGGGATCGAGGCCGCCACCGTGCGCAGGCGGCTGACCGGGCTCAGGTGGGAGGGCGACAGGCTGATCGTCGAGGGCGAGGCCGCGCTCGAGGGCCCGCAGCGGCACGGCGGCCTCGCGCTGGTGCTGCGCTCCAGGCAGGAGGAGGGCGGCGAACTGGTCATGCCCGCCGATCCGGTGGGCGAGAGCGGATTCACCGCGACGATCCACCCCGGCGAGCTCTCCTCCGGCGTCTGGGACTTCCACGTCGCCGTCGAGTGCGAGGGCGTCATCCGCCTGGCCAGGCTGGGCGGCGAACGGGACGGCGGCATCACCAGGCCGGCACCGCGCCTGGTCGGCACCGTGATCGCCCTGCCGTACTTCACCAGGACCAACGGCAATCTGAGCCTCGACGTCGGCGGGCACGTGCTCACCGTGCCGGGCAGCGTGCGCCTCACCCGCACGCGGTGGACGCTGGGGCACCGCCTGATCCTTGACGGGGAGATCACCGTGGGCGGCGGGGGGATCCCCGAGGCGGGAGCGGTCAGGCGGCTGGTCTGGAGGGAACGTCACACCGGCAGGGAGCGCGCGGAGCGGGTGGTGGCGCTGCCCGGCGGCGTGTTCGCGGCCAGGCCCGCGATCGGCAGGTTCGCGCCAGGCACCTGGGACGCCTACCTGGAGCTCGAGCTGGGCGGGCCGCCCGCGAGGTTCAGGATCGAGGCCGACGCGGGCATGGTGGCCGAGCCGCGCAGCTGGTGGCGGGGCCCGGTACGCAGCAGCGCCAGGCCCTACGCCACGGCGGGCAAGGGCAGGCTGAGCGCGGTCGTCCGCAAGCTCACCCCCATGGCCATCCTGCGACGGCTGCTGGGCGGTTCCAGTTGCTAGTCATATGCAGGTGCAATGCCATGTCTTAAAGTAAGGAGGGTTTCATCCCCCTTACTGGAGGCTTGGTCGTGCACGTACCCGATGGCTTCTTCAATGCCGCAACATCCATCTCGGCAGGTGTCGTCGCGGCCGCGGGCGTGGCGGTCTGCCTGCGCGGAGCCCGGCGGGAGCTCGACGACCGCACCGCGCCCATGGCGGGGCTGGTCGCCGCCTTCATCTTCGCCGTCCAGATGCTCAACTTCCCCGTCGCCGCCGGGACCAGCGGACACCTGCTGGGCGGCGCGCTCGCCGCGATACTCGTCGGTCCCTACACGGGCGTGCTGTGCATGACCGTCGTACTCCTCGTGCAGTGCGTCTTCTTCGCCGACGGCGGGCTGACCGCGCTCGGCATCAATGTCGTGATCATGGGCATGGTCACCGTGCTGGTCGGGTGGGGGCTGTTCCGCCTGGTCACCAGGGCGGCCAAGGGCAAGGCGGCGATCAGCGCGGCCACGTTCCTCGCCGCGCTGGTCTCGGTGCCGGTCTCCGCGCTGGCGTTCTCGCTGCTGTTCGCCGTCGGCGGCACCGCGCCGATCGACGCGACCGCCGTCGCCGCGGCCATGGGCGGCGTCCACGTGCTCATCGGCATCGGAGAGGCGCTGATCACCACCGCGACCGTCGGCGCGGTGCTGGCCGTACGGCCCGACCTGGTGTACGGCGCCCGCGGCCTTTCCACGCCGCTCGTCCTGAAGGGCGCCGACGGCACGACCTCGCCCGTCGACGCGGCCCCCGCCGCCAGGCCCGCCGCCCGCGGCATCAGGCCGTTCCTGGTCGGCGGCATCGGCGTGACGCTCGTGCTGGCCGGCCTCGTCTCCTTCTTCGCCTCCTCCAACCCCGACGGCCTCGAGGCGGTCGCCGAGAACAAGGGCTTCCTCGACCAGGCCACCGACCATCTGTTCGGCTCGTGGGCGCTGGCCGACTACGGGGACGTCGGCGGCATCCCCGTCGGCATCGCGGGCGTGGTAGGTGTCGGCATCACGCTGATCGTCGCGGGCGCCGTCGCGTTCGCGGCCCGCCGCCGTTCCGGCGTCGGGGTCTAGCGATGGGCGCGGGACACCACCACCAGCTCTACCGGCCCGGCGACACGCCCGTCCACCGGCTGCCGCCGCAGTGCAAACTGGTGGCGGTGCTGGTGTTCGCGGGCGTCGTCGTCGCCACGCCGCGCGAGGCCTTCTGGGCGTTCGGCGCCTACGCGCTGCTGCTGGCGCTCGTGGCGGGCATCGCGGGGGTGCCGCTGCCCTACGTGGCAGGGCGGATGGTGATCGAGATCCCCTTCGTGCTGTTCGCGCTGGCGATCCCGATCATCGGGATGGGGGAGCGGACCGAGGTCCTCGGGCTCTCGCTCAGCGTGCAGGGGCTGTGGGCGGCGTGGAACATCCTGGCCAAGGCCTCTCTCGGCGTCGTCGCCTCCATCCTGCTCGCGGCCACGACCGAACCTCGGATGATCCTGCTCGGCGCGCAGCGGCTGCGGCTGCCGTCGCTGCTGGTGCAGATCGCGATGTTCATGCTGCGGTACCTCGATGTGATCATGGACGAGATGCGGAGGATGCGGGTGGCGAGGGAGTCGAGGGGCTTCGAGGCGCGCAACCTCAGGCAGATCCCGGTGATCGCCAGATCGGCGGCCGCGCTGTTCATCCGCTCCTACGAGCGGGGCGAGCGCGTCCATCTGGCCATGCTCAGCAGGGGCTACACCGGCTCCCTGCCGATCATCCATGACCTCGCGGGATCCGGGCGGCAATGGGGGATCGCGCTGGCCCTGCCCGTCACGGCGCTGGCCGTCCTTGGAGTGTCACTGTGGTGAAGTCTCTGGAAGTGAGCGAGCTCGCCTACGCCTATCCCGACGGCACCCAGGCGCTGTTCGGGGTCGACCTGTCGATCGGCAGGGGCGAGCGCGTCGCGCTGCTCGGGCCGAACGGCGCCGGCAAGACCACGCTGGTCATGCACCTCAACGGCATCCTGACCGCCGGGCACGGCACGGTGAGCGTCGCCGGCACGCCCGTGCGCGCCGACACGCTCAAGGAGGTCAGGCAGCGCGTGGGGCTGGTCTTCCAGGACCCCGACGACCAGCTGTTCATGCCGACCGTGCGCGACGACGTCGCCTTCGGCCCCGCCAACATGGGCGTCAGGGGCGAGGAACTGGAGCGCAGGGTCAAGAACGCGCTCGACAGGGTGGGCATGGCCGACCACCTCGACAGGCCGCCGCACCACCTGTCCTTCGGCCAGCGCAGGAGGGTGGCGGTGGCCACGGTGCTCGTCATGGAGCCCGAGATCCTGGTGCTCGACGAGCCGTCGTCCAACCTCGACCCCGCGGCGCGCAGGGAACTGGCGGAGATCCTGCGCTCGCTCGACGTCACCGTGCTGATGGTCACCCACGACCTGCCGTACGCGCTGGAGCTGTGCGAGCGCTCGCTCATCCTGTCAGGCGGCGTGATCGCCGCCGACGGGCCGACCCGCACCCTGCTGGCCGACTCCGCGCTGCTGGCCGAGCACCGCCTGGAGCTGCCGTACGGCTTCGCTATTCCTGAGGAACGTGGATGACCACCAGACGGTCGCCCTCCCTCACCGAGGCGGCCCTCGGATCGGCGTAGGGAACGATCTCGCCGTCGCGGACCACCGCGATCACCATGCCGTCGCACTCGATCGCCGCCTTGCCGACCTCGTGCGGCCTGACGGGGCGCTCGGTCAGGTCGAGCCCCTTGCCGTAGACGAGGAAGTCCTCGATCAGCGCGCTGACGGCGGGGCTCTGCGTGGCCACGCCGAGCATCCTGCCCGCCGCGTCCGACGAGGTGATGACGACGTCGGCGCCGCTCTGCCGGACGAGAGGGTCGTTCTCCGCCTCGCGAACGGCGGCGACGATCGTGGCCGACGGGTTGAGCTGGCGGGAGGTCAGCGTGACCAGCGCGGTGGTGTCGTCGCGCTGGACGGCGATGATGATCTCCTTGGCCAGGCGGACGCCCGCCCTGTTGAGCACCTCGCTGCGGGTGGCGTCGCCGACGACGCCCACGAAGCCGTCGGCGTTGGCCTCCTCGATCGCTTCGGCCCGCGGGTCGACGACGACGATCGACTCCTTCGCGCGGTCGTTCTCCAGCAGCGTGCGGGTCGCGGCCCTGCCCTTGGTGCCGTAGCCCACGATCACCGTGTGGTCGCGCAAACCGGACCTCCAACGTTGGATCAGGAAGTTCTCGCGGGTGCGCTGGGTCAGCACCTCCAGTGTCGTGCCCACGAGGATGACGAGGAAGACGATGCGCAGCGGCGTGACGGCGACGATGTTGATCGCCCTGGCGAGCGGTGACACGGGGGTGATGTCCCCGTACCCCGTCGTCGACACGGTGACGGTCGCGTAGTAGAGCGCGTCGAGCAGCGAGACCTTGCCGTCGTAGCTGTCCTTGTACCCGTCGAGATCCACTGCGACCAGCAGGAACACGGCCGCCAGCGCCCCGCAGGCGTACAGGACCCTGCGCAGGACCGCCCTGATCGGGCTGATCGCGAGGTTCGGCAGGCGGACGCCGGTCTCGGGAAGGTCGTCCCGCATGTTGGTGATCGTAGTTTGTCCATGGCGCCCGTCTGGGGATGTCGAAGTACAGTGGCTCATCGAGGAGGGCCGAATGAAGCTACGGCTGGCGCGCCATGCCATGGGAGACGCCGTGGTGGTCGCGGTGGAGGGGGAGCTGGATCTGTTCACGGCGCCCTTCCTGCGCGACGAGGTCCGTGACGCGATCAAGCAGGACGGCGCGCGGCTCGTGCTCGACCTGCAGGAGCTGTCGTTCATGGACTCCAGCGGGCTGTCGGTGCTGATCGAGGCGTGGCGCCTGGCGACCGGCGAAGGCGGGTGCGTCTCGCTGGCCGCGCCCCAGGCGCCGGTGGCCCGCATCCTGCGCACCACAGGGCTCGACCGCCGCATCAAGGTCTATGCGGACGTCGACACCGCCGTGGGCGCGATCTGACGAGAACCGAGCGCCGTGCGGCCGCTTGGGGCAGGCGTTTCTCATTAGTGGGCCACCCGAAGTAGAACTTCGTTCGGTTCTCGCGTTAAGGTCCGTGACATGGACGTCAACGGAGCAGTAGCAATCATCTCGGGTGGGGCCAGCGGCCTGGGCGAGGCCACGGCCCGCGAGCTTGCCCGCCAGGGCGCGACCGTGGTCATCGCCGACCTCAACGAGGAGCGCGGCAAGTCGATCGCCGACGAACTCGGCGGCGTCTTCGTCAGGACGGACGTGTCGGACGAGGGCGACGTGCAGGCGGCCGTCGACGCGGCCGTGGCCACCGGCAAGCCGGTCCGCGTGATCGTCAACAGCGCGGGCATCGGCTGGGCCGAGCGCACCGTCAACCGCGACGGCGCCCCGCACAGCCTCGCCAGCTACCGCAAGGTCATCGAGGTCAACCTGATCGGCACCTTCAACCTGATGCGCATCGGCGCGGCCGCCATCGCCAAGACCGAGCCCGTCTCCGAGGACGGGCACAGGGGCGTGGTCATCAACACCGCCTCCGTCGCGGCGCTGGAGGGCCAGACGGGTCAGCTCGCCTACTCCGCGTCCAAGGGCGGCATCGTGGGCATGACCGTGCCCGCGGCCCGCGACCTGGCCGCCATCGGCGTGCGCGTCAACACCGTCTGCCCCGGCATCATCGACACCCCGATCTACGGCTTCTCCGGCAACGCCGAGGAGTTCAAGGCCAAGCTCGTCGCCCCCGTCGTCTTCCCGAAGCGCATGGGCCGCGCCGACGAGTTCGCCCACCTGGTGCGCTCGCTGATCGAGAACGACTACATGAACGCCGAGGTCATCAGGTTCGACGGCGGCATCCGCTTCCAGCCCAAGTGATGAGGTGCCCGTGTCCTCCGACGAAGTTCTGATCGAGGAGTCCGACGGCGTCGCGGTGATCACCATCAACCGCCCGTCGGCCCGCAACGCCGTCAACGGAGCCGTCGCGCGTGGCCTCGCGGCCGCGCTCGACACGCTCGACACCCGCTCGGACATCTCCGCCTACGTCCTCACGGGGGCGGGAGGCACGTTCTGCGCGGGCATGGACCTCAAGGCCTTCCTCGCCGGCGACTTCCCCGTCATCGAGGGCAGAGGCTTCGGCGGCATCGCCGAGTCGCCGCCCAAGAAGCCCCTGATCGCGGCCGTCGAGGGGTACGCGCTCGCGGGCGGCTTCGAGCTCGCGCTGTCGTGCGACCTGATCGTGGCCTCGTCCGAGTCGAAGTTCGGCCTGCCCGAGCCCAAGCGCGGGCTCGTGGCGGGGGCGGGCGGCATCATGCGGCTGCCGCGCAGGATCCCCTACCACGTGGCCATGGAGATCGCCCTGACCGGCGACCACTACCCGGCCTCCCGGCTGTACGAACTCGGGCTGGTCAACAGGATCACCTCCCCTGGCGAGGCGCTGGCGGGCGCGCTGGAACTGGCCAGGAAGATCGCGGCCAACGCGCCACTGGCGCTGGCGGCGACCAAGAAGGTCATCATCGAGTCGGTGGACTGGCCGTTGGAGGAGATGTTCACGAAGCAGGGGCCGATCATCAACCCGGTGTTCGGTTCGAAGGACGCGATGGAGGGCGCGGCCGCCTTCGCCGAGAAGCGCGCTCCCGAGTGGAGGGGCGAGTAGGTCCTCCCGGCTCCTCCCCCGTGGCGGGAGGAGCCGTCCTCGCGGCCGGCCGCGGTCCGCCTTCTCACGGTGCCCGGTCGGCCGGACGCCGCGGTACGGCAGGCCGTCGCGAGAGGCTCGCCGCCGAAATGGACGCCGCGCGCAGGGGACGTCCCGCATTACCGTGAAGGGAGACGTTTTCAACCCCCGGCGGCAGGAGAGCCCATGAGTTCCCCTTACGAGTCGGCCAAGCGCGGCGCGAGCGGCCTCCTGCAGGGCGCGCTCGGTGCCCTCCTGCTGGTCGGTGGCATGCTCGTCGTGATGTGGGCCGTCGAGATCTTCGACTACGTCACCCCGGGCAGCCTCGACTACGAGCTCGGCATCATCGCCTGGTCGCCCGACGGCCTGGTCGGGATCCTGTTCGCGCCCTTCCTGCACGACGGGTTCGGGCACCTGATGGCCAACTCGCTGCCGCTGCTCGTCCTGGGCTTCCTCGCCGCCTTCCGCGGCCTCGGGAAGTTCCTGTGGGCGACGCTGATCATCATGGTGATCGGCGGCGTCGGCACCTGGGTCGCCACCACGCCCGGCGTGCCCACCGTGGGCGCGAGCGGGCTCATCTTCGGTTACTTCGGCCTTGTGGTGGCCCGCGGCCTGTTCGACCGGCGCCTGCTCGACATCGCGGTGGGTCTCGGCGTGGCCGTGGCGTACTACTCGCTGGTGTGGGGCCTGCTGCCCAACGACCAGAACATCTCCTGGCAGGGCCATCTGTTCGGGCTCGTCGGCGGTGTGGTGGCCGCGTGGGTGCTGCGGCGCAAGCGGGCGATCAGCTCGGCGTCGCCGTCCTTCTGACGCCCTGGACAGCCGATCTTCCTCCGGCGCAGGGTCGGAGTCCCGGCCGCCGCCCCGAAGCCCTCAGCGGGCCTCTGGGCGGCGCGCAGCGTCAGTGGACCGCGGGCGCGTGGGTGCGCTCGGCAGGGGAGGCGGACAGCAGCCGGTCGATGTAGGCCAGCCCGATGGCCGAGGCCACGAAGGCCAGGTGCATGAACGTCTGCCACATCATGGTCTGCGTGGGCGTGTCCTTGGCCCTGATGAACGTCTGGAGCAGGTGCACCGACGAGATGCCGACGATGGCGGTGCCCAGCTTCACCTTGAGCACGTTGGCGTTGACGTGGGAGAGCCATTCGGGCTCGTCGGGGTGGTCCTTGAGGTCGATGCGCGAGACGAACGTCTCGTACCCGCCCACGATCACCATGATGAGCAGGTTGGAGATCATCACGACGTCGATGAGCCCGAGGACGGCCAGCATGACGATGACCTCGGGACCGGGAAGGGACTCGGCGCCGCCGAAGGCCTTGATCGTCGCCGCGCTCACGTGGCCTGTGACGATCGTGTCGCCCAGATGCCACAGCTCGACCATGAACTGCCACACGTAGAGGGCCTGCGCCGCGATCAGGCCGAGGTAGAGCGGCGCCTGCAGCCACCGGCTGGCGAACATCACGTAGCCGAGACCCCGCATCCTCACGGCGCGCGCCTCCGAGGTGGACGTCACTCCTGTCACTCCTGTCGCAGTGCTCGCGCCGCGCTCTGGCAGGCTCGAGCGAGATAGGTAACGATTGGTCCGCGGCCCACACACGCGACGAGCACGTCACCCAGCTGATGCTCGAGGCGCCGGCCGCCGGCACCGACAGGCTGCCGGTGCCGGCGAGGTTCGCGCAGAGCGTCGAGATGGAGGACGCGCTCGCGTTGCCCGACGAGCCGACTCGCCGGGCGGAGGAAGGCTAGAGGCGCTCGACCACGTAGTCGACGCAGGTGGTCAGCGCCTCGACGTCGGACGGCTCGATCGCCGGGAACATCGCGATCCGCAGCTGGTTGCGGCCGAGCTTGCGGTACGGCTCGGTGTCGACGATGCCGTTGGCGCGCAGCACCTTGGCCACCGCGGCGGCGTCGACGGCGTCGGTGAAGTCGATCGTGCCGACCACCTGCGAGCGGAACTCGGGAGCGGCGAACGGCGTGGCGAACGACGACTTCTCCGCCCACGTGTAGAGGCGCTGGGCGGAGTCGGCGGTACGCGAGGTGGTCCACGCGAGGCCGCCGTTGCCGTTCATCCAGTCGATCTGGTCGGCGAGCAGGAACAGCGTGGCCACCGACGGCGTGTTGTAGGTCTGGTCCTTGCCGGAGTTGTCGATCGCGACCGGCAGGCTGAAGAACTCGGGCACGTAGCGGCCGCTCGCGGCGATCTCCTCGACCCGGGCCAGCGCCCGCGGCGACATGATCGCGATCCACAGGCCGCCGTCGGAGGCGAAGCTCTTCTGCGGGGCGAAGTAGTAGACGTCGGTCTCGGCGATGTCGACGGGCAGGCCGCCCGCGCCCGAGGTGGCGTCGACCAGGACGAGGGCCTCGTCGCCGCCGACCCGCTTGATCGGCATCGCGACGCCGGTGGAGGTCTCGTTGTGGGTGAGGGCGTAGACGTCGACGCCGTCCTCGGCGACGGCGGCCGGGTGGGTGCCGACCTCCGACTTGATGATGGTCGGGTCGGCCAGCCACGGCGCCTTGCTGACGACCGCGCCGAACTTCGAGGAGAACTCGCCGAAGGACAGGTGCTGGGACTTCTCGCGCACCAGCCCGAAGGCGGCGATGTCCCAGAACGCGGTGGTGCCGCCGTTGCCCAGCACGACCTGGTAGCCCTCGGGCAGGGAGAACAAATCGGCGAGCCCGGCACGGACCCTGCCGACCAGGTTCTTGACCGGCTTCTGCCGATGGGAGGTGCCCATCACGCCGGCGCCGGAGGCGGCGAGCGCGGACAGCTGCTCGGGTCGGACCTTCGAGGGCCCGCAGCCGAAGCGGCCGTCGGCGGGCTTGATGTCAGCGGGAATCACGATGTCAGCCACCTGCCCAAGCCTACTGAGCCGTCCCGCGTGGCTTGTCCTGGGTCCGGGATATGAGATGCGTGCCGACCTGCGGCCTGCGGGTGGAAACGAGAAACGGCCCGCTGATGACCAGCGGGCCGTTACCGAGGAAGAAGGCGTCAGATGGTGCCGACGACCTCGCCGGCGCCAGGGACGTCGCTCAGCGGACGCGTGGCGGGGCCGACGTAGTTCGCGCTGGGGCGGACCAGCCTGCCCGTGCGCTTCTGCTCCAGGATGTGCGCGGCCCAGCCGGCCGTGCGCGCGCAGGTGAACATCGAGGTGAACATGTGCGAGGGAACCTCGGCGAAGTCGAGGACCACGGCGGCCCAGTACTCCACGTTGGTGGCGAGCACCCGGTCGGGCTTGCGCGCGTGCAGCTCCTCCAGAGCCGCCGTCTCCAGTGCGGCGGCGACCTCGTAGCGAGGAGCGTCGAGCTCCTTCGCGGTACGGCGCAGCACGCGGGCGCGCGGGTCCTCGGCGCGGTAGACGCGGTGACCGAAGCCCATCAGGCGGTTGCCCTTGTCCAGCTCGCTCTGGACGTACTTCTTGGCGTCGCCGAGCTGCTCGACGCCCTCGATCATGTGCAGCACGCGGGCGGGGGCGCCACCGTGCAGCGGACCGGACATCGCGCCGACCGCGCCGGAGAGCGCGGCGGCCACGTCGGCGCCCGTGGAGGCGATGACGCGGGCGGTGAACGTGGAGGCGTTCATGCCGTGTTCGGCGGCGGAGGTCCAGTAGGCGTCGATCGCCTTGACATGCTTGGGGTCGGGCTCGCCCCGCCAGCGGACCATGAACCTCTCGGTGATGGTCTTGGCCTCGTCGACCCTGCTCTGCGGCACCATCGGCAGGCCGAGGCCACGCGCCGACTGCGCCACGAACGACAGGGCCATCACCGACGCGCGCGCGAGGTCGTCGCGGGCCTGCGCGTCGTCGATGTCGAGCAGAGGCTTGAAGCCGTAGGCGGGAGCCAGCATGGCCAGCGCGCTCTGCACGTCGACGCGGATGTCACCGGAGTGGACAGGGATGGGGTACGGCTCCGCAGGGGGTAGGCCCGGCTGGAACTTGTTGTCGACGAGCAGACCCCAGACGTGCCCGAACGGGACACGGCCGACCAGATCTTCGATGTCGACGCCCCGATAACGAAGGGCGCCCCCCTCTTTGTCCGGTTCCGCGATCTCGGTCTCGAAAGCTACGACGCCTTCGAGGCCGGGTTTGAAGTCGGACATTCTCGGCCGCCTCCCTTTCTTGCCGTGTGGGCAATCCTGTTCTCATGGTCGCGGCCGCCTCGGAGCGTGTTCGCATCCCCGGAGCTCGTCCGCTTCTGTTGATGTCGAGATACCGGCGGGTCAATTTAACCCCCTAACCGGACGTGCTTCGTCTTCGGGCACGCCGAAACGCCATAGGCGCTGGTAGGGGGTTGTGTGTGGGATCGCCACCAAGCGCGCAAGAATACCTTCTCGTGGACGCACCATCGCTGGCGGGGCTCCGCCGTACCTATGAGGGACAGCCGTTGCTCGAATCAGACGTCGCGGCCGACCCGATCGCGCAATTCACCCAGTGGTTCGACGAGGCGCTCGACGCGGGGCTGCCCGAGCCCAACGCGATGGTGGTCGCCACGGCCTCGGCCGGCGGACGGCCGAGCGCCCGTACCGTGCTGCTCAAGGGCTACGACGAACGCGGGTTCGTCTTCTTCACCAACTACGAGTCGCGCAAGGGTCGTGACCTGGCCGAGAACCCCCGCGCCTCGCTGCTGTTCCCCTGGCATCCGATCAGGCGTCAGGTCCGCGTCGAGGGCAGCGTGATCCGCCTGCCGCACGAGGACTCCGCCGCCTACTTCAACTCCAGGCCGTACGGCTCCCGCGTCGGCGCGTGGGCCTCGCGCCAGTCGGCCGTCGTGCGCTCGCGCGAGGAACTCGACGCCCGCTACGCCGAACTCGCCGCCCGCTGGCCCGAGAATCCGCCCGTCCCCGACTTCTGGGGCGGCTTCAGGGTGGTGCCGACCGAGGTGGAGTTCTGGCAGGGCCAGCTCGACCGCATGCACGACAGGCTGCGCTACCGGCGGGTTCACCCTGGTTGGGTATTGGAGCGACTCGCCCCCTAATGTGCCGTGAGTGGCTTTCGGGGATTTTGTTGTCGACACGCGCCCTCTTCGGGTCGCCGCCTACCGGCGGCTCTGGTGGGGACAGGCCGTCTCCCACATCGGGGTGGCGGTCACCGTGGTCGCGGTCAGCCAGCAGGTGTGGGACCTCACGAGGTCGTCCTTCTGGGTGGGGATGCTGGGCCTGGCCAACCTGATCCCCCTGGTCGTCTTCGGCCTCTGGGGCGGCGCGGTCGCCGACGCCATGGACCGGCGCAAGCTGCTGATCGTCGGCTGCGTGGTCGCGTGGGCGAGCACGCTGCTCCTCGTCGCCCAGGCGCTGCTCGGGCTCGGCAACGTCTACGTGCTCCTCGTCGCCGTCGCGCTGGGCGCGGCCGGGTTCGCGATCAGCTCCTCCACCAGGGGCGCGATCATCCCCAGGCTGCTCGTCCCCGAGTACGTGCCGGCCGCCAACGCGCTCAACTCGCTCGTCTTCAGCATCGGCGCGGTCTTCGGCCCGATGATCGGCGGTGTCGTGCTCGCCACGGGCGGGTTCGCCTCCGCGTACGCCATCGACGCCGTGCTGTTCAGCGCCAGCCTCTACGCGGCGCTCCGGCTGCCGACACTCGAACCGCTCGGCTCGGTGGTACGGCCGGGAGCCAGGGCCGTGTGGGAGGGGCTGCGCTTCATCACGGGCAGTCCCGTCCTGCTGATGTCCTTCGTCGTGGACATCATCGCCATGGTCTTCGCGCTGCCGAGGGCGCTGTTCCCCGAACTGGTCGCCGAGCGCTTCGGCGGCTCGATGATCGCCCTGGGCTGGCTGACCTCGGCCATGGCGATCGGCTCGGTGGTGGGCGCGGTGTTCTCCGGCTGGGTCGGCACGATCAGACGGCAGGGAGTGGCGCTCGTCGTCGTCATCGCGGTGTGGGGGCTGGCGGTGGCCGCGGCGGGGATGGCGCACGAACTGTGGCTGGTCGTGACGTTCATGGCCGTCGGCGGCATGGCCGACGTGGTGTCCTCGGTGTGGCGGCAGTCGATCCTGCAGCTCCACGCGCCCGACGAGATGCGCGGGCGGATGCAGGGCGTGTTCATGGTGGTCGTGGCGGGCGGGCCGCGGCTGGGCGACCTGCGCGCGGGCGCCACCGCCACGGCCTTCGGCCTGACGGGCTCGTGGGTGGGCGGGGGCCTGGCGTGCGCGCTGGCCGTCCTGCTGGTGGGGCTGGCCGTACCGGCCTTCAGGAACTACAGGAGCGGCGGGCGAGAATGAGGTCGGACAGGAAACCCTTGTAGGCCTCCTCGCGGTCGGGCGCGCGCAGGACGGCGGAGGGATGGATCGTCGCCACCGCCAGCGCCTCGTCGAGTTCCAGCACCTCGCCGCGCCGCTGGGTCACTCTGAACGCCGGGCCCAGCAGGGCGCGGGCGGCCGTCGCGCCGAGCACCACGACCATCTTCGGCTTCACCAGCGCGAACTCGGCGGTCAGCCACGGCGTGCAGGCCTCGATCTCGGCGGCCGTCGGCTTCTGGTGGATCCTCCTCTTGCCCCTGAGCGTGAAGGAGAAGTGCTTCACGGCGTTGGTCAGGTACACCTCGTCCCTGGCGATGCCCGCCTCCTCCAGACCCCTGTCCAGGATCCGGCCCGCGGGGCCCACGAAGGGGGCTCCCTTGCGGTCCTCCTGGTCGCCCGGCTGCTCGCCCACGATCAGGAAACGCGCCCCCTCGGGCCCTTCGCCGAACACCGTCTGGGTGGCGTTCCGATAGAGCTCGCAGCCCCGGCAACCGGCCGCCGCACTCCGCAGCTCGGTCAGGGTGAGCCGCTCGGGAAGGAACGGGGCCGCCCCGGTGTTTCCGTCCTTTGCCATCGTCGGTCGTTCTCCCACTAGGGTTTCTACGGCTTCTGTGCCCCATGACCGACGTAGCATTCAGGACGGGAGGAGCCTTGACCGCACACGGCTTGATCGATACGACGGAGATGTACCTCCGCACGATCTACGAACTCGAGGAAGAGGGGATCGTTCCCCTTCGTGCGCGCATCGCCGAGCGGCTCCAGCAGAGCGGCCCCACCGTGAGCCAGACCGTGGCCCGCATGGAGCGCGACGGGCTGGTCCGTGTCGAAGGCGATCGCCACCTCGCGATGACCGACCTCGGCCGCACCCTCGCCACCCGCGTCATGCGCAAACATCGCCTGGCCGAATGCCTGCTGACCCAGGTCATCGGGCTGCCATGGGAAGAGGTGCACATCGAGGCGTGCCGCTGGGAGCACGTGATGTCCGAATCGGTGGAGGAGCGGCTGGTGAAGCTGCTGGACAACCCCACCTTCGACCCCCATGGCAACCCGATCCCCGGGCTGGAGGAGCTGGGCGCCGCGGGCCCTGAGGCCGAGGCGTGGTCCGCCTTCCCCAGCATGGCCGATGTGGCGGGACCCAGGGATGTACCCGTTGTCGTGCGTCGAATTAGCGAACAAGTGCAAAGCGATCCCGCTGTGATGCTTAAACTCAAGCAAGTTGGGATACAACCCGGACGCGAGGTGACGCTCGCGGCGAGCGACGACGGTGTGCGGGTGACAGGTGATAACGACGCGACGAACACTCCCGCGGAGCTTCCGCGTGAGGTTGCCGCGCACGTATTCGTCTCCAAGCGCTGACGGCGGCGCTGCTGCTTGGTTGAATCCCACATGGGAGTCCCTCCACTCCCCGGACACGACTGTTGCAGGAGCGCCCGTGGTTCGCTTTGCGCACATGCCTCCCCGAGGAGTGGTCGCCGGATGAAACGCTGGGGGGATCTGTCCCAGGAAGCGGCCGACTTCTTGTCGGCGTCGTCGGTCCTCGACCACGCAGAGATGGCGGTCGTGGTCACGGATCGCTTCAGCAACCTGCTCTACTGGAACCCGTTCGCGGAGAAGCTGTTCGGCCGTCAGGGCAAGGGGTCGGTGCGAGAGGGCTCCGTCCTCTCGCTCGGGATCATGGAGAAGGACCACCCGCTCGCCGTCGAGCTGGCCAAGCACGTGCTCAAGGGCGGCGTGTGGGAGGGCACCTTCGACGTCAAGCGCGGCGACGGCACGATGATCTACGTGCGGGCCCAGGCCGTACCGCTCAGGCACGACTCCGGCTCGGTGACGGGCATCGTCATCACCGCCCGCGAGGCCATGCGCAGCAACGAGCGGGAGAAGGACCGCTTCGGCCTGCTCGAGCGCATCGGCGAGCGGCTGGCAGGCTCCCTGTACGTCGAGGAGACGCTCAAGCGGGTCGCCGAGATGCTCGTGCCCCAGTTCGCCGACCACTGCTTCATCGAGCTGATGGAGGGCGAGCGGCTGGTGCGCAGGGTATCCCAGCACGTGCAGGGATGGACCCCGCCGCCCGACACGTGGAAGCCGGTCGGCTCGGAGATCCGCTACCCGGCGGGCCACTACGCCGACACCGCGATGCGCCGCCAGGAGACGATCCTGGTCGAGGACTTCGCCTCCAGCAGCTTCCCCAGCCCGCACGAGGGCAGCGCGCGGCTGTGCGGTGAGATCGGGATGACCTCCGCCGTGGTCGCGCCGCTGTGCGTGCGCGGCGAGACGCTCGGGCTGATGTACCTCGGCCTGTCCAACCTCACCGACCGGCGCAGCCCCCACTACGACGCCTTCGACCGTGACTTCGTCGGCGCCATCGCCACCAGGGTCGCCCTCGCCGTCGACAACGCGCTGCTGTTCGAGGAGGAGCGGCACACCGCCGAGTCCTTCCAGAAGCACCTGCTGCCCAGGGCTCTGCCCACCCTCGACGGGCTCGACATCGCCGTCCGCTACTACCCCGCCGCCCCCCTCGCCTCGCACGGCCAGGGTATCCAGACCCAGGTCGGCGGCGACTGGTACGACGTGATCCCGCTGTCGGCCGGACGGGTCGGCATCGTGATCGGCGACGTCGAGGGACGCGGCGCCAAGGCCGCGGCCATCATGGGCCAGCTGCGGGCCGCGCTGCGCGCCTTCGCCCAGGACGACAAGCCGCCCGCCGAGATCCTGGCCAGGCTCGACGAGTGGACCCGCATCATCGCCACTCCCGAGCAGGACGAGTCGGGCGCCGACATCAGCGTGCCGCCGATCGTCACCTGCCAGTACCTCGTCTACGACGCGTGGTCGCGGCAGCTGTCCTTCGCCAACGCCGGCCACGCGCCCCCGCTGCTGCTGCACGACGGCCAGTGCCTGGAGATGAACATCGAGGAGGTCGGCCAGCCGCTCGGCGTCCGCGCCAAGGGCATGCACGCCGACCTGGTCTACAAGGAGGAGTCCCGCACGCTGCCGCCCGGCGCGGCCCTCGTCCTCTACACCGACGGCCTCGTCGACCGGCGGCCGGGCCGCGACTTCGGCGGCCGGATGCCCTCCGACGAGGAGACGCTGGCCATCCTCCAGGAGAAGCTGGCCGCCTGCACGAAGGAGAACGTCGAGCGCATCGCCGACACCGCGACCCGCGCGGTGCCCGGCGAGATCGACGACGACATGGCGATCCTGGTCCTGCGCGCCAGCCCCGTCGACCTCGACGTCGAGGAGCGCGACTTCCCCGCCCAGCCGATCATGGTGGGCGAGGCCCGCAGGATGGCCGCCGAGGCCTTCGCCGGATGGAACGTCCCCGAGGAGCGCGCCGAGCTGGCCTGCCTGCTGGTCTCCGAGGTCGTCACCAACGTCGTGCTGCACGCCGCCACCGCGAGCATCCCGCGCAGGGAACTGGTCGTCGAGGGGCCGCCGCTGCCGTTCGAGGAGTCGTGGGACGTGCCCGGCTTCGAGGAGGAACTGGTCGGCGACAAGACGTTCACGCTCAGGCTGCGCAGGGGCGAGGAGTCGGTGTGGGTCGAGGTGTTCGACCAGGACCTGCGCCTGCCGCGCATCCGCAGCGCCGGCGAGAACGACGAGGGCGGCCGCGGCCTCTACCTGGTCGACCAGCTCGCCAAGCGGTGGGGGTCGCGACCCACCAAGGAAGGCAAAGCCGTCTGGTTCGAGATTCCCATGCGCAGCAGGTGAGTGGTTCACTCGATGGCATGGAGCTGGCCTTCGAGCGGCGCGGCAGCGGCCCGCCGCTGATCCTCGTCCACGGCATCGGCCACCACTGGCAGGCGTGGTTGCCCGTCATGGACCGGCTCGCCGCCTCCCGTGACGTGATCGCCATCGACCTGCCGGGGTTCGGGAACTCGCCGGAGCTGCCGGCCGGCACGCCGTACACGGCGGAGTCGCTGGCGGACGCGGTGGAGTCGTTCTGCGCGCTGCTGGACGTGCGGGAACCGCACGTGGCGGGCAACTCCCTCGGCGGCTACCTCGCGTTGGAGCTGGCTTCCAGAGGGGTGGTCCGTACGGCCACCGCGCTCTCTCCCGCGGGGTTCTGGTCGCGCAGCGAGCTGTTGTGGTGCCAGAACGTGCTGCGCTCGATGCGCGCCTCGGCGGAGTCCGCCTCCAGCTCCCACAGGCTCGGCCGCCTGATGTCCTCCGAGGCCTTCGGCCTCGCCGGCGCAGCGCTCCTGGTCGCCCACCCGTCACGGCTCGACCCCGTCGCCCTCGCCGCCGCCACCCAGGCGCTCGCCTCGGCGCCCGGCTTCCACCCGACGCTGGAGTCGTTCTCCTGCGTGATGCCGCCCGCGCCGCCGAAGGCGCCGATCACGATCGCGTGGGGCGCGCGCGACCGGCTGCTGCTCCGGCGGCAGGCCGTCAGGGCGGCCAAGTGGTCGGGACAGCGGGTGAAGCTGCTGCACGGCTGCGGGCACGTGCCGATGAGCGATGACCCCGAGCTGGTCGCCAGGGTCATCCTCGAAGGGTCTGCCCCCAGATGGCCAGCATGACGATCACGAACACGACGACCACGCCGACGTAGCCGACGGGGCTCAGTCGCAGCGCTCGCCGTACGCGATTGAGGGCCCAGGCGAACAGCAACGCCAGGAAGACCAGGAGGATCAGGCCGCCGTCCATATGGACCAGTATGGGCTAGAAGTCGAAGGAGCGGCCGATAATCTCCTTCATGATCTCGGTGGTGCCGCCGTAGATGGTCTGCACCCTGCTGTCCACCCACGCCTTCGCGACCGGGTACTCCATCATGTAGCCGTAGCCGCCGTGCAGCTGCAGGCAGCGGTCGATCACCTTGTTCTGCAGCTCCGTCGTCCACCACTTCGCCTTCGCCGCGTCGACCGCCGACAGCCGCCGGGCGTTGAGTGCGGTGATGCACTTGTCCACGTAGTGGCGGGCGATCTCCGTCTCGGTGGCCAGCTCGGCGAGCACGAACCGGGTGTTCTGGAAGCCGCCGATGGAGCGGCCGAAGGCCTGGCGCGTCTTGCAGTACTCGATCGTCTGCTCCAGCACCGCCTCGGCCGCGGCGACCGCGCCGACCGCGATGGACAGCCGCTCCTGCGGCAGGTTGTTCATGAGCTGGAAGAAGCCCTGGCCGTCATCGGCGCCCAGCCTGTTGGCCGCGGGCACCCGCACGTTCTCGAAGAACAGCTCGGCCGTGTCCTGCGCCTTCATGCCGATCTTGTCGAGGTTCCTGCCGCGGGTGAAGCCCTCCATGCCCCGCTCGACGACGAACAGCGTCGTCCCCCTCGCGCCCTGCTCCGGATCGGTCTTGGCGACCACGACGACGAGGTCGGCGTTGATGCCGTTGGTGATGAACGTCTTCTGCCCGTTGATGACGTAGTGGTCGCCCTCGCGGACGGCGGTCGTCCTGATCCCCTGCAGGTCGCTGCCGGCGCCCGGCTCGGTCATCGCGATCGCGGTGATCAGCTCGCCCGTCACGAAGCCGGGCAGCCAGCGCTGCTTCTGCTCGTCGTCGGTGAGGTCGACCATGTAGGGGGCCATCACGTCGTTGTGCAGCGAGAACCCGAGTCCTGACGCCCCGGTGCGGATGATCTCCTCGACGATCACCGTGTTGTACCTGAAGTCGGTGACGCCCGCGCCGCCGTACTCCTCGGGGACGGAGAAGCCGAACATGCCGATCTCGCCGGCCTTCTTCCACACCTCTCTCGGGACGATTCCCTCCTTCTCCCACCGGGCGTGGTGGGGGAGGACCTCGCGGGCCATGAACTCGCGCACGGTCTCCTGGAAGAGCAGGTGCTCCTCCTCGAAGAGGTCTCGCTGCATGTGTTGCCTCCATGGTGGGGTACGGCAACAGAATACGATTCTGTTCGCTGGTACGGCGAGATCCCGCCGCCATGCCGTCCGGTGGAGCACCGGTCAGGCGTCGCGGAGCCGTAGCAGCAGGCCGGCGCCGAGAAGGGCCGCGAGCGCCCAGCCGGCCAGGACCGAGAGGCCCGCCCACGGGCCGAGGGGAAGGGCGGACAACTGCGTGGTGGCCTGGATGGTGAGCCCCGCGTTCATCGGCGAGATGCTGTACAGGAGCCGCTGCCCGTCCGGGTCGGAGATCAGGTGCATCACGACCGTGGGGATGTACAGCAGGCCGAGCACGGCGCCGATGGCCATCGCGGAGTCGCGGACGGCGGTGGCGACGCCGAGACCGAGCAGCCCGACCAGCGCCAGATACAGGACCGACCCGGCCGCCGCGCGCAGCGTCGGCCCGTCCGCCAGGGACAGCAGCTCGTGGCCGTGGGCGGGGGTGAAGCCGCCCAGGGGCAGGATGAGCCGTCCGGCCAGCACGGAGGCGAGGACGGCGACGGTCCCTGCGGCGAGCGTCAGGCCGGTGAGGACGGTCGCCTTGGCGGCCAGGACGGTGGCCCGGCGCGGGATTGCCGTGAAGGTCGTGCGGACCATGCCGGTGCCGTACTCGCCGCTGATCGACAGCACGGCCAGCATGGCGACGAGCGCCTGGCCCAGCTGGACCCCGATGAGGCTCAGCTTGGGCACGTCGTAGGCACACCCTTCGGCGGGGCAGGTCACGGCCGCGCTCGACACGGCGCTCACGGTCACGGTCAGCGCGACGATCGCCAGCAGCAGCCAGCCGGTGCCCGCGACGGTGCGCGCCTTCGTCCACTCCGCGTGCAGCGCGCGTCTCATGCCCGTCTCCCTTGCGGCCCGGCGGCGGTCGGGTTGTGCGCGCCTCACGCGTCCCTCCTTCGCAGCCGGACGACCGCCAGGCCGAGGGCGAGCGCGGCGTAGGCGCAGAGCACGGCGAGCCCCGCCCACGGCGGCAGCGGGAAGTAGCCCATCTGCGGCGCGTAGTGGCTGAGCACCTGCGGGTACTCGGGGACGCTCTGCTGGATCGCGAAGCCGGCGGCGGGAGTGACCCGCAGCAGCCACTGCGCCACGCCCAACGGCAGGACGGAGGTGGTGGCGAGGATGTAGGGCAGGACGATCACCGCGATGGCGGTGATGACCGCCACGGCGCCGCGCCGGAACAGGGCGCCGAGCGCGAGGGCGAGGACGGCGGTGGCGGCCAGCAGAGCCGCGGTGCCGACGATGACACGCAGTTCGGTGAACCAGGACACAGGGAGGATCTGGTTGCCGTTGGCGCGCAGGATCGAAAGGCAGACGGGGACCGTGACGGCGACGGCGGCCAGGCCGGTGGCGAAGGTGACCGTGCCGATCACGAGGGCCTTCGCGACCAGCACCCGGCCTCGGCGCGGGCTGGCCAGCAGGGTCGTGTGGATCAGGCCGCGCCGGTACTCGGCGGCGACGAACCCGACCGCGACGACGATCACGACGATGAGGCCGGTCAACGCCCCTGAGAGGGTGCGTTCGACGGGCTGGGCGTACTCGGCCCCCGCCGGTCCGACGTCGCCGACCCCTGTCACGGCGAACCTGCCTCCCGACTCGACGAGCCTGCCCGGATGGTGTGGCGTCCCGTCGAGCTCCGTCGTGACGCCGATGTCGTCCCTGCTCCAGGCGCCACGAGCGCCGCCGCCCCGCAGGCTGACATGGTCGAAGACGCCGGTGGCCTCGGTGAAGCGGGACGCCGCGATGGCCCCGCCGAGAACGTCCTGGGTGACGCGCAGGTCGCCGGGGGAGGTGGCGAACAGCCCGATCCTGACCGTGGCGGGCAGCCCCGGCAGGCGGGCGGACCCGACCTCGGTCCACCGCCTGCCGTCCGGGGACTCGTAGCCGGTGAGCGTGTCGCCGGAGCGGGTCAGCCGCAGCCAGCGGGGGGCGGTGGCGGAGACGCCGCCTGGACGGCCCGCGACGTCCTCGGTGAAGTCGTGCTGCATCCGCACCCCGTGCGCGCCGGTGAGCATCACCGCCGCGTAGGGCGATCCCTGCGCGGTGCTCTCCTTGACCATGAGTCCGGCCTTCGCCCACGGCACGAGACCCGCGACGACCCGACGGACCCCCGGGTTGGCGTCGGGCAGGCGGATCTGGCCGGTCAGGGAGGTCAGACGGGCGGTGATGCCGCCGTCTCCGGTCAGCGACCGGTGCACGAGGTAGAGCCGGTCGTTCACCGCCTCGCCGCCCGGCCCCGTCGGCAGGGCGGGACAGGGCACCTCGACGGGACCCTTGCTGCACGACATGTGGCTGCCCGCCGCGGACAGCAGCCCGAGCCCCAGGACGACCAGCGCGGAGAGCGTCATGCCGATCACCCAGCCGCGGACCGTCCTGAACTTGGTCCACTCCGCCAGCAGCAGGCGCCCGAAGCCGTCGCGCCCCGCCCGCAGGCCCGACCGGTAAGGGGTGACGGTGGTCATCGTGCCGCCTCCCGCCCCGTCGCCGCGCGGAACTCGACCGCGTCCCTCGTGAGGTCCATGTAGGCCTCTTCGAGCGTCGCGCGGTGGGCCGCCACCTCCGAGAACGGCACCGCGTGCGCGCTGAGGACCGCCACGACCCGCTCGGCGGTCAGCCCCGAGACGATGATCGTGTCGCGGTCCGTGACGGCCACGGCGGCGCCGGCGTGCGTCAGCGCCGTCACCGCCTCGGGGCGCGCCGAGGTGCGCAGCGTGACCCTGCCGTCGGAGGCGGCCGCGATCAGCTCGGCGACGCTGGTGTCGGCGACGACCCTGCCCCGGCCGACCACGACGAGATGGTCGGCCGTGTCCTGCAACTCGCTCATCAGGTGGCTGGACACCAGCACGGCGCGGCCCTCGGCGGCCAGCGACCGCAGGAAGCCGCGCATCCACACGATGCCCTCGGGATCCAGGCCGTTGGACGGCTCGTCGAGCATGAGCACCGGCGGGTCGCCGAGCAGCGCCGCGGCGATCCCGAGCCGCTGCCGCATACCCAGGGAGTAGCCGCCCGCCTTCCTGCGGGCCGCGGACCGCAGCCCGACCTGCTCGATCACCTCGTCGACCCGCCGGGCGCCCAGCCCCTGTGAGTGGGCCAGCCACAGCAGATGGTTGCGTGCCGTACGGCTCGGCTGCAGTGCGGCGGCGTCCAGCAGCGCCCCGACGTGGTGCAGGGGATCGCGCAGGCTCGCGTACGGCCGCCCGCCGACCAGCGCGCTGCCCTCGTCGGCCGCGTCCAGGCCGAGGATCACCCGCATCGTGGTGGACTTGCCCGCGCCGTTGGGGCCGACGAAGCCGGTCACCTGCCCGGGGGCCACGACGAAGGACATCCCGTCCAGGGCCATGGTCTGGCCGTACCGCTTGCGCAGCCCGGTGACCTCGATGGTTGCTTCCATGCCAGGAAGGTTAGGCAGCGGCGAGGGGCGCGGTCGTCCCGCCGCCGAGCCATCTTCGCCGTCACTGGCGCCAGGGACGCGGTGTCCCTCCCACGAGGGATGCCAGAACGCGGGGAGGCCGACAGAATGACGTTCGTGGAGGTGGCGGACATGCGGCGAGGCGGACGGGCCGCCAGGTGGGCGCTTCCCCACGCGCCCGTCGTGGCGAGCGTTCTGCTGGCGGTGCTCGCGCTGGCCGAGTCGATGGTGCACGCCCGCGGCGCCCGGCTGGTGTCCTCCTTCGGGTACACAGTGGCCAGGCCGGTGGGCGAGACGCTCGCCCACACGGGTGGCGCGCCCCTGGTGGAGAACGCGCCCACCGGGCTGTACTTCGTGGTGTTCGGGCTGCTCGGCCTCGCCACCACGCTGCCGATCGCGCTGCGGGGACAGCAGGCGGTGGCCGCCGTGGTCGTCTCCGCGTCGGTCGTGCTGTCGCTCGTGGCCTTCCAGACGCTGACGGTGGCGGGCGTGGTCGCGCAGTTGGTCGCCGGGTACCGGCTGGGCCGTACCGGCTCGCGGTGGCCCGCTGTCCTTCTCGCGGCGCCGTACGCGGTGCTGGCGCTGGCCGACACGGCAGTCGGCGCGGCACGGGTCCACACCCTGCTGCTCGCCTGCCTGGCCCCTGCGGCGGCACTGGCGGGGATCGCCAGGCGGGCGCAGCACGAGGCCGAAGGGAACAGCGCCGCCCGGCAGGTGGTCGCCGACAGCCTGCTGGAGCACACCGCGCGCGGCGAACGCGCGCGCATCGCCCGTGAGCTGCACGACGTCGTCGCCCACCACATCTCCATGGTCGCGGTGCAGGCGGAGACGGCAAGGCTGACCACCCCCGGGATGCCGGACGCGGGCGCGCAGCGGCTGTCGGCCATCGGCGACACCGCCAGGGCGGCGCTGACCGAGATGCGGCGGCTGCTCGGGGTGCTGCGCGAGGACGCAGGAGCGGAGGCGGGGGAGCGCAGGCCCCAGCCTGGCCTGCGCCTGCCGGAGCTGATGGGGCTGCTGGACGAGTCCCGCGACGCGTCGGGCACCGGCGTCCGCCTCATCCTGTACGGCACGCAGGTCACGCTCGATCCCGGCGTCGAGCTCGCGGCCTACCGCATCGTGCAGGAGGCGCTCACCAACGCCAGGCGGCACGCGCCAGGAGCGGCCGTCGACGTCGAGCTGCGCTACACCGGCGAGGCGCTGAGCCTGCGCGTCCGCGACAACGGGCCTGGCCCCCGCGACGCCGTACCTGGAGGTGGGCACGGGCTGTCCGGCATGCGCGAACGCGCCGCGGCCGTCGGCGGCGAGCTGCGCACGGGTCCGGCCACGGGCGGCGGCTTCCTCGTCGAGGCACGCCTGCCAGGGGCGGCCGGATGACCGCCACACCGCCGGCCGTGCGCATCGTCGTCGCCGACGACCACCTGGTCGTCCGCACCGGATTCGCCGAACTGCTCAACACCCAGCCCGACTTCGACGTCGTCGGCACCGCCTCCGACGGGGCCGAGGCCGTACGGTTCTGCCGCGAGCTGTCGCCCGACGTCGTCCTCATGGACATCCGGATGCCGGGCACCGACGGCATCGAGGCCACCAGGCAGCTCGCCGGCTCCGCCGCCGCGGGCCCCCGCGTGCTCATCCTGACGACGTTCGACCTGGACGAGTACGTCTACGACGCGCTGCGCGCCGGAGCGAGCGGCTTCCTGCTCAAGGACGTCACGGCCGAGCGGCTCTTCGACGCGGTACGCGTCATCGCCGCCGGCGAAGCGCTCCTGGCCCCGGCCGTCACCCGCCGCCTCATCAGCGAGTTCGCCCAGCTGGGCCCCAAGCCCGCGGCCTCGGCCGCGCTCACCACGCTCACCCCTCGCGAGACGCAGGTCCTGCGCCTGGTCGCCGAAGGGCTGTCGAACCCGGAGATAGCGGGCCGCTTGACCGTCACCGAGGAGACCGTCAAGACGCACGTGAGCCGCGTGCTGAACAAGCTCGGGCTGCGGGACAGGACACAGGCGGTCGTGGCCGCCTACGAAAGCGGGCTGGTCGTCCCGCGGTCCCGGCCTTTCTGAAGCGAACATGATCACCCGATGACCGTGATTGACACGGTCGGACACGGCTTCATCACAAGTGTCATTCGCCGCCCGTTTCGCCTGTGTCCCAGGTGCTTGAAACCTTAAGATCTCCTCTTGGCTTTCTGTGAGATCGGAGTGTGCGGTGGCTCGATGGCGGAGCGCTTTAGCAGCCGGATCGGTGGGGCTCGTGGCCGGCGTATGCGTGGTCCTGCCGTCAACACCCGCGTCGGCCGCGCCGGCTGACCTGGTCATCGACTACGACTGCTACGACGTCGGCAACGCCTACTCCATCGCCAAATACGCGCCGGTCAGGCTGCGGACCCGGCTGACCTTCGCGACGGACCTCGTCGTCGGCGGGGCGCTCGACCTGAAGTGGTCGATCGCCTACAAGGACGGCAGCCGCTTCTCCTCGCCCGGCTACTACGCCAAGGGCGCGCAGATGAACGTCCTGGGCAACGCCCAGATCACCGGCGCCTGGCAGGGTGTGCTCCAGCCCACGGGTGCCACGACGATCGCCAACGGCCTGCGCATGGACGACCCGCTCGCGCTGCCGGCGGGCATCGCCGACCCCGGGCAGATCACCAGGGCCGGCGTGATCAAGATCGAGCCCAAGGACATCGTCGTCGACTTCGCTCCGCCGGACGGCGAGGCGACCGTCAACAACGGCAACGACGACGACAACCCGCGCAACCACACGATCACCTACAACGGCGCGTGGACCGAGTTCAACGACCGGCTCTCCTCCGAGCACCACGTCCACAACGACTACCACGAGACCGCGCAGCAGGGGGCTTCGGCGGAGCTGAAGTTCATCGGCACGGGCGTGCAGTACATCGGCCCGCACGACCGCGAGGGCGGCCCCGTCAAGGTGTACCTGGACGGCGCGCAGCGGGCCGAGGTCGACCCGTCGAGGGACGCCAACGACGACCCGGTGAACGAGGTGCGCAACGGCGGCTTCACGCTGTGGGAGTCGCCGCAGGACCTCGCGTACGGCGAGCACACGATCAAGATCGAGAACGGCAGCACCAGCAAGGCGTGGCTCGACGCGTTCCGGGTGACGACCAACACCTCCAAGGTGCCCACGGACTTCCACCGGGCCTCGTGCAAGCTGGTGAGCGCGCCGGTGGCGGTCGAGGTGACGGTCAGGGACAAGCCCGGCTCTTCGCCCACCGGTACGCCCACGACCACCACATCGCCTTCGCCGTCCGTCACCCCCACGCAAACGCCCACGGGGACGACGACCACGCCGCCGGGCAACAACAACGGCAACCACAACAACAACGGGAACCAGACCACGGCCGACCGGCTGGTGTCGGTGCACGGCAACACGACGGTCACCGCCACGCCGACGGCCAAGACGTCGACGGGGCCCACGGCGACCACCTACATCGCCGCTCAGGTGAAGAAGACGCCGTCCGGTGGCGTGCCGTCCGGACAGGCGCCCGAGCCTTCGCGGCAGCCGTACGCGCTGATGGCCGGCGGCGGCGTGCTGCTGCTCGGCAGCGCGGCGGGCGGACTGGCCATGAGACGGCGGCGGGCCGCGCACGCCGGGAACCTGCGCTGAGGGAGGGCGAATCATGACCGAGCAGAAGTCGCTGCTGAACAAGGCCCTTCCCGGGCTCCTGATCGCTGGGTCGCTGGGTGGCGTGGCGGCCATCATGGCGGGGCTGCTGTCGTTCATCACGCCGGTCGACGACGGATCCGACGGCGCCGCGCCTCTGGCGCAGGCGGGACAGGACCCCGAGACCGTCGCCATGTACAACGTGGCCAACTCGTTCGTCCTGCCGTCGGTGGGGCCGGGCGGGCCGAACTCGCCGCTGGCGCCCGCCGTGCTGACCGCGCCGCCGCCCGCGCCCGCGGGCGCCGTCGTCGCGCCCATCAAGCCGAACGCCAAGGCCAAGCCGCTGCGCATCAAGATTCCCAAGATCAAGGTCAACGCGCCCATCGGGAGCGTGACCGTCGACGCCAAGGGCGAACTGCAGGCGCCGCCGCTGAGCAAGCCGAACCTCACCGGTTGGTACCGCTTCAGCCCCGTGCCAGGCGCGAAGGGCCCGGCGATCATCAACGGGCACGTGACGACGAAGAGCGGCGCGGCGGTGTTCAGGCGGCTGAAGGAACTGGCCAAGGGCGACCAGATCTACGTGTACCGGACCGACGGCAAGGTCACCCGCTTCACGGTCAGCGGGATCGAGCAGGTGAAGAAGTCGGCGTTCCCGACCAAGCGGGTGTACGGGAACACGGACAACTCCCAGCTGCGGCTGATCACGTGCGGCGGAATGGTCGGCGGCAACGGCCATTACGAGGACAACGTCGTCGTCTACGCCACCCTGTCGAAGAAGAAGGGGTGACGGCAGGGAAATTTGTGCTGAATTTTGGAGTTTCAAGACGATTCACAGGGACAGTTCGTAGGATCTCTACCGAACCGTGACCATGGACTGGAATCCTGTTACGCCAGTTGAAGTGGTCACCTGCTGTTGAAACGGAGAGAGACAGTGCTGAAGTCCGTGGCGCGGCGCCGCCTCGCCCTGAAGACCTCCGCCCTGGGCCTCGCGGGAACGCTGGCTCTCTTCGTCGGATCGATCGCCGGCCTGGCATCCCCAGCCGAAGCCTCCACGGCCGCTCGTGCCGCGGACAAGACGATGACGATCCCCTTTAACTGCACAGGCGGTCCCTTCGCGGGAACCGACACGGTCCAGGCCAAGATCACCATGCCAGACAATGTCGCGACCGGCGCAAGTGTCCCCATCAAGTGGGAGTTCGTCACCATGAGGGCGAGCCAGGTCATCACCGCGCAGTCGAAGCTGGTGATTGATGCGGATCTCGACGTGACCGGCTCGACCACCGCTGAGGGGGGGACCAGCACGGAGCTGACCTGGGATCAGGACGTGACATTGAGTGCCCAAGTGCCGGTGGGTTCTTCGCCGACCCTTCAGCCGAAGACCGTGAACGCGAAGCCTGACACGGGCGCCACATCTGTAGTGGCCAAGCCGGTCCCGACTCAGACGAGCCTTTGGTTGAGTGTGACTCCCAGTGGGCAGACGACCGAGTCGGAGTCGGTCTGCGTCGCCGGAACCGCGACCCCTGCGAGCTTGACGACAACGGTCGGCGGAACGGGTGGAGGCACTGGTGACAGCACCGTCGCCTACAAGTGCGCGACCACCACGAATTCGGACCCAAAGGACACGAGCCTCCTGGTCACCATGACCATGCCGACCGCCGCCAAGGCCAACGAGGAGCAGTCCATCCCCTGGAGTGCCACCTATGCGAGCGGCGCGACGCAGCTGACGGTGCCGGCCAGCGGGTTCACCTCGGGCACGAAGCTCATCGTCGGTGTCTCCGTGAGCGGGGGCGGCGTGTCGGGGACATCGGTCACGGGTGAAAGCGCCCCCCTCACCACGCTGACGGCAGGCACGGCGATCACCACCTTCCCCACGGTCACGCTGAAGGTGAAGCCCACGACCGCGAGCCCTGTCACGATGAAGGCAGCCGATCTGTACTTCGGCACCTCTAGCAGCACCTTCCAGTACAAGTGCACCGCCCAGACCACCCCCACGCCCAAGAGTTACACCTTCCAGGTCGGGGCTGGGACGGGCACAACGCCTACGCCGACCCCGACGCCCACGCCGTCGGCGACGCCGAAGCCGACCCGTACCGTCACCGCGACCGTCACCCAGACGCCCGTCGGGGCGGGCAACGGCAAGGTGACCAAGACGCCGAAGGGCGCCGCCGAGACCGGTGGTGGTGGCGAGCTGGGTCCTGACGGGCGGATGTTCGTGGTCACCGGTTCGCTGATCGTGCTGGCCGCCGCCGTGGGCGGGCTGGTGCTGCGCCGCCGTACCACGTCTCGGGGCTGACCCGGTGAGCGGGCAGTACCCCGAGCCGCACTACGACGATCGCGGCAGCCAGATCCTCAGGTCGACGCTGATCTTCGCGGCGGTGGCGGGGGTGCTGACCGTGGTCGTCGGGCTGGTGTTCATGCTGATGAGCCCCGAGGAGTACGGCCTGGCGGAGGGACGGCAGTCGCTGTCGCTGTCGAGCCAGCCGGACGCGATCGCTCCGGGGGGTGAGCCGAAGCAGGTGCTGTTCGAGGCGCCGCCGACGGCGCCGCCGCCGCTGCCTCAGGTGGTTCCCGCGCCGCCGATGCAGCCGTCGAACCCGATCAGGGTGGTCATCAAGCGGCTCGGCATCAACGCGCCCGTCACGTCGGTGGGCGTGGACAGGAAGGGCGCGATCCAGACGCCGCCGATCGACAACCCGAACCTGGTCGGCTGGTACCGGCACGGGTCCACGGCGGGCGAGGCGGGCCCCGCGGTCATCCTGGGGCACAAGGACACGCGCACCAGGAGCGCGGTGTTCAGCAGGCTCGGTGAGATCCGCAACGGCGACGTCATCGAGGTGAAGCGGCGCGACGGCACGACGGCCGTGTTCACCGTGGGCGGGGTCGAGCAGGCGGGGAAGGCGACCTTCCCCACGCAGCGTGTGTACGGTGACCAGGCCAACGCCCAGCTGCACCTGATCACGTGCGGCGGGATCTACAACCGCTCCACGGGTCACTACACCGACAACATCATCGTCTACGCGACGATGACGAGCTCGCACCGCTCCTAGGCGGGCGGTCAGAGGCGTTCGGCGAGGTCGCGCAGGTCGTCGGCGCGGAGCACGCGGGCGGGTGTGGCGCCGGGCAGCGGGACGTGCAGCGGTTCGAGCCAGCGGCCGGGGATCGCGTCGATCCCGTGGACGGCGCCCGCGAGCCCGCCGGTGACCGCGGCGACGGTGTCGGTGTCTCCGCCGACGTCGACGGCCGCGCGCAGGGCCTCCTCGTACGACGAGGTGGTGCGCACCGCCCACACCGCCGAGCCGAGGCACGGCCAGACGGCGCCGTTGAGTTCGGTGGCCTGGTCGGGACGCCATCCGGGGGCGAGGACGACCGCGTAGCGCTCCCGCTCGCCGGGGTCCACGTGGGCGAGGATGTCGGGCACCGCGGCGAGGGGGTCGTCGCCGTCCAGCGCGATCCGCACCAGGTCGTGGAAGATCGCGGTCCCCTCCCACGCCGCGGGGTCGCCGTGGGTGAGGGCGGCGATGCGCCTGGCGGCGTCCATGGTGGCGGCGCGGCCCGCACTCGCGAAGTGGACGGCCGGCGGGGTGGCCCGCATCAGCGAGCCGTTGCCCGCTGCCCGTCCGGTCGAGCGGAAGTGGGCGGCCGCGGCCTGGTCCCATGGCAGGCCGCTGGTCAGCACGGCCTCGGTCTGGAGCCCGATGTCCTTCGGCTCGGCCGCCGCCCAGCGCAGGAACCGGTCGAAGACGTCGGGGAGGTCGAGCTTCCCGCGTTCGAGCAGCGACTCGGCGACGTGGACGGCCATCTGCGTGTCATCGGTCGCCTCGCCCGCCTCCCAGCCGCCGCCGGGACGCATCTCCCCTGCGCCGGGGAACGCGGAGGAGAACGCGCCCGCGGGTCCGAACTCGTACGGTGCCCCCAGCGCGTCGCCGACAGCCGATCCGACCACCGCGCCCACGGCCCGCCGTACCCGATCCATGCTCGTCCTCCCTCTCGAGACCCTGATCCTTTCTACCCGACGATAAATAGGTTGCGGGGGGTACGAGAGAGCACCTAATGTCGTCGACATGCGCCTTTACCAGTAATGCGCGGGGCTGACCTGATCAGCCGACCGCCTCTCAGCAGTCAGACCTCGTCCGTTCAGACGCGGCAGCTGAGCTTGCCAGACCGGCCATCTCCGTGATGCGGCCGCGTCGCAAGTCGCGTAAAGGAGCATTCTCATGCGAGTTCGTTCAGGCAAGAAGAATCACGGCACCGCCCTGCCAGGCAGGGAGATGCCGCAGGTTCCCCGCCAGATGCCCAAGATGCCGCAGCGGCCCATCGCGCCGCCGCGCCGCATCCCGCCCAAGGGGCGGTAGTGGGCGGTGGGCCGCTCCCCGTCCT
>NZ_JBHUFV010000023.1:0-29784 GCF_042681425.1 Nonomuraea mangrovi | reverse complement strand
TCCTCCGGGGGGCGGCCCACGACCTTGAGGCACCATCGGTTCCGGCCCGGCGGGCGGTGGCGCGAGGACGCGCCGTCTCGGGGGACACCTGGCGGTCGACGTTCGCGCCGTCTCGGGTGAGCGGCCCGCGGCGTGCAGGGGATGACGGGCGCCGGGCCGGTCACGACTGCGAGGGGAAGCCCGCCAGCGTCCCCATGGCCGGCCCGGCGGGTCTGTCAGAGGCGCTCGATGATCGTGACGTTGGCCTGGCCGCCGCCCTCGCACATCGTCTGCAGGCCGTACTGGCCGCCGGTGCGCTCGAGCTCGTGCAGCAGCTTGGTCATCAGGATCGCGCCGGTGCCTCCCAGGGGGTGTCCGAGGGCGATCGCGCCGCCGTTCGGGTTGACCTTGGCGGGGTCGGCGCCCAGCTCGCGCATCCACGCCAGCGGCACGGGCGCGAACGCCTCGTTGATCTCGGTGACGTCGATGTCGTCGATCGACATGCCGGCCTTCTTCAGCGCCTTCTGGGTGGCGGGAATGGGCGCGGTGAGCATGTAGACGGGGTCGTCGCCGGTGAGGGCGAGCTGGTGGATGCGGGCCCTAGGGGTCAGACCGTGATCGCGTACGGCCTGCTCCGAGGCGATGAGGAGCGCGCCGGAGCCGTCGGAGATCTGCGACGAGGTCGCCGCGGTGATCACACCGCCTTCCTTCAGCGTCTTGAGCCCCGCCATCTTCTCCAGCGTGGTGTCGGCGCGGGGGCCCTCGTCGTCCTCGACGCCGTTGACGGCGACGATCTGGTCCTTGAAGTAGCCGTTCGCGATGGCCTTGGCGGCGCGCTGGTGCGACTCGAAGGCGTACTTCTCCAGTTCCTCGCGGGTGAGGCCCCATTTCTCGCACATCAGCTCGGCGCCGCGGAACTGGGAGATCTCCTGCTTGCCGTACCGCTCGACCCACATGTCGCCGAACGGGAACGGCATGCCCTTCTCCAGCGCGGCCGTGATCGACGAGCCCATCGGGACGATGCTCATCGACTCGACGCCCGCCGCCACCACCAGGTCCTGGGTGCCGGACAGCACGCCCTGGGCGGCGAAGTGGATCGACTGCTGCGACGAGCCGCACTGGCGGTCGATGGTGACGCCCGCCGTGGTCTCCGGCAGTCCGGCGCTCAGCCAGGCGTTGCGGGCGATGTCCATGCTCTGGGGGCCGAACTGCATGACGCAGCCCATGATGACGTCCTCGACCGCCGCGGGGTCGACGCCTGTCCTGGCGATGAGCTCCTTCAGTGTGAGCGCGGCCAGGTCGGTGGGGTGGACGGTGGAAAGGCCGCCCTTCTTCTTACCGACGGGGGTGCGGACCGCCCCGACGATGTACGCCTCTGCCACTGTGCCTCCCGGGTCGAAACCGAGCAACATTCGGTCGTCAGTGAGAGGTTACAACAGAACCTTGCTCTGTGCCTGTGGCGGTCGCCTCACCGGTCACCGGAATCGAAGCGGCCGGCTGGGCGGGGCTGCCGTCGCCGAGCTCACGAAGACCCCAGGGAAGACGGCGCCGCCGCCCGCCGGAGGGTAGGGCGGGCGGCGGCTCGGGAGGGGGCCTACTTGATGGATCCGGCGGTCAGCCCGCCGACCACCTTGCGCTCGATCAGGGCGAACAGGATGATCACCGGGATGGTGGCGATCACCGAGCCGGCGAACAGGTTCTGCCAGTCCACCGAGTACTGCCCGATGAAGGAGTTCAGCGCCACCGTCAGCGGCTGGTTCTCCGGGCTGGTCGTCAGCGTCAGCGCGACAACGAACTCGTTCCACGCGGCGATGAACGTGAAGATCAGCGCGGTGATCACGCCGGGCATCGCCAGCGGCAGCGTGATCCTGAACAGCGCGCCGAAGCGCCCGTTCCCGTCCATGAACGCCGCCTCCTCCAGTTCCCTCGGGATGGAGGCGAAGTAGGCGTTGAGGATCCACACCGCGAACGCCAGGTTGAACCCGCCGTTGACCAGGATCAGCGACCACGTCGAGTCGACCAGGCCGAACTGGAAGAACTCCCGGTAGATGCCGACCAGCATCGCGGTCGGCTGGAACATCTGGGTGATCAGCACCAGGATCAGGAACGCCGTGCGCCCCCTGAAGTTGTGCCTGGCCGAGTAGTACGCGGCGGGCAGCGCCACCACCAGCACCAGCAGCGTCGAGCCGCCCGCCACCTTCAGCGTCACGAGCAGGTTGTCGGCCAGGCCGCCGGTCCAGAAGTTCAGCAGGTTCGACCACTCGAACGACGTCGGCAGGTAGGCCGCCTCCCGCAGGCTGCTCTGCGGCCGCAGCGCGGTGAGCAGCATGACCAGGTAGGGGAACAGGAAGATGAACGCGATCACGTACGCGGAGGCCGCGACGACCACCTTCTTGACCGACGGCATGGGGCCGCCCGTGACGGGACGCGAGTGGGCCATCACGCCACCTCCTGCTTCCACTTGGAGATCTTGAGGAAGATGGCGGTGAGGATGATCACCATGCCGAAGTTCACCACGGACATCGCGGCCGACTCGCCGATGTTCGAACCCTTGAGGATGAACATGAAGATGGTCGAGGTCGCGGTGGAGTAGCCGGGCTGGCCGTGGGTCATCGACCAGATGATCGGGAAGCTGTTGAAGACGTTCATCACGTTGATGAGCGCGGCGACGGTCAGCGCGGGGCGCAGCAGCGGGAGCGTGATCGACCAGTACGTCCTGAACTTGGAGGCGCCGTCCATCTTGGCCGCCTCGTAGACGTCCGACGGGATGGTGGCCAGACCGGCCAGCAGCGCGTAGGTGGTGAACGGCACGGACACGAACACCGCCACGAAGATCAGCCAGGGGAACGCGGTGGCGGCCTGCCCGAGCTGGTCGGCGTCGGCGCCGCCCATCGCGGGGATCAGCCCGAGGTCACGCCTGATCAGGTTGATGATCCCGACCTCGGGGTCGAGCATCCACTTGAAGATGATCGACGTCATGAGCACCGAGGCGGCCCACGGGGCGATGAGCGCCCACCGGGCGATCTTGCGGCCAGGGAACCTCTGGTTGAACAGCTGGGCCAGCGCCAGCGAGATGAGCACGGTGAACCCGACGACCGCGACGACCCAGACGAGGCTGCGGAACATCACGGGCCAGAAGTCGGTCTCGGCGAAGAGCTTGTCGTAGTTCTTGGTGCCGTTCCAGCCCCGGACGACGCCGAACCGGCTGACCTCCAGGAATGACGTCCGAACCATCTCGATGACCGGCCAGAGGACGACCAGGGCGATCAGCACCACCGCAGGCCCGACCCAAGCCAGGGGCTCCAGGACGCGCAACCTTTTCATAAGGAACCTTCCATGTGGGTACGGCCGGCGCGGTAGGCGCCGGCCGTACCGATCCCAGAGGATCAGCTGCCCTCGGCGACCTTCTGGATGTCGCCGAGCACCTTCGCCGGGTCGTCCTTGACGGCCCCGCCGATCGTCTGCTTGATCGTCGTGTTCACCTCGGACCACTTGGGGTCCTTGAAGGGGTAGAAGCTGGCGTTGGGCAGCGCGTCGAGGAAGGGCTTGAGCTTCTCGTCACCCGACAGCTTCTGGATGCCGCCGTTGGTGACGGGCAGCAGCTTGTAGTTGTCGACGATCTTCTGGGTGGCGTCACCGGTGTAGAAGAAGTCGAAGAACTTCTTGATCTCGGCGGCGTGGCCGTTCTTGTTGAACGCCATGATCCAGTCCATGACGCCCAGGGTGGTGTCGAGCGGACCGGTCTTGCCGGCGATCGGGGCGACGGCGTACTTGCCGCTCACGGCGCCCTTGTCGAAGATCGGGATGGACATGGGGCCGCCGTTGACCATGCCGACCTTGCCGGCGGCGAAGTCCTCCCAGACCGTCTTACGGTCCTTGGTGCCCGGGTTGGGGGTGGTGAGGCCCGCGTCGACCAGGCCCTTGACGTACTGGAAGGCCTCGACGTTCGCCGGGGAGTTGACCGTCCACTTGCCGGAGGCGTCGGTGTAGCCGCCGCCGTTGCCCAGCATCCACAGGAAGGACTCGGCCTGCGCCTCCTCCTGGCCCAGCGGGAGGCCGAACGGCTGGCTGACGCCGGCGGCCTTCAGCTTCTCCGCGGCGGCCTTGAGCTCGTCCCACGTCTTCGGCGGCTCGGCGATGCCGGCCTTCTCGAACAGCTCCTTGTTGTAGAAGAGCGCCCGAGCCGAGGAGACGAACGGGATGCCGTACGCGGTGCCGTCGACCTTCCCGAAGTCGGCGAACTTGGTGAGCATGTCCTTCGACACTTCCGGCGAGAGGACCTCGTCGGTCTTGTAGAGCAGCTGGTCCTTGACGAAGCCGGAGTAGTCGCCGGTCTGCAGGATGTCGGGCGCCTGGCCGTTCTGGACCATGGTGGCGACCTGCTTGTCGATGTCGTTCCAGGAGATGACCTGGACGTCGACCTTGATGTTGGGGTTGGCCGCCTGGAACCCGTCGACGACCGACTTCCAGAACTTCGTGCCGGCGTTGTCGGCCGTCGGGTTGTCGCCGTAGTCGGCCGCGACCATCTTCAGCGTGACCGGGCCGTCGGCCTGTCCTGTGGAGTCGCCGCCCGTCGCGGGCTGGGAGCCGCCCCCGCACGCGGACAGGACCAGCATGGTGGCAAGGCCGAGAGCGGCGCCGCCCACAAGCTTGATGTTCACCGTAGATACCGCCTTCTCGTCGGACGGGCGCGCTGGTCCGTACCAGCCACCTGACACCGCCCAGGGATTGGGGTGTGCGCGAGCCGCTGCTCCACGCGTTTGCGTCAGAGTAAGCCCGTGTTCCGCAGCCGGTCTATACCGGTGGGTATCGGTTTGAAAACATCGAGGCCATCGAACGCCCTCAACCGGTCTAGACCGGATGGAGCAGGTGCGGCGTTATGACGAGCATCCTGCACATTTTTGAGTGAAACAAGCCCGTCGACATCACATATCAAGCACCGAGATGCCGCCGGACGTCCTCGTCACCTGATGGCGAGGCGATCAACGGGCCGTCGATGGACGGATCGAGCACCCCTTCCTCGAGGAAGGTGTACCGGCCGTCGAGCAGATACCGGGCCACCCTGGCGTCCTGCGCGTCGGTGTTCCGCCACAGCCGGTCGAACAGCGCGTCGACCCTGTCGGCCGCCTGACGGCAGAACGCGTCCGCCAGTTCCACAGGGCGGCGGCCGAGATCCCGCGAGTCCTCGTCCGCCCGCACGCAGACCGCGGTCATCGCGAACAGCTCGGCGCCGATGTCGACGACCCTGCCGAGGAAGGCCTGCTTGTGCTCCAGACCGCCCTGCCACCTCGACATCGCGTAGAAGGTCGACCTGGCCAGCTTGCGGCTACTGCGCTCCACCTGCCGCAGATGATGGGCCAGCGGGCCGAAGTCGGCGTAGGAGACGGGCAGCGTGCCGTGGCCCACCACCAGGCCGGGCAGCCACCTGGCGTAGAAGGCGCCGGCGCGCCGCAACGCCTTCGCCCTTTCCTGCCGGGAGGCGTCAGGGTCGATCAGCTCGCCCGCCACCGACAGGTGCGCGTCCACGGCCTCGCGCGCGATCAGCAACCGCATGATCTCCGACGAGCCCTCGAAGATCCGGTTGATGCGCAGGTCCCTGAGGATCTGCTCGGCCGGCACACCCCTCTCGCCCCTCGCGGCCAGTGACTCCGCCGTCTCGTAACCGCGCCCGCCCCTGATCTGGACCAGTTCGTCACCCACCCGCCACGCCATCTCGGTGGCGAACAGCTTGGCCAGCGCGGCCTCGATCCTGATGTCGTTCGACTCGTCGTCGGCCAGCCTGCTCGACAGGTCCATGACCGCCTCCAGCGCGTAGGCGGTGGCCGCGATGAAGGCCAGCTTGGTCGCGACCGCCTCGTGCTCGCCGATCCTGCGCCCCCACTGCACCCGCGCGCCGCACCACTCCCGTGCGACCTTCACCGCCCACTTGGCGTTGCCCGCGCAGGTGGCGGGCAGCGACAGGCGACCGGTGTTCAGCGTCGTGAGCGCGATCTTCAGCCCTTCGCCCTCACGGCCGATCCTGTTACCGGCAGGAACGCGGACCCCGTCGAACCTGGTCACACCGTTCTCGATGCCGCGCAGACCCATGAACGCGTTGCGCCGCTGCACGGTGATGCCGGGCGAGCTCGCCTCCACCACGAAAGCGCTGATCTTCCCGCCCGTCCGCGCCATGACGACCAGCAGATCGGCGAGCACGCCGTTCGTCGTCCACAGCTTGACGCCGTCGAGCACGTACTCGTCGCCGTCGGGCGTCGCCGTCGTCGCCAGCCGCGCAGGATCGGACCCCACATCGGGCTCCGTCAGCAGGAACGCCGAGATCTCGCCGCGCGCGCAGCGCGGCAGGAACTCCCGCTTCTGCTCCTCCGTGCCGAACAGCCGCAGCGGCTGCGGCACCCCGATCGACTGGTGCGCCGACAGCAGCGCCGACAGCGCCGGAGAGTAGGAGCCGACGAGCATGAGCGCGCGGCTGTAGTAGAGGTGGGACAGGCCCAGGCCGCCGTACTCCTCCTCGATCGTGATCCCGAACGCGCCGAGGGTCGCCAGCCCCCTGATCACCTGGTCGGGCACCACCGCCGTCCGCTCGATCTCCGCGGGATCCACCCGGCTGTCGAGGAAACGCCGCAGTGCCCGGACGAAATCCTCGCCCTTCTTGGTGGCGGCTTCGTCGAGCGCGGGGATCGGATGCACCAGATCGAGCCTGAAGTTCCCGAGGAACAGCTGCCTGCCGAAGCTCGGCCGCTCCCACTCGGCCTGCCTGGCCTGCTCCGCGACCTCTCGCGCCTGCGCGTACTCGGTCATAACGGCCGCCCATCTCCGTTTACCGCTTTCTTCGGATTCTGATCCCACCCCCTACCCCTGACCACCCCCCGATCTCGCGTGCCCTCTCCCGCCGCGCGGCGTGCACGCGTTCTCCGCCCGGCGAGCGGCGCGAAGCCCACCCCGATCTCGGGACCGGCCGAGGCGGTGGCGTGCGGCTGTCAGCGAGGTCCGTACGGCAAGCGGGGTGAAGCCCACCCTCCGCGCGTGGCCGGCGTCCCTCCAGGGAGACGCTCGACGAGCGTGCGGGGCAGGGGCGGCAGACGCCGGGGTCGCCGACGTGGCGGCTTCGGGGCGAAGGAGCCGGCGTGGCGGCTTCGGTTCCAGGGGAGCGCGGAGTCCGGCGTCGAGAAGGTGGGCCTGGGCCTCAGACGAGCCGCCCGCGCCCGCACGCCGCACCGTGGACCGCACGCCGCACTGTGGACCGGGCGACGTGACGGCGACCGGCCGGAGTCCTGCCGGCGCACGCGTGAAAGACGGACGGCCACCGAGTGACCCCGGTGGCCGTGGCGTGGCTTGCCGTACAGACGCGAACTCGCTGTACAGAAGCAGGCCTCGCGGTGGAGAAGCAGACGCGCTTCGCAGACGCAGAAGCAGAAGCAGAAGGGCTCCGTCGCGCGGAATCCGGCGAAGGTCAGGAGGGGACGCGGGCGACGCAGAAGACCGTCTGCCCGAAGGGCGGGCGGATGAAGCGCTCGATCAGGCGGGTCGCGGGCACCACGGTCCTGTCGTAGATCTTGACCAGGCGCGGGTCGGGGTAGCCGACGCCGCCGCGGCGGACGGCCGCCCACCAGGCGATGCCGCCCAGGAAGTTGATCGGCTTGAGCACGTCGATGTCGAGCCCCGCCTTGGCGACCGAGCTGCGCAGCGTCTTCGGCGTGTAGCGCTGGACGTGGCCGACCTTCTTGTCGAAGTCTCCGTAGAGCTGCATGTAGCCCGGCACCCAGATGATGATCCGGCCGCCCGGCTTGACGACGCGGGCCAGTGAGCGCAGCGCCTCGGCGTCCTCCTCGATGTGCTCGAGGACGTTCATCATCACGACGGTGTCGACCTTGTCCTCCATCGGAACGGCGTCCGGGAGCGCGAAGTGCAGCACGTCGATCTCGGAGCGGTCGGCGAAGCGCTTGCGCAGCTGCTCGACGCAGTAGGGGTCGAAGTCGCTCACCACGAGCCGGTCGAGGCGCGGCAGGAACTGCTCGGCGAAGTGGCCGAGACCGGAGCCGATCTCGAGCATCGAGCGGCCGACGTGGGGGGCGACCATGTCGAACTCGTACTGCCGGTAGTTCTTCGCCTCGTCGCCGCCGAGGTGGTTTTCCAGAGCCTCGTCGCCGGCGGCAGGTTGGACCACGCGGTCGTACCCAGATGACATAAGTCCGTTCCTCCATGGAAAGCCGGTCCGCCCGAGTCTAGTGCCCGGTCACAACTGGGAATCACGTTATGGACGGAAGCCGCGTTCATGCGGTGGAATCTCTCCTGCCCATGGACGACGACGAGGCGATAGCCCGCTCCCTCGCCGGCGACCTCGCCGCCTACGAGGCGCTGGTCGCCCGCTACAGCGCGCTCGCCCACCGCACCGCCGCCATGCTGGGAGCGGGCGACGAGGCCGAGGACGTGGTGCAGGAAGCGTTCGTGAAGGCGTTCAGGCACCTGGGTGGCTTCAGGAAGGACGCGCCGTTCCGTCCGTGGCTGCTGCGGATCGTCGCCAACGAGACGCACAACCTGACCCGTTCCCGCGGGCGCAGGTCGGAGCTGACGCTGCGGCTGGGGGCGCTCACCCCGGCCCAGGCGCCCGACGACCCCGAGGGCACGGCGATCGCCGACGACCGCAGGGCGCGGTTGCTGGCCGCGGTGCGGGAGCTGCCTGATCGGGAACGGGAAGCCGTTGTCTGCCGGTACTTCTTGCAGCTGTCGGAACAGGAGACGGCGCAGGTGCTCGACTGGCCGGTCGGCACGGTCAAGTCCAGGACGCATCGCGGTCTGGCCCGGCTGAGGGAGGAGGTGGGACGTGACCTCGCCTGACGACAAGCCTGATCTGGGCTCGCCGGAGGACGAGCACGGCGTGGGCTCGCCGGCCGACGACGGCCTCGAGGCCGAGCTCGTGGCGCTCGCCGACTTCCTCGACGTGCCCGCCGCTCCGCCGCCCGCCGACGTCGCGGCCGCCGTACGGGCCCGCCTCGAACAACCCGCCCCCGAGTCCGTGCCCGAGTCCGTGCCCGCGCCCGCGACCCCGCCTGCTCCCGGTGAGGGAGGCGGGTCGCGCGGCGATCACAGGCCGGCTCGGCGGCGACGGTGGGGGAGGTCCAGGTGGGGGCTGGTAGCCGCTGTCGTGGTCGCGGTCGTCGCGCTCACCGCGGCCACCCCGCAGGGCAGGGCGGCCGTCGTCCACATCCTGCGTCTGGCCGGGATCGAGCTGCGCGTCGGAGAGAACGGCACGCCGCCCCCGTCTCCCGTGCCGCTGCCGGGAGAGCGGGACGTCACCCTCGACGACGCCCGGCGACTGGTGACGTTCCCGGTGAAGGTGCCCGGCGAGCTGGACGCCCCCGACCGCGTCACCGTCAGCGACGGCGCCAGGATCGTCTCCATGTTCTGGCCCGACGGCGTCAGGGTCGACCAGTTCGAGGGCCTGGCGCCCTACTTCGTCAAGCAGCTAGGCGAACCGTGGCCCGACAACGTCCGCGTCGACGGCGCCGAAGGCTGGTGGATCGACCGCGAGCACGCGCTCAGCCGTGTCGACAGGAAGGACGGCACCGAGCTGCCGCTGCGCCTGGCCGGCCCGACGCTCGTCTGGTTCGACGGCGAGGTGGCCATCAGGCTCGAAGGGGTGAAGGACAAGCGGCGGGCGTTGGAGATCGCCGCCTCACTCCGGTGAGGTCAGCCAGTCGTCCACGCCCTGCAGCAGTTCCTTGCGCACCGGCTCAGGAGCGGTCGACGACCTGATCGACTGCCTGGCCAGCTCCGCCAGCTCGGCGTCGGAGAACCCGTAGACCTCCCTGGCCAGCTCGTACTGCGCGAGCAGCCGCGCGCCGAACAGCAGCGGGTCGTCGGCGCCCAGCGCGACCGGCACTCCGGCGTCGAACAGCCGCCGCAGCGGAACCTCCGACGCGTCCGCGACCACGCCGAGCCCCACGTTCGACGTCGGGCACACCTCGCAGCAGATCTGCCGGTCGGCCAGCCGTTCCATCAGCCGCGGCGACTCGGCCGCCCGCACGCCGTGGCCCACCCTGTCGGCGCCGAGGTCGTAGACGCACTCCTCGACGCTTTCGGGGCCCAGCAGCTCGCCGCCGTGCGGCACGGCGATCAGGTCAGCGCGCTTGGCGATCCTGAACGCGTGGTCGAAGTCGCGCGCCCGTCCGCGCCGCTCGTCGTTCGACAGGCCGAAGCCGACCACGCCTCTGCCCTGGTACTGGGTGGCGAGCCTGGCCAGCGTCCTGGCGTCGAGCGGGTGCCTGGTCCTGTTGGCCGCCACGACCGTCGCGATGCCGATCCTCGTCTCCTCGGCGGCCCTGTCGACGGCGTCGAGCATGAGCTCGAGCGTCGCGGTCAGCCCGCCGAACCTGGAGGCGAACCCCGAAGGGTCGACCTGGATCTCCAGCCAGCCCGAACCCTCCGCCGCCTCGTCCTCCGCCGCCTCGCGTACCAGGCGGTAGATGTCCTCCTCGCGGCGCAGTACCGACCTGGCGATGTCGTAGAGGCGCTGGAACCTGAACCAGCCCCGCTCGTCCGTCGCGTGGAGCTGGGGCGGCCAGTCCTCTTCCAGCGCGTCGGGCAGGTGCAGGCCCTGCTCCCTGGCCAGCTCGATCAGCGTCGAATGCCTCATCGAACCGGTGAAGTGCAGGTGCAGGTGGGCCTTGGGCAGCGCGGAGAGGGGACGTGGCATTTCCATATGGTGCCACTCAACCCGCCGGGGGGTTGACGCGTTGGGAGGGGCGAAAGGGGACCTCGCTGATGAAGGAAGAAGATGAGGCGGCTTTCGACGAATTCCTCGCCGCCCGGAGCACGTCCTTGCTGCGCACCGCGATCCTGGTCTGCGGCGCGACGCAGCACGACGCGGAGGACCTCGTCCAGCACGCCCTGGAGAAGGTCTACCGGCACTGGCCGCGTATCAGGCACGACAACCCCGACGCCTACGCGCGCAGGACCGTGGTGAACGCGGCCATCTCCGCCGCCCGCCGCCGCAAGGTCATCCAGGAGATCATGTTCTCCAGGCCGCCCGAGACCGAGGCGAGCACGCCCGATCTCGATCTGCGCGACACGCTCATCGCCGAGCTGCGCAGGCTGCCCGCGCGGATGCGGGCCGTCCTGGTGCTGCGCTACTGGGAGGACATGAGCGAGCACGCGACGGCCCAGCTGCTCGGCTGCTCGCTCGGCACGGTCAAGAGTCAGGCGGCGCGGGGGCTCGCCAGAATCCGCCAGAACATCAAGGAAGGAGTGCTCGTATGAAGGTGGAGGAGGCCCTGACGGACGCCATGGCCGCGAGTGTGGCCGAGGTCGAGGCGCCGCCCACGCTGGGCGGCGGCGTCCGCAGGAGGCACCGCGTCCACGTCCTCAGGTTCCGTACGGCGGGCGCGGCCCTGGCCGTCGCCGTCCTGGCCGCGGGGGCGCCCGTCTACCTGGCGGCGACCGCGGGACCCGAGGCCGCGGGGGTGACCAGCGGCACCTCGACCGTCCGGGTGGTGACCAAGGTGGCCGTCCCCGACGTGACGAACAAGACGTTCGCGGAGGCGCAGGCGGCCCTGCAGGCGGCCGGCCTGGTCGGGGAGAAGACGACAGGGGACGAGGACGTCTTCGGCCAGGATCCCAAGCCTGGCGTGGAAGTGGAGACGGGCTCCACCGTCAAGCTGTATCTGGTGGACAAGCCGCCCAACGCCCTCGGCGACCTCGGGGACGGCCGCACGTTCGGCGGGATCACGCTCGGCTACCTGCCGGACGGCCTGGTGTGGGGGTCGTGGTCGAACAAGTGGCCAGGCCCCTCCGGCGGCACCTCCTACACCACGACCTTCGACGCGCCCGACACGCCCGCCGGCCACTACGGCATCCAGGTCTTCGTCCACGAGGGCGAGGTCGGCGAGCGGGTCGACGCCGCGATCAGGAACGAGAACGTCCAGACCGTGGACATCGGGGACAGGCGGGCCTACCTCTCGAGCGTCAGCGAGGGAGGCGATCACAGCAGGCTCGGTACTCAGCAGGGCGCGGAGCCCAGCACGCCGACCATCGGCTTCAGGCTCACCGACGACCTGGCCGTCGAGGTGGCGATGAACCCGGAGAGAGCCGAGAAGATCGGCATGGACGCGGTCGCCGCCGAGCTGAAGAAGATCGCCGAAGGCGTGCGCGCCTCGAAGTGACCATCATGGAGATGGTGGGCACTAAGGAGGTATGGCGCCTGACGAGTTAGTCGCCGACCGGGGCGGGGGACGGCGGGCCGCGCTCGCCCTCGCCGCCCTGGCGGCTACCGTTCTGACGATCTACGCCATCTTCTCCTCGGGCTTCGGGCGTGTCGCGCCGTCCGTCGACGCCGCCTCCGCTCCCACGATCGCCACCCCCGCCCCGCCGGACCCGACGGCGACCAGCCCCGGCATCACGGTGGTCGCCGACAACTTCTGGCTCACCTACCTGCCGCCGGGGCTCACCCGCACGGGCGGCGGCGCCGTCGAACCCGAGCCGGGCGTCGAGGGTGGCTGGGCCCGCTACGCCTCGGGCTCCACGTTCGTGGAGGTCCAGGTCGAGCACGGCACCGTCGCCGCCGACTGGGACACCTACCGCAGGCGCGCCACCGTCACCTCGCCCCGCGAGACCACGGTCCGCGGCAGACCGGCCGTCGTCGGCGGCCATCCGAGCGGCGGCATGATGATCGTCTGGCTGGAACGCACGGGCACGGGCGCGTGGATCCGCGTCAGCGACACCCTCGTGGAGTCCCTGATCCCGCTGGCGGCCTCCGTCCAGTCGCCCGCCTGATCCGGGCGAGGCAACCCTTTCGCGGGCCCAGACGTACACAGGGGACATGGAGACCACCGAGTGACCGCGTTCGCCGATTACGTGGCGGCGCGGGGCACCAGCCTCTTACGGCTCGCCTACCTCTCCTGCGGGTCGCACGAGGACGCGGAGGACGTCCTGCAGACCGCGCTGGAGCGCGCGTACCGAAACTGGCACCGCCTGCGCAAGGACGTCGACCCCGAGCCCTACGTCAGGCGCATCATCGTCAACACGGCGATCAACCGCGCCAGGCGCCGCGCCATCCTGCGCATCATCCCGACAGGCACGCTCCCCGAGGTGCCGGTCGCGGGCGCGGACTCGGGGGTCGAGCTGCGACAGGTCCTCGCCGACGGGTTGCGCCTGCTGCCGCCGAGGCAGCGCGCGGTCGTGGTGCTGCGCTACTGGGAGGACCTGACCGAGGCGCAGACGGCCGAGACCCTGGGGTGCTCGGTCGGCACGGTCAAGAGCCAGGCCGCCAAGGCGCTGGCCAAGCTGCGCGGCCTGATCGTCGTGGAGGAGGTGGCGAGCGATGTTTGAGAGCGAGCTGCGGCAGGCGATGGCCGAGGACAGCGCCCGCCTCGCCGCCGCACCTGGCCTCGTGGAGCAGGTGGTACGGCTCTCGCGGCGGCGCCGCCGTACCAGGCACGGGATCGTGGCGGTGGTGACCGCGCTCGCGCTGGCGCTGGCCGGCTGGGCGCTGGGTCTCAGGGACGAGCAGCGGGTGGCCACCACGCCCAGCACCACGGGCACGCTCGACGACGTCCAGGTCCGCCACCTGCCTCCTGGCCTGGGCGAGCCCGTCCAGGGCAGGTCGGGCGAAGGCGAGCTGCTGGCGGGCACGCTGACCTGGAGCGCGGGCGCCGACATGGTGCGGGTCAGCAGGTACGGCGAGACCGGCGACCTCGACACGCCGGGGCTGATGGCCGGAGGGCGGCGGACGTCCACGCGGGGCAGGGAGGCCAGGATCTCCGCCGACGGCACGGACCTGGTGTGGACCGAACGGCCGGGCGTGCTCCTCAGGGTGACGGTCGGCGGGAACCTCGCCGCCGAGACGCGCATGATCGCCGAGGAACTGCTGATGACCGATCCCACTGGACCGGCGGGCGGTGTCGTGGAAGGCATGCGCGTCTCCTACCTTCCGCCCCGCGTCCACCTGGAGGGCGTCATGACGAGGAGCGACGGGGAGACGGCGAAGACGTGGACCGGCGCGGGCGACAGGCGGGTCACGCTGATCAGCGTCAGGGGCCAGCACGCGGCCTCACTGAAGGAGCTCGCCGCCTGGAGCGCCGGAGACTGGGGCGACGGCATCAGGACGACCGTCAACGGGAAGCCGGGCTACAGGGACGGGCAGGGAAGCCTGATGGTCGGCCATGGACGGCTGTGGCTGCAGGAGCCGGGGCTCGGGTTCGTCCTGAAGGTGAGCGACAACCTGGAGCCCGAGATCGACCGCATCACCGAAGGAATCAGCCCCGTCCCGGCCTCGCGTGATCTCCCTGCGAGCTTCGAGGGCCTCACGGTCACCCACCTGCCACCGGGGTTCTCGGCGGGCGCGGACGGCGGTCTCGACGGTCTCGGCAGGTGGTGGAACAGGGCGGGCAGCTGGATCTCGATCGAGGTGGTCAGGGGAGAGCGGGCACGCACCGTGAAGCGCCTGTCCGAGGTGTCGTGGGGCACCGACGAGCGCTTCCTGGACCTGACCGGGACGATCGTGGACGGGCATCGCGCGCTCACGGGCAGGGTCGTGGGCGCCGGCGGCGCCCCCAAGGGCCGGATGTCGCTGTGGACGGTCAGACCGGGCTACGGCGTCCGCGTCCACGTGAGCGACGACCTGGCCAACGACCTCATGGCGGTGGCGAAGGGCATCCGCGTGGCAGGCGTGGAGCGACAGGGCGAGCGCGAGGTGGACGGGATCAGGATCGACCCCCTCGGCATGACGCGCGTGTCCACCACGGCGGGCCTCGCCGAGTACTCGACCTCCACCACGGGGTTGTGGCGTGCGGGAGGCGACGAGCTCCGCGTCGAGGTCCACCGGGGCCGCCTCGACACGGAGGACTGGGTAGAGGGGCGGCTCGGCGTGCGCGTGGCAGGCACCGCGCGGGTGGGCCCTGGAGACAGGATCCGCGCGGTCGTGCCGGGAGGCAGGCGCGAGGTGTGGCGGGTCGACGAGGGACTGGCCGTCGTCGTGACCGCGAGCCGCGACATCGACCGGGCGATGAAGGGCCTGCGGGTGCCGCGGACCGGGTCCGTGCCGCGCATGCCTGAGCGCGACCCGAGCATGGAGCCGGTCAACGGGACCGCCTGCGACGGGCGATCGGCCACCCTGCCGCCATCGGGGGAGGCGCTGCCGGGACGGCAGGCCGTGCGGGGCGTCCAGGTCGCGGGGCGCTCCGAGGAGACGCCCTTGACGGAGTCGTACCCGTTGGGCGCGTCGTTCTCCGCCTTCGACGGGATCGTCACGAAGGGACGGGTCTACGGCTACACCTGGACCAGACCGGGCACCTCGGACCGCCTGTCGGTGGGCGTGGTGTGCGGGGTCGGGGCGCTGGACGGCATGGTGGAGGGCGCCGAGCCCGCCGTTCTGCGCGGCAGACCCGCCGTCACCTGGTCACGCGGCGGCTCCACCTACGCCATGTGGCTGGAACGGCCAGGCGTGGCGGTGTTCGGCGGCGGCAACGGCGAGGACGGGTTCCCGCAGCTCGACGTGTGGTGATCACGGGAGGGACGGGCCGCCCCTCCCGTGACTCAGCTCGCCTCGGCCAGCAGCTTCTGCAGGCGGCTGACGCCCTCGACCAGGTCGTCGTCACCCAGCGCGTAGGACAGGCGGAAGTAGCCAGGAGTGCCGAAAGCCTCGCCGGGGACGACGGCGACCTCCGCCTCCTCCAGGATCAGCTCGGCCAGCTCGGCGGACGTCTGCGGGCGCCTGCCCCTGATCTCCTTGCCGAGCAGCGCCTTGACCGACGGGTAGACGTAGAAGGCGCCCAGAGGCTCGGGGCAGAGCACGCCGGGGATGTCGTTGAGCATCCTCACCATGGTCTTGCGCCGCCGGTCGAACGCCTCGCGCATCTCGGCCACCGCCGACAGGTCGCCGGACACGGCGGCCAGCGCGGCGATCTGCGAGACGTTGGCGACGTTGGAGGTGGCGTGGGACTGCAGGTTCGTCGCGGCCTTCACCACGTCGGGCGGGCCGATCAGCCAGCCGACCCGCCAGCCCGTCATCGCGTAGGTCTTGGCGACGCCGTTCAGGATGACGACCTTGTCGCCGAGCTCGGGGACGGCAGTGGCGATGCTGGTGAACTCGGTGTCGCCGTACACGAGGTGCTCGTAGATCTCGTCGGTGACGACCCACAGGTCGTGCTCGGCCGCCCAGCGGCCGATGGCCTCCACCTGCTCGCGCGAGTAGACCGCGCCGGTCGGGTTGGACGGCGAGACGAACAGCAGCACCTTCGTCCGCTCGGTGCGTGCCGCCTCCAGCTGCTCGACCGTGGCCAGATAGCCGCTCGTCTCGTCGGTGACGACGTCGACCTGCACGCCGCCGGCCAGCTTGATCGCCTCGGGGTAGGTGGTCCAGTACGGCGCGACGACCAGCACCTCGTCACCCGGGTCGAGGAGCGTGGCGAACGCCTGGTAGACGGCCTGCTTGCCGCCGTTGGTCACCAGGACTTTCGAGGCGTCGACCTCGTAGCCGGAGTCGCGCAGGGTCTTGGCGGCGATCGCCTGCCTCAGCTCGGGCAGGCCCCCTGCCGGCGTGTACTTGTGGAACCGCGGATCGCGCGCCGCCTCGATCGCCGCGTCGACGATGTAGCCGGGCGTGGGGAAGTCGGGCTCGCCCGCGCCGAAGCCGATGACCGGGCGGCCTGCCGCCTTCATGGCCTTCGCCTTGGCGTCGACGGCCAGCGTGGCGGACTCTGAGATCGCGGAAACGCGTGCGGAGATGCGGCTGGACATGACGACCATCGTAGTGCGGGCAGAAGGCCGCTACCTGGGCGATCGTGTCTGGTTCGACGTAGCGGTCATTCCCCCGTACACTTTCGCATGGTCCTGCCGCCGCATGTCGATGTGGCGATCGGTCCGGGCAGGCAGTCAATCGTTGTAGTGTGGTTGACGACATAGGGCAATGGCGCAATTGGTAGCGCTCCGGTCTCCAAAACCGGCGGTTGGGGGTTCGAGTCCCTCTTGCCCTGCTGAGTGCGGTCCGCGCAGCAAGGCGTGCAAGCGCGCCGCGCAACTGCGTTGGATACGACAGATCAGGTGAGGACTGTGGCGATCGACACGCACAGCGAGACCGCAGGCAAGCCGAGCGGTGAGAAGAAGCAGAAGCGCACTTCACCCGCCCTTTTCTATCGGCAGGTCGTCAACGAGCTGCGCAAGGTCATCTGGCCGACGCGTAAGGATCTCATCACCTACACCACGGTCGTTCTGGTATTCGTTCTGATCATGGTTGCGATCGTGTCGGGGCTTGACGCCCTGTTCACGGAGGGCGTCCTGCGGATCTTCGGCGGCAGCTGACCCGACGCCTGACAGGGCACCATTCGATTCGACGAAAGAGGAAAAGTCACCGTGTCCGAGACTTCAGACACCCCTCGCGAGGAGTGGGACGACGACGTCTCCGCTGAGGAGGCCATCGACGAGGTCGAGGAGACCGAGTTCGATGAGGCCGAGGACGCCGACGACGACGAGGTCGAGGAGACCGAGGAGTCCGAAGAGGCTCCGGTGACCGTCGACGAGGCGGCCGAGGTCGAGGAAGACGTCGATCCTGTCGAGGAGTTCAAGCGCTCGCTGCGCGGCCAGCTCGGCGAGTGGTACGTCATCCACTCCTACGCCGGCTACGAGAACCGCGTGAAGTCCAACATCGAGAGCCGCAACGTGTCGCTCAACATGGAGGACTACATCTTCCAGGTCGAGGTGCCCACGCACACCGTCCAGGAGTTCAAGAGCGGCAAGAAGGTCCCGGTCAAGGAGCGTGTGCTGCCCGGCTACGTGCTCGTGCGCATGGACCTCACCGACGAGTCCTGGGCCGCCGTGCGCAACACGCCCGGCGTGACCGGCTTCGTCGGCCTGTCCAACAAGCCGAGCCCGCTCAGCCTCGACGAGGTCGCCAAGCTGCTGGCGCCCGAGCCGACGGAGGAGGCCAAGAAGGCCACCGCCAAGACCGCCACGGGCCCCACGGTCGAGTTCGAGATCGGCGAGTCGGTCACCGTCATGGACGGCCCGTTCGCCACGCTGCCCGCCTCGGTCAGCGAGATCAGCCCCGAGTCGCAGAAGCTCAAGGTGCTGGTGTCGATCTTCGGTCGCGAGACCCCCGTCGAGCTGTCGTTCAACCAGGTCTCTAAGATCTGACAGGCTCGCATACACTTGACGAGGAACGCGTGACCCCGGCTGTGCGCTAGCCGCCGGAGATCCGTCACACGTTTTCCGTCGACATGACGTTCGGCAGGCCGTCCCTCGCGAAGGGCGGCCTTCCGACATGTCCGCCCGCACCCGCGAGCGGACGGCACCACGATCAGGACCCGGAGAAGGACACATGCCTCCGAAGAAGAAGATCGCGGCACTGGTCAAGGTCCAGCTTCCCGCTGGCCAGGCCACGCCCGCCCCGCCGGTCGGTACCGCCCTCGGTCCGCACGGCGTCAACATCATGGACTTCGTGAAGCAGTACAACGCTGCCACCGAAGCCCAGCGGGGCAACATCATCCCCGTTGAGATCACCATTTTCGAGGACCGCAGCTTCACCTTCATCACGAAGACGCCCCCGGCGCCTGAGCTGATCAAGAAGGCGCTCGGCCTCGACAAGGGCTCTGCGGTCCCCCACAAGGACAAGGTCGGCAAGCTGAGCCGCGAGCAGCTGCGCAGCATCGCCGAGACCAAGATGCCCGACCTCAACGCCAACGACGTCGAGGCCGCCGAGAAGATCATCGCCGGCACCGCCCGGTCGATGGGCATCACCGTCGCTGAGTAAGACCGTCCTGTTCCACCCGTGGGAGGGCCACGCGCTGGCCCGCGACCACAGACTCCACCAAGGAGACCCGAAGTGAAGCGCAGCAAGGCGCACAAGAACGCGTCGGCCCAGGTCGACCGCGAGAAGCTCTACACCCCCGCCGAGGCCGCGAAGCTGGCCAAGGCCACCACCACCACCAAGTTCGACGCCACCGTTGAGGTGGCGCTGCGGCTGGGTGTCGACCCTCGCAAGGCCGACCAGATCGTGCGCGGCACGGTCAACCTCCCGCACGGCACCGGTAAGACCGCCCGGGTCCTGGTCTTCGCGACCGGTGACCGTGCCGAGGCTGCCCGCGAGGCCGGCGCCGACATCGTCGGAGCCGACGAGCTGATCGACGACATCGCCAAGGGCAACCGCCTGAACGAGTTCGACGCCGTCGTCGCCACCCCCGACCTGATGGGCAAGGTCGGCCGCCTGGGCCGCGTCCTCGGCCCGCGTGGTCTGATGCCGAACCCGAAGACCGGCACCGTGACGCCGGACGTCGCCAAGGCCGTGACCGACATCAAGGGCGGAAAGATCGAGTTCCGTACCGACCGTCAGGCGAACCTCCACTTCATCATCGGCAAGACGTCGTTCGATGACCGCCAGCTCATCGAGAACTACGCCGCCGCCCTTGACGAGGTGCTGCGTCTCAAGCCGTCCGCGGCCAAGGGGCGCTACCTGAAGAAGGTCACCTTCTCCACCACGATGGGCCCCGGCGTCCCGGTCGACCCCAACCTGACTCGCGCGCTGACCGCCGAGCTCGAGGGCTGATCCCTTCCACGCCCGTGAAGGCCCCCGCAGGACTCCTGCGGGGGCCTTCCGCGTTCCCCCGGGGGCTCTTTCATCCTCTCGGGGATTCTTCCTCCTGCCGGGGTCTTTCGTCCTGTCGGGATTCCTTGTCCCGCCGGGGTCTTTTGTTGTTCTGCCGGGTCTTTCGTTCTGCCGGGACTCTTCGTTCTTTACGGCATGCCGGGTCGGGCGCCTCCGTGGTCCCGTGGTGGCCGTCCGTCCAGGGGACGCTTCTCGTGACCCGCCGCTTCCCGCCGCAACGGACGACCGGACGTTCCGTGACGGCGGCCGGCCACGTGCGCTCGGTGAGGCGTATCCCTGGACAGACGCCGGCCACGTGCCGAGGGTGGCGCTTGGTGGGGGCTTGCCGTACAGGCTGATCGTCTTGAGCGGAATGGCGCGGATCGTCGTGAGCGGGCAGGCAGGGATCGCCCGAGATCACGTACCTGGCTCAGGCGCCGGATCGCCTGGAAACACGGGGCTCAGGGATGACCCTGGAGTTTCCCTGAGTTGGTCCAGGGAAGCCGAAAAGCGTGAATCGGAGACGTAGTGTCGAAAGCATGCTGAAGCGCAGGATTACTCTCGCCGTCGCCGCGACGGGCGCCGCCGCCCTCGTCGCGGTCGCGGGTTGTGGATCGACCGGATCGACCGCGTCAGGTGCGGTGCCCATTCAGGCCAAGCTGGCCGCCGCCGAGGTCCTGGAGCAGGCCGCGCAGAAGACGCAGGAAGTCACCAGCTACACCGTCGACGGCGTGGTCGACGTGACCCATCCGCAGGAGGGTACCGGCAAGGTTCAGGGGCGCATGGTCTACCAGAGCAAGCCGCAGCTTGCCGCCGACCTGACGCTCGACACCGCCAACTTCGGCGGGCAGAGCCTTCCGGGCGGCGCGCGCGCCGTTCTGCAGGGCGACAACGTCTATGTGAAGGTCGAGACGCTGAACAAGGTGCTGGGCGCCACCAAGCCGTGGATCAAGATCCCGGTGAGCGAGGGAGGCGCGGAGGCCAAGCAGTTCCTCGACCAGGTCCAGCGGTTCGACCTGGCGAACGTCACCAAGCTCGTCACCGCCTCGCAGAACGTCAAGCAGGTCGGCACCGAGAGCGTGAGCGGTGTCGACACCACCCACTACGGCGGCACGTTCCCGGTGGACACGGCCGTGGCACAGCTGCCCGCCGAGGAGCAGGCACAGGCCAAGGAGCACCTCGCCGAGCTCCAGAACGTCACCTTCGACATCTGGGTCGGCTCGGACGGACTGCCGCGCAAGCTCACCATGTCCGGTGAGGAGAAGGGCGGGAAGTTCAACGCCAACCTGTTCTTCAAGGGCTTCAACGAGCCGGTCTCCATCGCCGCGCCGCCCGCCGACCAGGTGGGTGACCTTCCCAGGAACTGATCCCGGCAGGGGGCGATTTGGCATCTTGACGGATCGCCCCCTATTCTGATGCTTGCCAAAGACCGCCGGTCGTCGCTGGGTGCCTCAAGGCCCGGTGACCGAAGGATCCACACAACGTGGACGGCCCGCGTAGGTGAGATGCGAAGTTCTTCCGTGTGATCTTCACATGGATGGAGCCCCGTGCGCCTGCGCCGGGGCTTGTTTCATGTTCAGAGGCCTTCGCCGGTGGCACATCTGGAAGGAGGCCCATGGCGAGGGCGGATAAGGCGACAGCGGTTGCCGAGCTCAAGAGCGAGTTCGAGGGCAGCAGCGCCGCCGTTCTGACCGAGTACCGCGGTCTCACCGTCGCACAGCTCAAGGAGCTGCGTAAGTCGCTCGGTGGGAACGCGAAGTTCGCCGTGGCGAAGAACACCCTGACCAAGATCGCGGCCAACGAGGCCGGCGTGACGGGTCTCGACTCGCTGCTGGTCGGCCCGACGGCCGTCGCCTTCGTGACGGGCGACGTGGTCGAGGCCGCCAAGGGTCTGCGTGACTTCGCCAAGGCCAATCCCCTTCTGGTGATCAAGGGCGGCTTCATGGAGGGCAAGGCCCTCGATGCTGCCGAGATCACCAAGCTCGCTGACCTCGAGTCCCGCGAGGTTCTCCTCGCGAAGCTGGCCGGCGCGATGAAGGCGAAGCAGTCCGCTGCTGCCGCCGTGTTCGCCGCGCTGCCCACCAACATGGCTCAGCTGGCCGACGCCCTTCGCGCCAAGCGCGCGGAGGCGGGCGAGTAAGACCGGGGATTGCCGCAACTTCACCGCGGTCCCGTAACACCATTTAGCAAGATCCATACGGAGGAAACATCATGGCGAAGCTCAGCACCGACGAGCTGCTCGACGCGTTCAAGGAGATGACCCTCCTCGAGCTTTCCGAGTTCGTGAAGCTGTTCGAGGAGACCTTCGACGTCAAGGCTGCCGCCCCGGTCGCCGTTGCCGCCGCTGCCGCCCCGGCCGCCGCCGCTGAGGAGGCCGCGGAGCAGGACGAGTTCGACGTCATCCTCGAGGCCGCCGGCGACAAGAAGATCCAGGTCATCAAGGAGATCCGCGCGCTGACCTCCCTCGGCCTGAAGGAGGCCAAGGACCTGGTCGACGGCGCTCCGAAGCCGGTCTTCGACGGCAAGGTCAACAAGGAGCAGGCGGAGAAGGCCAAGGCTGCCCTCGAGGGCGCCGGCGCCACCGTCACCGTCAAGTAAGACGGCGCGTCTTTTCAGAAAGAGCGGAACACACCCTGGTGCCGGGTGGGTTCCGCTCTTTTTGTTTTCCCGGTGCCTTTCCGGGAGTCGCCGACCTGCCGTTCGCGCCGACCTGCCATTCGCCGGCCGTCGGGCCGCAGTGTCCGGGCCGCAGGACCCACCGGTCCCTCCGGGGCCGGTCGCGAGAATCGCCCGCTGCCGCCCGCCGCCTGCCGTCCGCCGCGTGCCCAGCCTGCCGCTCGCCGCCCACCGGGCCTGTCGCGTGCCGCCTGCCGCTTGCCCTCTGCCTCCCGAGGCTGCCGCCTGCTCCTGTCTCCCGCGTCCGCCTCTCGCGCCTGCCGCCTGCCGCCTGCGTCTGCCGTCTGCCGTCTGCCGAGCTTGCCGTCTGCGCCCATCTCCTGCGTTTGCTTCGCGCGTCTTCCGCCTGTGCCGTCGGGCACTGCGCCGCCTATAACGCTGGGCACTGCGCCGCCGGGCACTGCGCCGCCTGCGGCGCCGGGCTCCGGAGCCCTCCTGACCCGCAGTCCCGCCGATCCGGGGAACCAGGGGACACGAGCCCCGCGGACGCTGAGACTCCGGATGCACCGGAATGCTGAGACCCTCAGACACCTGAACCACGGCTGGCGGGACGCGCGCATGCCTTGATCCGTGGATGCCCGGATGCTCCACAACCTCCGGCCGCGCCTCTCGGGATCCTGAGGATGCGTGAGGGTGGATCTCATGGCCGTCTCAGAGAGCGTTCCTAGCGTCGAGGAATGGACACGATCGGGCAGGGGCCCGAGAGGCTCGCGCTGGCCGGGCTCCTGATGGCGACGGCCGCGCTCTACACCTTGGGTCTGAGCGCGTCAGGCTGGGCGAACCCCTTCTACTCGGCCGCGGTGCAGGCGGGCAGCGAGAGCTGGACGGCGTTCTTCTTCGGCTCCTCCGACGCCGCCAACGCGATCACCGTCGACAAGACTCCCGCCGCGTTGTGGCCGATGGCGCTCAGCGTGCGGGTCTTCGGCTTGAACGCGTGGAGCATCCTCGTGCCGCAGGCTTTGATGGGCGTGGCGACGGTCGCGACCGTGTACGCCGCCGTGCGCAGGCTCTTCCCCGCCTGGTCGGCGCTGCTGGCGGGCGCGGTGATGGCGTTGACGCCCGTTGCGGTGCTGATGTTCCGCTTCAACAACCCTGACGCGCTGCTGGTGTTGCTGCTGTCGTTGGCCGCGTACTGCGTGGTGCGGGCGCAGGAGCGGGCCTCGACGCGGTGGCTGGTGCTGGCGGGAGTGTGCGTCGGGTTCGGGTTTCTGGCGAAGATGATGCAGGCGTTCGTGGTGCTGCCAGGGTTCGCGCTGGTGTATTTGGTGGCGGCGCCTGCCTTGTTCGGGCGGCGGCTGTGGCAGTTGGTTCTGGCGGGCGGCGCGATGCTGGTGGCGGCGGGCTGGTGGCCGGTGGCGGTCGCGCTGGTCCCGGCGAGCGAACGGCCCTACATCGGGGGTTCGCAGGGCAACAGCGTGCTGGAGCTCGCGTTGGGCTACAACGGCATCGGGCGGTTGAACGGTGACGACTACGGCGGCCTCGGCAACCTCAACGAGCAGGCCGGGTGGCTGCGGCTGTTCGACACCGAAGCGGGAGGGCAGATCGCCTGGCTGCTGCCCGCGGCGCTGATACTGCTGGCGGTGGGCCTCTGGACGCAGCGACGCACCCGCGCGATCACGGACACAGGCGCGGCTCATGCGGATGCCGGCAGGGCGGGCAGGGGTAGGGCGTATGCGGGAACGGGTTCCGACGCGGCGTGGGCGGCGTTCGCGCTGTGGGGGAGCTGGCCGCTGGCCACCGGGCTGATCTTCAGCCTGATGCAGGGCATCTTCCACGCGTACTACACGGTGGCCCTTGCTCCGGTGATCGCCGCGCTGGTGGGCATGGGGACGGCGGTGCTGTGGTCTTATCGGCGCTCGTTGTGGGCGGCTGGAACCCTGGCGCCGACGGTGGCCGTGACGGCGGTGTGGTCGTGGGTGCTGCTGTCACGCAGCTCGGAGTGGAACGCGTGGCTCGGACCGGTCGTTCTGGTGGCCGGACTGGCCGCTGCCGCCGCGCTTGTGGTTGCGACGCGGTCGGGTGGTGGAGCCGTCAGCGGTGTGGGGCGGTTGCCGGGCGCGCCTGAGGAGGCCGACCCCGACACGCGGTCGCCGGGCACGTCCCCGAGTCCCGCTGTTCGTGAAGAAGTGTCGAGCGCCCTCGGAGACTGTCGCCGGCGGATGGGTGCCGGGTACGTTCCCGGAGGCTGTCGCTCACGAATGGATGCTGGGCACGTTCTCGGAGACCGCGGCTCACGAATGGGTTCAGGGAGCGTCCTCGGAGGCTGTCGCTCACGAACGGGTGCTGGGGATGTTCTCGGGGACCGTCGCTCGTGAACGGGTTCAGGGAGCGTCCATGGAGGACGATCCTCGGGAGACGACACCGGCAGGGCGCGCTACGGGACCGACCCTAGGCGCGTCCGAGGGGAGCGGCGCTGAAGGGCGGACTCGGGCCGAGCTCGACGCGGGACGGGTTCTTGGCGTGTCCTCGGGGAGCGGTGCTGTCGAGGCGGCCCGGTCAGGGGGCGCCGCAGGGCGGGTGTGGGGCAGGGTTATAGGGGTGGCCGCGGCGGCGGCCGTGGTGGCGTGCCTGGCCGGGCCCGTGGCGTATGCCGTGGACACGGCGGGTTCGGCGCACTCGGGTGCGATCCCCACCGCGGGCCCCTCAACGGGTGGCTTCGGCGGCGGGCCCGGTCGTCCTGGCGGTCCTGACGGGGGAGCGTGGGGTCGCATGGGCGCTACCCGCGGTTCGTCGAACGGTGCCCCCGGCGGGCAGGACGGTGACCAGAACGGCGGCCGTGGCGGCTGGCCAGGCAGCGGCCAGGACGGTGGCCCGGGTGGCGGGCAGGGAGACGGGGCCGAGGGTAGCCCGGGTGGCGGGCAGGGAGACGGGGCGGACGGTGGCCCGGGTGGCGGGCAGGGAGACGGGGCGGACGGCGGGCCAGGTAATGGACTGGATGGTGGGCCGAGCGCCGGCCAGGTCGACGGGCAGGACGGCGGAGTGACCGGTGGGCGGGGCGGAGGCGGCGGGCTGTTGAACGCGGCGACCCCCAGCGCCGAGGTCACCGCGCTGCTCAAGGCCGGTGCGGCGCCGTACACCTGGGTCGCCGCCACGGTCGGCTCGAACAACGCGGCGGGCTTCCAGCTCGCCACAGAGCTCCCCGTGATGGCCGTGGGCGGGTTCAACGGCACCGATCCCGCGCCCACCCTCGCCCAGTTCCAGGACCACGTCGAGAGCGGGAAGATCCACTACTTCACCGGCGGCGGCATGGCGATGGGCCGCAGGGCGGGAGCCGCGGCGGGCGGCAGCGACGAGGCCGCCAGGATCGCCGCCTGGGTGCAGGAGAACTTCACCGCGAGAACGGTCGGCGGCGTCACTCTGTATGACCTGACCGCAGGCTGGCCACGGCCGTGGCGTCCATGTAATCGCGGGTGTGGATGATCTTCCCTTCGCGTACACGCAGTACGAGCAGCCCCGGGACGGTGTACGGCCGGCCGTACACCGTGACGGCGGTCTCGTGTTCGACCACGAGCACCTCGGGGTCGGTGCTCTGGTGGATGACGACGTTGCGGATCTCCTCGACGGAGGCCGGCGTGGCGCCCCACGAGGCCTTGTATCCGGCTCGGATCTCCTCCCTGCCGTTGTAGCGCTCGACCATGCCCGGCATCAGGAAGGGGAACTCGTGGACGCCGTCCTCGGCGTAGAGGTCGGCGAGCTCGTCGGCCGACTTGTGGAGCATGGCCTCATGGAAACGCGTGACGATCGCTGTCATGCGGCCCAACTTACTCAACAACCGTTGAGTGAACAAGGGGAGAAGTAGAGTGACCGCGTGACTCCGACGCGCGCCGAACGCAGGGCAAGGACCGAGCAGAGGATCCTCGAAGCGGCCCGGGCCTCGTTCGCCGAGAAGGGTTTCGAACGCACCACGATCAGGGCCGTCGCCACCGCGGCGGGCGTCGACCCCGCCCTGGTCATGCAGCACTTCGGCAGCAAGCAGGGCCTGTTCGAGCGGGCCGTCCACGTCGAGCCCGAGGACGCGGGGCGGCTGGTCGACGACCTGCTCGGATCCCTGGGGGTCAAGCTGGGCGAGCTGCCCCAGAGCTCGCTGGCGACGATGCGTTCGATGCTCACCCACCCGGAGGCCTCCGCGTCCGCCCGCGCGACTTTCAGCAGGCAGATCGAGCAGATCAGTGCGGCGATCGAAGGGCGCGACGCCAGGCTCAAGGCCGCGCTCATCACCCTGATCCTGCTGGGCGTCACCATCGGCCACCAGCTCCTCGACCTCGACGAGTTGCGCGACGTCCCCGCCGAAGAGGTGGCGAGGCTGTTGCGTCCCGCCCTCCACGCGCTGACATAACCGCCCAGTAACAATCCCGTCGAATTATTGGAATGGATTCCAATTCGCGGGAAGCTCCGTTACGGCCGTAAGTAATGTGTTCGTCTCGTTACCACCAGCCAAGTGGAGGGTGACCTGTGGGCGTCGAGGTCGTGGTCGACGGGCTGACCAAGTCGTTCGGTCGGCAGGTCATCTGGGAGGACGTCTCGCTGACCCTCCCCGCGGGCGAGATCTCCGTCCTGCTCGGGCCCTCGGGCACCGGCAAGTCGGTCTTCCTCAAAACCCTCGTCGGCCTGCTGCGGCCCGAGCGCGGCCACATCTGGATCGACGGCTACGACCTGGCCAACTGCAGCGAGAACAAGCTCTACGAGCTGCGCCGCCTGTTCGGGGTGCTCTTCCAGGACGGCGCGCTCTTCGGGTCGCTGAGCCTCTACGACAACATCGCCTTCCCGCTGCGCGAGCACACCAGGAAGAACGAGTCACAGATCCGCCAGATCGTCATGGAGAAGATGGAGCTGGTCGGCCTCGTCGGAGCTGAGGGCAAGCTGCCGGGCGAGATCTCCGGTGGTATGCGCAAGCGCGCCGGGCTGGCCAGGGCCCTGGTACTCGACCCCGAGATCATCCTGTTCGACGAGCCGGACTCGGGCCTCGACCCGGTCCGTACCGCCTATCTCAACCAGCTCATCGTCGACCTCAACGCCGAGATCGAGGCGACCTTCCTCATCGTCACCCACGACATCAACACCGCGCGCACGGTCCCCGACGACATCGGGCTGCTGTTCCGGCGCGAGCTGGTGATGTTCGGCCCGAGGGAGATGTTGCTGTCCAGCGACGAGCCTGTGGTCAGGCAGTTCCTCAACGCCCGCAGGCACGGCCCGATCGGCATGTCGGAGGAGAAGGACATCTCCGAGCTGGAGGCCGAGGCACAGCTGGGCCACGACCCCGGCGCGCTGCCGCCGATCCCGCCGCAGCTGATGCCCAGCGGGAACGGCATCCGCCGCACCCAGAAGCCGCCGGGTTCGTGGCTGGCGGCCAACGGGGTGATCCCGCCACAGGGCTCCTTCGTGGACGAGCGCGGCCGGAACTGGCTGGAGGAGTACCCCAGGCTCATCAACGCCCACATGAACGGCGTGCACTGACCCGCCACCGCCCACGCTCCGCGGCCCGGATCCATCACGCTCCACAAGATCTGGCTCATCGCGCGGGAAGTTGCCCGCGGCCGCGCGCTGAGAGGCAGAAGTCCCCCGTACGGCCCGCAGCCCGAAGCCGCCCCTCCCTCGACGAGACCACCCGCACGCCGCCGAGCCGCACTCGGGACGGGCTGCCGGCCGGGCCGTCCGCCGGGCGACGATCTCCGCCGTCGTCACAGATCCCGGCCCCGCCGTACGGTGCCCAGGAAGCAGTCCCGACAGGGGACGGACGGGACGCTCACCTGCCTCGACCCGCCCGGCATGACGGACACTCGCGGATGGCGCGCTCGCCGATCTCCGACATCTGCCGGCCCGCCTCGGCGCCGCGGCGGGCGTGGTTCGTGACCTCGGCGCCGCGCCGACCCTCGTCATGAGCCGGGACAGGCGCGGTCGCCGTCGGAGGACTGGTGGCGGGTGACGTCCCGACCTGTGGTGGCGGCTGTTCAGGGGTGCCAGCCGTTCAGGGGGCCGGCTGTTCAGAGATGCCGGCCGTTCGGGGGTTCGGCCGTCCGGGAGCCGGGCGGCGGGATTCCGGAAGGCGGCGGGACGGCGGTCAGGGGCACGCCACACCTGCCCACCCGAGCATTCCGGGCCTGGAGGAATGGGGCGAGCGTTATGATCCCGCGATATGGCAGGCACTGCTGACTCCTCCCGGTCGGTGACCGTGGTGCGCAGGCTGACCATCGCGCTGGCGGCGGTCCTTGTGCTGGTGGCGGGGGTCGCCTTCTGGTTGAGCGCGCAGCTGCGCGACGAGGAGGCCGCGGACGCCGACCGCCGGGCGGCGATCGACGCGGCCGCGGCGCATGCGCTCAACCTGCTCTCGCTCAACTACAAGAGCGCCGACGCCAGCATCGCCAGGATCCTCGCGACCTCGACGGGGCCCGCGTATGCCGAGTACCACGCGGGGGCGCCCAAGTTGAGGGAGACCACGATCGCCAACAAGGTCGTGCAGACGGGGGCGGTGCGCGCCTCGGGGATGGTCTCGATGGCCGGCGACACCGCCAAGGTGCTGGTCGTCGCCGACTCCACGATCAACTGGGAGGGTACGGGCACGCCCCGGCAGGACCGCTATTACCGGTGGTCGATGGACCTGTCCAAGGTCGGCGGGCGCTGGCTCGTGGCGAAAGCGGAGCAGGTGCTGTGAGGGTCGCGCTGGCGGCGGTGCTGGCCGTGGCCGTGGCCTTCCTCGGCTGGACGTCGCTGCGGATGGGAGGGGAGCTGGAGCACCTGCGCGGCGGGCGGGCGGCGGGGGAGCAGGCGATGGTCGCGGCCAGGGCGCTGGCGCCCGACCTGCTGTCCTACAACTACCGGACGATCGAGGACGACCTGAACAGGGCGCAGGCGCTGACCACCGGCGAGCTGACCCGCCGCTACCAGGAGTTGCGCAGATCGCTCGTGCCCAGGGCGATCGAGCAGCGGACCGTCCAGGAGGTCTCGGTCGCCGGGGCCGCGGTGCAGGACGCCACGCCTGACAGGGTGTCCGTCCTGCTGTTCGTGAACCTGGGGACGACCAAGCAGGCGCAGGGGGACGCCGAGCCGCGCCAGCAGGTGATCCAGAACCGGGTTAGATTCGTCATGGTGAAGGATGGCTCGCGGTGGCTGGTGGGCGACCTGTCCACCCTCGTGGGCAGCAGTTGATGCCGGGCATGTCCCGACATTCAATTGTTATCAAAATCCAGGTTTAGCGCGTCTTTGAGAATGGGTAGAACCGTCACGGTTCCACCGATCGTCAGCATGGGTTCAGACCACGGTGTGACAGAGCGTTAGCGGCCCCGGCTCGCGGGTATCGTCTTGGGGCCTAGTGCTAGCCATCTGTCGCCAGGGGGAGAAATCCCAGCGTCCAGGCTTTGAGTTGGCCGAAAGTCCGGCTCGCGGGCTTGACGTTTCCGCTCGGACGGGCGATGCTGCGGACAACGTGGAGCATGCAGCGAGAGCGAAGTGGACAGGCGTGTGCCGTTCGGCTACACTGCCCCTTTGCGCTGCCCTTTGACGACCCGCTTCTCTTGCTCACGTTGCGAGGTCGTCTGGCGTGCGTGTAGTCAGTCCGCCGCGAG
>NZ_JBHUFV010000022.1:63659-377406 GCF_042681425.1 Nonomuraea mangrovi | reverse complement strand
CAGGTCAACTTGTCAAAGCCATCCTCGTCCTACAACTCCGCGAAGCCCGCTGAAATGGGTTCATTGCAATAATGTGCCGCTATTTCGGGAAGAGCCGTTTGATCGCCAAGGCGCCGCTCGCCAGCAACTGGCCTCTGCCGAAGCGCAACGGCTCTGGGCCGCGCCGCTCCTGGGCGACGCGCGGTAGGTCCCGCCCGTGCGGCCAGCACTCATCTACAGGCCCTGATCACCCCGTACGCCGTCGACTCACCGCGTAGCGGCAGCGGGCCGGGGACGGAGTGTCAAGCCCGGCTTCGCGTGTACGTTCGCCGGTCGCCGTTCCTCGATCATGCGTTGTCCTGCGGTCAGAGCCGGGCTTGATACGTAGGAGTCGGTCTGCTGGACTTGCCTGAGTCGATGGTGTGCGAGGTGATCAGCCCCCAGCCACCCGTCTACGTTCAGAACCGTGTGACGATCACCTCGGTGCCGGAGTGCTCCCGCCGGAGGCATGCTTTGACCTCATCGGCTCAGTCCGGGAGTCGGCATCCCTCGTGGTGCCGGGAACGTTCTGTACGCGGTTCTGCCTGCGTTCGTTGGTGCGGCGGGGTGGCCGGGCGGGACCGGCCCGGAGAGGCCGCACGCCCGCCCGGACCGCCCGGCCGCCCGCCGCCCAGCGGGCGGCGGCTTGATGACGTGTAGAAAAGTTGCTTTCAGCCGCGCTCGTTGATCGTGTTGATCTTGCTCGGGTACGGCCTGGCGTTGGCCCATACACGTTCGAAGCTGCTCAGGTAGATGCCTGCGGGCCCGTTCTCATGCCCGGTTTGGAGGTGGGTGACTGGAGCCTGGGCGGCTGGGATGCCGTAGGCGTGGGTGTTGACGAGGAGCTGGTCGTCGGCCCGGTAGATGGAGTTGTAGAGGACAGTGCTGTGAAGGCGGACCTCGACGCCGGGAGCGTCGCGTAGGGGCTGGTAGAGCGTCAGCGCGTTTCTGATCCGGGCGGCCATGACGTCGGGTCCGATGTGCTCGTCGACTCCGCGGGTTGCCACCTCTGGGCTGTCAGGGTCGCCGAGGAGTACCCGCACCTTCACCCCTGACCGGGCCCGCTGAGCGATCGCCAGCATGATGGCGGTGTCTTCGGCGAGAAACAGCCCGCTGTAGGTGAGGATGTCGATCTCTCTAGCCGCATTGGTGAAGTGTTGCCGCCATGCTGCCTGCGGTACGGCATGGCGGTGCGGGTACACCGCCTGGACCTCGCTGGCGATCGTACGGCGATAGCCGGCCACCTCTGGCCACAGGTCAGCCTCGTCGACCTGGAGAACATCGGCCACGGCCCACCGGTGTCGTGGATAGGGAACGCGGCCTTGCAGCCATCGCTCAACGGTCTTGGGGTCCACGGCCAGGCGCGCAGCGAGATCGGTCGGGTGGAGTCTGGCGTTGGCGAGCGCGTACCGCAGGTGGTGGTTCATTCGTCCGCCCCTCAAGCAAAACGGCTCTTTGCCAGGGACGCTAACACTAGACGTCCCTAGACGTCCCAGAGTTGTGGTGTAGAGGTTCCTATCCTCCGGAGACCCTCGACGGACAAGCCGCACCACGTCGAAGGGACAGCCCTGATGGTGAACACCCGCCCCCAGCAGCTCGTCTACCAAGAGCGGCTGCTGACCGCCCTGCGTGACGAGCTGCGCGCCCGCACGATCCCCGCGGTCCTCGTCATCGCCGAAGACGGCCGGCCCGGCCTGGACGTCGTCGACAGCCGGTTCCGGACCCGTCGGGTCTTCGTACACCTGGCATTCTGCTGGTTCTACTGGGGTGACCAGCAGGACGAGCGGGTGACGTGCCTACGCCTGCTCGCCGCCGTCGAGCGCCTGGTGGAAGTCGTCGCGACCGGCTGGAACGAGGGCGAGCAGCGGGAAATCAGCGTCGACGTCAACCAGATCGCCAACGCATACCGCACCTGACCCAGTGACCATGAAGGAATCGCGATGGCTCACCGGAGGGCGGGTCTACATCCAGATTGCCAACCGGCTCCGGGAGCGCATCGCGGCGGGTGAGTATCCGGCAGGGAGCACGCTGCCGTCTGAGGCGGAGTTGTGCGCCGAGTTCGGCGTCGCCCGCAACACGGCTCGGCGCGGCCTGTCCGTCCTGGAGGACGAGGGCCTGATCGTGACTATCCCCTCCAAGGGACGCGTCGTGTCGGGCGCCCAGGCCGCGCCTTACCGCTATCAGGCGATCGCCGGTGACCTACGTCAACAGATCACGACAGGCGCCCTCGCACCTGGCGCGGCCGTGCCGAGTGAGAGTGAGTTACGGCAGCTCTACGACGCCTCTCGCAACACCGTGCGGCAGGCGCTCGCCGTGCTGGAGCGCGAGGGCCTGGTCGTCGCCGAGCACGGCCGGGGCCGGTTCGTGCGGCGCTGAGTCCAGACGTCCTGGGACGTCCAGGCTTCGCCTCTGGATCGGCCCCGGTGCCCGCTGGCTATCGTGAACGGTGTGGGACAAGCTGAATGGGCCCGTGACCTGGCCCAACGCCTGCTAGAGCCGACATTGCCCCGGCGTTGGGCGCACACGCAAGGGGTCGCGGGCAGGGCTGCGTCCCTGGTGCCCATCCTCGGCGAGGAGGCTGACACGCTGGTCGCCGCCGCCTACCTGCATGACATCGGATACGCCCCCGACCTGGCGGACACAGGGTTCCACCCGCTCGACGGGGCGCGGTACCTGCGCGATGTCGTCAAGGCCGACGACACTCTCTGCCGTCTGGTGGCGCATCACTCCTGCGCGGTCAACGAAGCACTCAACCGGAACCTGTACGACGCCCTCACCTCAGAGTTCGACGAGGAACGCCCCGAGTTGGTGGAGGCGCTGACCTACTGCGACATGACAACTGGTCCCGACGGCCAACACCTCAACGTGGCGGACCGGCTGGCGGAAATTCACTCCCGCTATGGCCCGGACCACCTGGTCAGTAGATCAATCACCGCCTCGACCCCGTGTATCACGGCTGCCGTACATTCGGTCGAGGCCGCGCTCCTGGCGCGTGAAGCCGCTGGGTGACGTCACGCTGCTCAGTCGCCGACGTCGGCAAGGTATTCGGCGCTGACGGCGCGCAGCTTGCCTCCTGCGACAACGGCCTCGTCGAGGGTCAGCATCACTGAGTCGACCTCGACCAGCCGATACCCGACCTTGGAGAACAGCACCATCCTGCCGTTCGACTCGTGCCGCCAAAGCCAACGATCCGCCTCGAGCCTTTCACAGCCGGGCTTGGCATCCTCCCGACTCCACGCCGCACATGCCAGACGTGGATCCTCATTGTCGGTGATACGGATGAGCACGTCGGCTTCGCTGTCACGATCCTTGGCGTAGGCGAGTTCCATGGTGCGGTCGGTGAGAGGCAACGTCCTGACCAGCCGGCGATCCGGGACGACAGCAGGCACCACCAACGGGACGGACTCGCGGAGATAGGCGATGTACTCACTTCGCCGATGCCGCTCTTCCGTCTCCGCCCGCCGTTCCTGGATCGCCGACGTCGTGATCACGCATGCGCACACCACTCCAGCGGCGATCACACGCGGCGCCAGTGACGTGGTGCCCGTCAGCTGAGCAGCGGACGCATAGCTCACAACGGCAAGCGCGGCGATTCCGAGGACGACCAATCGTGGGCTCGGATGGGGCACACCCAGTGCCGCCGCGCCGCTGAGCACCCACAACAGCACCGGCCCGAGCAGCGCGGTGCGAAGTGGGTGCGTGATTCGCGTCAGCCTCGCGAGCAGCCATCCACCCGGCAAGATCAGCACTACGGCCAAGGCGATGCCGGGCACGGCCACGTAGCCGTCAAGGTCCTCCTCGTACAGGCGCGACACCGGGTAGCCCAGCCCAAGGCCCGCAGGCAACCCGATGACAGCGCCCCGGACAAGATCCAGAGCCATTGGTCAACAATGACACTAACCGATGTACGGCAGTGCCGATCCGCCCAAGTAGTGCTCTATCCGGATACGCATCGACCGATCCATGGACAACGTCGACACCTCGTCTCGGGGAACCCATCGCACCTCGCGCGACTCGTCGCTCGGCCTCGGCTCGCCGCCGACCGCCCGCGCGGTGAGGACGAGCGAGAACTCCTGTCGGGCCTCGCCGTTGGAGGTGTAGAGGATCACGTGGCGGGGGTCGCTGTAGGTGCCGACCAGACCGGTGATCTCACATGTGATCCCGGTCTCCTCGACGGTCTCCCGTACGGCTGCGGCGGGGATCGACTCGCCCAGGTCGATGGCGCCGCCCGGCACGGCCCAGTTGTCGTTGTCGGAGCGCCGGATCATCAGGACGTCCCCGGCCTCGTTGGTGACCACGACGTTCACCGATGGGACGAGGCTGTTCGGCTTGGGCGCGGCGGGATCGTCGTAGAAGTCGATGCGGCGGCCCATGTTCAGGAGCCTACCGGGACGGCCCCGGCCCACACCCGCTCGAAACTGTCGAGGTAGGTGTTGACCATGTCGCCCCCGTGAACCCGGCGGAGATGGAACACCGGGGCGTTGCCCGCCGGCGTGCCGTACACGTGGGTGTTGACAAGGAACTGGTCGTCGGCGCGGTAGATCGAGTTGTAGAGCACCGTCCGGTGCAGCCGGATCTCCACGTTCTCCCGCCCGCGCAGAGGCCGATAGAGCACGAGGACGTTACGAATCTTGGCCGCCATCCCGTCGTCAATGCCCTCGTCCGCGCTGCGCTGCGCCACCTCGGCGGATTCCGGGTCGCCGAGCAGGATGCGGACCCGGACACCCGCGCCGGCCTTCTCGCCGAGCATCCGCACGATGCCCGCGTCATCGGCGAGAAAGAGGCCGCTATAGACCAGGACTCCGATCTCCTCGGACGCCTCGGCGAACAGACGTCCCCACGCGTCCCGGGGCACGGCCCAGCGATGCGGGTAGACGCGGACGACCTCGCTCTCGGACGCCGACGCCACCTGATCCCGCGTGAGCGCCTCCGGCCACAGGTACGTCTCGTCCGTGCGCAGGTACGAAGCCACTGCATACCGGTGTTTTCGGTACGGCTCGCGCCCCTTGGTGATCCACCGCTCGACAGTTTTCGGATCGACGCGGATCGCATCGGCCAGATCCGCGATGCTCACTCCACGTTCCAGCAGTGCCGCGCGTAGCCGTTCGTTCGCCATCTCACCTGCTCCGGGAGGACGTCCGGGGACCTCGACATCGTAAGCCGGACGTCTTGAACATGTCCCGTCCTGTAGTGATCTCGTCCTCACACTCCGTCGCATTCTCGGTTCGCAAGCAAGAACGGCGACCGAGAGGAGAGGTGATCACATGACAAACGAGATCTACCCGGCCCCCGCGTGTGAGTGCGGTGCGGTGCTGGACGAGGGACAGACCCGCTGCCTCAAGTGCCTGGCCCGTGACCGCTGGGCCAGGAAGCAGGCGGGCAAGCGCAACCGTCGCGGACAGACCCGCCGTCCCCCTCGCGGCCCGCGCAAGAGCTCCAAGGCTGGGGTGATCTGGTCATGATCGCGCTCATCGCCGCCGGGGCGCTCGGTCTCGCCGTACTGATCGGCTTCGTGACGATCGTCGTGAGCATCCACCGCGAGGACAGGGCGATGAGCCTCGATCACGCGCCGAAGAACGGCTCAAGCGCCTTCGCCCGCAGGGTTACTGGCTGCCACGTCGGGCGGGGAGTGTCGTGGACGTAGACAGCTGCTCCTCGACCCGCGCGAGCCGTACCGACAGCTCCTGTACGGCGGAGCGCAGCTCAGCGACCTCGCCCGTGAGATCTCCGGCCGGCGCCGCCTCGTCGAGATCTCGGACGAACACGCCCTTGCCCTGCTGGCCCACGACCAGACCCTCAGTGCGCAACACCCCCACGGCCATCTTCACCAGCGACAGCGACGCGTCGTACCGCTCGGCGAGTTGGGTCGTGGACGGCAACGGGGCTCCGGGCGCGAGAGAGCCGCCTCGGATCTGGGCGCGCAGATCGTCGGCGATCTGGAGGTAGCCGGGCCGCCCGGTGTTCTGGACCATCACCCTTCATCTCACCACACCAAGCCACCTACGCCAACATTGACAACTGAGACAACTAGGTTGACTATGTTGGCTAAGACAAACAAGGAGGTCAGCCCCTATGCGTTCCGTTCCGATCCCGGTGGACACCACCAAGCTCGCCATCACCTGCGTCAAGGCTCCTCAGCCGCGCGTCCTGAACCGCGACACCGGCGAGATCAAGACCGACAAGAACGGCAACACCGTCTTCGAGGTCACCGTCTCGGTTGAGGACGAGTTCGGCCGCATCGAACTCATGAAGATCGGCACCACCGGCGAACCGCCCATCACGACCGGTGACCTGGTCACCGCCGTCGGACTGCTCGGTTACGTCTGGGAAATCGCCGGCCGGTGGGGCATCGCCTACCGTGCCTCGGCCCTGCTCCCCGCGCGGGAGGCCGCCAATGTGGCAGACACCTCCCTGCGGCAGCGCGATCCCGGCAGTCTGAAGACATGCCAAACCTCCTCCCTATCCGGGGGCGCGTAGTCCCTCCACAGAGTCATCCTCGCCCTGCGAGGTTGATACCCATCGGAGCCGCTCTGGGCCTCACGTTGGCGGGAGCCGTTCTCATCACCGGCGGCCTGGTCAGCGTCGCGTTCGCATGGCTTGACTTCCCCGACTTAGCGGGCAAGAAGCCCGACCTCTCCGCACTCTTGGAGATCATCAAAATCTCTCTGGCGATCGTCGCTGGCATCGGCGGCGCTGTGGCTCTCGTGGTCGCATACCGCAAGCAACGCCTCGCGGAGGAGGAGAACCATCGTGCCCGCGAGGCTGCTCACCGCGACGCCACTCGATTGTTCGTGGAGCGGTTCGATAGAGCTAGTGACAAACTGGGTTCCGAATCGGCTGCTGTTCGGCTATCAGCCGTACATGCCCTCGCCGCGCTCGCCGACGATTGGTCGGCGAATCGTCAGATGTGCATCGACGTACTGTGCGCCTACCTACGTATGCCGTCCCCGCCGGAACCCGATCAGCAGAGTGACCTGTTTGCCCATGCCACGTGGCGAGCCATGAGGGAAGTACAGGCCACCATCATCCGACTGATCGCCGGACACCTGAGGCCCGGCGTCTCGCCTTCCTGGTGTGGCCACAACTTCGACTTCACTGGGGTCATTTTCGACGGCGATGCCGATTTCAGCTCATGCCAGTTCACGGGGGGTGTGATCGACTTCACTCGCGCACAGTTCCGCTGCGGCGATGTTGCCTTCCGCGACGCACTGTTCGCAGGAAGCTTGGTCCGCTTCTATCAGGCGGGGTTCACCGGAGCCAGAGTCTTCTTTGTCGGTGCCCAGTTTTCCGGAGGGTTGGTGAACTTCGGTGAGGCGAAGTTCACCAGCGGCCAAGTTCGCTTCGGGCCTGCCGAGTTCACCGGCACCGTTGTGATCATGGTCGAAGCAACATTTGCAGGTACAGCCGTCGGATTCGACGGCATGCAACTTGCAGAGGGCTCGCTCGTCCTCTGGGATGCTGAGTTCACTGGCAGCACCGTTGTCTTCGACAAGGCTCAGCTATCAGGCGGCGAGATCGCCTTCAACGGAGCGCGGCTCACGGGTGGTTCCCTCTCGTTCAGCGACGTGGAGTTCGCTGGCGTAGAGGTCTCCTTCGACAAAGCAGAGTTTGCCGGCTGCGCAGTCACGTTCGATGGCGCGAAGTTCACCGACGGTGACATAGACCTATCCTCACCTAAGGACTGGTCGCATCCGCCGAAGGACTTGCCCCCTCAATCGGACAGGCTCCGGCTCCCGCCTCCAACTACACAATGTGCGGCCCACCCAACGGACGTAGTCGGTCAGAAGCGTTCAAATCTCTAGGGTCAGTCACTTCACCCCGCTCATCGACGATCCATGCCTGCCGTTCAGCGGGCGGGCCGTCCCTGCAAAATCAGCTCCGTTGAGATCTTCACAGGATGGCCTGTTAGCAAGGGTGTTAGCAAAAGGCCCTCTGTGATCATCACAGAGGGCCTTTGACCTGGAGCCGCCTTCGGGATTCGAACCCGAGACCCCTTCATTACGAGTGAAGTGCTCTGGCCGACTGAGCTAAGGCGGCGTGCCATACAACGCCATGAAGTCTACAGGAGACCAAGGAGTCCTCGCGCCTCACGTCACTCGATCTCGGGGCACCGCGTGTCCTTCGCCGGCGCGCGGCCCGTCAGCAGGTAGGTGTCCACGAGCCCGTCCACGCACGTCGATCCGCTCAGGTACGCCGTGTGACCGTCGCCGTCGAAGCTCACCAGCACGCCGGACTCCAGTTGCGCGGCCAGCGACCGGGCCCACGAGTACGGCGTGGCAGGGTCGCGGGTGGTGCCCACCACAAGGATCGGGGGCGCGCCCGACGCCTTCAACGGTCTGGGCGACGTGGTGACAGGGACGGGCCAGAAGGCGCAGGGCAGCGAGCTCCACATGATGAACGCGCCGAAGCCCGGCACCTCGCGCTCCGACTTCGCCGCCGCCTTCGCGAAGGCGGCGGTCGTGCGCGGGTAGGGGCTGTCGACGCAGTTGATGGCCATGTTGGCCTCGGTCTGGTTGGTGTACGTGCCGTTCTCCGCACGTCCGACGAGTTGGTCGGCGCTGCGGAGCAGCAGCCCGCCGTCGCCGTTCGCCGCCTCGTGGAGCGCGTCGGACAGCAGCGGCCAGGTGCCCCGGTCGTACAGCGGGGTCAGCGCGCCCAGCGTGGCCAGCGCCTCCGTGACCTCGCGCCCGCCGACCCGCAAGGGCTTGCCGTCCGTACGGCGGAGCAGCCCGGCGAGCTCGGCCACGGCGCCGTCGACCGTACGGCTCTTCAGAAGGCAGTCAGGGGCGGCCACACAGTCGGCGGCGTAGGCCCTGAACGCGTCGGAGAACCCCTTGGCCTGCGCCTCGTTCAGCTGGACCCGGTTCAGGGTGGGGTCGATGCCGCCGTCGAGGACGAGCGCGCGCACGCGTTCGGGGAACAGGTCGGCGTAGTACGCCCCCAGGTACGTGCCGTAGGACTTCCCGAGGTAGGTCAGCCGGTCGTCGCCGAGCGCGGCGCGCAGCACGTCGAGGTCGCGGGCGGCGTTCGCGGTGCCGAGGTGCGGCAGGAGGCGGCCCGAGGCGGTCTGGCAGCCGCGGGCGAACTCGCGCGAGCCCGCTTCGAGCGCGGTCACCTCGGCCTTGGTGTCGGGGGTGGCGTCGAGCGCGAGGAAGGCGTCGAGCCCGGCGTCGCTCAGGCATGTGACGGGTGACGACTCGCCGACACCGCGCGGGTCGAAGCCGACCACGTCGAACCTGGCACGTACCTCAGGGCTGACGATCAGGCGGGCGGCTCTGCCGTAGTCGATGCCCGACGCTCCGGGGCCGCCCGGGTTCACGACGATCGAGCCGAGGCGGTCGTCGGCCGCGGGCAGTCTGATCACGCTGATGGCCAGCCGGTCGGCACCCGGCTTGGCGTAGTCGAGCGGCACGGCGAGCTTGGCGCACTCGAACCCGTCACCGCAGTCGCGCCAGGCGAGCCGCTGCTTGTAGGGGTCAGGGGGAGGCGTGGTCTGGACGGCGCACGCGGCCACCACCAGGCTCAACCCGAGCCCGATGACGAACCCGCGTCCTCGGCCCATGCCACGCCGCCTTCCCCATCGTGTCCGCTCGGCCGTACCCCTCCGCCCGCCGCGACGAGGATGGCGGCCGCCCGCGAGGCGGGCGATGACCTCGAGGCGGCGATGACCGCGCGCAGGCCGTCAGCCGCCGTCTCCGTACGTCGAGTCGTACGCCTTGCGCGGACCGCACACGCTGGCCTTCGAGCACGAGCAGCGGCGTCCGCCGTCGTTCAGCCGCACCACCACCGAGTCGGACGGCACGTTGTGCCCCACGACGGTCCCCGGGCCCTCGGGCGTGTCCACGGCCGCCCCTGCCCGCGGTGCGGACGCCCGGAACTCCTGGTACAGAGGGTGTTCGTACTTCAGGCAGCACATCAACCGCCCGCAGGCCCCCGCGATGCGCAGCGGGTTGACCGGCAGGTCCTGGTCTTTGGCCATCCGCACCGAGACCGGCTCGAAGTCCTTCAGGAACGTCGCGCAGCACAGGTCCCGCCCGCAGGGCCCGATCCCGCCCTGCAGCCTGGCCTCGTCGCGCGGGCCGATCTGCCGCAGTTCGACCCTGGCGCGCAGGTTGCGCGCCAGGTCACGGACCAACGCCCTGAAGTCGACCCGGTGGGGGGCCGAGAAGTAGACCGTGTAGATGTTCTCCTTGTCTAGGTAGTCGACGCCCACCACCTTCATCGGCAGCACGTGGCGCTTGATGAGCCGTTTGGAGACGCTGCGGGCCTCGGCGCGCCGCCGCTTGTTGGTCTCGTCGCGCGACAGGTGCTCCTCGCCCGCGAGGCCTTCGCACACCGGCAGGCCGTCGATGTCCTCGCTGGAGTACTGCGGCGCCCACACGCATTCGGCGACCTCGGGTCCTGAGTCCGTGGGAACCAGCACCTTGTCCCCCACTTTGGGACTGTGTCCGCCCGGATCGAGGTAGTAGAGCCTTCCATAGCGGGTGAAGCTCACGGCCATGATCATTCCCATGGGCTCGCGCTCGCCTCCTGACGGCCTCGAGGATTCCTTACCGGCCTTCCTGCCCACCCTACGAGAGGCGTCAACGCTCAGGAGGCTCGGCAGATCTCCTCGTCGGAGCCGAACAGGGCCGACACCACTCGACCGAACCACGAGGACCGCGGTGAGTGGCACCCCCGAGCGACGACCGCCGAGACGCCCTCGATCTCAGCCGCCGCTTCGACCACCGCGTCCCCATCGGTACCCGGCCGCAATCGCAGCCGGAAGGATTCGGGCATGTCGTCGACGGCCACCACCTGGGCGAGAGTGGAATCCTGACGTTGCGTGCGTTGGAAGTTCGCGAAGGCCTCCTCCTGGCTCTCGTACCGGATCTCCAGCACTTGCGGCATCGCCTGGAGCGTTCGCTGGACGGCTGCGCGGTCGACGGGCGCGGCTCCCTTGCACACGGGGAACGGCGATTTGGGTTTACACAGGTACACCGACATGTCGGACACCCCGTCATCGAGCGCGGCCGACGAGACGCCCGTCGCCAGCACCACGGGCTGCTCCTGACGTTCGGCAGGCCAGAGCGCCACAGCCCCGACGATGCCGGCGAGCGTCACCGCGATGGCCAGGAAACGCACGTCGACGCGCCACCTCCTCCGCGTGGCCGATGTGCGCAGCGGCCTGATCGTCTCCGGCTCGACCGTTCCGCCCGCGGCGCTGAGAGCGTCACGCAGGCGATCCTCCATCGGGCTGTTCACGCGTCCTCCCCAAGGGTCCGGGCCAGGGCGGCGAGCCCTCTGGCGATCGTGGACCTCGCGGTGCTGCCGCTGATCCCCATGGCGTCCGCCACCTCCTGGTCGGACAGATCGACGTAGTAACGCAGCGTCAGCGCCTCCCGCTGCCGCCGCGGCAGCGCGCGCAGCGCCACCAGAACCTCCTTGCGATCCTCGCCGACCAGGGCGGCGCTCTCCGCCGACCAGACCGGCGGCTCGTACGGCACGGCCCGCCGGAACACGGTCGCCCTGCGCCGCAACACCGACCTGCACCCGTTGAGCACGGCGGAGCGCACGTACGCCAGCGCCCGATCAGGGTCCCGCAGCCGATCCCTCCCCGCGTGGGTGCGCGCGAACGCCTCCTGCACGACGTCCTCGGCCGTCGCCTGATCACCGACCATGATCAGCGCGAGCCGTACGAGGCCCAGGTGGTGTTCGGCGAAGATGGTCGCCACATCCACGAGCTCCCTGCGAGGGAGCGTTTCGACTTTCACATCACAGAGACGTTCGGGGACGGCGTCTGCTGCTCGGATCACCCGCCGAGTTTCCCGCGATCCTGCCTGCCGAGCGGCAGCCCGTGCGGGGTCAGGGGCGGCGCAGGCCCAGCATCATCGCCTCGACGGCGATCTGCGGGTTCACGTTCGCCGCCAACCGCTCCCTGCACTGCATGATCGCGTCGATCCGCCGCAGAGTCTCCTCCGGCGTCGACGCCCTGGCCAGGGTGTCGAGGTGGAAACGCTGGTCCTCGTTGGCCAGCTCCACAGGGGCGCCGAGCTGCACCGCCAGCACGTCCCTGTAGTACGACACCAGCTCGAGCAGCGCGACGTCCAGCGAGTCGCGCTTCACCCTGGTGGCACGCGACTTCTGCCGGTCCTCCAGCTCCTTCAGCGCTCCCGCGCCGCCCCGCACGAGCCCCCTGTTGAGCCCCTTGCCCGACGAGCCCTCGCCGTAGAGCTTCCTGAGCTCCGCGGTCTCGGTCTCGTTGAGCGCCGCGGTCGCCGCGGCCGCCTCCTCTTCGGCGGTCTTCACCAGCCGCTCGGCGGCGGTGATGCAGTCGCCGACCCCGCTGAGCGACCGGGGGATCGCCAGGACGGCCTCGCGGCGCTGCCGTACCCCCTCGTCGAGGGCCAGCGCCCGCGCGCGGGACAGGTCGCCCTGCGACGCCCGCGCGGCGAAGTCGGCCATCTCCCACGGCACGCTCTCGCGCGTGGCCAGCACGTGGGCGACGGCGGCGCCCGAAGGCGTGACGAGGCCGACCACCCTGCACCTCGACCTGATCGTGATGATCATGTCGTCGGGGGCGGGCGCGCACAGCAGCCACACCGTCCGGGGCGGCGGCTCCTCGATGGCCTTGAGCAGCGCGTTGGCCGCCGACTCCGTGACCCTGTCGGCGTTCTCGAACAGGATCACCCGCCAGCGGCCCTGGGTCGGGGCGCCCGCGGCGCGCAGGATGAGCTCGCGGGTCTGCTTGACGCTGTAGGACAGCCCCTCCGGTCTGACCGCCTCCAGGTCGGGATGCGAGCCGATCATCACCTGGTGGCACTGGTCGCAGTGGCCGCACCCACCCGACGGGCACAGCAGCGCGGCGGCGAAGGCGCGGGCCGCGTCCTCGCGTCCGCAGCCGGGCGGGCCGGTGAACAGCCAGGCGTGCGTCATGCCCGCGCCCCGCCCGCCCTCGACCGCCTCCGCGGCGGCGCGAGCGGCTCGCGAGAGTACGGCAGCAGCCTGCTCCTGGCCCACCAGGTCGTCGAAGACGCTCACCGGGACAAGGTTAGTCGCGGATGGCGGGCATCGTGCCGGTGATGTCCTCGGACTCGCTCGGCACCGGGTCGGGCAGGATCTCCCGCACCCTGTCCTGCACCGTCCTGCTGATCTCGTCGAGCGGCAGCGTGCCGTCGACCACGAGATAGCGCTCGGGAGCCGCGCCCGCGAGCGAGCGGAACTCGTTGCGCACCCTCTCGTGGAACTCCAACGGCTCCGACTCGATGCGGTCGGCCGCGCCGCCGAGCCTGGTCAGCCCGACCGACGGCGGGGTGTCGATCAGCACGGTCAGGTGCGGCACCAGCTCGCTGGTCGCCCAGGCGTTGACCTCCGCCACATCGGCGGGGTCGAGCGCCCGGCCCGCACCCTGATAGGCGAGCGAGGAGTCGACGTAGCGATCGGTGATCACCAGCGCTCCCCTCTCCAGCGCCGGCCTGATCACCTTCTCCACGTGCTCGGCCCTGTCGGCGGCGTACATCAGCGCCTCCGCTCTGGGCGACAGCCCCTTCTCCGCCGCGTCGAGCAGGATCGCGCGCAGCCGCATACCGACCTTGGTCGAGCCGGGCTCCCTCGTCTGCACGACGTCGAACCCCTGGTCGCGCAGCCAGATCGCCAGCAGCCTCGACTGCGTGGTCTTGCCGGAACCCTCTCCGCCCTCGAAGGCGATGAACACCCCAGGCACTTTTTCCACATCCCCCGGTGTGTAGCGCTCGCCGCGCAGCGCGGCGAGCATGTCCTCCGAGAGTGACACACCCTTCCTGTCGTCGACCCGGCGCAACGCCAGCGCCCCGACCACCATCATCAGGCCGCCCATGGCGATCAGGGCCAGCAGGGCGCCACCCGCCAGGCCGGCCGCCGGAGCGACCACGGCGGCCGCGAGCAGCAGCGTGACCCTGGCGACCGGCTCCATGTGCGGGCCGTCGAGGACCTCGAGGCCGACCCGCCAGGCCACGCCCGCGCACAGGCCGAGCACCACGGTGAGCATGACCACCACGGACTGGTCCCGGACGAGCGCGATCACCACCAGCGCCGCGCCCACCGCGATGACCGAAACGCCGAACAGCCGCGAACGCGACAGTTGCGTCAGCACCCGCGGACCGAAGAACAGGCCCACCGCGACACCGACGAACAGCGCGCCGAACACCACCCCGTAGGCCACCGGCCCGCTCAGCACGCTGACGCCGATGAGCGCGCCGCCCGCGGCGACCGTGGCCAGCAGGCCCGCGCGGACCCCGCCGGCCACCCTGTCGCCCCCCGAGGCCCGCCAGCCTTCGAGCACCGAGGGTGTCGAGGCGGCGCCGCCACGCCTGGGCAGGCCCCGCAGCGTGAACACCCACACGGCCGACACCAGGTAGGCGAGCGCGCCTCCCGCGACCATCCACGGCCCCGCCGTGGTCAGGACGGTGAACAGCAGCGCGGCGACGGGCGCCGTGCCGTACGTCACGAGGACGCCGAGCCTGGTGGCCTCCTCCAGCCGCTCCTTGGGCACCAGCGCCGGCACGGTGGCGTCCCTGGCGGGCACCCAGAACAGGGTCGCGCACTCGATCAGGAAAGCCGCGGCCACCACCCACTGGTAGAGGCCGACCAGCGGTACCGAGGCCACCAGCGCCACCCTGACCAGATCGGCGACGAGCATGGTCAACCGCCGGTCGAGCCGCACGGTGAGCGGCCCCGCCAGCGGGCCGAGCACAAGCGCGGGCAGCAGCTTGGCCACGAACACCCCGCCGACGGCCGCGGCCTGTGCCTGGTAGCCGTGGGCGGCGGTGAGCTGCGCGGCCAGCGCGCTCAACGCGAGAAGGGTGAGCCAGTCGCCCAGGCTGCTCGCGGACATGGCCATCCACAGCCTGCGGAAAGGGGGGATGTCCAGCACATGGGCCGGTCTGCGGATGGTCATGATGTCAGCGTATCCAGGGGGGTTGAGGGCAGCGGTCTGATATGCCCGGCTGTTCGTGGCCTGAGGGTAATACCTGTGAACTTCTCACGGAGGCAAGTTGCACCAGGGAGATCTCACCGTACGGGCCCACCGGCACCAGCGGTATCCCGAGCCCCGTCCGCCCAGGAAAACGCCGACCCGACCCCACACATGATCACCGATGGGCGTCCCTCCGGAACAGCTCCCCGCGACACGGCCCCCGGAGCAGGCCCCCGCGACGCGGAGGGAAGGACGACGGCGCGCACGGCACCGCACACGGTCGGCGGCGGACGGCGCGCGGCCACACACGACACCGGCCGAAGGCAGCGCCCCACCCGAGGGGATCACCGGCGCGAGACCGTCGGCGGACGGGGGCGTGAACCGTCCTGACACCACGAACCGGGCACGGCGAGTGCCGTGCCCGGTTGGGCGCGTCCTGATGACCGGCTGCCAGATCACTCCGTCAGCTTACGGTCCGTGACCGACAATTCACCGGTCACGATTTGGCGGCGGGCTTCTTCCTCGTGGTCGTGCCCGTGGCCGCCTTCTTCGCGGGCGTCTTCTTCGCAGGCGTCTTCTTCGGGGCGGGAGCGCGCTCACGCCGCTCGGCCAGCAGCTCGGCGGCCCGCTCGATGGTGATGTCCTCGACCGTGTCGCCCTTGCGAAGCGAGGCGTTCGTCTCCCCGTCGGTGACGTAGGGCCCGAAACGCCCCTCCTTGACCACCACAGGCTTCTTGGAGTTGGGGTCCTCGCCCAGCTCACGCAGCGGCGCGGCGGCAGCCGTACGGCGGCCACGCTGCTTGGGCTGCGCGAACAGCTCCTTGGCCTGCTCGATCGTGATCGTGAACAGCTCCTCCTCCGACCCGATCGACCGCGAGTCGGTGCCCTTCTTGATGTAGGGCCCGAACTTGCCGTTCTGCGCGGTGACCTCCTCGCCGTCGATCGCGCCGACGACGCGTGGAATCGACAGCAGCTTGAGCGCGTCCTCCAGCGTGATCGTGTCCAGCGACATCGACTTGAACAGCGAGCCGGTGCGCGGCTTGGGCGCGTCGGCCTTCTTCGTGCGCTTCTTCGTGTCGTCCTGCGCGGCCTCGGGCAGGATCTCGGTCACGTACGGCCCGAAGCGGCCGTCCTTGGCGACGATCAGGTGGCCGGTCACCGGGTCACGGCCCAGCTCCCTGTCGCCCGTCGGCCTGGCGAACAGTTCCTCCGCCTTCTCCGCGGTCAGCTCGTCAGGCGTCATGTCCTCGGGGATGTTGACGCGGACGCCGTCGCGGTCGAGGTAGGGACCGTAGCGGCCCACCCTGATCACGATGTCGCTGCCCCTGATCGGGAAGGAGCTGATCTCCTTGGCGTCGATCTCGCCGAGGTCGGTGACCATCTCCTTCAGGCCCTCGTCGCCCTCGTGGCCGAAGTAGAAGCGCTGCAGCTCAGGAACGCGCTCGGCCCTGTCGTTGGCGATGTCGTCGAGGACCTTCTCCATCTCGGCGGTGAAGTCGTAGTCGACGAGGTTGCCGAAGTGCTGCTCGAGCAGGTTGACGACGGCGAAGGCCAGGAAGGAGGGCACCAGCGCGGTGCCCTTCTTGAACACGTAGCCCCTGTCGAGGATCGTTCCGATGATCGAGGCGTACGTCGAAGGACGGCCAATCTCCCGATCCTCCAGCTCCTTGACCAGCGACGCCTCGGTGTAGCGGGCGGGCGGCTTGGTCGAGTGGCCTGCGACGTCGAGCCTGGTCAGGCCGAGCGCGTCGCCCTCGTCGAGGTTCGGCAGGCGCTTCTCGGAGTCGTCGCGGTCGGTCGACGGGTCGTCCGAACTCTCGACGTAGGCCTTCAGGAAGCCGTAGAAGGTGATCGTCCGGCCGGTCGCGGTGAACTCCGCGCCCCCGCCCGCCACCTTGACGGTGACCGACTCGCCGACCGCGTCCTTCATCTGGGAGGCGACGGTCCGCTGCCAGATCAGCTCGTACAGGCGGAACATGTCGCCGCTCAGCCCGGTCTCGCCCGGCGTGCGGAACTCCTCGCCCGAAGGACGGATGGCCTCGTGCGCCTCCTGGGCGTTCTTCACCTTGCTGGCGTAGACGCGCGGCTTGTCGGGCACGTACGCCGAGCCGTACAGCTTGATGGCCTGCGACCTCGCGGCCGCGACGGCCGTCTCGGACAGCGTGATGCTGTCGGTACGCATATAGGTGATGAAGCCGTTCTCGTACAGCCGCTGCGCCACCTGCATCGTGTACTTCGCGGAGAAGCCCAGCTTCCTGCTGGCCTCCTGCTGCAGCGTGGTCGTCCTGAACGGCGCGTACGGCTTGCGGGTGTACGGCTTGCGCTCCACCGACTGGACGGCGAACGACGCGGTTCGCAGCCGCCCCGCCAGCTCGGCGGCGGCCTGCTCGGACAGGTGGAGCACGTTGGCGTTCTTCAGCCGCCCGTCGGGCCCGAAGTCGCGGCCCTGCGCGACGCGCTTGCCGTCGACGCCGGTCAGCGTGGCGGTGAAGTCGCGCGGCGTCTCCTCCGGCTTGTTGGAGTCGAACAGCGCGGACAGGTCCCAGTAGTGGGCGGCGGTGAACGCCATCCGGTCCCGCTCGCGCTCCACCACCAGGCGCGTCGCCACCGACTGCACGCGACCCGCGGAAAGGCGCGGCTTGACCTTCTTCCACAGCACGGGACTGACCTCGTAGCCGTAGAGGCGGTCGAGGATGCGCCGCGTCTCCTGCGCGTCGACCAGCCGCAGGTTGAGGTCGCGCGGGTTGGACACCGCGTCGCGGATCGCCTGCGGGGTGATCTCGTGGAAGACCATGCGGTGCACGGGCACCTTCGGCTTGAGCACCTCGCGCAGATGCCACGCGATGGCCTCGCCCTCGCGGTCCTCGTCAGTGGCGAGGTAGAGCTCGTCGGCATCCTTCAGCAGCTGCTTCAGCTTGCTGACCTGTGCCTTCTTGTCAGGGTTGACGACGTACAGCGGTTCGAATTCGTGGTCGACGTTGACGCCGAGACGTGCCCAGGCCTCCCCCTTGAACTTCTCGGGGATGTCATCCGCCTTCTCCGGCAGGTCGCGGATATGGCCGATGCTCGATTCGACGATGTAACCGCGCCCAAGGTAGCCCGCGATCGTCTTCGCCTTGGCCGGCGACTCGACGATCACCAGGCGATTTCCGCCGGCGCTGCCGTTGTTGGCTGGCACGCTGCTTCCTACCTCGCTGTTCGCTTGCTTATCCCCCTGCCGGGAGCGGGCACAGATCTGAAAGGTAACCCGTGTCGGGGGATTTTCCTTCCCCGGGGGTCACTGTCTCACTCAAGGACGCAGAATAAGGCCGAGTGAGTGCCGTTGCTCCCTAACTCACCCTGGAGACTAATCGCTGTGCTGGCCTACTCCTACATGGATGTCTATATCCCCCGCGACACTTCACGCGAAGCCGCACGTCAACTGCTGACCGAACACGCCGAATACGGACAGTGGGAGCTCGCCAGAGTGCGGCTGCACCCCGATGGCAGCCGACACGTACGGCTCCGCCGCAAGGTTATCCGGGTCCGCAGCACGTTGTGACATGGCTTTGCCCGTCCCAGGGCCGCGCCCCCCAGAACGGGCAAAGCGTCTTTGCCTTTGCCCGTTCACGTCTTGACGAGAGCGGACAAAGCGTCACGGGTCCCACCACCAGGGGCAACGGGCCGTGCCCGCCCCCCGGCTGGGAGCGGGCAGAGGTTCCTGTGCCGCGTTTCACCCACCGGATGCGGGTGACAGGTTTGCTACTTCTTGCCGAAACGGATGCGGCGGGTGGTCGCGAACAGCGTGGCCGAGGCGGCGAACATGGCGCCCATGACCAGCGCGAGCAGCGAGTTGGAGTTCATCCCCGTGACACCGGACGGCTGAGCGGCGCTCATCAGGCCGAGGTCGCCGACGGGCAGAGCGCCCGTGGCGGACCCGACCGCCCCGCCGACGGGGGTGGAGGCCACCAGCGAGGTGGCAGGGCCGAGGGCGGAGGCGGGGCTGCCACCGGCGGGCGTGCCCTGGCCCTGGTGCTGGGCGGGCGTGGCGGGCTGGCCGGGCAGACCGGGCAGGCCCGGCAGCTCGGGCAGGCCGAGCGTGCCGGCCAGGTCGCCCACCAGCGGAAGGGCCGGCAGGCCCGAGCCGCCCATCTGGTGGGTGACATTGCCCACGTCCTTCAGGCCGGCCATCGCGGGCACGACGGGAAGGGCGGGGAGCAGACCGCTGGTCTTGGCGCCGGCGAACCTGCCGCCGGTGCGCGTCCAGTGGTCGAAGCCGCTGGGGTGCTCGTCGACCGGCTTACCGACCCTGGCGCCGCCGAGGCATCCGGCCGCGGCGTCGCCCAGGACGGCCACCGCGTTGCCGCAGACGTTGATGGGGGCGGTGATCGGCGCGATCACCTGGTTGCCCGCGAGGACGCCGGACCTGCCGGAGGTGGTGTTCCCGCCACCGCCCACGCCGTTCTTCGGAGAGACGGAGGCGCCGCCCCTGCAGTGGGCCTCGGCCAGGCCGAGCGCGGCCACCGCGTTGCCGCAGGCGTTGATCGGCGCGGTGATGGGGGCCACGACCTGGTTGCCGGACAGCACGCCCGACCGGCCCGAGGTGGTGTTGCCGCCCGCGCCCCTGCCGCCGTTCTTCACCGACACGCCGCCCTTGCAGCCGGCGAAGGCCTGGCCGAGGACGGCGACCGCGTTGCCGCAGACGTTGACCGGCGCCGTGATCGGGGCCACGACCTGGTTGCCGGACAGCACGCCCGACCGGCCCGAGGTGGTGTTGCCGCCCGCGCCGCTGCCGGCCGCGGTGTTCTCGACCGAGCTGCCGCCCTTGCAGCCGGCCGGAGCGTTGCCGACCGCGTTGCCGCAGGCGGTGATGGGCAGGCTGATCGGGGCGATCACCTGGTTGCCGCTGCCCGCGCTGAAGCGCCCGTCGGTGTCGTTGCCCGAGGAGCCAGGACGGCCGGGGACGCGGTGGTAGCCGTGGCCCGGCTTGCCGGGGCCGTTGGTGACGCTGGAGCCGCCCTTGCAGCCCGCGAACGCCTCGCCGAAGACGGCGATCGCGTTGCCGCAGATGTTGATCGGGCCGCTGATCGGCGCGATCACCTGGTTGCCGCCGAGCACGGAACTCCTGCCCGACGTGGTGTTGCCACCGGCGCCGACGCCGGAGTTGCGCACCGACGCGCCGCCCTTGCAGCCCGCGGTGGCGTCGCCGAAGATGGCCAGCGCGTTGCCGCAGGCGTTGATCGGGGCGCTGATCGGCGCGGTGATCTGGTTGCCGCCCAGGATGCTGCTGTCGCCGGAGGTCCTGTTGCCGCCCGCGCCGCCCTTGCCGGCGTTCTTCACCGACGCGCCGCCCTTGCAGCCGGCCTCGGAGCTGCCGAACAGCGACAGCGCGTTGCCACAGGCGTTGACCGGCGCGCTGATCGGCGCGTTGACCTGGTTGCCGCCCAGGATGCTGCTGTTACCCGACGTCCTGTTGGGAATGCTGGTGTTGCCGACGTTCTCGACGCTCGCGCCGCCCTCGGAGTTCGCGTTCGACTCGCCCGCCACACCGACCGAGTTGCCGCTGATGTCGACAGGAAGCGAGATCGGCAGGTTGACCTGGTTGCCGCCACCGATGGAGGAGTCTCCGGAGGTGTCGGCGACGGCGGTACCGCCGCCGAAGGACATGACCGCCACCGCGAGCAGAGCCGCGGGGGTCGAAGCCTTGGCCCACGTACGCATGATGAATGCTCCTTGTGGTTCTTGGGGGGATGTGCCTGACAGTTCGCGGGCAGCCGAGGCCGAGCGAGGTCGACGGGACGACCCCGCACAGCGGGAACCTCGGAGAATTTCGCGAACCACATCTGACGGGTGAAATCACACGCTCAGCGGAGGGGACTCGGCCCACGCTCCTGCTCTTGAGCGGATTCAGTCAGGTGAGAAAGAAGGGTCGTCCGCCGCTGTGCGGAAGACCGGGGGCAGCACGCACGCCAGGGGGGCGCGCTGAGCCGTCTCGCGCGGGTCGAAGAAGGACCGCGCGATGTCCCCCATGCCCGGCCCGAACGGGCCGTTGCCACCGCTGTTGGGGGCCAAGCCGTTGGCGCCCATGCTCTTGCCCGCGGTGGAAGGTGTTGGGAAGCCGGGCTTCGACTGGCTGGTCAGCCCGTCGACTTCAGCTCCGGCCATCGCCTCGGTGTTGTCCATCACCAAGGTGGCGCCGCCCGCCGTGGGGAAACCGGCGGTGGCCTGAGAGGTGTCGGCTCCTGTCGCCGCGGTGGTCTCCGCGGCCGCCGGAGCTGCTGAGAGCAGCCCGAAGAGCATGGCGAGCAGCCAACCGGCGACCAGCAGGCCGCCTACCGTCAGCGCTCGTGCGATGACCGAGCGGGCGCCGGCCGCGAACCGCGCCATCCGGGCGGCCCGATCGGTGGTCGCGCGCTCTTCGGAAACAGTCACGGGCACGCGCCGAGCAGGGAGGGCGTGCGCCCCCCGCTGCTGCACCGGCGTGCGTGCCACGTGACCTCCCGAGCTCCAGAACCGACCTCACGTGTGAGGCCAGTCCGTGGACTCACCCCTCAACGGTCCGTAACCGTAGCAGCACCCAAGGTGGTCGCAAGAGCTTTTCAGCAGAGTCCAAGGAATCGGTCAAGCACCCTGACCCCAAACCGGAGCGAATCGACCGGCACCCGCTCGTCCACCCCATGGAACATTCCCGAGAAGTCCAGGTCGGCCGGCAGCTTCAGCGGCGCGAAGCCGTACCCAGTGATGCCCAGCCGGCTGAAGGCCTTCAGGTCCGTGCCCCCCGAGAGCGTGTACGGCACGGCCTTCGCAGCAGGGTCCTCCGCGAGGAGCGCTTCGGCCATGGCGGACACCAGCGGCCCCTCGAACGGGAACTCCAGCGCCACCTGGTGCTGCACGAACTCCCTCGTCACGTTCGGCCCGAGCAGCTCGTCGACGGTGGCGAAGAACTCCTCCTCGAACCCGGGCAGGAACCGCCCGTCCACCACGGCCTCCGCGCTCTGCGGGATCACGTTGGCCTTGTAGCCGCCCTGGAACATCGTCGGGTTGGCGGTGTTGCGGAGCACCGCGCCGATCATGCGGGCGAGCGGGCCCAGCTTGTCGACGTCGTCGGGGCCGAGCTCCAGCTCCTCCAGCAGGCGCTTCACGGTCGGCGTCAGCCGTACCGGCCAGTCATGACGGCCGATGCGGGCGACGGCCTCCGCGAGCTCGGTGACGGCGTTGTCGGCGTTGAGCATCGAGCCGTGGCCCGCGCGGCCCTCGGCCTTCAGCCGCATCCACGCCATGCCCTTCTCCGCGGCCTCGATCAGGTACAGCCGCCGGTCGTCGCCTAGCGACACGCTGAACCCGCCGACCTCGCCGATCGCCTCCGTGACACCCTCGAACAGGCCAGGGTGGTTGTTCACCAGCCAGTTGGCCCCGTAGGCTCCGCCCGCCTCCTCGTCCGCGGTGAACATCAGCACCACGTCGCGCGGTGGCCTGCGCCCCTCCCGCACGCGCTGCCTGGCCACGGCCAGGATCATCGCGTCCATGTCCTTCATGTCGACGGCGCCCCTGCCCCAGACGCAGCCGTCCGCGATCTCACCCGACAGCGGGTGGTGCCGCCAGTCACCCGCGTCGAACGGCACGACGTCCAGGTGCCCGTGCAGCATCAGCGCGCCCCTGCCCGGATCCTCACCCTCGATGCGGGCGATCACGTTGGCCCTGCGGTCGTCGCTCTCGAGGATCCGCGCCTCCAGACCCACCTCGGCGAGCTTCCCCGCCACGTACTCCGCGGCCTGCCTCTCGCCAGGGCCCGCGTTGTCTCCGGCGTTCCTCGAATCGATGCGGATCAGGTCGCGGCAGAGGTCGACGACCTCGTCTTCACCCGTGAGCGCGGTCATGCGGACTCCTTCGATCAGGTCTCGAGGAAACACGGTATGACGCACCCCGCAGAGTTTGCTAACCTTACTGAGCCGACGCGGGATGACGGTCCCGCGTGCAGGCACCAAGTCCGGGTGGCGGAATAGGCAGACGCGCTAGCTTGAGGTGCTAGTGCCCTTTGCGGGGCATGGGGGTTCAAGTCCCCCCTCGGACACTCTTGGTTCCCCAATGAGGTGCGAGCTCCACGTGAGCTCGCACCTTCTTGCTTTCCGAGTCGAAGGCGGCGCGCAGGCCCATGACCTGGTAGAGGTCGGCCTTGCGTTCGGCTGGGGCGTCGGTGAGGGCTTTCACCATGTCTCCTAGGTTCTCGATGGTTCTCTTGAGCTGGTCTCTGGTGATCGTGGGCTTGCCTTCTGCCTGGCGGAGGACTTCATTGCGAGTACGACCCCGCTACCTTCCCAGCGCGGCGTCCACGGACAACCCGTCCCAACCTCCATCGGTCTTCCATATGATCGAGACGCCGAAGATCTCCTTGATAGCCCTGACGGCCCACAGGTCTTGTGGCTCCTTGGGGAGAACCAGGAAGAGGTCATCAATCTGCTGGCCATCGGACCACTCGGCTTCCAGCAGCTGACAGGCCAGCTCACGAAGCGTCCCGTAGGTGCCATCCTCCTGCGCGGAGATCATGTCGAGCCCGAGGCCCTGCTCACCCTTACAGACGATGGTGTCCAGATGAGGCTCGCGTTCGTTGCCGTACAGTTCGGCGGCGAGCATGTGCTTGAGTCGGGCACGAGCCGGCTGCTTCCGCTGGGCACCCGCGCGTTCCTAGATGGAGGCCCGCAACTGGTCGCCATCCGCGAACTGTCCGATGCTGGGCACCGCAACCGCCTCCACTTTCTCAGCTCGAATCACGGGCGTCTTAGCAGGCCCGCCCAACTCAACAGGGAGCGGAGCGGAGTGAAGCACCACCAGGGACTGCGTGCAAGGGGTCAAGGCGACACAGAGCTGCCGAGAGCCCGCAGGGCCCTGCTGGGTCAGCAGGTGCGGCTCCACTACCACGATGTGGTCGAACTCCAGCCCTCTAGCCAGGTGGGCGGGCAGGACCGTGATCGGCTGGCCGAGCCCCAGCAGCGTCGACGCCGACCACGATCAGCCCGCCCCGGGCGTTTCGGAACGCGGCCACGTCCTTGCATAGCTCGAAGGCGCCCTTGTGGGTGTCGAGGGCGTAGGGGGACTTCTTGAAGTCCACGTGGTGTCCATCGGGGATGCCTATCCAGTCGTCGAACTGGTCCTTCGCCCAGGCGGTGAGAACCTTGGACTGGTCTGATGCGCTGCTCGGTGTGGATGCGGACATCCCGGCTCCTTGCCACCTGCTTCTCGTGGGGACGAAGCAAGATTAAGTGGAGCCAGATGCCAGAAAGTGCGGCGTCAGCGGTGGGCGGCGTTCACCCCCGCCACAGACGGAGACCCGGAGTTGACCTTCACCAGCACCTCGACGACCTTCCTCGCCCCGAACGCCCACGCCGGCAGCAAGAACCCCGACACCGTCACCGTCCCCGACGCGGTGATCGTCTTCAGGTCGATCTGGGTGCCGTCCGCCGTCAACAGCACGTCAAACGAGGTCGCGCTCGACAGAGTGACCACCACATCCACCGAGACGGTCGACCCCCAGCGCGGGAACGACGTCCAGGCGATCCGGGTGAGCGTGGTGGAACTGGTGGAGGTGAGCGTGGTCGCCATCGTGAGGGCGCGCACCTGCGCCTCCAACTCCAGCGCCTTCGTCCGCGCTTTCAGGTCGCGGAACCAGGCGGGCAGGTGCGCAACAGGGGAGCGGCCGGACCGGAGGACGGGCCACACCTCGGCCGGGACGCGCGAGCATCTGCCGGGAGCCGAGGTCGAACGACAGCGCGTAGCGAGGACAAGGACCCCCGGTCGCTGGGCACAGCCGCATGATGTGGTCGCGCGAGCCGGGCTCCGACCAGAAGTCCTCAACTCTACGTGAGCTGCCTTTCCTGCGCTGGGTCAGCTTGCCCGGCGGAGTGGCTGGAATTGGACGTTGAGCCGAACCTCGAGCGCCTCGGCGAGGCGTTCCAGCATGGGGATGGTGGGCATAGTGCCTCCTGCCTCGAAGCGGGCAACCGCAGGCTGCTTCAGGCCGGCCCGCTCAGCCAGCTCTGCCTGTGTGAGCCCCAGTTCCTCGCGGCGCTGCCGTACCGCCTCCCCCAACTCGAATCGAAGACGAGCGGCCTCATAAGCGGCACCGGCGCCTGGACGGCTCATGATCTCGGCACGCTTGTCGGCCCACGCCTTGCGCTCCCCCATGGCCCTCACTCCTCATCTGCCGTGTGCGCCTCGGCGATACACCGCTCCATGGCCCGCATCGCCCGCTCGATCTCACCGGCCTCGCGCATCCGCTGCTTCTTGAACACTGTGAGCAGGATGATCCTCCTACCCGAAGCGATCCAGTACGTGATGCGCACAGCCTCGCGAGAGAGATGGAAGCGGAGTTCCCGGAGCTTGCCATGCAACTACCTGGTGTACGGCTCGCCGAGCAGCACGCCCCGCTCCGCCAGGAGGTCGACATAGAAGACGGCCGTCTCCTGATCGTCCTGGCTGAGCGAGTCGAACCACTTGTCGACCTCGGGCTCCAGTTCCAGCTCTCCCCAAGTCATAACATGGACGTTATACTGCAGGCAAGTGCGCCGTCCTGTGAATGGCGCATCAGCCCAGTTCACCCGCCAGGCCCGCCTCCTTCGCCAAGCGCCCCCAGCGTGCAGAACGCTCGAATGCTTCAGCGATCGCTTCACCACCGGGGAGTTCGCCACCCGGTAGGAGGTTGTCCTGGGCCCAGCGCCACGCATGCTGCTGAAGCGTGCGATCCGGCGCGCGACGGCGCAGCTGAACGGTTAAGGTTTCGGGCTCCGCATCATCACCGGAATTGTGCGGATTCGCGAAGCGACGGATCTGACTTATGAGCATCTCGTAGGCGCCGATCAGCGCGAAGGAGGGCCATGCCGCGATGACCCGACCGATCAGAGACGGTTCGGCGACAGCGACGTTGGCGCCCAAACTCGCCAAGCTCGCGATGATGAGCAGCGACCACGGCAGCACTCCACCGCGCGAGCCGTACCGACTGGCCAGAAGCAGGGAAATCGAGGCCGCGACGATCGTGCCGTCTACTGCGAGCGGGATGAGGGCGGCTGCCAGCGGATCCTCGCCGTGCAGCAGGGCGAGCTCGTGCATGTGCCGGAAGGAGACGACGGCGGCGATCAACGCGACGAGGAGGACGCTGGCGGTCGTCGTAAGCCGGATCCAGCAGTCGGGACGCATCTCACACCCCAACCGTTCCAACCAGGAACTCGGTACTCAGCGTCCATTGGGATTTGGTTGGTGTCGACCCTCGGACACCCAGGAGACCCCGAGTTTGTGTAAATCACAGACTCGGGGCTTTTGTGTTTTCGCCACCATAACGAGGCTTGATCGGCCCTTGCCGCCCGTGATCGCGGCGAACCTCGCGACGGCTTCACGTCCACCGTACGGCGCGCGGCACCCGCCGGCGATCATCACGGTCTCAGCCTGACTCCTCCGGGGTTGGCCCGGTAAGGCCGGCGCCAGTGCCGCGGCCACACCGCGCGCGAGCGCTCTGTTCACGACCTTGTGCATGGTCCGGAACGTATCCGGCGCCGTCGAATGTCTCCTATGTCTGGCGGTCAAGGCTCCGTACCCCCGGGCTGGCATCGTCGTGGCGCCCCCGGCTACACTGCCGGATGATCTTGCTAGTCGATCATGGCTTTCGCGAAGGGAAGATCTTGACTTTTCGTCGTATCAGCATCATGACCGCCCCCCTGCTGGTCGCAGCGGCCATCGCACTGCCGGTCACGGCCGCCCATGCATCCGGGACGTCGCAGGCGGCGACGGCCCAGGTCGCCGCCGACTCCTGCAGCAGGGCATCTGCTGACGCGAGGGCCTGGCTGAAGCGGCTCAACAAGCCGACCACCGGTTCATGGTCGGTCCTCCGCAACAGGATCTACGATGTGGCGGGAGGCATGTGGAGCGGCGCCACCAAGCAAGCGGGCCTGAAGATCGCGACGCGGCTGACCAACCTGTGCCGCTGACCGCGTCTCCCGCCCGGGATGGTCGCTGACCAGGTGACGACGGCGACGAGGGCGGACCACCCCGTCGCCTCTCGCCGGTGGCCCACGCCGCCCGGGCGGGGACAGTGCCCATCGTCGCGGCCGGTCGGGGATACGGTCTCGACACGATGAGGCGACGGGAGCCGGCTCGGCCCCTTCTGACCGCTATCCAAAGATCGGCGAAGGGCTCACTACGCCCCTCGGACACAAGATCAACCCCGAGGTCATCGGCTCGGGGTATCTGCATTTCTGCCTCCAGAACGAGCCGTGACACTGCGCTGATACCTGCGGGTTCGGACTATCGGGGTCGCGAACCCAGCTGCCGGGCATGACGTGAGGATTCGTCGGGACGGGCGCACGATCAGGAAAACCCTCACCGAGGGGCGGATCCCGGCCGTGCGGGTGGGCGTGTCCCGCCGCGTTCCGGTCGCCTGGCGGCGCGACCAGGCCCTGGTCAGCGCTCCAGCAACCGGGCAGAGGTCACGATCAGTGCAGCCTGACGGAGGAGGCGCCCCTCGCCGCAAGGGGAGCCCGAAAGCCCAGCAGCCTTCAACGCCGCCCTGGGACACGACGCAGGCCCAGCGGAACTCGGGGGCCGGGTTTCGACGCCGCCATGGTCCCCCGGAGGGGGGAGCCCGTCAGGGAACCAACGGTGCGAGGAGCGCGTGGGCGAACTCCCTTGCGGCTTCGCCGTCGTCGCGGAGGTCGGGTGTGGACATGTGATCCAGGAGGGCTTGCTGGAAGCAGGCGCCGAGCAGCAGTCCGGCGGCGGCCTGCACGTCAGCGTCCGGCCGTAGCCGGCCGGTTGCCTGTTCGGCGCGCAGGTAGGCGGCGAGTGCTTCGTTGGCCTTGTGCGGGCCGGCGTCCTGGCGTCGCAGCTCCTCCTTGTGTGTGGCCAGGGTGGCGGGGTCGGCGAACATCGAGGCGAACATCGGAAAGCCGTCGCGGTAGAAGGCGATCGCGGTCTGGGCGATGGCGGTGAGGTTGTCCGCCAGGTCGCCCGTGCCCGGTCCGATCTGAAGCGCCTGCGCCAGCCGGGTCATGCCGGGCGAGCGCTCCCGCACCACCGCCACGATCAGGTCGGCCTTGTTGGTGAAGTGCTTGTACAGGGCCGCCTCGGTGAACCCGGCGGCCTGCGCGATCTGGCGGGTTGTCATGTTGGCCAGTCCCCGCTCGGCCATCACCTTGGCCGCCGCGTCGAGGATCACGTCCCTGGTGCCCATCTGAGTCCCTTCTTGGTCGGATCACGCTTGACGTGGTTAGTAAACACTCGCTAACGTCTCGCCTCGAAAGCGGCTAACGAGCGTTTACTAACCACTGGGAGTGTAGATGAAACTCACCGTCTTCGGCGCCACCGGCGGCACCGGACAGCACCTCGTCAGCCAGGCTCTGGACGCGGGCCACCACGTCACCGCGGTCGTTCGCGAACCGGCCCGGCTCCACCAGGCACCGCACCCTCGGCTGGAGCCGGTCGTCGCCGATGTGATGGACCCCGACGCGATCCGCGCCAGCCTCACCGGCCGAGACGCCGTCGTCTCCGCCCTGGGACCTCGTGCGAAGGCGGAGGCGACGGTATGCGCCGACGGCGCCCGCTCGATCATCACCGCGATGCGCGCCGCCGGAACCCGCCGCCTGATCGTCGTCACCGCAAGCGGGCACATCGTCGACGGCGGTGACGGGCCACTCAACCGCTTCCTGGTCAAGCCGCTACTGCGGCGACTCCTCCGCACCGGGTTCACCGACTTCGCCCACACCGACCAAGCCGTCCGCACCAGCGGCCTGGACTGGACGATCATGCGGCCTCCACGCCTGACCGACGGTGCGCACCGCCCCTACCGCACCGCCCTGGATGAGAACGTACGCGGCGGCATCACCATCGCCCGCGCCGATCTGGCCCACGCCATCCTCGCCGCGCTGGCCGACCCGGCCACCATCTGCCACAGCCTCGCCCTGGGATACTGACCATGAAGAAAAAGATCATCATCGGTCTGTGCCTGTTACTCGCCGTCGCGCTCGCCGGCACCGGCATGGTCGGCTACCTCACCTTCCTCCGCCCGGCTGAGCAGGCCCCGGCCGAAGTCTGCGCCCACGGCCACAGGCCGGACGCCCGCCCCCGCGTGGTCGCCGCCGGCGCCAGCATGACCCAGGGCACACTCGGCACGGACTGGGTCGGCTCGCTGCGCGCCCAGCCCGAACACCAGGAATACGCGTTCATCAACGCGGGAATCAACGGCAACACCAGCGCCGACCTGCGCCGGCGGGTCGAGGCCGACATCGTGGCCTGCCACCCGGCCGCGGTCGCGATCCTGATCGGCACCAACGACGTCCGCAACGGCGTCCCGCTGGATCAGTATCGAGACAATCTCGGCGCGATCATCGACCATCTCAAGTCCCGCACCACGGCCAGGATCGCGCTGATGTCCCTGCCGCCCCTCGGCGAGGACCTGGACACAGCGATCAACCGAAGGCTCGCCGGATACAACGCCGCGATCAAGGAAATCGCGCACCGGGCGCAGGTCGACTACCTGCCTGTGCACGAGCGCCTGGCCGACCGCCTACGGCCGCAAGGCGGGCGGCAGCCGTACGCCTTCAGCTTCCCGCTCGCCTTCGCCGTCGCCGCCCAGCACTACCTGCTACGGCGCAGCTGGGACGAGATCGCCCGCGCCGGCGGACGCGAGTTCCTCATCGACCACGTCCACCTCAGCGAGCGCGGCGCAGCAGTCATCACCGGCCTCACCTCTCACTGGCTGTCAACAGCAGCCAACACCCGCTGAAACTCCACCGGAGATCACCATGACCGTCGCCATCACCCTGATCCTGCTCTTCATCGGCGGCCTGGGTGCCCTGATGTACCTGGCCTTCCGCCGCCCGCCCGCCAACCCGCCCAAGAAGTTCCGCACCCGTGGGCCCAGGCCCGGCACCCACACCGTCACGGTCGCCTTCGGTGACAGCCTCACCCACGCCAGCCTCAGCGCGGACTGGGTGGGTGCGCTGCGCGAGCGGCTCGGCCCCGGCGGGCACGAGTTCGTCAACGCGGGGATCAACGGCCACACCACCGCCGACCTGCTGGACCGCATGGAGGAGGTCGTGGCCTGCCGGCCGGACGCCGTCACCATCCTCATCGGCACCAACGACGCCCGCAACGGCATCCCCGTGACCCGCTTCCGAACCAACCTGGAACAGATCGTCAACCAGTTGCAGGCCCGTACCACCGCCCACATCGCCCTGCTGTCGGCGCCCCCGCTCGGCGAGGACCTCGACGGCCCGGCCAACCGGGAACTCGCCCCCTACAACGCTGCCATCGAGCAGGCCGCCACCCGTGCGGGCATCACCTACCTGCCGACATATGAGCGCATCTCCGAGCACATCCGCTCGAACAGCACCGCGCCCCACTTCGCCTTCAGCTTCGGCCTGGCGCTGCGCGTCGCCCTGCAGCACTATCTCCTGCGCCGCTCCTTGGACGACATCGCCACAGGCAATGGCCTGACCATGCTCACCGACCACATCCACCTCAACGATCGAGCCGGCACCCTGATCGCCGACCTCGTCACCGAGTGGCTGTCCCGCACCCTGCACGTTGATCGCCGCCATCGGCGGGCCGCTGCGGTGTGAGATGGATGAGGGCGCGTTCCGCCGGGAGTGGAGAGTTTCGCGCCCGCCTGGCAGAGGTCCCGGCGGCGATCCGGTCTGCCGCGGTGTCGTGTCAGCGGCCGCGTCAGGACGGCGACGGCCCGGTATCAGCGCGGTCGGCGATGGTGGACGCCATGAACGGTTCAGCCATTGCGGCCTCGGGGCTGCGGAAGGCGTACAAAGACAAGGCCGTGCTCGACGGCATCGACCTGAACGTCCGGGCCGGCACGATCTTCGCCCTGCTCGGGCCCAACGGCGCCGGGAAGACCACGACGGTGAACGTGTTGACCACGCTGCTGACCCCCGACGCCGGGAAGGTGGTCGTCGCCGGGCACGACGTGGCCACGGCTGCCAAGGCGGTGCGCGCGGCGATCGGGGTCACCGGGCAGTTCGCCTCGGTGGACAACCTGCTCACCGGCAAGGAGAACCTGCTGATGATGGCGGATCTCCTGCACCTGCCCAAGGCGGAGGGCAAACGAATCGCCGACAGGCTGCTCGACCGGTTCGATCTGGTCGAAGCGGCGGGCAAGCAGGCGGCGTCCTACTCCGGCGGCATGCGCCGCAAGCTGGACCTCGCCATGACGCTGGTCGGCGAGCCGCAGATCATTTTCCTGGACGAGCCCACGACGGGACTCGATCCGCGCAGCCGCCGCACCATGTGGGAGATCATCCGGGGCCTGGTCGCCGACGGTAGGACCATCTTCCTCACCACCCAGTATCTCGAGGAGGCCGACCAACTCGCCGACCGCATCGCCGTACTCGATCAGGGCCGGCTGGTCGCCGAGGGCACCGCCGACGAGCTCAAGCGCCGGGTTCCCGGCAGCCATGTCCGGCTACGGTTCACCAACCAGCACGAGCTCGACGTCGCGGCGCGGGCCCTGCCCGGGTCCACCAGGGACGACGAAGAGCTGGCCTTGCGTGTGCCCGGCGATGGCGGGGTGCGGTCATTGCGCGCGCTGCTCGATCGGCTCGATGCGCAATCCATCGAAGTCGAGGAACTGTCGGTGCACACACCGGACCTGGATGACGTCTTCCTCGCCCTCACCGGTCACGGAAACACGGAGGTCAACGCACGATGAACGCCATCTCAGCTTCCCTCGCGGATTCCGCGACCATGATGCGGCGCAACTTCCGGCACACGATGCGGAATCCGCTGACACTGCTCAACGCCATCATCATGCCGATCTTCCTGTTGTTCCTCATGGTCTACGTGCTCGGCGGCGGATTCAGCGTCGGCAGCGACTACGTCGACTACGCGACGCCAGGGTTGATCATCATGACCGTCGGCTACGGGATCGGCCCCACTGCGACCGGGGTGAACTCCGACATGACGACCGGATTCATCAACCGGCTTCGCGTCATGGACGTGTCACGGGCCGCGGTGTTGAACGCGCACGTGGTCGCGACCATGCTGCGGACCCTGGTGGCCATCACGCTCGTCGTCGGGGTCGCGTTCCTGATGGGATTCAGCCCGTCGGCGAGCTTCCCGGAGTGGCTCGGCGCGATCGGCATCGTCGTGCTGACGGTGCTGGCGATCAGCTGGCTGACCATCGCGGCCGGTCTCGCGGCGAAGTCGCCGGAAAGCGCGGGCATCCTCGGCGTCCCGCTGATGCTGCTTCCCTTCTTGAGCAGCGCATTCGTGCCGGCCGACAAGATGGGGCCGGGCGTGCGGGAATTCGCGGAGTACCAGCCGTTCACCCCGATCATCGAAACCCTGCGCGGGTTCCTGACCGGCACGCCGTCGACGGGCACGGCCATCACGGCGATCGCCTGGTGTGTGGGACTCACGCTGATCGGCTACCTGTGGGCGCGCAAGTCGTTCACGAAGCGAGCGTGATCTCGGCCAGCTCCCGCCAGTCCCGCTGCTGCCCGACACGGGTCGCCTCGGCGAACACAGTTTCGCCGAGGCGATTCCGCGCGTCCGCGGCGATCCTGGAAGCGTCCGGCTGCGAACGATCGGGCGTACCGCGCACGGCGTCGCTCGCCGCGAGCAATCGCACGGCCTGCTCGTACTGCCCCTGGCGCAGCGCGAGATCCGCGATCCCGATCAACGCTCCGGCGATCAGCGGCGGGTACGTCGTCTCCACGGCCGCGCGGAACGCCTCGTTCCGATACGCGCGGGCCTTCTCGAGATCCTCCGTGAGGTAGCCGTTCACGTCCTGGGCCATGGCACGGAAGTACCCCCATGCTTCCCCGTCGTCCGTCAATGCCAGCATCGTGGTCAGGTGCTGGTGGGCTTTGTCCGGCTCGCCGCGCAAGCGCGCCAGCTGCGCCTCCGCGATCGCCAGCTCGGCGATCGTGTCCGGCCAGGTGATCCCGTCCGCGCACCGCCGCGCTTCCGCCATGGCGGACGTGCTGGATCGCTCATCGCCGAGCAGCCAGTACAGCTGAGCCTGCCGCGCCCGTATGCCGACCACGTCCTCGGTCGAGCTCATCTCGGTCAGTGCCGCGACCGCCTCTTCGTAGTGCTCACACGCGCGTGCGAACTCGCCGCGCATGGCGAGCCGATCGCCCAGGAAGGTCAGCGCCAACGAGATCCCCAACCGTTCGCCTAGCATGCGGAACTCGGCGAGGGCGACTTCCATGTCGTTGTCCACGTCGGTCTCGTCGCCGCCGAGTGTGAGCCGGAATCGGCCACGAGTGAGCCTGGCCTGCGCGCGCACCCACGGATCGTCGTCGGCGATGAGCGGCTCGAACGCGGGGAGGAACCCCGTCGGCTCCTGCAGCATCCGCTCCCAGAGGGCGACGAACCCGAGCAGCGGGTTGCGGTAGTCGCTGCGCTGGGTGAACCGGTGCGCCTGCAGGATCCACTCCCGCGCCTGGTACTGATCGCGCCCGGGCCCGGAGGTCACGAACATCGTCACGATGGCGCACGCCATCGCCCGCACCTCGTCGGTCACCTCACCGGGCAGCGAGGCCGCCGCGATGCTCAACTCGGTGCCCTCGGTCCTGTGCCCGCTGAGGAAGTAGTACCAGCCCACGGCCCCGGCCAGCCGCATCGCCTCCTGCGCCCATCCCTCGGTGATCGCCCCGCGCAGTGCCGCGCTGATGTTGTCGTGCTCGGCCTCGAGCGTGGCCAGCCATTCCAGCTGCTCGGCCCGACGCAGGTACGGCTCGGCCGTCTCGGCCAGCTCGGTGAAGTAGGCGAGGTGCGCCCGGCGCGCCGACTCGGTCTCCCCTGCCTCGGCGAGCCGGTGCGCGGCGTATTCCCTGATGGTGTTGAGCATCCGGTAGCGCGTGCCCTCGCCGTCGGCAAGCAGCAGCGACTTCTCGATCAACGCGGTCAGCAGGTCGAGTACCTGCTCCCCGGCGAACGCCTCATCTCCGCACACCCGTTCGGCCGCTTCCAGGCTCGCCCCGCCGGAGAACACCGAAAGCCGCCGCAGCACGCCACGTTCGGCCTCGCTCAACAGATCCCAGCTCCAGTCCACGACCGCGCGCAGCGTCTTGTGCCGGGAAAGCGCCGTACGGCTGCCGCCGGTCAACAGCCGGAATCGGTCGTCGAGCCGGCGGGCCAGCTGATCGATGGACATGGTGCGCAGCCGTGCCGCGGCCAGTTCGATCGCCAGCGGCATCCCGTCGAGCGCCCGGCAGATCCGCGCCATGGCCGACAAGGTGTGCGCGTCGGAGCCGATGTCCTTACGCACCAGATCCGCACGGTCCCGCAGCAGCCGCACCGCGGGCGAGGACCCGACCTCTGCGGGGTCCGCGCCCTTCGCGGGCAGCGCGAATGGCTCGACCTGCCACAGCACCTCCCCGGTGATACCGAGCGGTTCCCTGCTCGTGGCCAGAATCCGCAGCCTCCGGCACTCCCCCAGCAGCCGATCCGCGAAAGCCGCGGCCTCCTCGATCATGTGCTCGCAGTTGTCCAGGATGAGCAACATCGCGCGCTCCCGGACCGCGGCGATGAGCCGATCCATCGGGTCCCCTGCCCGCGCATCGCCGAGCAGCGCCTGGTCACGCAGGCCGATCGCGGTAAGGGCGGCCTGCGCCAGCTCACCGCCTGCCTGCACCGAGGCCAACTCGACCAGCCACGCCCCGTCCGGCAGCTCGGCGAGCATCGTCCGCGCGGTCTCCGTGGCCAGTCTTGTCTTGCCGGCGCCACCCGCGCCCGTCAAGGTGACCAGCCGGTGCCCTATGGCCACAACGGCGATCGCGGAGATGTCATCGTCCTTGCCGACGAAACTCGTCAGCTCGGCGCGCAGGTTCGTCCTGCGGTTCTCCGCCCGCTCGCCCAGTTCGCCGCGCAGCAACGCGGTGTGCAGCGCGGAGAGCTCAGCCGATGGATCGGCGCCCAACTCCTCAGCGAGCCGTTCGCGCGTCCGCTGGAACACGGTCAACGCCTCATTCGCACGCCCCGCCTCGGCGAGCGCTCGCATCAAGGCCGCCACGAACCCTTCCCGCAGCGGATACCTGGCAACCAGCTCGGTCAGCTCGGAGAGCAACTCCGAGCCACGGCCGAGGCGAATATCCGCATCCACCCGATCCCCGAGCGCGGCGACATAGAGATCGTCCAGACGCGCTACCGCGGCGTCGAACGCGTCGCTCTCTTGCAGCGCGATGTCGGCCATGGCCGTGCCGCGCCACAATGCCAAGGCCGAGCGCAGCAGATCCGCCCGCGCCGCAGGCTCGGCGGCACGGGCCTGGACGACCAGGTGCTCGAACCTGCACACGTCCACGGCATCAGGAGCCACGGCCAGCCGGTACCCGCCGGAATCCGCCTCGACCACACCGTCCGGCAACACCTTGCGCAGCCTGGACACCAACGCCTGCACGGCATTCACTTCGTCCGCGGGCGGCCGTTCCCCCCAGATCCAGTCCACCAGCCTCGCACGCGTGACGATCCGGCCAGGTTCGAGGGCGAGCACTGCCAGCAGTGCGCGCAGCCGAACCCCAGGGACCTCCACCACGGCCCCGTCACGGTTCCTGACCTCGAACGGTCCCAGCAATCCGACTCTCACATCGGCAATTGTGCCGAATTGTGACGACGACCGGCTACGCCGCCACCTGATCGGCCGAGGTATGACCTTGAGCTACACCTGACGCAGCATCTGCATGGCATTCCTCTCGATGCACGAAAGATCGCGGAGAATGACGCGGGCCTGCTCGAGATGCTCCACGTCGCCGCTCTCGCCGGCCTTCGTGATCAAGCCGGCCACGTCCGTCCACAGGGTGGCGGCCTCGGCGTACAACCTATGACCTGCGCGGAGGTTGCCGTCGTCGATCAGCTGGATGCACTCGCCGAGGAAGTCACGATAGAGGGCGCGAAACAAGGCACCGCCGGTGCCGCCCTTCTCCATGAGGAGGGCGGCCTGCGGTAGGTCCTGCTGCGGGTTGCCGGTGCGCAGCAGCCATGTGGGCACCTTTTCGGCGGCTTTCTCGATGCCGCGGTGGCCCAGGTTCGCGATGGGAGCGGCGAGGAAGGCGTCGGCGCAGTCCCTGATGGCGGGGATGATCTGGTCCTGCCAGCAAGGCGAGTGCTCCGGCAGGGTGATGGTGAATGATCGGTTCCTGGCGGTCATCGGGCCGCGTTCGGTCCGCGCCATGGCCAGGCTGCCCCTGCTGGTGCGCACCGCTCCTCCTTGCTGGTCGGTGTCCACGAGGTGGACGTCGTGCTCGTCGTAGCCGTACATGGCGACGACGTGGCCGCCGAAGTGCACCTTGGACCGGAAGTACTCCAGGTGATAGCAGTCGAGCTGGAGGCCGACCGGCTGACCTGCGTCGATGGGGGCGGCCACGTTCTCCCACGCCTTGCGCGGCGAGGTGGTCTCCTCGACCAGCAAGGTCAGCCCGAGCCTGGCGGTCAGGTTCCTGGTGAGCTCGAAGGGCTTGACGCGGCCTCCGAGAAAGGGGAACGCCATGCCCTTGCTGTCCCAATAGACGAAGGACAGGCCCGAGCCCAGTCCGAACAGCATGGGCTCGGACAGATCGAGTCCTTCATGCCGCAGCAGCACCCCCAGCGCCGTCGTCTCGCAGTGGTGCATGCCGCGGGCCTCGATGTCCTTCACGATGGTCATACGTCGCTCTCCTCAACAACTGGGCGATCAGCGTGCACGTGGCCACTGTCCGTGCCGACGCGCGCCGGCTCGCCGAGTTCCGGCTCCGGTCGCCCCGCTACTTCCTTGACCGGCTACCAGGATCGTCAGGAGTAGCATGCGGCCTCCCACAGGGGGAGAGTCCAGCCGAGATCAACGCACGCGGGATCACAGTCGGCGATCCGCCGCCGCGCCGCCACTGCCGCAAGGTCCTCTCGCAGGTGGTCGCCGAAGCGGATGGCGTACGCGGGTCGGGCGTGCCACTCGGGCCGCATGAAAGAAGGCAGCGGCGCCTCCAGCGAGGATCACTGCGGCGAGCGTTGCGTGAGCCACCATTCATCGAAAATGGTCGTCGAACCACAAGACATGCGAATGACATATTCACCACCGCGCACCCAATGAATTTCGTCGATGAGAATTCAATTGCGCGTATGCGAAGGCGGAAGAATTCCGCGGCCATCGAGCCCCTTCCAGCCTGTCGTCGCGGCCGGGGACGGATGAGCGGTCGAGCGCCGCCCGTCGATCGGCCGCGATGATCGAGCCGGATCCTCCCTGAGGCCGGAGCCGGCCGAGGTCGATCATGCTCGCGGACAAGCAAGAAGCAGATCGAACAGGTCTATTTAGATATTCGACCAGTTTTTCTTGGGTATTTCTTTATGAATATATATCGAAGGCGTCGGGTATCGGGACGATGTATCCCCATCACGAACCTGGTGTGCTTATCCCAGCGCTTGAAAGGACATGCCATGACCGCCACCGCAGAGGCCGCCGAGCGTACCGAGACCGCCGAGCGCGAGGGTGAAGGGCGATCCCTGGAAGCCCTCCTGCTTGCCGCGCTTGCGGCTCGCCGCGGCGAAGGTGAGGAGACCGGCATCGAGCACCCGCTCCTCATGGCCGCGCTGATGCGCCGCCGCAGGGGAGGCGAGGAAAGCGGCATCGACCACCCGCTCCTGCTCGCCATGCTCATGCGCCGCCGCGGAGAAGGCGGAGAGGAGAGCGGCATCGAGCACCCGCTGCTGCTCGCCGCGCTGATGCGCCGCCGCAGGGGAGGCGAGGAAAGCGGCATCGACCACCCGCTCCTGCTCAGCATGCTCATGCGCCGCCGCGGAGAAGGCGGAGAGGAGAGCGGCATCGAGCACCCGCTGCTGCTCGCCGCGCTCGCGAACCGGTAGTGGCGCTACTCCCGATCGCAGGCAGAAAGGAAGTCCCACAGCCGGCCTGAATCGGCAGCCAGGGACAGGACACATCGACCGCAGAGGAGCAACTCATGGCGTCAGAGGAAGCCGCCGAACCAACCGAGCATGACCCGGTGGATTCGCTGATCGACGACGTCATTCGCGACATCCTCAATGAGGCCAGCCAGTCCACCAAAGTTCTTGCCCGCGGTGGGGACTCCATGGCCGCCCTGATCGAAACAGCCCTCACAGCAGCGCCGCGCGCGATGCTGAAGGCATCGACAATCGAAAGGCTCCTGCTCGCACAGGTTCTGGCCGACGCCCTGGCCGAGGCTCTCGCGCCCGCGCTGGCAGAGGCTCTGACTCCCGAGATCATGAAGGTCCTGGAGCAGTACACCACCCCCACTACCAAGGTGGCCGGTGGCGCGAAGCCTACGAGGACCACCAGCACAACCAGGGGAACCACCAGAAAGAAGACGTGAGACCATCGGAGGCGCCTAGCCAGGCAGGTGACGGAACCGAGCCGCAGACCGTGCTGATCTGATCGTCAGCACTGTTGTCGTGGCCATGAGTCGGCTCCTTGCCTGCCAGCGCCCGAACGGAGCAGCCTGAGTCATGGGCGCCGGTCATCCGGCGCCCATGACGCGTGTCGCTTCGAGCGTTCGTGGCAGCGGCCAGGTCCTCTTCCTGTCCGGCCGGCGCCGGGCGCCGCGCGCGTCGGTGCGCAACGTGGGACCTCCGCTGGCCGCCCTCGGGATCGCCTTCGGCGACGAACAGGCCGTTCTGGGGGCGCTTGCCGCGGTGCTGGTCAGCGGTCTGGCGGCGGCCCTGCCGATCGCCGCTGTACTCGGCCGTGATCGAGACGGCGGCACCGGCTGAGATGCGCGGTGCCGCCGAGGTGACGACCGCGACGAGGCGAGCCGTTCGAGACGAGCAACCAATCCTGGACCGTGTCAGAGCAGGCGCTCCAGGAAGACCATGACCGTCATGACCGAGATGCCGGTGACGATCAGATTGACGGCCCAGCGCAGATTGCGGTGTTTGGTGCGCGCGATCCGCGCGATCCGCAGGGCGTCGGTGGCCAGGAACAGCTCGTAGTTCCTTGTGTCGGCGTTCATCCGCTCGATCAGGGCTTGGGGCGTGGGCTCCTCGGCGTAGACGAGGATTCTCTGCCCGCCCTGTTTGGGCGACGGAGGGCGGATGGTGATCAGGATCAGCAGGACCGCCGCGGACAGCAGGACCAGCGCCAGGATGACGCCGAAGCGCCCGACTCCCGGGAAGCGGGCCGGGCCGGTGAGGATGAGGGTGACCATCACGCCGTAGGCGACGCCCGCCCAGGACAGCAGGAGGCCGGCTCTCTTCTCGCTGGCGCTGATCAGCTCGGCACGGGCCGCGGCGGTGGCGGCATCGAGCCGATCCCTGAGGAACGGGGACATGGACGCGTGCTGCGTGCCGCCGTCTTCTCCGGAGTGGCCGCCGGATATAGCTGGATCGTGGTTCATGGTGGCGGGTCCTTTCCGTCGGGATCGTGGGCCGATGGAGCCGGTCGGCGGCGCGGTGGATGTGGAGGCAACCGACGCTTGAGACGTGCGTTCGATCACCTTCGACTGTAGGCGCGCAGCCAGGACAGGACCCTCCAGGACCAGCGTGCGCCGGCCTCGACCGGAGTCGCGGGCGGATCCACCCGGCCGGCCGGGAAGACGCGCCCGGTGACGCGCCGCGCGTCACAGGTCGAGGACCGCCTTTCCGTGGACGCGGCGGGCGAGCAGGGCGTCGGCCGCCTCCATCGCCTTGTCCCACGGCCCGCGCCACCCGACCTGCGCGTCCAGCTCGCCCTCCGCCAGCAGTCCGACGAGGTGGGCGAGGTCGTCGCCGAACGGCGTGCTCACGTTGAAGTTCTCGATCCGGCCCCGCGCCGAACGCGTGCCCGCCAGCTCGAAGTCGATGACCGTGGCCTCGCGGGCCGCCCGCCCGATGGCCATGACCACGCCGTCGTCCTCCAGCCGGTAGAACGCGTCGGCGAGTTGCCTCCCGCCCACGTTGTCCAGCACGCCGTACACCCGGCCCCGCAGGTTCTCGGGGCCGATGACGATCTCGGCGGCGCCCAGCTCGCGCAGGCCCTCCGCGCGGGTGAGGCCTCCGACGGAGGCGACGACGTGCGCGCCGGCGCGCGCGGCGAGCTGTACGGCGTAGCGGCCGACACCGCCGGACGCCCCGGTGACCAGGACCCGGCGGCCGGTCAGCGGGCCGAGCCGCCGTACCGCCTGCAGCGCGGCCACGCCGGCGACCGGGAGCGCACCGGCCAACCCCAGGTCGACGCTGTCGGGCACGACGGCCAGTTCGGCGGTGTCCACGGCGCGCAGCTCCGCCCATGCCCCCGACCAGCCGAAGGTGACCACGCGGGTGCCCACGGCGGGGCCGGAGCCGTCGGCGGCGGCCTGGACGACCACTCCGGCGGCGTCCCATCCGGGGACGTACCCGGGCCTGACGTCCGCGCTTCTGTAGGCGATCTCGCCGAAGTTGAGCGAGACGGCGGCCACCTCGACCAGCGCCTGGGAGGGTGCGGGCACCGGGTCGGGCACGACGCCGAAAGTGAGGTCGGAGTTGAAGATCAGGGCTCGCATCGTTACTCCTCGATGAGTGGTGACGAGGACGACCCTGACGGACCGCGCGCACGATCGGCTGACGGTCAACGCACGCTGCTCCAGGGTGATCGGCTGGATCGGTGCGGGCACAGCCACCTCCGCCGGGTCAGGCGGGTCGTTCACCGTCCGGGGCGGCGTGGCCGACGCGGCGGGGGTTGCTCGTACCGCAGGCCAGGCACACCACCCAGTCGCGCAGCTCACCGTCCTGCTCCCAGACGTCGGAGGCGACGTTGGTCTGCTCTTCGCCGCAGAAGAAGCAGTCCGCCTCGTCGCCCTCCATGCGCCGCATCGGTCTGGGGCGCTCGCCCTCACGGTTCTGGCAGCCCAGCCAGCCGCATCGTGTGCACGTCCACCACCGTTCGGGCCTCGGCCTTGGTCCCCGCCCGGCCCAGCCGTGCCGGCGCAGCATGACCTCGAAGGCTTTCAGCTCTCCCTGGCACTGTGGGCATGCGGGGGTCATGGGTCCTCCCTCGGCCGGCGGGCTTGGCGGGCACCTCACGGTAGACCCTGGAGAGCCGGTGGGGCGCGGGCCCTGGTCAGAGGTCGGACGCGATGTTCGAGAGGTTCACGCCCCGCTGATCGGGCGCGATCGCGTCGGCGGGCTCGGCCAGGCCTCTGACCGGCGAGAAGACGACCCAGAGCGGGGCGAGGGGCGAAGGCGGCCCGCCACTACCGCCGGAGCAGGCCGCGCGGCGAGGGATGACGCGACACCGGGCCGGGCTGGCATCCCTTGGGATTTCACGGACGCGGGGTTGACTCCGGGCTGCCCGCGCGCTGCCGATGCCTTCCTAGGCTGTGCCGCATGCGACTGGCCTGGGTGATGAGCATGCTGGGTGCGGCGGCCATGGCCGCGGTTTCTCGCGGCGCGCCGCCGGAGGTGACCGCCCGCGGGCGCTACTCCCTCGGGCGCACGGGGGCTTCCCGTTGATCGACCGCCGCGGCTTTCTGACGATCGGCGGGGTGGCCGCACTCTCCGCCTGCTCACCGTCCGCCGCCCTCCCGAAGGAGGACGGATGGGACATCGCGGGGCCGCAGACGGCCTCCGGAGCGTGGGACAGGACCGCTCTCTCACCGCTCCTGCCCGGCGAGGTGACGAACGGTCCACGGGACCGCCCGCTGGTCGCGCTCACCTTCCACGGGGCGGGGACACCCGCGCTCGCCGAGAAGGTCCTGGCGGCGATCGAGCGGGAGCACGCCCGTGCCACCGTCCTCGCCGTCGGCACCTGGCTGGACAGGGCGATCGCCGACCGGATCGTCGGCGCGGGCCACGACCTCGGCAACCACACCATGCACCACCTGGACATCTCCGCGCTCTCCGAGGACCAGGCCCGCAGGGAGATCGAGGAGTGCGCGGAACGGCTGCACGACCTGACCGGGTCCGTCGGCTCGTGGTTCCGCCAGTCCGCCACGCAGCACGCCACCCCTGTGATCCAGGACCTGGCCCGCCGAACCGGCTACCGGACATGCCTGTCCTACGACGTGGACGCGGGCGACAACCTGAACCCCGGCCGGGGGGCGATCACGAGCAACGTTTTGGACGCGGTGCGGCCCGGCAGCATCGTCAGCATGCATCTGGGCCATCCGCAGACGCTCGCCGCGCTCCCCCGCATCCTCGACGGGCTGCACCAACGCGACCTGCGGGCCGTCACCGTCACCGAACTGCTCGCCCGCGGCGGCTGAGCGGGAGGCCGCGCAGAGACCTTTGAGCCTTCGGCGCGTGCCCGGCCATGCGGCGGGCGTCTGCTTTCACGCGGGCGCGACCCGCTCGAAGGCAAACGCTCGCTTACCATTCGCTCAGCGGGCGCTGACCTGCCCTTTCCTACCGTGGAAGGGTGAGGCTACGGCCCGCCCCCGCGGCGATCGTGCGGTCGAGCCGGTCCGCCTGGGCCGGTGGCGCCCGCTCGATCATCACCACCTGCCTGAAGCCGGCCCTGCGACGCGTGCGGCCGCTGGGCCTGCTCGCGCTGCGGGCGGCCAACCGCCGCAGGGCGCGCAGGGCAGGCCCGCCCGACGCCCGGCAGGTGAAGATCCTCCTGCTGCACGCCTACGGCATGGGCGGCACCATCCGCACCGTCCTCGGCCTCGCGGGCCGGCTGGCCGCCGATCACGACGTCGAGATCGTGAGCGTCGTGAGGACCAGGCAGGAGCCGTTCTTCCCCGTGCCGCCGGGCGTTCGCGTCACCTTCCTGGACGACCGCGTGGGCCGCCGTCCTGCCCGCTTCCCCTCGCTCGCGCGGCTGCGCCGCAGCCGGCTCATCCCCTGTCAGGAGGCGGCCTACGCGACCTTCGACCTGCGCACCGACCTGCGGCTGGCGTGCTTCCTTCGCTCCCTGCGCACCGGCGTGCTGATCACCACCAGGCCCGGGCTCAACCTGGCCGCCGCCCTCCTGGCGCCACCCGGCGTGATCACCATCGGTCAGGAGCACGTCGGCCTGGGCACGCACAAGCCGGCCCTCCGAAAACTGATCATCCGCAGGTACGGCAGGCTCGGCGCGCTGGTCACCCTGACCGAGGCCGACCTGCGCGCCTACCGCGAGGCTCTGGGCGAGCGCGCCCCCCGCCACCTGCTGCGGATCCCCAACGCCGTCTCGCCCGTGCCCGGCGGCCCGTCCCCGCTGAACGCGAAGACCGTCCTCGCGATGGGCCGCCTCACCAGGGTCAAGGGCTTCGACCTGCTCCTGCGGTCGTGGGAGCAGGTCATCGCCGCCCACCCCGGCTGGACGCTGCGCATCGTCGGATCGGGACCGGAACGCGCCCGCCTCCTCGCCGCCGTGAAGGAGCGCGGCCTGACCGGTTCGGTCGACCTGCCGGGCGCCGCTCGCGACATCGGCGCCCAGTTCGACCAGGCCTCCGTCTTCGTGCTCAGCTCCCGCCACGAGGGGTTCCCCATGACCGTCCTGGAGGCGCTCGCCAAGGGGGTGCCGGTGGTCGCCTTCGACTGCCCCCACGGCCCGCGGGAGATGCTCACCCATGGGGGCGACGGGTTCCTCGTACCGCCCGGCGACACCGAAGCGCTGGCCGCGGCGATCGGCCGCCTCATCCGGGATGACGCGACGCGCCGGCGGATGGGCGCCCGCGCGCTGCGGACGGCCCTGCGCTACGACGGCGCGACGATCGCGGCCCGGTGGGCGAGGCTGCTGTCCGACCTGGCCGCGCCGGGTACAGAGGGCGCGATGTCCGGACACACCGAGGGGGTGCGCGCGCACTCTTAGCCCGTGCCGGGTTAGCCTCGACCTTGGGCATCCGGCGTCTCCCCCGGTCAGGTGGCCCTGACAGCGGAAACACCTCGATCGGAGACGGCCATGTCCCACCATCTCAGCGGCCCGAACCTGCGCCCGCCGTCCGGCGACGCGCGCCTCGACCTCACCGACGTGTTCGCCTTCGAGTCGCCGACCACCCCGCAGAGCACCGTGCTCATCATGAACGTGAACTCGTTCGCGTTCGACCCCACCCACGGCCCGCATCCGCATCCCGAAGCGGTGTACCGGCTCAACATCGACAACGACGGCGACGCGCGCGCCGACGTCGCGTTCAGCTTCGTCTTCTCCGCGCCCAGGGACGGCCGCCAGACGGTCACCGTCTTCCACGGCACCGACGACGAGGCCAGGTCGTGGGAGGCCGCGGGCGAGGAGGTCCTCACCGACGTCCCCGTGAGTTTCGGGCCCGAGCCCGAGATCGCCGAGACGGGCTGGCTCAGGTTCTCCGCGGGCCTGCGCAGCGACCCGTTCTTCGCCGATCTGGACGGCATCGGCAAGGGCTTCGAGTGGACCGGGATCGACACCATGGCGGACAAGAACGTCATCGGCATCGTCCTCGAGGTGCCCGACTGGGTTCTGGGCTCCGCGCCGCGGATCGGCGTGTGGGCCAGGGTCTGCCTGCGCGAGGGGGACGGGCTCGTCTCGGTGGATCGCGGCGCCCACCCGTCGCTGACGGCCTACTTCAACGCCGAGGACGCCAAGGACGCCTACAACCGCGGCGAACCGGCCGACGACGTGGCCACCTACCTGGACTCGTGGGTCGCGGCGCTGCGGCACTCGGGCGACTACGACGCCGAGGCCGCCAGGGACCGGCTGGCCGCCGTCCTGCCGGACATCCTGCGCTTCGACCGGTCCGAGCCCGCCGCCTACCCCAACGGCCGCAGGCTCGACGACGACGTCACCGACGTCCGCATCGGGATGGTCACCAACGGCAGGGTCCCGGACGACGGCATCGGCCCCCACGCCGACCTGCTGCCCTCCTTCCCCTATCTGGGCTCCCCGCATCCCACGACGTGAGACCGACATACGCGTGGGCGACGGCGAGGAACGCCGCCCTCATCGTGGGGCTCTACTACCTCCTGCCGGTGGAGGAGACCAGGGACGGCCGGCTCGCCTTGGTACGGCTGGGCGGGTTCGTCCTGGGTACCGCGCTGCTGGTCTGGGGCGTGGCGAGGGAGGCGAGGCGGCAGGCGGAGGCCGACCGGGGGACCCTTCCGCTGAGCGGCCTGATCCTGCTCACGATCTCGGGCGTGACGTTGTTCGCGCTGGCGGACTTCGCCGTCGCCACGTGGACGACGGGGCAGTTCGCCGACCTCAGGACCAAGACCGACGCCCTGTACTTCGCGGTGGCCACGCTCGCCACCGTCGGCTACGGCGACATCCATGCCGAGGGCCAGCTGGCCAGAGGACTGCTCATCGTCCAGATGGCGTTCAACCTGGTCGTGCTCGCCTCGGCCGCCTCGCTCATGTCCCTGCGCATCAAGGACAGGGTCATCAGGTCGAGGCACGAGAAGCCTGACGAGTGACGCGGCCGCACGAGAGGGTCATCGCTCGTCGACGATCTCCGCGTTGTCGGCGGTCGCGTCCACGGTGAGCGCGAACGCCGGTCCCGCCTCCGGCAGCGTCGGCGCGGCGGCGAGCGCCGTCCGCATGTTCTCGGCGCTGTCCCATCGCCATGCGTCGACGAAGGTACCGTCCTCCAGCCGGGCCAGCCTGGTCTCGGTGAGGCCCTGGTATCCGGCCCTCACCGCGGAGATGAGGGTGGCGCGCCTGGTGAGCAGCTCCTCGACGTTGGCCGGGTCGACCTGGAAGCGGGTGGTACGGACGACTGCCATGGCTAAACCTTCTCTCTAGAGTTGACGTCTAGTAACTGAATATAGAGATAGACTCTAGCCATGGGAGTTGTCAAGCCGGTGTCCAAGCGGGCGGCGAAAGCTCGGGAGACGCGCCGGCGCATCGTGGCCGCCGCCTACGACCTGTTCGTCGAGAACGGTTACGGGGCGACCAACCTGCAGGAGATCGCCGACCAGGCGGGCGTGGCCGTCCAGACCATCTATTTCGTCTTCGGCAACAAGCGCACCCTGCTGAAGGAGCTGGTCGACCTCACGATCGCGGGCGACGACGAGCCCGTGGCGACCATGGACAGGGCCTGGTTCCGCGACGCCATGGCCGCACCGACGGCGGGCGAGCACCTGCGCGCGCACGTCGAGGGGGTCCGGGCGATCCTGGAGCGGGTCGCGCCCATCACCAGGGTCATCGACACGGCCACGGCGATGGACCCCGAGGTCGCCGCCCTGTGGCCGCAGGGGCTCGACCCGCGCTACACCGTCCAGCTCACCGCCGCCAAGGCGCTGGTCGGCAAGGCGGGCGCGCGCGCGGACGTCACCGACGAGCAGGCCGCCGACCTGCTGTACGGCATGCTCAGCCCCGAGCTCTACCTGCTGATGGTCCGCGATCGCGGCTGGTCGCCCGAGCGCTGGCAACGGTGGGCCCTCGACACCCTGCACTCCCAGCTCTGCACGCCCTGAAAGTCCGCCGCACGAGAAGTCACGCACGGCTCGCACCCGGCCGCACGAGAAGTCACGCACGGCTCGCACCCGGCCGCACGAGAAACCACGCGCGATCAGCGGCCGAGCCGTACGGTCACCGTCTGCGAGCCGCCGCCCGCGCCTGCCAGCCGCCCCCAGACGAGCGTGAGCCTCGGGCCCGTGGTGGCGGCCGACAGCAGCGGGTGTCCGGCGAGCACCTCGGTCACCGGCCTGTCCCAGGTGACGGTCAGCTCGTCCAGATCCCTGCGCGGGTCCGCCACCGTCACCGTGGCGGTGCCGTCGCCCCTCTCCTTGACGAGGACCGCGCAGGGAGCGGAGGCGGACAGGGCGCCCGCGGCCCCCGCGTTCCAGAAGTTGACGGCGGTGATCCCCAGCGAGGGGACGTGGACGCCCTGCTGTCTGGAGGTGTTGGCCAGCACGCGCGCCCATGCGGGGTCGGCGGCGCGCGCCATGGTCGCGTCCGCGCCGGCTCCGGGCATGAGCAGGTAGAGGTACCCGGCCGAGCCGGGGTCGACGCCGTGGTCGATCCAGAGCGTCACGTAACCTCGCGTCGCCGCGCCGCCGGTGCGCCGCTCGCGCGAGGTGCGCAGCCGGGCGCAGGGCAGGACGTAGCCGCCATGCCCTTCCAGGTGCGCCCAGCCGGCCACGCGGTCGACGGTGAGGCGCGCGTCGGTCCTGCGGTTGTCCACGACGGTCTCGACGGGGACGCCGTCTCCGCCGCTGATGCCCGCGCCCATGCAGACCACCGCGTCGTCGAGGAAGACCCATGACTTGAAGGCCTCCATCGTGCTCTCGAGGCCGTTGAGGTGCTGGCCGACGATGGCGTACATGCTGTCGGTGGCGCCGCCGACCCAGCGGCCCTGCGGGCACGTGTCACCCCATGCGCCGCCCGCCCCGTCGGGCAGCCGCAGGGTGGAGACCGTCGTGCCGGGCAGGCGGTAGGGGTCGACGGTCTGCCAGAAGGAGTCGGAGTACTGCTCGCCGTGGCCGTCAGCCCACCAGTAGAGCAGACCGGAGCCGGTGTGCCAGCCGCGCAGGTTCTCGCCGTTGCCGTGCTCGTAGTGGCCGATCGTGGAGGAGGCCATGCTGAGCGCCGCGCACCAGCCGGGCCTGCGGTGGACGGCGCGGGCGCTCATCGCCTGCAGCCGGTGCCCGGCGGGTTCGGCGAGCGCGGGGATCGCGTCGTCGTCCATGATCGCGGACAGTCGGGCGCGCTCGGCCGGGTCGAGCGGGGGCCGGTGGGCGGCGCGCCGTACCCATCCCTTGACCATCCCCTGCCAGCGGGCGCGCTCGGCGGCGGAGGCCGACTCGCCTAACAGCAGGATCGCGGCGGCGAGCTCGTGTCCTCGCCGGTGGTCGCCGTACGGTCGCCTGCCGATCCCCCTGCCGCTGACGAGGTCCATGCAGAAGCCGTCGTGGACGAACGGCGCGAACGACCGCTCGACCGCGTCGAAGACGTTCTGGTCGGTGACCTCCCACGGCGTTCCGCGCAGCACCGCGAACAGCGTCGCCAGGCCCGACAGCAGCACCACTCCGTATCCGCCCTGGTAGGGCACCGTCGTGTGCTGGATGAAGGACCCGTCCCTGTAGATCCCGTCGCCTTCGTCGACGTAGGGGAAGACGGGCGCGAGCGCGGAGGCGGCCAGCGCGGCCTTGTCGCGGTCGGCGCCGAGGACGGCGCGCAGCAGCATGACCGTGCACTGGTCCACCCTGTTGGCGCCCGTGCTGGTGCCGCTGTAGTCACCGAGAACGCATGCCGGCAGGAAGTGGTCGACGGAGTCGCGCAGCGGAGCGCTCCGCCGTTCCGTGAGGTGCGGGCCGATCAGGACGGCCGCGTCGAGGAGCCGCCTGGGAGTGCCGATCCGCCAGTTCCACCAGTTGCCCGCCGGGGCCGCGCCCGCGGCGTACACGTGGCGCCGGTAGTGGTCGATGCCCGTCGCGACCGCCTCGGCCAGGCTCGCGTCGCCCTCCGCCGCGTAGGCGCGGGCCATGGCCTGCAGCCGCGCGGGCGTCTCGGTGAAGGAGGGGAACGCCAGATCCGGCCAGAGCGACCCGTCGCGCGGGGCCATGGTGTCGCGGTACCGGGCCGCCGTCGCAGCCCGTTCGGTCCTGTACGGCCCGCCCGCGCCTGGCTCGGGCCCCACGGTCACCTCGCGCCATCGGCGGCGCAGCAGGTCGAACGGGTCCTCTCCCTGGTAGGGGATCGCGGCCACCGCGCCGAGCCGCAGGAATGATCGCCGGGAGAGACCGCGCACGCCTCGATTATCGGGTCCGCCCGAACGCTAGGCGAAGAATCGACCGAGCGGGGGCGCGATCGCGGCGGCGGCGACCTGGTGGTCCTGGCCTTCGAGGGAGTCGAGGCGCGCGCCGGGGACGACCTCGGCCAGCGCCCGGGCGGCCGAAGCGATCCACGGCTCGGTGTTGCCGCCGTAGAGCACGAGCGTGGGCACCTGGACGGCGGCGAACCGCTCGAGCTCCTTCACCTCGCCCGACATGGTGGACCCCATCACGGCCGCGTCGTAGGCGAGGGTGTGGGCGATCTCCTCCATGGCCGCCCAGTGCGGGCCCTGGCGCATGCCGTCCACGTACTCGGAGGGGATGCCGACCGCGCGCGCGAGGAACATCGCGGCCGCGTCGCCGCGGCGTCCCTCCGCGAGAGCGGCCTGGAGCTGCGGGCGGTAGTCGGCGGGCAGCGGGGCTCGGTCGTCGGTCACGACGAACGGCGGCTCGTAGAGCGCGAGGTGCGAGATCGACGAGCCGGCGAGCGCCGCCTCCAGGGCGAGCACCGAGCCGGAGGAGAAACCGCACAGGGCGGCGCTGCCGCCGGCTTCGGCGATCAGCGCGTCGATGTCGGCGATCTCGGCGGCGACGGCGAGGGCCGCGGTGACGTCGGCGGCGGCGTCACCGCTCTGCCCGCGGCCTCTGCGGTCGTAGGTGTAGACGGTGAACGAGGGCGACAGCAGCGCGGCGAGCTCGCCCGCCGTGGGGTTGACGGCGCGATGGGCGGTGGCGCCGTCGACGAGGATCACCGCGGGGCCCGAGCCGACCCGGTCGTAGGAGATCGCGGTGCCGTCGGCGGAGTGAACGGTGGCCATGGGAGTGCCTGCTTTCTTCGAGAAGCGCTGCGGTACTAGACGGTACAGTACTCACTCAGTACGGTACTGTCTAGTACTGGGAGGAGAACTGAATTGACCGACTTGACCCCGCGGTCCGCCGCGAAACGTCAGCAGATCATGGATGCCGCCCTGACCGTGTTCCTGGAGAACGGATACGTGGGCGCGAGCATGGACCAGGTGGCCGCGATCGCCGCGGTCTCGAAGCAGACGGTCTACAAGCAGTTCAAGGACAAGGAGCATCTGTTTCGGTCGATCATCGAGGACATCGGCGACCGGGTGGGCGATCCCTTCGTCGAGATCTCGGAGCGGGTCGCGGAGACCGACGACGTGGAGCGGGCGATCCACACGCTCGCGGGCACGTTCGTCACGACGATCATGGATCCGCGCGTGCAGCAGACCAGGCGGCTGGTCATCGGCGAGGCGGCCCGCTTCCCCGCCCTCGGCACGGCCTACTGGGAAGGCGGCTTCGGCCGCGCCCTGACGACCGTCGCCGGGTGCTTCGCCCGGCTCCACGAGCGCGGGCTGCTGAAGGTCGAGGACCCGGCGACGGCCGCCAACCACTTCGCAGGGCTGCTGCTGTGGATCCCCAGCAACCGGGTGATGTTCCACGGCAGGACGGACGCCGTCTCGGCCGAGGAGCTCGCGGCCTTCGCCGCGTCAGGGGCGCGCGCCTTCCTCGCCGCGTACGGCACGCACCCCTGAGCCGGCCAGGGCCAGCCGCTTGGTCAGGCGCTGCGCGGGCAGCTCGACGAACCGCTGCGTCACGTACGCCGACGGCAGCAGCACGAGGACGTACAGCCACACGGACGGCAGCGCCCGCAGCAGCAGCGGATGCAGCAGGTAGGTCGAGTAGCTGATCACCCCGAGATGGGTCAGCCACCGAGGAAAGGACAGACGCCGCAGCGCGAAGAACGCCGCGAAGCAGGCCCCCGCCGCCAGGATCGCGGGGGCCCAGCCCGGGTCGTCCTTGGCGAAGAGCGCGCACACCGGCACGACCGTCAGCGCCGCCACCGCCGTGCTCCGGCGGATCTGGCCGCGCTCGGCCCTGTACACGGCCGTGCCCGCGAACATCACCGCGAGGATGATCAGGCCCTGCCATGCCCCGATCCTGCTGCCGAGGGCCACCAGCGTCAGCGCCAGCACGCCGCCCGCCACGGCCGCCGCGGTACGCGTCCTGCCTGTCCCCCACACGGTCAGGGCGATGGCCGCGAGCACCGGCAGCCCGAGGAGCGCGAGCCACCCGCCGATCACCGGTCCCGGCAGCACCAGCCCCGCCGGTACGGCGAGCAGCGCCAGACCGGCGGCGACAGGGGCGGATCTGTGGGCGTGGCCCGTGCGGAAGAGCGCGACGGCGATGAGGTAGAACGCCATCTCGTACGAGAGCGTCCACATCACGCCGATGACGGCGGGCACACCGAGCAGTTCCTGCAACATCGTCCCGTTCCCCAGGACGACGAGGAACAGGGGTTTGGCGGCCAGGCCCTGGTGGAGCTCGTAGACACCGCCATACGCGAGCAGCAGGGCGAGCGCGACGGCCACCAGCAGCAGCGGCAGCAGCCTCAGTCCCCTGCCGATCCAGAAGGACCGCACGTCGCCGTGGCGTTCCAGAGAGGCGGGGATGATGTAGCCGCTGACCAGGAAGAACACGAAGACGCCCCAGGTGCCGACGTCGATCCTGCGATCCACCTCCGCCCACAGGTCAGGGAAATAGGTCCAGCCCGCGTGATGCAGGACCACGGCCAGCGCGGCAGGCCCTCTGAGGGCGTCGAGCCAACCCAAACGGGAGGGGGAGGACATTCGCCCGACTATATGGGCTTATGTGAGATGCAGGCTGGCCAGTTCCGTCCTGTTGGAGACACCGAGCTTGGGGAAGGCCCGGTAGAGGTGGTGGCCGACGGTCTTCGGGCTGAGGAAGAGCTGGGCGCCGATCTCCTTGTTCGTCGCCCCAGTGGCCGCGAGCCTGACGATCTGGAGCTCCTGCGGGGTGAGCTCGGACAGCGAGCCGTCCGCCGGGCGCGCGACGACGGCCTCGCCGGCCGCCCTGAGCTCGGCCCTGCAGTGGTCGGCCCACAGGACGGCCCCCGCCTGTTCGAAGGCCTCCATGGCCGCCCTGAGCTGGATCCTCGCCTCGCTCTTCCGCCGGGACCTGCGCAGCCACTCGCCGTAGTGCAGTCTGCTCCTGGCCTGCTGGAGAGGGAGGTCGGGGCACGAGACGGCCTGCTCGTAGTGCTCCTCGGGCTCGTCGGCGAGCATGGCGAGACAGCGCTGCCGCACGGCCAGCGCCCACGGCAGGCCGGACGCCAGCGCCCAGCTCTCGTACCTGCCAAGCGCCCCTTCGGCAGGACGGCCCGCGCGGACGGCCGCCTCGACCTGGTCGGCGGCGAAGCACACGCCGTGCGGCCGATGGGCCAGGCGGCCGAGCCGGTCGAGCGCGGACTCCCACCTACCGGAGAGCAGGTCGTAGACGGCGCGGGCCCGCTCGGCCCAGTCGCCGTCCAGCTCGCCGCCCGGCTGTTCGCCGCGCAGCGCTGCGGCGTGGGCCAGCAGCCCGCGGGCAACGACCGCGTGCCTGCGCTGTCCGGTGTCCTCGGCGATGCGCACGGCCTCGCCCGCCGTCGCCTCGGCCGCCCTGGTGAAGCCCAGCAGCGTCTCGGTCTCCGCCAGGACGGCGAGCACGCCGGGCAGCCAGCCGATCGCGCCGCGGAAGCGCAGGTCGGCGGCCAGCGCCCGCAGGTGGTCGCGGGCGGTGGCGAAGTCGCCGGACAGCAGGGCGAAGGAGGTGGGGTTGAGGTCCAGGCCGTCCCTGCGTTCAGGCGCCTCGCCGAGGTGCCGCCTGATCAGGTCGAGGCCCGTTCCCGGGTCGGCCCCGAGCAGTTCCACGGCCCCGCCGACCAGGCCCGCACGGCCCTCGCCCATGCGGTCCCTGACGGCGCGCAGCCCCTCGACGTCGCCGACCGACCAGGCCACGCGGGCCGCCTCGACGAGCAGATCCTGTCCCGCGTCGAGGAGGAGCCGCCAGGCGGACTCGGGTGAGCCGTGCTCGAACTCGATGCGGGCGCGCAGCCGTACGAGTTCCTGCGAGGACCCCGCGAGGTGGGCCGACTGGTCGAGCAGGACGCGGGCCCGCTCGCCCTGCCCCGAGTCGGCGGCGAGCGCGGCGGCGGCGGTGAGCCTGCGGGCCCGCTCGCCGGTGTCGGGGGTGAGACGGGCGGCGCGTTCGAGCGCGGCGGCGGCCTCGCCGTAACCGGAGACCTCGCGGGCCGTCGCGGCCGCGGCCTCCAGCGCGGCGGCCACCTCCTCGTCCGGGCCGGTGGCAGCGGCGGCCAGGTGCCTGGCGCGGCGCTCGTCCGACGTGACGTCGGCCAGGGCGCGATGGACGGCGACGCGTTCGCCGAACGAGGCGCTCTGGTAGGCGGCGGCGCGCACGAGCGGATGCCGGAAGTCCGCGCCCGCGACCAGGCCCGCCGACTCGGCGGGGGCCAGCGCGGCGATGGACAGTCCCGTCGCCTGGAGCGCGGCGGAGAGCTCGCCCTCGGCCGCCAGAGCGAGCAGCAACGTGCGGGTGTCGGGCGGCAGGGCGGCGACGCGGTCCTGGTAGGCCTCCTGGAGGCGGTGCGGGATCGGCAGCGGCCCCGCGGCCAGCGAGTCGACGTCCATGCGGGGCAGCTCGATCAGGGCGAGCGGATTGCCGCCCGACTCGGCGACGACACGGTCCCTCGTGGCCGGCGGCAGCCCGGGGGCCCGCTCGGCCAGTACCTCCAGCGCGGCGGCCCGCTCCAGACCCTCCAGGCGCAGCTCAGGCAGCCCTGCCGTGGTGAAGAGGTCGCGCTCCACGCACCTGGTCGCGAAGACCAGCACGACACCATCGGCCTCCAGCCGCCTGGCGGCGAACAGCAGCGCGTCCAGCGAGGCGCGGTCGATCCAGTGGGCGTCGTCCAGCAGGCACAGCAGCGGGCCATGCTCGGCCAGCAGCGTCAGCGTGGCCAGTCCCGTCAGGAACCTGTCATGACCCCCGGGGCCCGCGGCCAGCCCCAGCACCCCGCGCAGCGCGTCGGCCTGCGGCTCCGGCAGCGCGTCGAGCCCCCCGAGCAGCGGGCGCAGGATGAGGTGGAGCGCCGCGAACGGCAGCTCCGCCTCCGTCTCCACTCCCTCCACGCGCAGCACGCGGATGCCCGCGTCGTGCGCGGCGGCGCCGAGCAGAGCGGTCTTACCCGTTCCCGGTTCGGCACGGATCACGAGGGCGGCGCTGTGCCCCTGCCTCGCGTCGGCGACGAGCCCGCGGAGACGGTCCAGCTCCTTCTGACGGCCATGCAACATGGCAGGCAACATATCGGGCGAATGCCTGATACCTGGATTCTCATCCGGTTCCTACCGTCGGCCCATGTTCTCCCTTGACGAGCGGGACCGCCGCTGGGCCCTCATGCGCGACCTCATGGACGGCGAGAACGTCGAGGCGGTGCTCGCCTACGACGGCTCCTACCTGACCGACGCCGCGGACACCACCGCGATCGTGCCCAGGCACGGCGCCCCCGTCTGCCTGGGAGCGCGCTCCCCGTGGATGGGCGGGGCGCGCGCCGCCAGGCACGCCTACGGCATCGCCGAGGCCGCGAAGGACCTGGGGCTCGACTACGCGCGGGTCGGGGTGGTGGGGCTGGACGGCGTGCCGTACCCGGTGTGGGACAGCGTGCTCCGCCAGCTCCCGCAGGTCACGTTCCTGTCGGTGTGGCCAGGCTTCCTCCGGCGCACGATGCCGCAGTCGGACGAGGAGCTCGCGGTGATCACGAAGGGCGCGGCCATGAGCGCGGCCATGGCCGCGGCCTCCGGCGCCGAGGTCTCCCTCCTGTACGGCTTCCGCGAGACCGTCCACCGGCCAGGTCCCGTCGAGTACCCCACGCTCCGGCCTGGGACGCTGTTCGGCGAGGTGAAGCTGGGTGAGGACCAGTCGCTGCACGGCCTCAACCCGCGCGGTGCGCTCCACACGGCGAGCGGCGAGATCGTCGGCTACGACCTGGAGCTCGTCGAGGGGATGACGTTCGCGCTGCGCACGCCCGGCGGGATCCGCACGCTCATCATTGGGCACCTGCCCGATACCGGCTGATCTCAGGATTTTCTAGGTTTTCGAGCCATGAACACCGCGATCTCCGTCCGCGAGCTCCGCAAGAGCTTCGGCAAGGCCCACGCGCTCGACGGCCTGAACCTTGAGGTGAACACGGGCGAGGTGCACGGCTTCCTCGGCCCGAACGGCGCAGGCAAGTCCACCACGATCCGCGTCCTGCTCGGCCTCATGCGAGCCGACTCAGGCACCGCCGTCCTGCTCGGCGGCGACCCGTGGAAGGACGCCACGGAGCTGCACAGGCGGCTCGCCTACGTGCCCGGCGACGTGAACCTGTGGCCTTCACTGACCGGCGGCGAGGTGATCGACCTGCTCGGCAGGCTGCGCGGCGGTCTCAACGCCGCCCGGCGCGCCGAGCTGATGGACCGCTTCGAGCTCGACCCGCGCAAGAGGGCCAAGACCTACTCCAAGGGCAACAGGCAGAAGGTCGCGCTGGTCGCGGCGTTCGCCTCCGAGGCGGACCTGCTCATCCTCGACGAGCCGACGTCGGGGCTCGACCCACTCATGGAGGCCGTCTTCCAGCAGTGCGTGCTGGAGGAGCGGCGGCGCGGCAGGACGGTGCTGCTGTCGAGCCACATCCTGTCGGAGGTCGAGACGCTCTGCGACCGGGTGAGCATCATCCGCGCCGGTCGCACTGTCGAGTCGGGCACCCTGGCCGAGCTGCGGCACCTCACCATGACGAGCATCACCGCCACGCTGTCGGGGCCGGTCCCCGACCTGCCGTGGGCGCGCGGCCTGGCGGTCGAGGGCGGGCGGATCACCTTCCAGGTGGACGACGAGGACCTCGACAAGGTGATGCGCCGGCTGGCCGAGGCGGGGATCACCGGCCTCGTCAGCCGGCCGCCGTCGCTCGAGGACCTGTTCATGCGGCACTACTCGGAGAAGAGCGACCGATGAAGACTCTCGTCAAGCTGATCCTGCGCCGCGAACGGCTGATCGCGCCGGCGTGGATGGCGCTGCCTGCCGTCCTGGCGGCGGGACAGGCCAACAGGTACGCGACCTCCATCCCCTCGATCGGCGACTTCGCCAGGGAGATGGCCGCCAACAAGGCGCTGACGGCGTTCGCGGGCGAGGTCCACTCGTCCACCGTGGCCGGGATGGCGGTGTGGAAGAACGCCGACGCGATCTACACGATCATCGCCCTGCTCGCGGTGCTCATGGTGGTCAGGCACACCCGCGCCGAGGAGGAGTCGGGCAGGGCCGAGCTGGTGGGCGCGGGCGTGGTCGGCAGGCTCGCGCCGCTCACCGCGGCGCTGACGGTGACCGCCGCCGCGACGACACTGTCGGGCCTGCTGGCCGGCCTGTCGATGGCCGCGATGGGCTACGACCTGGGGGGCTCACTGGCCTTCGGCGCCGCGATCGCCGCGGTCGGGCTCGTCTTCACCGGTGTCGGCGCGCTGGCCGCGCAGCTGACCGAGGGGGCGCGCACCGCGATCGGGCTCGCCGCCCTCGGGATCGGCGTCAGCTACCTGCTGCGATTCATCGCCGACGGCAGCGGCCTGACCGCGCTCAAGTGGCTGTCACCGCAGGGATGGAGCCATCTGGTCAGGCCGTACGGTGACGACAACTGGGCGGCCCTGCTCCCCAGCGTCGCGCTGACCGCGCTGACCGTGGCCGTCGCCTACCGGCTGGCGGCGCGCCGCGACGTCGGCCACGGCGTCATCCCGCAGCGGCCCGGCCCTGCCGGTTCCGCCTCGCTGCGGGGCCCGCTGGCCCTGGCATGGCGGCTGCAGCGGGGCCTGCTGGCCGGTTGGACCATCGGGTACACGATCGCGGGCCTGGTTCTGGGCGCGCTGGCGCTGTCGATTCCCGAGGTCTCCAGGCAGGGCGCCGCGGTCGAGGAGTTCCTGCGCCGCTACACCGCGGGCGAAGGGGTCGGCATGACGGACGCCTACCTGTGGCTGATCGCGCTCAGCCTCGGCTACGTCGCCGCGCTCTACCCGCTGCTCGCCCTGCTCCGCCTGCGCAACGAGGAGGTCGCGGGACGCGCCGAACTGGTCCTGGCCACCCCCGTCGGCCGTCTGCGCTGGGCGTGGAGCCATCTGGTGTTCGCCCTCGGCGGCAGCGTGGTGATCCTGGTGGCGTCCGGACTCGCGATGGGGCTGGCCGTCGGCGACCCGCTGGGCGTCCTTCCCGGCACGCTGGTCCAGGTGCCCGCCGTGTGGGTGCTGTCGGGGGTCGGCGTGCTCGCCTTCGGCCTGCTGCCCAAGGCCGCGGCGGGCATCAGCTGGGCGGCCTTCCTGTTCGTCAACCTCTTCGGCGAGGTGCTCGGCCCGATCATGGGCATCGACTACTGGATCGCCAAGTACGTCGTGCCCTTCCCCAACCTGCCGATGGTGCTCTCCGGCGAGGAGTTCGCCCTCGCGCCCGTGGCCGTCATGGGAGCGCTGACGCTGGCGCTCACCGCCGCGGGCCTGGCCGCGCTGAGGCGCAGGGCGCTCCTCTGAGCCCCCGGGATCGCCGGTCCCGCCGTGCTCGCAGCACTGCCGGCCCCGCCGTGTTCACGGCGGGGCCGGTCGTGTGCTCATCGCCTGGTCAGGTCGATTCCAGGTAGGGATCGGTGACGCCGTCCACGCTGGCCAGCCTGGCCGCGTCGCAGCCGGTCAGCTTGGCGCCCGCCTGGTAGGCGCTGGCCAGGAAGCCGAGCACGGTGGTGACCGGGTCGTCGCTCTGCCTGGCGTCGTCGTACTTCAGCACCGCCAGATGACTGCCTCTCGACGGGATCCAGGCCGCCCAGTCGGGCCACAGCGGCTGCTCGTGCAGGCCGTTCGGCTCGGGCGCGGTGTAGGAGTAGAAGGCGGGCCACGGCCGTTCCTCGTCGCCGAACCAGAAGCCCGCGCTGATCACCTCCCAGCTGTAGGCCTCCCTGGCCACGGCGTCGCTTCCGGGCGCCGCGCCGACGACCCTGCCGGTGAACCGGGTGACGGCGATGTCGAAGGTGTGCCAGAAGTGGTGCACGGGACTGGTCTTGCCGCAGAAGTCGGCGGCGAAGCGCTCGAGGACCTGGGCGACCTGCGACAGGACCGTCCAGTAGCGGTTGACGAGCACGGGATCGTAGGCCGCGTGCCTGGTGTCCTGGGCGAACGGGGTCCCGTCCGCCATGTCGTACGGCACCGCCTGGATCTCCACGTCGATCCCGAAGTCGTCGAGGATCTCGAAGAGCCTGGCGTAGAACCCGGCGACCGACTGGCCGACCAGCGAGAACTCCGCGCTGCGCCCGTCCACCCTGTCGACGATCAGGCGGTGGCCGACCAGGTCGAAGTCGATGCTGAACGGGTTGGGCAGGCCCATCGGCCTGGTGGTGAGGCCGCGGCCGGTCAGGTGGAAGGGCACGTTCCACCAGTGGTTGCGACGTGGGCTCGCGGCCAGCCGCACCTTCCCGACGATCTGCGCGAACCTGTGGAAGGTGTCCTTGGTCTCGAGCCATTCCTCGTACGGCATCGCGGGAAAGAGCTCCATCGACACATGCTGCCCGGCAGATAAGCCGACAGAACACCCATTCAGGCGATTTTCCGGTCACTCCTCGTTAATCGCCTCGCATGGGATCCCTGACATGCATAGCGCAGGTCAAACCTCTCCTCACAAATTCCGACATACAACGCTTTCGTCGTACAGGAGGGAAGAAAGGGAACTGGGGGGATCTTCATGACAAAGAGAATCGGCAGCGACCTCGCACTGCTCGTCGCCCGTGTGATGGTCGGCATCATCTTCATCGCCCACGGCCTGCAGAAGTGGCACGCGGGGATGGACAGCACCACCGCTGACTTCACCCAGCTCGGAGTGCCGAGCCCACAGCTCGCCGCCCTGTTCGCGACCGGTGCCGAGATCATCGGCGGGGCGATGCTCGTCGCCGGCCTCGGGGTGCGGATCGCGGCGTTCGCGCTGCTGATCGACATGGCCGGAGCGGGGATCTTCGTCGAGGCGCGCAACGGCATCTTCAACGGCGCACCGCGCTGGGAGCTCGTGGTGGCGCTCGCGGCCGCCTGCCTGATGCTGCTGACGCTCGGCGGAGGCCGTCTCGGTGTCGACGGCGTGCTCAGCCGGTGGACCGCCACGCGGGACGAACGCATCGACAACGAGGAGGCGCCCGTCTCGCCCCCGGTTCCGACAGGGGCGGTCATCCTCTCCAGGGCGTCCGAGGATCCTTCCACCGCCCGCGCCTTCATGATGGAGAGACCCCTTTCCCGGTACTCCCCCGCGGGCGCCACCCGCTCCCGCCCCACCCCTGGCCCCGACCCCGCCCACGACCTCCCCTCTGGCCCGGTCGCGCCGCCGCGTCCGGTCGCACCCTCCGGTCCCGCCACGCCCTCGGGTCCGGCCGTCGCCCCGGGGTCTGCCGCGCCTTCGGGCCCCGTCGCCGCCTCGGGTCCCGCAGCGCACGGGACCGCCAGCGGTCCCGCGGCCGCCCAGGACGCGGGCAGGCACGCGGTACCCCGGCAGGCGGGCGCGAGCGAGCCCCAGGGCGAGACGGAGAACACCGATCTGCACGACCTGCGCTCGGAGGTCGACAGGCTCAAGGGCGAGCTGGCCGCGGTCAGGCGCAGGCTCGGCGTCGGCGGGCAGGGGTGAGCGGCCCGCCGTTCCGAGGCGGGACTCAGGCGGTCCAGTGGGGATCGCGGCCGAGGTAGCGCAGCAGGACGGCCACGTCGTCGTCGCCCTCCGCGCGGTCGAGGACGGCGGCGTAGACGCCGTACGTCCTGAGCGGCTCGATGTGCTGCTCGGCGATCGAAAGCAGCTCGCGGGCCATGGCCGGGGTGAGCGGCGAGGGCTGACCCGTCGCCTTCGCGATGTCCCAGGCGTGGACGGCGGCGTCGAGCGCGCACGCCCCGATGCCGAGCGTGTAGGTCATCGTGTTCGGCGGCACGGGGACCGGGACCTCCTGGGCGTCGGGTGACACGGTCGCCCACGCGTCGGCCGAGGCCTTCATCGCCCGCTCCGCCACCTCTTCGGGTGCGTCGGCCAGCTTGCCCGAGGGGGCGAAGGGGTTCTCCTCGGGCATCGGCCCGCCGGTGATGAACGCGGCGTAGCCGATCTGGTCGCCGGCGGCGTGCTGGAGCACCTGGGTGACGTTCCACTCGGCGCAGGGGGTGGGCAGGTCCCAGCCGTCGGCGGGAACGTTGCGGATGACGGTGCGGAGGGCTTCGTGCGCCTCGGTGAGGATCATGTCTCCACTATAGCAGAACGGAACACTCCATTCCAATACCCTGTGCACGATTGACGGGCGGCGGCTCGTAGGCTCAAGCGGGTGCGTGAGAAAGACGTTCTGTACGGCAGAGCCGCCGAGCAAGCCGCCATCACCGCCGTCCTGGCCGCCGCGGACAAGGGCCACGGCCAGGCCCTCGTCGTCCGCGGCGACGCCGGGATCGGCAAGTCGGCCCTCGTCGAACACGCGGCCGGGCAGGCCGGCCCGCTGAGGGTGCTCAGGGCCACGGGCACCGAGAGCGAGGCGGGGCTGGCGTTCGCGGCGCTCCACCAGCTCCTCCGCCCCGTCACGGCCGAGCTCGACGCCCTCCCCGAGCCGCAGCGTGACGCGGTGGCCGGGGCGCTCGGCCTGGCCGCCGCCCGCAGCGACGACCGGTTCCTCGTCGCCGCGGGCGTCCTGTCCCTCCTGATCGAAGCCGCCGAGCCCGGGGGCCTGCTGGTCGTGGTCGACGACTTCCAGTGGATCGACCAGGCGTCGGCGGACGCTCTGCTGTTCGCGGCCAGGCGGCTGGGCAGCGAGCGGATCGCGATGCTGCTGGCCGTCCGCGGGGAGGCGCGCACGCCGGGGTTGCCCGAGTTGCCGCTCAGGGGGCTCGACCAGGACAGCGCCGTCACCCTCCTCGCCGAGCGGGCCGAACCCGCGCGAGAGGTAGTCGCGCGCCTGGTCGAGCTGACCGGGGGGAACCCGCTGGCCCTGCACGAGACGGTGGAGCTGCTGACCCCGGCGCAGCTGGCCGGCACGGCACCGCTGCCCGAGCCGCTGCCGGTGGGCGCGGGGATCTTCGGCGAGCAGGTGCGGCGCCTGCCCGAGGACACCCGGCACCTGCTCCTGGTGGCCGCGCTCGAAGGCAGGGGCGACCTCGACGTGGTGCTGAAGGCCGCGGACACAGCCGAGCCCGCGCTCAGGCCCGCGGAGTCGGCCGGCCTGATCAGCGTCGACTCGGCGATCAGGTTCAGGCACCCGCTGGTCAGGTCGGCCGTCTGCGCCGAGTCCAGCGCCATGCGACGGCGTGAGGTGCACCGGGCGCTCGCCGTACAGGTGGCAGACCCCGACCGGCGGGCGTGGCACAGGGCGGCGGCGACGGTGGGCCAGGACGAGGAGGTCGCGGCCGAGCTGGGCGCGTCCGCCGAGCGGGCGAAGGCGCGCGGCGGCTACGCCGACGCGGCCACCGCGCTCGTGCGGGCGGCGGAGCTGACGCCTGACAGGGAGCGGCGCGCGGTACGGCTGGCCGCGGCGGCCACCTCGGCCTGGCTCGGAGGGCGCCCGGGGCAGGCGGAGAGCTGCCTGGCCGAGGCCAGGTCGCTCGCCGACCGGCCGGAGTTCGCGCAGCTCAGAGGCAGGTTCGAGCTCAACTCCGGTGACGCGGCTGAGGCACTGCGCATCCTGTCCTCGGGCGACACGCTGGAGATGCTGGCCGACGCCTCGGAAGCGGCGTCCTACGTGGGCGACGTCGAGGCGCTCGTGGCGATCGGCCGCCGTGCCGAGGCCTTTCCCCCGAGCTTCCTGCGCGACGCGGTGGCGGGCATCGGGGCGATGCTCGGCGGCGAGCGGGACAAGGGAGCGCTGCTGCTGCGCGGGGCGCTGGGCCGTACCGGCGAGCTCCATGACGCCGCCCAGTTCCTGTGGGCCTCGGCCGCGGCCAGCTACCTGGGCGAGGCCGACGTCTCCGTCGAGCTGGTCGCCAGGGCGGGCCGCGCGGCCAGGGTCTCCGGCATGGTGGGGCAGCTACCCGTGGTGCTGGAGTTCGTGGCGACGGCCGAGCGGATCGAGGGAAGATTCGCCCACAGCGCGGCGATCGCCGAGGAGGGGCTCGAGCTGGCCCGCGAGGCCGGCTACACCAACTCGGTCGCCGCGCACCTGGCCAATCTGGCAGCGGTCGCGGCGCTCCAGGGGCGCGAGGACGACTGCGCCCGCTTCGCCAACGAGGCGCTGGCGATCGCGATCCCGCACCGTGTCGGACTGCGCGCCAGCACGGCACGCTACGCGCTGGGCCTGCTCGACCTGGGGATGGGACGCCACGCGGCGGCCCACGACCGGTTCACGGCGCTGGCCGCGACAGGGCATCCCACCGCCGTGTGGCGCTCGACGCCCGACCGGGTGGAGGCCGCGGTGCGCTGCGGCGAGCTGGACGCGGCCCGCGCCGCCTTCGCCGCCTACGAGCGCTGGTCGGCCGACGCCCGCACGCAGGAGGCGAGGGCGCTGCTGGCCAGGTGCAGGGCGCTGACCGGCGATGACGCCGCTTTCGACGAGGCCATGAACCTGCATCCCGAGGGCTTCGAGCGGGCCAGGACCGCCCTCCTGTACGGCGAGCGCCTGCGCAGGCTGCACCGTCCAGGCGACGCCCGCCCGCACCTGCGCTACGCGATGGAGACGTTCGAGCGGGCGGGCGCGGGCCCATGGGCGCGCAGGGCCGGCGACGAGCTGCGCGCGGCGGGAGAGGCGCGGGCCAGGCCGGAGCGTGACGTGCTCGGCGCGCTCACCCCGCAGGAGCTGCGCATCGCCAAGCTGGTGGCGGCGGGCGCGTCCAGCAAGGAGGTGGCCGCCCAGCTGTTCCTCAGCCCGCGCACGGTGGAGTACCACCTCTACAAGATCTATCCGAAACTCGGCGTCGGCTCCCGTACCGAACTGGCACTAGTAGTCCTACAGATGGCAGGCGACTCTCATCACGAGATGCTCTAGTCATGCAAAACACGATCTTCACCGAAGAGTTCGGCGACACCGCCCACCCGCCCGTCCTGCTCATCGCAGGCTCCATGTCACAGGGCCCCGCGAGCTGGCCCGACGCCTTCGTCGGCCGCCTCGCGGCGAGAGGACGCAGGGTGATCCGCTACGACCACCGCGACACCGGCCGTTCCAAGACGATCGACTTCGCGGCCGACCCGTACACCTGGCACGACATCAAGAACGACGCGCTGGCCGTGCTCGACGCCCACGGGATCGAGTCGGCGCACCTGGTCGGCCACTCGGCCGGCGGCGTGCTCGCCCAGTGGATCGCGGTCGAGCACCCCGAGCGGGTGTCGACGCTGACGGCCATCGGCTCCTCGCCCCTGGGCCGCCAGGAGGGGATGACCGTCATGCGCGCGCTCATGGGCGAGGAGCAGCCTGAGGGCAGCCTGCCCCCTCCCACGCCCGCGTTCGTGGACTTCTACCGCAAGATGATCACCTCTCCCCCGCCCGTGACCAGGCGGGAGCAGATCGACTTCCAGCTCGCCGAAGCGAGGGTGCTGGCAGGCGGCGGGTTCCCGTTCGACGAGGACGAGGAGCGCCGCCAGGCCGAGCGGCTGCACGAGCGGGCCCTCGACCTGTCCGCGTCGGCCAACCACCGGCTCGCGGCGGCGGCCGACATGGCGTTCGAACCCGTGGGCGTGCTGCACACGGTGAAGGCGCCCACGCTCGTCATCGAGGGCACGCACGAGCCCGCCAAGCCGGGGCACGGCGCGCTCATCGCCGAGGCCATCCCCGGGGCGGAGCTGCTGATGGTGGAGGGCATGGGCCACATGCTCGCGCCGCAGGTGCACGAGACCCTGGCCGCGGCCATCCTGAGGCACACGGTTACCGTACAAAGGTGACCTATCGCCGCAGGATACTGGTGCTGGCGATCTGCTGCATGAGCCTGCTGATCGTCAGCCTCGACAGTACGGTCCTCAACGTGGCGTTGCCGTCCATGCAACGGGAGTTCGACGCTCCCGTCTCCGCCCTGCAGTGGACGATCGACGCCTACACCCTCGTGCTGGCCTCACTGCTCATGCTGTCGGGCTCCACCGCCGACAGGTACGGCCGGCGCAGGGTGTTCCAGCTCGGGCTGCTGCTCTTCACACTCGGCTCGCTGCTGTGCAGCCTCGCTCCCGGCATGGGCTGGCTGGTCGTCTTCCGGATGATCCAGGCGGTGGGCGGGTCGATGCTCAACCCCGTCGCCATGTCGATCATCACCAACGTCTTCACCGACCCGCGCGAGAGGGCCAGGGCCATCGGCGTCTGGGGCGGCGTGGTGGGCATCAGCATGGCGGCGGGACCGCTGGCGGGCGGCCTGCTGGTGGACACGCTGGGCTGGCGCTCGATCTTCTGGCTCAACCTGCCGCTCGGCGTCGCCGCGCTGGTCCTGACCGCGCTGTTCGTGCCGGAGTCCAAGGCCCCGAGAGCGCGCAGGTTCGACCCCGTGGGACAGCTGCTGGTGATCACGCTGCTGGGCTCGCTGACGTTCGGCATCATCGAGGCGCCTGCGAAGGGCTGGTCCTCGCCGCTCATCCTCGGCTGCTTCGCCCTGGCGGCGCTCTCGCTGGCAGGGCTGCTGATCTACGAGCCGCGCAGGCCCGAACCGCTCATCGACATGCGCTTCTTCCGCAGCGTGCCGTTCAGCGGGGCGACCGCGCTGGCGGTCAGCGCGTTCGCGGCGCTGGGCGGCTTCCTGTTCATCAACACGCTGTACCTGCAGCAGGTGCGCGGCCTCGACGCGCTCCACGCGGGTCTCTACATGCTCCCCATGGCCTCGATGACGCTGCTCTTCGCGCCGCTGTCGGGGCGGATCGTCGGCGCCCGCGGTCCCAGGCTGCCGACGCTGCTGGCGGGCCTGGCCATGGCGGCCAGCGGCGTGCTGTTCGCCGCGTTCGGCGCCTGGCGGTCGGACGCGCTCATGTTCACCGCCTACGTCCTGTTCGGCGTCGGCTTCGGGATGGTCAACGCGCCGATCACGAACACCGCGGTGTCCGGCATGCCCCGCGAGCAGGCAGGGGTCGCCGCGAGCATCGCCTCCACCAGCCGCCAGATCGGCATCTCCCTCGGAGTCGCGGTCATCGGCTCGGTGATCGCCGCCACCGGACCCGCCTCACCCGCGGGCACTACCGCGTGGTGGATCATCGCGGGTTGCGGAGCCGCGGTACTGGCCGTCGGCGGCCTCACGACCGGCGCGTGGGCTGCGGCGACCGCCGACCGTACGGCGGAGCTCATGGCGGGCGAGAACCGGATTCACGCCGCCCGCTCGTAGCCGACCAGGCACGACGCGGCGGCCAGGCAGGCCGCGCACACTCCCGCCATCACCGCGGGATACCCGATGACCTGCGCGCCGGCGGCGGCCGCCAGCGGGGCCACCGCCTTCGAGACGGTGATGGGCAGGGCGAGCGCGCCGCTGAGCGTGGCGTAGACGGCCGTGTCGTAACGGTCGGCCAGCAGCGCGGGGCGGGCCAGGGTGCCGACGCCGAAGCCGAGGCCGAACAGGGTGACGGCGCCGATCGCGCCCGCCACCGTGTGACCGACCAGGGGAAGCAGCGCCGCGGCGAGACCCTGCAGCGCGAACACCGCGGCGGCGACGAGCGCGGTCGGCCGGCGGGCCTGCAGCCCCGTCGTGACCAGGCGGCCCGTGACCGACAGCACCCCGAGCAGTCCCGCGACGGTGGCGGCGAACAGCGGGGCATGTCCGAGCGCGATCAGGTACGTCACCAGCAGCACGCCGATGACCGCGACCGCGCCGGTCTGGCTCAGGAACGCGGCGGCCAGCAGCCAGAAGGGCCGTTCCCGCAGGGCGCTCCTGACGTAGCCGGGCTCCGGCGCGACCGAGGTCCTGTCACGCAAGGTCAGCCAGTGCAGGGGGACGGCGACCAGGCCGTAGCCGACGCCGAGCGCCACCAGGGCGGAGCGCCAGCCGTACCGGTCGACGAGCAGGCCCGTGAGCGGCATGAAGACGCTGGAGGCGAACCCCGCCACGATCGTGACCGCGAGCAGCGCCCGCGCCCTGCGGGCCGCGTCGTACCAGGCCACGACCACGGCGAAAGCGGCCTCGTAGAGGACCATCGCCGACGACAGGCCGACGGCCGCGAGCACCAGATAGAGCTGGGCCAGCGACCCGACCCGCGACCACGCCAGCAGTGCGAGCGCGCCCAGCAACGAGCCTGCCGTCATCAGGGTCCTGCCGCCCCTGGCGTCGAGCACCCGCCCGACCAGCGGCGCGACCAGGCCCGACACCAGGACGGCGAGCGTCAGCGCGCCCGCCACCTGGGTGATGCTCGCCCGCAGCTCCACCCGCATCGGCTGGAGAAAGACCGAGAAGGCGTAGTACAGCACGCCGTAGCCTGCGGTCTGGGTGACGGCCAGCGCGGCGACCATCTGCCCGTTTCGGGCGATCACGCCAGGTCAATGCCCAGCTGATCGCCCGTCATGCCGTGATAAAGGTCACCCGGAGGACGTCGCGGAGTCGCGCGACTGCTCCGTGGTCCCCGTGTCGTCCCTCGACGAGTCGGCGCCGAGCTCTTCGCGCAGGCGCTCGTAGTCGATGTGGTGGTTGGTGTACTTCAGCTCGCGAGCGACCTTCGTCTGCTTCGCCTTGGCTCTGCCTCGCCCCATGGCTCCACTCCCTCGATGCCCGCCATCATCCTATCAAGTTGAAGAATTGTGCAACTCGCTATATTACGATAGTTGCATGCCCGTTCCGCTGTACCAGGCCAAGGCAGATTTCTTCCGCACGCTCGGGCATCCCGTGCGCATCCAGGTGCTAGAACTCCTCAGGCAGGGTCCCAGACCGGTCCGCGATCTCCTCACCGAGATCGACGTCGAGGCCTCGAGCCTCTCCCAGCAGCTCGCGGTCCTTCGCAGAGCGGGAATCGTGAGCGCCACCCGTGACGGGGCGACCGTCGTCTACGAACTCTCCAGTCCAGACGTGGCCCATCTGCTCATCGACGCGCGGCGGATCCTGACGGACATGCTCGCCGACCAGGGCGAACTGCTCGCGGAGCTGAGGGCCGAAGGCCGCGCGGTGGGCTAGCTAGTCGGCGATCCAGCTGCCGTGGAATCCGGCGGGGACGCGGCGCGGCAGCCGTACGGAGGCGACCTCCCGCAGGTCGGTGGCCTCGTGCACGAGGAGCCTGTCGTCCACGATGGACATCAGCCGGCCCTCGTCCTCCGCGCCGGCGCCGGCCTTCGGCACGAAGACCGCCTCGCCCGCGTGCCCGTCGACCGGCGTCACCGTGCTGGTTCCGCGTTCGGTGTCGTACTTGACGACCTCGCCGCCGGTGACCGCGTAGAGGTAGCGGCCGGCGCGGCCGAGGCGGTCCTCGTTGAACGTGGGGAACTCCACGCCCCGGTCGTCCAGCTGCTCCTCCTTTACCGTGCCGAGGGAGAGGTCGAGTGTCCAGCGGTGCAGGACGGCCGCGCCCGCGTGCGGCGTCGGGTCGCTCGTGCCGCCGATCACCTTCCACGTCCTGTCGAAGAAGTCGCGCGAGGCCTGCGCGACCAGGCCACCGTCGCCGCCTCCCGGCACGAGGCGCTGGAGGGGATCAGGGCGGCGGTCGAGGAGGGCGACGACAACCTGTCGGTCTACGGCAGGATCGTGCTGGAATGGGGCCTGCGCTTCACCACGGCCCAGCGGGAATGGGCCGAATGGGCCGAGGAGCAGATCCGTTAGGCTCTTGAACCATGGTCTCCGAGCTGTTCGATCCCAAGGCCTGGCAGGTCGTCGAGGGTTTCGACTTCACCGACATCACCTACCACCGCGCCGTCGACCAGGGCACGGTCCGCATCGCCTTCAACCGGCCCGAGGTGCGCAACGCCTTCAGGCCGCAGACGGTCGACGAGCTCTACCGCGCGTTCGATCACGCCAGGCAGGCCACCGACGTCGGCTGCGTGCTGCTCACCGGCAACGGCCCCTCACCCAAGGACGGCGGCTGGGCCTTCTGCTCGGGCGGCGATCAGCGGATCAGGGGCAAGGACGGCTACCAGTACGCCGACGGCACCCCCTCGACCGGCCGCCTGCACATCCTTGAGGTGCAGCGGCTCATCCGCTTCATGCCGAAGATCGTCATCTGCGTGGTCCCCGGCTGGGCGGCCGGTGGCGGCCACAGCCTCCACGTCGTGTCCGACCTGACGCTCGCCAGCGCCGAGCACGCGCGCTTCAAGCAGACCGACGCCGACGTGGCCAGCTTCGACGGCGGCTTCGGCTCGGCCTACCTGGCCCGCCAGGTAGGCCAGAAGTTCGCCCGCGAGATCTTCTTCCTCGGCGACACCTACACCGCGGCCGACGCCCACAGGATGGGCATGGTCAACGCCGTCGTCCCGCACGAGGAGCTGGAGTCCACCGCGCTCGAATGGGCTCGGAAGGTCAACGGCAAGTCGCCCACCGCGCAGCGGATGCTGAAGTACTCCTTCAACCTCATCGACGACGGCCTGGTCGGCCAGCAGCTCTTCGCCGGCGAGGCCACCCGCCTCGCCTACATGACCGACGAGGCCGCCGAGGGCCGCGACTCCTTCCTGCAGAAGCGCGACCCCGACTGGTCGCCGTTCCCCTGGCACTTCTGATGATCGAAGTCCCCGAGGAGCTCGCGGCACACCACCTGGTGTACGCCGACGACGCGGGCCCCTCGTGGACGGCCGACCTGCCAGGCCTGGCCGAGCACTTCCTCGACCGCTGGGACCTGCGCCCCGACGGCGCGGTGCTGCACGGGATGGTGTCGCTCGTCATCCCCGTACGGCGGGCCGACGGCACCCTCGCCGCGCTCAAGCTCCAGCCCGCGACCGGCGAGAACATCGGCGAGGGCCCCGGCCTTCGCGCGTGGGCGGGTGACGGGATCGTCCACCTCCTCGACGAGGCGACCGTCCCGTCGCCGACCTCGCCGCACCGGGCCAACGCCCTCCTGCTCGAACGCCTCGACGGCGACCGCTCGCTCGAGGCCATGCCCGACTGCGAGCGAGCGCTCGAGATCCTCACCGACCTGCTCGCCCGCCTGGTCACGCACCCGGGGCCCGAGGGCATGCGGACCCTCGGCGACATCGCCTCCGGCATGCTGGAGGAGGCGCCCGAGCTGCTGCCCCAGGCCCACCCCGACGACAGGGTGTGGCTGGAGCGAAGCGCGGCCGCCGTACGCGAGTTGGCCGGCGAGGCAGGAGACCGGCTGCTCCACTGGGACCTGCACTACAGCAACGTGCTGGCAGGGGCGCGCGAACCATGGCTCGCCATCGACCCCAAGCCGCTGGTGGGCGACCCCGGGTTCGAGCTGATGCCCGCGCTGCGCAACCGCCGGCCGTCCACGGACGTGCGCGGGACGGTGCTCAGGCGGTTCGACCTGATGGTCGAAAGGCTGGGGCTGGATCGGGAGCGGGCCGTCGGATGGACGCTGGGCCGCCTGCTGCAGGACGGGCTGTGGGACCTGGAGGACGGCGAAGCCAGGATCAACCAGGACGAGATCGCCATCGCCGAGGCCCTGCTGAGCCGCTGACCACGCCCATCCATTAACCGGTCAAGCTAAGATTGATGGTGTGAACAGGCCATTGCTGGGTGAGCCCCTTCCGCTCGACCTCGTCGACACCCACTGGGTCGAGCGGGACGCGTGGGTCGACTTCCTCGACGATCCCGCCGACGTGCGACGCTGGCTGGAGGGGCACGGCCTGCCTGCCGAGGACGAGACGGCGCGGGAACGGCTCGTGGAGGTGCGGGCGGCGATGCGGGCCGTCCTCGAAGAGAGCGACGCGTCGCGGCTCAACGCCGTCCTCGACCACGGCGCGCGGCGGCCCAGGTTGCGCGGGGCGGAGCCGTACGAGGAACTGGTGCTCGACGACCCCTCGTTTCACGCGGCGTGGGTGGTCGCCGAGTCCTTCGTGAACCTGCTGCGCGAGCGGCCCGAACGGGTGCGCAAGTGCGCCAATCCCGCGTGCGTCCTGTGGTTCGCCGACGTGAGCAAGAACGGCAGGCGGCGGTGGTGCTCGATGGAGGGCTGCGGCAATCGCGCCAAGGTCGGGCGCTTCAACCAGCGGGCACGTGATCTCCGTGATTGACGCACGCTGGACGGGGTAGAACATGATCGCCCCCGGCCGCCGCGTTACAGCCGGGGGCGCCAACCGGCCCCTGTCCGCGGGCGTCAGCAGGCGCAGGCGATGCCGGACACGGGGGCGGTGAGCGGGTCGACCGGGTTCCTGGTCACACCGCCCGCGGTCTCGACGGGGAAGCCCTCGCGCGCCCAGTACTCGAAGCCGCCGAGCATCTCCTTGACGCGGTAGCCGAGCTTGGCGAACTCCAGCGCGGCCCTGGTGGCGCCGTTGCACCCCGGGCCCCAGCAGTAGGTCACCACGGTCACGTCCGCGGGCACCAGATCGGCCGCCCTGGCGGCGATCTCGGCGGTGGGCAGGTGGATGGCGCCCTCGATGTGGCCCTGGTTCCAGCTCTCCAGGCTCCGCGAGTCGATCACCACGACGCCGGGGACCTTGCCGGCCAGGTCCGACGCGACATCGGACACATCGGTCTCGAACGCGAGCCGCGCCGCGAAGTGGGCGAGCGCGGCGGTGTTGTCGGCGGCCGGCGTGGAGGTGACAGCGGACATCGGGGCTTCCCTTCTCTGACCCGTTGGTACGCCCCCCATGGTGGCCGGGAGGGGGGCGCCCGAGACAGTGGCGGAAAAGCCGCCTATCGCTAAGATCCCGCCAACCGACCTCCATCCCGGCCCGCGAGCGCGGACGAACATCACCGCACCCCCAGGCCACCGAAGAACCCCGACCTGCGCCACCGCGAGCGAGGGCTGGGGTCTTCGGCCGGACCGGCGCACCGATCCGAAGGCCCGACCCGCACCCCATGCCGTCAGTCCGAGATCAGCGGTGGGGGCGGGTCCTCGTTCAGGCCCAGGTGACCGGGCGGCGGGTCAGGGGATCTCGATGACCAGCTTGCCCCGTCCGTGGCCCGTCTCGATCTCCCTGTGCGCGTCGGCGGCGCGGTCGAGGGGGAACGTGCGGCGGACCAGCCACGTGAACCCGCCCTTCGCGATCAGGTCCGCGTACCTGCCGAGCCGCTCTGCCGTACGGCCCGCCTGCACCAGCCGCACTCCCAGCTCGGCCGCCCTGCCGTGCTCCACCAGCGTGACGATCTTCGCCGGGTCCTTCACCAGCTCCAGCGACACCTCGAGCGCCTGCCCTCCCGCGCCGTCGAGCGCCGCGTCCACCTGGCCGAGCGCCCTGACCCTCTCGGCCAGCCCGTCCCCGTAGGCGACGGGGATCGCGCCGAGCGATCGGAGATAGTCGTGGTTCTCCTTCCTGGCGGTCCCGATCACCGTGGCGCCGAGCCTGCGGGCGATCTGCACCGCCGCCGTCCCCACGGAGCCCGACGCCCCGTGCACCAGCAGCGTCTCGCCCTCCCTCAGGCCGATCGTCGTCAAGGCGAGCTCCGCCGTCTGCACCCCGGCGGTCAGGCCGCCCGCCACCGCCCACGGCACCTCCGGGGGCTTGGGTGCCACCTGGTCGGCGCCGACCACGATGTACTCGGCATAGGCGTTCAACTGGCTGAAACCGAGCACCTCGTCGCCCTCGGCGAATCCGGTGACGCCTGCGCCCACCTGGTCGACCACGCCGGCGAACTCGTTGCCGGGGATACGCGGCAGCCCGCCCGTCACGCCGGGCGGGGTCCATCCGGCCCGCACCGCCGCGTCGTACGGCTGCACCCCGGCCGCCTTGACCCGCACTCTCACCTGGCCGGGACCCGCCTGCGGGGTCTCGATCTCCATCACCTGAAGCACGTCGGGCCCACCGGGGGTCGCGAACGCCGCAGCCTTCATCTCGATCATCTCCTCGTGTCAGTCACCCCACTCTGCAACCTCAACCAAACCTGAGGTCAACCTCGCGTGCCGGATCCCTCTTGAGAGCGAGCACAGACCGCTCCCACCGGCGATCCGCGAACCCCGTCCGGTCGCCGACCATGGCATGGAGCGCCCTGAGAAAGGAGGAAGATTGGACGCTGTGTCGGATCTGCCGCAAATCGCCCGCCTCAAGGAGCGCTTCCGCGCGCTCCCGCCGCTGCAGGTGGACCTCGCGCTGACCGCTCTGGTGCTGGTCGTCCAGATCTGGCCGTTCGTCGGCGAGAGTTCCTCGGGCGAGCCATGGCACTGGTGGGGCTACGCGGTCGTGGTCGCGTCCGCGCTTCCCCTGATCTGGCGGCGTAAGGCTCCCGTGCGCAGCATGCTGGCGACGGCCTGCGCGCTCTCCCTCTATGACCTGGCCGACTCGGTGCCCGCTCAGCCGGTCTGGTACGCCAGCCTGATCAGCATGTACACCGTCGCCGCCTACTCGCGCGGGTGGCAGAGGGTGGCGGTGCTGATCGTCACGGTGGGCGGCGGCCTGCTGCTGGTCGGCTCGTCGGAGACCGCCGTGCGCGGCACCGTGGGCGCCGTCGCCGCCTACGCCGTCGGCATGGCCACCGCCACCTCACGCGCGTACGCCGCCGCGCTGGAGGAGCGTGCCGTACAGCTGGAGAAGGAGCGGGAAGTGGAAGCCGAGCGCGCCGCCGAGCGCGAAAGGGCGAGGATCGCCCGTGACATGCACGACATCCTCGCGCACGCGGTCAGCCTGATGGTCGTGCAGGCCGAGGCGGGACCCGTGGTCGTCAGGAGCAACCCCGCCCGCGCCGAGGCGGCCTTCGACGCCATCGCCGCCGCGGGCCGCGACGCGATGGTCCAGCTGCGCCACATGCTCGGCGTGCTCAAGGAGGAGCAGGGGCCGCGCGCGCCGCAGCCCACGGTCGCCGACCTGCCGGCGCTGACGTCCCAGCTGCCGCTGCCGGTCGCCTTCCAGGTGCACGGAACGGCCCGCCCCCTGCGGCCCGACGTCGAGGTGGCGGTGTACCGGATCGCGCAGGAGTCGCTGACCAACGTCGTCAAGCACGCCGGAGCCTCCCGCGCCGACCTGGTCCTCCGCTGGAGCGACGAGGCCCTGTCGATCGACGTCACCGACGACGGCGCAGGCTCGGGCATCGCGCTGCCCTCGGGCGGCAACGGCCTCATCGGCATCCGCGAACGCGCCGCCGCCTGCGGTGGCACCGCGACCGCCGGTCCCCGACCCGACGGCCAGGGCTTCCAGGTCTCGGTACGGCTGCCGCTCACCCCCGAGCGGGACCACGTGGAACAAGGAGCGAATCGATGAGCATCAGGGTGGTCGTCGCCGACGACCAGGAGCTCGTGCGCGGCGGGTTCAGCATGATCCTCGACGCGCAGCCCGACATCGACGTGGTCGCCGAGGCGGGCGACGGCATCGAGGCCGTCGCGCTGGTCCGGGAGCACCGGCCCGACGTCCTGCTGCTCGACATCCGCATGCCCAGGATGGACGGCATCGAGGCGGCCAGGCTGGTGGGGCGGGAGACCAAGGTCCTCATGCTCACCACGTTCGACCTCGACGACTACGTCTACGACGCCCTGCGGGCGGGGGCCAGCGGGTTCCTGCTGAAGGACGTGCGCAGGGACGAGCTGGTCAACGCGGTCCGGGTGGTCGCCGCGGGGGAATCCCTCCTCGCGCCCACCGTCACCAGCCGGCTGATCGCCGAGTTCACCTCCCGCCCTGCGGCGGCGTCGGTGTCGGCGGAGCGGCTGTCGGTCCTCACGGCGAGGGAGCAGGAGACGCTCGCGCTGATCGCCCGCGGGCTGTCGAACGCCGAGATCGCCACGGAGATGGTCGTCAGCGAGCACACCGTGAAGACGCACGTGAGCAACGTGCTCGCCAAACTCGGCCTGCGCGACAGGGTGCAGGCGGTCATCGTCGCCTACGAGACGGGGCTGGCCGTACCGGGGCATTAAGCGTTTTTCAAGCGGGCTGCAACCCGCCCACGGAAATATTCACCTCATATCGGGGGCTTTTATCCGAGGGAGCCGATGCCCGCATTCGTTGACGCCGCGCTGGCCTTCCCAGCTGCGCTCTTCAGCTTCCTACTCGTCGTGGTCGTCGGCTACTGGCTCGTGGTCATGTTCGTGGGCGGCGACATCGACCTGGACGGCGCACAGCTCCCGCTCGGCCTCGGCGGCATCCCCGCGGCCGTCGCCTTCTCGCTGTTCGTCGCCCTTTCGTGGTTCGTGAGCCTGGCAGGCGTGGTGCTCCTCGGCGGCGGGCCGCTGGTGCTCGCCGCGGCGCTCGCCGCCGGATGGACGGGCACGAAACTGCTGATCATCCCCATGCGCAGGCTCTTTCCCGACAAGAAGGAGCCCTCCCGCCACGACTTCGTCGGCCGGCGGTGCGTGGTGCGCACCGGCCGAGCCGACGCGACCTTCGGCCAGGCCGAGGTCACCGCCTCCGACGGCTCGTCTGCCGTCGTCCAGGTCAGGACGACAGGCGGCGACCTGCTCTCCCGCGGCCAGACCGCGTTGATCTTCGACTACGACGCAGAGGGCGAGTTCTTCTACGTCATGGAGGACCGCATATGAGTGTGATCTCAACCGGTTTCGGCATTCTGCTGGCCGTCATACTGATCGTCGTCATCGGCCTGCTCTTCGCGATCAGCCGGCTGTTCAGAAAGGTCGAACAGGGCAAGGCGCTCATCGTCTCCAAGGTTCGCAGGGTGGACGTGACCTTCACCGGCGCCGTCGTGTTGCCCGTCCTGCACAAGGCCGAGGTCATGGACATCTCGGTGAAGACCATCGAGATCGCCCGAACCGGAGCCGAAGGGCTGATCTGCCGCGACAACATCAGGGCCGACATCCGCATCACGTTCTTCGTGAGGGTGAACAAGACCATCGAGGACGTCATCAAGGTGGCCCAGGCCATCGGCACCGAGCGAGCCAGCGACGAGACCACGCTGCAGGCGCTGTTCAACGCGAAGTTCTCCGAGGCGCTCAAGACCGTCGGCAAGCAGCTCGACTTCGTCGACCTCTACACCAAGCGTGACGAGTTCCGCGACCAGATCATCCAGGTCATCGGCACCGACCTCAACGGCTACAGCCTCGAGGACGCGGCGATCGACTACCTGGAGCAGACGCCGATGGCCAAACTCGACCCGGCCAACATCCTCGACGCCCAGGGCATCCGCAAGATCACCGAGCTGACCGCCAACGAGAACGTTCGCACCAACGAGTTCAGGCGCAGCGAGGAGAAGGAGATCACCCGCCAGAACGTCGACGCCGCCGAGGCCATCCTCGAGCTGAAGCGCCGCCAGGCGGACGCGGAGATCAAGCAGAAGCGCGAGATCGAGACGATGAAGGCGCGCGAGGAGGCGGAGATCGCCCGCGTGCAGGCCGAGGAGCGGCTCAAGGCGCAGGCCGCGCACATCAAGACCGACGAGCAGCTCGGCGTCCAGACCGAGAACCGCAACCGCGAGATCGCCGTCGCCGAGAAGAACCGCGAGCGGGTCATCGCCATCGAGAGCGAGCGGATCGAGAAGGACCGCATGCTGGAGGTCATCTCCCGCGAGCGGGAGACCGAGCTGTCGCGCATCGCCAAGGACAAGGAGGTCGAGACCGAGAAGCGGTCGATCGCCGAGGTCGTGCGCGAGCGGATCGCGGTGGAGAAGACGGTCGCCGAGCAGGAAGAGAACATCAAGAAGCTGCGCGCCATCGAGGAGGCCGAGCGGCTGCGCCAGACCACGATCATCCAGGCCGAGGCGGAGGCCCAGGAGAGCCTGGTCAAGGACATCAAGGCGGCGGAGGCGGCCGAGGCGGCGGCCAAGCACAAGGCGCGCGAGGAACTCACGCTGGCCGAGGCCAGGCAGCAGGCGGCTGAGCTGGACGCGCGGGCCAAGATCAGGCTCGCCGAGGGACTTCAGGCGGAGGCCGCCGCCAAGGGCCTGGCCGACGTCCAGGTGCAGGAACGCGGCGCCGACGCCATCGAGAAGGTCGGCCGCGCCGAGGCGATGGCGACCGCGGAGAAGCTGAAGGCCGAGGCCGAAGGCGCGAAGGCGATGGCGCTGGTCGAGGGCGAGCGGCTCAAGGCGCAGGCCGAGGGCGAGCAGGCGATGGCGCTGGTCACGGGCGACAGGCTCAAGGCGGAGGCCGAGGGTCTGATCGAGAAGGCCAAGGCCATGGCCGCCATGGACGAGGCGACCAGGACGCACGAGGAGTACCGCCTGCGTCTCGAAGCCGACAAGGAGATCAGGCTCAAGCACATCGACGTGCAGCGGCAGGTCGCCGAGTCGCAGGCGAGCGTCGTGGCGGCGGGCCTGTCCAAGGCCAACATCGACATCGTCGGCGGCGACAGCATGTTCTTCGACAAGGTCGTCGGCTCGATCACCGCGGCGAAGGCCGTCGACGGATTCGTCGAGCACTCGTCGGTCACGCGGACGCTGGCCGAGCCGTACCTCAACGGGTCGGCGAACCTGACCGAGGACCTCGCGAGGCTGGTCGGCGGGATCGGCACCGAGGACGTGAAGAACCTGTCGGTGTCGGCGCTGCTCATGCAGCTCATCTCGCACGGCGGGCCCGAGACGGCGAAGCTGCACGAGCTCCTGGAGAGCGCGCGCAGGCTCGGCGTGGCCGAGTCGTCGGTGGCGGCGCTCACGGCGGTGAAGGGCTGACGTGACGACCGCCCACGAGGGGGCCGCCGGTTCCGGCGGCCCCGGTCCGCTTTCCCCCGGTACGGCCTCGCCTTCGCCGGGCGCTCCCGCCTCTTCGCCCGGCACGCCCTCCCCCTCGTCGGGTGCGGGGTCTCTTTCGTCGGGGGCGGGCGCGTTGGAGGCCGGCACCTACGAGGTGTTGCGCAACCGGCTGTCCGGCCAGGTCAAGGAGCTGGCGAGGGCCGCGGAGGCGCTCAACGAGGAGCGGCTGAAGGTCTTCGGCGGCGCCGAACTCCGCCTGATCGGCACCGAGCGGATCCGCACGGAGAACAACTGCGTCCCCCGCGACATCGTCTCGGTCGGCGACCTGATGCTCTTCGGCTACAACGTCTTCATCGGCCTGAAGCCGGAGACGGCTGTGGATGACGTGTTCTCCGTCCACAGGTTCAGCCGCGACGGCGACGCGTTCAGGTTCGATGCGGAACAGTTGGGCGCGCTCAGCGACCCGGCGTTCCGGAAGGACTTCGCGGAGTTGTACCGCTACTACAAGGAGACCAGGCTTCTCCAGCTTCGGCGCCTCGAAGGCAAGCTGCTGGCCGTCTTCCAGACGGGGCCGACCGACCTGCGGGTCCTGCGGTGGGCCGTCGACATCCACGGGGAGACGACCTACCAGGACAACCGGGGGGAGCGCGACCACGTCTTCCCTCCCTCGCACGACTTCGAGTGGACGCCGACCACACGCGACGACCACGTCCTCGGCAGGCACCCCCACATCTCGATCTACGACGAGGTGTTCGTCGAGACGGTCGGCGGCGACCTCACCATCAAGATCGAGAACAACACGGAGTCCGGCGAGGGCATCTACCAGGAGCCCGTCGCCGAACCGCTGCAGTCGCTGGCCGACGCCGAGGTCGACCACGCCAGGATCGGGCCGCTCATCCTGCTGCGCGTCAAGCCGTACAAGGAGACCGAGTGGCGGCACCTGGTCTTCAACACCCGCACCAAGTCCGTCACCAGGCTCGACGGCATCGCGCTCGCCTGCCAGCGGCTTCCCGAGGACCAGGGCATCATCTTCCCCGGCGGCTACTACCTGTCCACCGGGGTGTCCAAGACCTTCGACACCCAGGTGGCCGACCTGGAGTTCGAGCGGGTGATCCGCTCGCCCAACGGCGAGGACGTCCTCTACGTCTTCCACGCGCGGGCCGACGGCCGGTCGCTGCTGCTGCCGTACAACGTGATCAGGAAGGAGGTCGCCAACCCGCTTCCGTGCCACGGCTACTCCCTGTTCGACGACGGCACGCTGGTGGTCTTCAGGGCGACCTCGGAGGAGCCGACCCGCGTCCATCCGATGCAGGTGTGGCAGACGCCGTACGTCTCCGACACCTACGCCGCCGGTCAGCCCACCGGCACCGGGCCGCTGGAGCGCATCGGCAACGCCGAGCTGGTCCGCGGCATCTCCGACTGCCTGTCGGTGGCGCGCATGGTCGAGGAGATGGCGCCCTCCGAGGCGACCTTCGAGGCGCTGATCGCCGCCTGCACCAGGGCCTTCGACCACTACCACTGGCTGGGCGACCAGGGGCTCCGCGGCCCGCTCGGCGACGTCCGCGCCACCGCCGAGCAGGTCCTCGACGAGTACGAGAACGTCGCCCAGCTCACCCTCCAGGCCGTCGCCACGTTGGAGAGCGCCGCCGCCGACACCACGACCCTGGTACGGCAGGCCCGCGGCGAGACGCTGACCTCCGCCGACGCCTGGGTCTCCCGCCTGGCCGAGCTGCGCCGCGCCCAGGGGCGGCTGGTGACGCTGCGCGAGGTCCGCTACATCGACCTGGCCGCTCTCGACGCCCTCGTCGCCACGCTGGCCGACGAGCTGACGTCGGTGGGCAGGAGGGCGGTGTCGTTCCTCGAGGGCGCCGACGCGTTCACCGGCTACCACGCCGCGGTCTCGCGACTGGAGGCCGACGCGGCCGCCATCGCCACCGTCGCCGCCGCGGCCCCCGTCGCCGAACGGCTCGTCGCCCAGGCCGAGGGGCTCGAGGTCGTCACCGAGGTGGTCGGCTCGCTCGACATCGCCGACGCGACCGTCCGCACCTCCATCCTCGAACGCATCGGCGAGGTCCTCGGCGGCGTCAACCGCGCCCGCGCCGTCCTCGAAGGCCGCCGCAGGCAGTTGCTCGCCAGCGAGGGAAGGGCCGCGTTCGCCGCCGAGTTCGCCCTGCTCGGCCAGGCCGTCACGGGCGCGCTGGCGATGGCCGACACCCCCGAACGCTGCGACGAGCAGCTCGGCCGCCTCATGCTCCAGCTCGAAACGCTGGAGTCCCGCTTCGGCGAGTTCGACGACTTCGCCGCCCAGCTCACGGCCAAGCGCGAAGACGTCTACGAGGCCTTCTCCGCGCGCAAGCAGACCCAGCTCGACGACAGGGCCAGGCGCGCCGACCGCGTCGCCGCCTCCACCGACCGCATCCTCGCGAGCGTGACCCGGCGCGTGTCGACGCTGGCCTCCCTCGACGAGATCAACACCTACTTCGCGACCGATCCCATGGTCGCCAAGCTCCGCTCGTCCGCGGGCGAGCTGCGCGACCTCGGCGCCTCCGTGCGCGCCGAGGAGCTCGAAGGCCGGGTCAAGGCCGCCCAGCAGGAGGCCGGCAGAGCGCTACGCGACCGCCTCGACCTGTTCTCCGCCGACGGCGAGACGCTCAGGCTCGGCCGCCACGCCTTCGCCGTCAACACCCAGCCGATCGACCTGACCCTGGTGCCGCACGACGGCGCCATGCACTTCGCGATCACCGGCACCGACTACCGCTCCCCCGTGCCCGACTCCTTCGCCGAGAGCCGGCCCTTCTGGTCCCAGCTGCTGGTCTCCGAAACGCCGGACGTCTACCGCGCCGAGCACCTGGCCGCCTCGCTGCTGCCTGCCGTCCCCGCCGGCGCCGACCTCGCGGCCCTGGTACGGCTGGCCGCGGAGGAACGCTACGACGAGGGTTACGAGCGCGGCGTCCACGACCACGACGCGACCGCGATCCTCGCTGCGCTGCAGCGGCTCCAGGACGGCGCGGGCCTGCTCCGCTACCCTCCGGCGGCTCGCGCGGCGGCGCAGCTCTATTGGACATTCGGTCTCCAGGATGTTTCACGTAAAACATTGACCACACGGGCCGCATCGCTGGTGCGGGCTCGGGACGCCTTCGGCCAGGTCGAGGCGCTCGACACGCTCGCGGCCGAGCTGTCCGCCGCCGTCTCCGTCTTCCTCGCTCCGCACGCCTTCGGCGCGGACCCCGCCGTGGTCGCGCTCGCCGGCGAATACCTCGTCGAGGAGCTCGCGGGCAAGCCCGAGGGCTTCGTCACCAGCGCCGCGGCCAGGAACATCCTCGACAGGTTCCGGCAGGCGCTCGGCCCCACCCGCACCCGCGAGTTCGAGGAGGACCTGCGCGCGCTCGCCCTGCCCGACCGCATCCAGCTCGCCAAGGCGTGGCTGAGCGCCTTCGACCGGTCGGACGAGCTTCCCGAGGCGCTGGCCGTACAGCTGTGCGAGCTGCCGCGGCACGACTCCAGCGCCGCGCTCACCGCCACCGTCGACGGCCTGCTCGGCACCCACGCGCGCATCACCGAGCGGAGCCTCACGCTGCGCCTCGACGAGACGCTGGCCAGGACGCGCGCGTTCCGCGCCGAACGTGTCCCCGCCTACCGCGCCTACCAGAAGCGCCGCGGCGAACTCGTCGCCCAGGAGCGGGACCGGCTCAGGCTGGAGGAGTACAAGCCCAAGGTCATGAGCGCCTTCGTCCGCAACCGGCTCCTCGACGAGGTCTACCTGCCGCTGATCGGCGACAACCTCGCCAAACAGCTCGGCGCTGCGGGCGCGGGCAAGCGCACCGACCAGATGGGCCTGCTGCTGCTCATCTCCCCTCCCGGGTACGGCAAGACGACGCTCATGGAGTACGTCGCCAGCCGCCTCGGGCTGCTCTTCGTCAAGGTCAACGGGCCCGCGCTCGGCCACGAGGTCACCTCGCTCGACCCCGCCGACGCGCCCGACGCCACCGCCAGGCAGGAGGTCGAGAAGATCTCCTTCGCCCTGGAGTCGGGCAACAACACCCTGCTCTACCTCGACGACATCCAGCACACCTCGCCCGAACTGCTGCAGAAGTTCATCTCGCTGTGCGACGCCCAGCGGCGCATCGAAGGCGTCTGGAACGGCCGTACCCGCACCTACGACCTGCGCGGCAAGCGGTTCGCCGTGTGCATGGCGGGCAACCCGTACACCGAGTCGGGGCAGCGCTTCCGCATCCCCGACATGCTGGCCAACCGTGCCGACGTCTGGAACCTCGGCGACGTGCTCTCCGGCAAGGACGACCTGTTCGCGCTCAGCTACATCGACAACGCCCTCACCTCCAACCCGGTCCTCGCCCCGCTGTCCACCCGCGACAGAGGCGACGTCGAACTGCTGGTGCGCATCGCGCGCGGCGAGGAGGGCGTGCGCACCGACCAGCTCAGCCACCCGTACACCAAGGTCGAGCTCGACCAGATCCTCAGCGTGCTGCGCAAACTGATCAGGGTGCAGGAGGTGGTGCTGGCCAACAACCAGGCCTACATCGCCTCGGCCGCCCAGTCCGACGACTCGCGGACCGAGCCGCCGTTCCGGCTCCAGGGCTCCTACCGCAACATGAACAAGCTGGCCGAACGCATCGTGCCCGTGATGAACGAGGTGGAGCTGGAGCAGGTCATCGACGACCACTATCTGGGCGAGGCGCAGACCCTCACCACCGGAGCGGAGGCGAACCTGCTGAAGCTGGCCGAGCTGCGCGGGCGGCTCAGCCCTGAGCAGGCGGCGAGGTGGAACGACATCAAGGCGGCGTACCTGCGGACCAAGGCGCTGGGCGGGGCGGAAGACGACCCGATGACCCGCGCCGTCGGCGCCATCGGCCTCCTGGCGGACCGCGTCGGCGACATCGGCCAAGCCCTCCGCCACCCCGACCACTGACCCTCAATCGTCAACGCACCCGTCCCCGCCCCGGAAGACCACCACCTCCAACCACCGCCCCGCCCCCACCGCTCCACACTCCCTCCGACCACCGCCCCACACTCTTTCCGACCAGCGCCCCACCGCCCCACACTCTTTCCGACCAGCGCCCCTCCGACCACGAGTCACTGACCCATCGTCTCCGCCGAGTCACTGCCCCACCGCCTCCCCGAGTCACCGTCTCCTCCGAGTGACCGCCCCGCCGCCTCCTCCGACTGCCGACTCATTCCCTCACGGTCAACCCCGAGCGCCGACTCACCGTCGCCTACGGATACCCGACCGCCGATCCGCGGGCCGGAACCCATCGGCTCATCGGCTCACCGAGGGCCGTCCATCCACCGATCTCCCGAACCCGGGGGCTCACCGCTCCTCTCGGAGCAACCACCCGTCCACCCCATCCACCAGCCGATCCCGAACCCGAGGCGGCAGTCTCATCGGGTTCACTGCACCCCCAGGGCACCCGCACTGGCCACTGTCCTCGAGCCCCGGAACCTGAACCCCACCCGCTCCATCAGCCCTCCGATCACCCTGGCGCCCCAGGCCAGCCCCCGGCGAAGCCCCCAACCCGCCAGGTCAGCGGATGTCGGAGTCCGGGTGTTCGGCGTCCCAGCGGCGGCGGGACTCGGCGATGGCCTCGCGGTGCGCTGCCGACCATTCGGTCATCGCCTGGAGCAGGTGGGTGAGGCTGTGGCCCAGCTCGGTCAGCTTGTACTCCACCTGCGGCGGCACGGTCGGATACACCGTTCGGGATACCAGCCCGTCCCGCTCCAGCCGTCGCACGGTGAGCGTGAGCATGCGCTGGGAGATCCCGTCCACCGCGCGCTGCAGTTCCCTGAAACGCCGCACGCCGTGCGCCAGCTCCACCACGACCAGCACCGACCACTTGTCCCCGATCCTGTCGAGCACCTCCCTGATCCCGCAGTCGTCGGCGCAGGAGACGATCGGCTCCCCTGGAGTGGTTACCCCGGTGTGCGTGGCTGACATGAATGTGCCTCCTTATGGGCGACGGCCGTCCTCACCATAGTGGTTACCCAAGAGAACCACCTGTGAGGGGATTTTTCATGATTCTGGTTACCGGCGCTTCAGGAGCACTCGGCCGGCTGATCGTCAAGGGCCTGGCCGACCGGGACGACGTGGTCATCGGCAGCCGCACCCCCGAGCACGGCCGGCGACGCATCGACTTCGACGACCCTGCCACGCTCGTGGAGGGCTTCCGCGGTATCGACATCCTGCTGCTGATCTCCGCCGGATATGGCGAGGACGACGTCGTCATCGCCCGTCACGAGGCCGCCATCAGCGCCGCGGAGAAGGCCGGCGTCGGCCACATCGTCTACACGAGCCTGAGCGGGGACGGCGACCACCTGACCTACGCGCTGCCCCACCGCTGGACCGAACGCAGGCTCCAGCGCGGCACCACCGCGTGGACGATCCTGCGCAACGGCCTGTACGCCGAGTTCTTCGGCGGCCTGACCATCCCCGACGCCGACGGCACGATCACCGCCCCGCTCGGTGACGGCCGCCTGTCGGCCGTCTGCAGGGAGGACCTCGCCGACGTCGCGGTGAAGGTCACGCTCGAGGCGGCCGCGCATGCCGGCCGTACGTATGAGCTGGTGGGCGAGGAGGCGATCGGCGGCGCCGACGTGGCGGCGGCCCTGGGCGCGACCTACGAGCCCGTCACCCTCGCGGAGGCGCGGGCGGCGATCGCGGGCCTGGGGCTGGAGCCGTTCCAGGCGCCGATGATCATGAGCACGTACTCGTCGATCGCCGGGGGTTTCATGTCGGGTACGGCCGGCGACCTGCGCACCCTTCTCGGTGGCGAACCGCGCAACGCCCTGGACGTGATCGCCCCGAACCGGCCGACCCGCTCCTGACCGAGCCGCGCGATCCTGGCGCACCGACAGAGGCAGGCATGAGCCCGCGAGCATGAGCCCGGTACGTGAGATACCGCACGTGGGACCGAAGCGCGGGCTCCCGATCGCGGAGTCCGGGGCGGGCGGGGTCCCACCCTGATGAGGATTCCGGGCGTTGAAGTCCCGGGCAGGGTGGGGGTCCCGCCCGAGGCGTTGGGCCACGCCGAGGGGGTCCCGCCGGAACGTTGAGCCCCGAGCGGGCAGGGGCCCACCCCGATGAGGATCCCGGGCATCGAAGTCCCGGGCAGGATGTGGGGCCCGCTCGGACATCAGGTCACGCCAAGATGCGGGTCCCGCCGGAGCATTGAGCCCCGAGCGGGCAGGGGCCCACCCCGATGAGGATTCCGAGCATCGAGCCCCAGACAGGAGGGTGGCCCCACCCAGACGTCGGGTCACGCCGAAATGCGGGTCCCGCCGGAGTCGAGCCCCGGACGGACGGGGGCCCACCCCGATGAGGATTCCGAGCATCGAGCCCCAGACAGGAGGGTGGACCCCGCCCGGACATCGGGTCACGCCGAAATGCGGGTCCCGCAGGAGCATTGAGCCCCGGGCGGGCGAAAGTCCCGCTCAGGCGTTGGGGTCTGGGCGGTGTGGGATCCGAGCGGTGTGGGATCCGGGCGGGGGTGGTGTCAGAGGGATGGGGGTGCGGTGATGATGCCGTTGTCCAGGGCCAGGTGGGTGCCGGTGTGCGAGGCGCGGAGGCGGCGGTCGTGGGTGACGAGGACCACGGAGCCCGCGTACCCCGCCAGTGCCTCCTCCAGTTCCTCGACGAGCATCGGGGACAGGTGGTTGGTGGGTTCGTCGAGGAGCAGCAGGTCGGCGGGGTCGCTGACCAGGCGGGCCAGTTCGACCCGCCTACGCTGGCCGACCGACAGCTCGCCCACCTTCGTGCGCAGGTCGGCGGGATGGAACAGGCCGAGGGCGAGCAGCGCGTCGGCGTGCTCGTCGAGGGTGCCCGGTCGTCCTGCCGCGTAGGCCCTGAGCAGGCTGAAGCGTGGGTTGGCGGTGGTCTCCTCCTGACGGAGGTGGCCGATCCTGGCGGGGCGCCGTACCGAACCTGAATCCGGGGTGACCAGACCTGCCAGCACGCGCAGGAGGGTGGTCTTGCCCGCGCCGTTCGGGCCGGTGACGAGGAGCCGCTCGCCTGGCTGGATGCGCAGGGAGGGGATCCGGAGCCGCTCGCCGACGCGGACGTCGATGAGCTCCGCCAGCGCCTCGACCCGCCCCTCGGCCGCGAGCGGTTCCGAGGTAGACGGTTCGCCGACCGCCAGGTTGACGGCAGGTGGGTTGAGGGCCGACGGATTGACGGTCGGCGGGTTGACGGTCGGCGGGTTGACGGCCGGCGGGTTGACGGCCGACGGGTTGACGGCCGACGGGTTGACGGCCGACGGGTTGACGGTCGGCGGGTTGAGGGCCGACGGGTTGACGGCCGACGGGTTGGCGGAGGGCTCGGCGGCCGCCACGGGTGAGGCGGCAGTGGCCGACCCTATGGTGGGAGCCGCTCCCGCGACGGTGATCGATTCCGCGGCGGGTGCCGAGCCCGTCGCCGACACCGCTCCCGAGGCAGGAACGGGTCCTGTGACGGAAGCCGAATCCGTCGCCGCCACCGATCCTGAGGCGGAGGCCAATCCCGTGGTGGGAGCCGGACCCATCGCCGACACCGCTCCCGAGGCAGGGGCCGATCCCGGGGCGGAAGTCGAACCCGTCGCCGACACCGCTCCCGAGGCAGGGACGGGCCCCATGGCGGAAACCGAATCCGACACCGTTCCTGGGGCGGAGGCCGAACCCGACGCCGATCCCAGGGCGGAGGCCGATCCCGGGGTGGGGGGTGCTGTTGTGGTGGGGGGTGCTGTTGTGGTGGTGGTGGTGGGTGGGGTGGTGGCGAAGCGGAGCGGTTCGGGCGGCGGGGGGACGGGGTTGGCCCGCAGCCACTCCATCCGCTGCAGTGACTGCCGGATCCGGCCGGCCGCTCCATGCGTGCGGGATCGGGCTCGCCACTGGCCGGTCCCCATCCCCGCCTTCACCATTTTGCGGGGGATGGCGGCCATCCGGCCGGCGTTCGCCTCCACCAGCCCGGCGTGCCGGGCCAGCTCTTCCTTCCATTCCTCGTGCGCCAGCGCCCACGCCGCCCGTTCGGCCGCCTTGGCCGCGAGGTAGCCGGCGTACCCGTTGCCGTACCTGCGCACCTGGTTCAGGTCGACCTCCAGGATCGTCGAGGTGATCCGGTCGAGGAACACCCTGTCGTGGGTGATGGCGACGACCGTGCCCCGGTGCGCGCGCAGGTGGTCTTCGAGCCAGGCGACCGCCGAGTCGTCGAGGTCGTTGGTCGGCTCGTCGAGCAGCAGCAGTTCGGGAGAGGACGCCAGCGTCGCCGCCAGCGCGAGCCGCGACCGTTCGCCGCCCGACAGCGAGCCGAGCGTGCGCGACCGGGGCAGGGACGGCAGCCCGAGCCCGTGCAGCGCGACGTCGACTCTGGCGTCTGCGGTGTATCCGCCGCGCGCCTCGTAGCGGGCGATCAGCGCCGCGTACTCGTCGAACTGGGAGGGTGTGAGGGTGTCCTCCATCGCGCGCATCTCGGCGGCGAGTGCGCGGATGTCGGCCAGCGCCAGGTCGATCGCGTCCTGGACGGTGGCGGTCGGCGGCAGTTCGAGCGTCTGCGGCAGGTATCCGACCCCGCCGGGCGCCGACACGGTGATGCTGCCGTTGGTGGGGGTCGCGCGTCCTGCGAGCAGCTTGAGCAGCGTCGACTTGCCCGAGCCGTTGTCGCCGATGACCCCGACCTTCTCGCCGGGCTTGACGGTGAACGAGACCTGGTCGAGGACGACCCGGTCGGCGTAACGCATGGAAACGTGAGATAGGGCTAGTTGCATGAAAGAACCTGGATTCTCGGGAGGCGGGCATGACGGCGCTCAACGCGTCGCGAGAATCACAGGGAACCCATGCCGGGGACGTTAGTGGATCAAAGTCCGATATGTCCATCCATTATTCGAGTCTCGCCAGGACCGTCCTCGAGACCTGGGCGAGCGTTCGCAGCTCCTCTTCGGTGAGCAGGTCGATGAAGTGCCTGCGTACCGAGGCCACGTGCCCGGGCGCGGCCTCCTTGATCGTGCTCAGCCCCTTGGACGTGAGCACGATGGACGCGCCCCGGGCGTCGTGGGCGACCTCTTCCCTGCAGACCAGCCCGCGCTCGGACATGCGGGTGATGTGGTGGGAGAGCCTGCTCTTCGACCACCGCATGTGTACGGCCAGCTCGGTCAGCCGCATCCGGTGCCCTGAGGCCTCCGACAGGTTCGACAGCACGTCGTAGTCGGGCTCGGACAGCCCCGACTCGCGCATCAGGTCGCGCTGGATCTCCAGGTCCAGGAGCAGCCGCATCCGCCGATAGCCGATCCAGGCGGCGTACTCCGTCTCGCTCAGCCAGTTCACGCGCCCCAATCTAGGGCTCGGGCGACCGATTCCGCCGTCGCGGGTACCAGCGGAAGCCGTACGTCAGGCGTCGGGATGAGGCCGTGCGCGTGCAGCACCCCCTTGATCACGGTCGGGTTCGGCTCGGCGAACAGCAGCGCCGACATGGCGGCGAGCCGGTGTCCGAGCGCCCTGTCCCACGAGGCGGCCATGGACACGAAGGAGTGGGTGTGCAGGTGCGCGGAGGCGAGGATGCCGCCGGTGGCACCGAGCGCGAGCATGGGCGACAGGTAGGTGTCGTCTCCCGCCAGCACGGAGAAGTCCTGTGGCAGGTCGCCGAGCAGCTCGATCGCGTCCTGGTCGACGGCGCCCGTGGCGTACTTGACTCCGGCGATCATGGGATGTTCGCCGAGCCGCCGGAGGGTGGCGGCGGTCAGCGCCTGCCCTGTCCTGTAGGGGATGTGGTAGATCACCAGCGGCACCGGCGTCCGCCCGGCGAGCTGCTCGAAGTGCGCGATGACGCCGCGTTCGCCCGGCCTGACGAACGCGGGAACGGTCACGAGCGCGGCCGTGGCCCCGTCGGTGAGCTCCAGGTCGCCGACGATCAGCTGCGTGCCGTACGAGGCGGTCACGTCGCGGCAGATCCTGACCACCTCTCGCCGTTCGGCGGGCGTGAGCGTGGAAGGCTCGCCCGTCGTCCCCAGGGCGACCAGCCCCGCCGCGCCCTGGTCGAGCGCGCGGGCGGCCAGCTTCTCCAGCGCGTCGAACGCCACCTCTCCCGAGGCGGCGAAGGGCGTGATCAACGGCACGTAGATTCCGGAAAGCATGCTTCTCACCCTGACGGACACCCGACCATCAACACCAGTTCACGTTTCTGCGGTGCACCGTAAGCTCGCCTTATGCTCGATCCGAGGAAGCTCCGCCTCCTGCGCGAACTGTCGAGAAGGGGCACGATCGCCGCCGTCGCCGACGCGCTGACTTTCACGGCCTCGGCCGTCTCCCAGCAGCTCAGCGCGCTCGAACGGGAGGCGGGCCTGCCGCTGCTGGAGAGGACGGGCCGCACGGTCGTCCTCACGCCTGCGGGGCGCGTGCTCGTCGAGCACGCGGAAGCCGTACTCGAAAGTCTGGAGCGGGCCGAGGCCGCGCTGGCCGCCACGCGCACGGGCCCGACGGGACCGCTGCGGATCGGCGCGTTCCCGACGGCGGCCCGCGCCCTGCTGCCGCGCACGCTGGCGGCCCTGCGGCGCGACCACCCTGGCCTCGAGCCGATGATCTCCGAGATCGATCCCGCCGACGTCTCCGCCGCCCTGCGCGCCGGCGAGCTGGACGTCGCGCTGGTCCACGAGTACGACTTCGTGCCGCCCGTCGTCGACGAGGGCGTCGAGACCGTGCCGCTGCTCACCGAACCGATGTACCTGACCACCAGGAGGACGCTCGACGAGGCTCGTGACGACCCGTGGATCGTCAGCACGCCCGGCACGCTCTGCCACACCATGGCCGTCCGCGCCTGCCACGCCGCCGGGTTCGAACCGCGTGTCGTTCATCACATCGACGACTTCGACACCGTCCTGTTGATGGCCGCCGCGGGCCACGGCGTGGCCCTGGTCCCGCTGCTCGCGGCCGCGAACCCGCCGGTAGGGGTCACGCTGACCGCGCTGCCGATCGAGCGCCGCACATTGATCGCCTTCAGAAGGGGGTACGGCGCGCACCCCGCGCTGAGCCCGCTCACAGCCGCTCTCAGGGAATCCACAGCGGCGGCGACCCAGGCTGGAGGGCATGGATGAGTTGCTCAACACCCCCGCGATCGCCCACGGCCTGCGCAAGGTGGAGACCAGGATCCGACGGCTCGCCGGCTCCTCCGCCCTTCCTGGCATCAACGCGGGCGCCGACCGGATCATCACCGCGGGCGGCAAGCGCCTGCGTCCCGCGCTGACCCTCGCCACGTCGCTGGCGTTCGGCAGGACGCCCGACCGGCGGGTGATCACCGCGGCGGCGTGCGTGGAGCTGATCCACGCAGGCTCACTCGTCCACGACGACCTCATGGACCACGCGATGCAGCGCAGGGGCGCCCGCACGCTCAACGCCGAGCTGGGCGAGGGCAAGGCGCTGGTGATCGGCGACTTCATGCTCGCCAGAGCCGGTCTCGCCGCGATCACCGCGGTGTCCCGCCCGGTCGCCGAGGTGCTGGCCGCGACAGTGGTGGAGCTGGCCGAGGGCCAGTTCATGGAGACGGCCGACCAGTTCGACAGGGGGCGGACCGTCGAGAGCGCGCTGCGCTCGATCACCGGCAAGACCGCCGCGCTGTTTCGCGCCTCCTGCCTGGTCGCGGCCATCTGCGCGCACGCCTCCGCCGAGGACAGGACCAGGATGGCGCTGTACGGCGAGCGGTTCGGCCTGATCTTCCAGATCCTCGACGACCTGCTCGACCTCACCGCGCCCGCCGAGCGGCTGGGCAAACCCGCGGGCAACGATCTCCGCCAGGGCGTCTACACGCTTCCCGTGCTGTGGGCCGCCGCCAAGGACCCCTCGGTGCTGCACGACGACGTGGACGCCACCCTCGCGGCGCTCAGGGAGACCACGATGGTGCGCGACACGCTCGAGCACTGCCGCGGTCTGGCCTCCGACGCGCTGTCCGCGCTCCCCGTCGTCCACGACAGGGACATGGCCGCGATCTTGTACGCCCTGCCCACCGCCTACATCGACCACGTGGAGCGCCAAACTTTGACCAGAGCAAGTTGAGATTTGTTGGTACAAAACTCAGAGCGCCGCTCATACTGGGGGTAGCTGGCATTCCAGGAGCACGCTCATGCGGAAACCCCCGACGCAGCTCGAAGCGACGCAGTTCCTCCAACTGGCCGCTGTTGACTTCAGCGGCATCTACGCGGTCCACCTGGCCGCCAAGGACGAGCGGCTGAAGATGACGCGGCTCGCGATGAGCCTGCTCTCCGCGCCCTTCGCCGCCGCGATCGCGCTGACCAGCACCAAGGTGGTCAATCCGGCCAGCCTGACCAGGTGGGACACCGTGCCGTGGTACCTCTACGCCCTGGTGGCCGCCTTCGGCCTGCTGAGCGTGCTGCCGTTCCTGCGCCTCATCGAGGCCGTCAACGCGCACGCCAGGACCGCCAGGGCGCTCAACAACTTCAGGCTGCTCTACGTCAGCCGCCTGAAAGACGAGTTCGACTGGTCGCCCAACCTGCCCGTCGACCCGCGATATCCGGAGACCTACGCGCCGCTGGCGTGGCCGGGCATCAACGTCATGATGCTCGCCCTGGTGAACTCCGCCTACCTGACGGTCGGCGTCACCGGGCTGAGCAAGGCCGAGCCCAACCTGCCGCTGCTGCTGCTCAGCATCCTGCTGGTGGCGCTCGTGCACTACTCGGTCTACTACGTGCGCTGCAATGTGACCAGGCGGCGGCGCCTTCCCCACAATCCGTACAACTTCCCGAACGTGGAGACCTGATGGCACAGCCCACGAGGTGGGCGTCTTGTGGGGAGGCGTGGATATGGCTCATGCGGCACGTGCAGGCGTCCGGCGCGCCCGCGGACGACGACCGCGGCCCGGTGATCGAGGGCGAGGCGGCCCTGTTCGAGATCACCGACGTGCGGTGGGACGACGACCCGATACTCCTGCGGTACGGCGACGCCGCCAAGCACGCCCTCTACACGCGTAAGTTCACCGAGGCCGACATCATCCCGCCCTTCAAGTACAGCTACGGGCAGCGCCTGACGCCGCAGCTCGAGTGGGCGACCACGCTGCTGCGGGCCAAGCCGTACAGCAAGAGCGCGTGGGTGTCGCTGACCAGGCCGGGCGAGCCGTACGACGCGGTGCCGTGCCTGGCCGCGGTGGCGGTCAGGATCAGGGAGGGCGCGCTGATGATGACGGCCTCCTTCCGCTCGCAGAACGCCTATACCTGCTACCTGAACTACGTGCCGCTCAGGGACGTCCAGGCCGGGATCGCGCGGGATCTCGGCCTGGACTGCGGCCCGCTGCGGGTGTTCGTGGACGTGCCGCACCTCTACCTGGCCGACCTCACACAGGTCGAGCGGATCGCACGGCACTGAGCGGCGTCGCGACGAGGTTGGCGAAGATCAGCGGTCCCGCGATGCCACCGGCCGCGGTGCCGACGGCGAAGAAGAACGCGATGGCCATGGCCCTGGTCTCCATCGGGAAGATCTCGCTCACCGTCAGGTAGGCCGACGACGCGCCGGCCGAGGCGACGAACAGCACCGCGCACCGGCAGGCGGTCAGCGTGACCGCGGTCAGCGCCCCCGCGCGAACAGCCACGCGGTGACGAACAGCAGCCCGCCGGAGCCGATGCAGGTGGCCGAGATCATCGGCACCCTGCCCACGGTGTCGAACAGCGGGCCGAGCAGCAGCGGGCCGAAGAAGTTGCCGAGAGCGATCACCGCGAAGTAGTAGCCGGTGTGGGTGTCACGAGATGCCTGTTTCGACGTGGCTCGTACCCGTCCCTGCCCCGACAACTGTTCTGCAAGCTCGGGTGGCTAGCGTGCTCTGGGTGAAGGCGCGCATCGTGGACATAGCGACGTATCTCCCCGGCCTGATACGGACCAGTGGTGACGTCGAGGAGCGGATCGAGGGGTTCAGGGCACCCAAAGGGCTCATCGAACGTCTGACGGGCATCAGGCGCAGGCATGTGGCGGCCGACGGCCAGCAGGCCTCCGACCTGGCGGTCGAGGCTGCCAGGCAGCTCGACCACGACGTGGACCTGCTCATCTTCGCCTCGGCGTCGCAGGACATGGTCGAGCCGGCGACCGCGCACATCGTGGCGGCCAAGCTGGGCCTGTCGTGCCCCGTCTTCGACGTGAAGAACGCCTGCAACAGCCTGCTCAACGGGATCCAGGTCGCCGAGGCGCTGATCCTGTCCGGCGCCCACCGCAGGGTGCTGGTGTGCACCGGCGAGACACCGAGCAGGGCGATCAGGTGGCAGGTGAAGGACCGCGAGCAGTTCGTCGACTCCTTCGCCGGCTACACGCTGTCCGACGCGGGGGCCGCGGTGCTGCTCGCGGCCGACCCGCGGCGCGGCATCTTCTACCGCGATTTCTCCGCCGACAGCACCGCCTGGGACATCGGCACGCTGCCCGGGGGCGGCTCCGCTCACCCGCGCGACCACGAGTACTCCTACTTCAGGGGCGACGGCCGCCGCCTGAAGGAGGCGTTCGAGAAGGCAGGGCCCGACATCTTCGTCACCGCGCTGAAGCGGACGGGCCTGTCCTGGGACGACTTCGCCATCGTGGCCGTGCACCAGGTGGCGCTGCCGTACCTGCGCTTCCTGGCCGACACGCTTGGCATCCCCGAGGACAGGCTGGTCGTCAGCCTGCCCGAGCACGGCAACTGCGCGTCGGCGACGCTGCCGCTGCAACTCCAGCTCGGCGGCTGGGCGCCGGGTGACAGGGTGGCGTTGCTCGGCCTCGGCGGAGGCATCAGCATGGGCGTGATGCTGGCGGAGATGTGATGAGGCTCTGGGTCGTCGTGCCCGCCTACAACGAGGCGGCGAGTATCGGGGCGACGCTGCGCGCCCTGCGGGAGCAGCGCGACCGCGACTTCACGGTGCTGGTCGTGGACAACGCCAGCACCGACGGCACCGCCGAGGTGGCCCGCGCGTTCGGCGCCGAGGTCGTGCACGAGGCCCGCAAGGGCACGGGCGCCGCCTCCGACACCGGCATGCGCCACGCGATCGCCAACGGCGCCACCCACCTGGCCAGGACCGACGCCGACTGCCTTCCGCGCGCCGACTGGACCGCGAACATCCGCCGCGCCTTCGACGACGGCCTGGAACTCGTCGGCGGCAAGCTCAGGGCGCGCACCGACGAGTTCCCGCTGAAGCTCTGGGAGCGCCGTCTCATCCCCGCCGTGGTCGAGACCGCCGCCTTCTTCGGCAAGGTACGGCCGAGCAACCGCTCCCCCGACTACCGCGGGCCGTACGTCATGATGCCCGGCGCCACCATCGCGATCACCGCGGACCTCTACGAGCGCTCCGGCGGCTTCCCCCGCACGGCGATCGAGGAGCAGCACGAGGACCGCGAGCTGGTCAACCGCGTACGCAGGCTCACCGGCGCGTACGGCTCCCGCCGCGACGTCGTGGTGTTCGGCTCGGTCCGCCGCCTGCGCGCCTACGGCCTGATCCGCACCCTCGCCTGGTACATCGACCACCACTACAAGCCAGAGACGATCGACATCAGATGAGCCACGAGACCAGGCTCTACCTGGCCGCGCACCCCTTCGCCTATCCCCTGGTCCGCCTGCTGGCGCGCATGGGTCCTGTGGTGCGCGTCCCCGGGCTGGGCGTGGTGGTCAACGACGCCGCCACGGCCCGCCGCGTGCTCATGGACCCGCGTTTCCGCAAGGACGGCCCCGGCTCGCCGGGCGAGCTGTGGACGCCGGTGCTCGGCCCTTCGGTGCTGCTCAACATGGAGGGCGCCGCGCACGCGGCGTTGCGCGCCAAGCTGGCCCCGCTCTTCACCCCCTCCCAGGTCTCGGCGCTGGTCGCCGACGTGCTCGACCGGCCGTTGAGGGAGCTCTCCGCCCGGCTGGACGGCGGCGAGCGCGTGGACCTGGTCGACGCGATGCGGCTGATGGCGGGCTCGGTGATCTGCCGGGTGATCGGACTCGGCGAGGTGCCCGCCGAGCGGGCGCGGGCACTGTTCGCCGAAGGGGAGCGCGTGGCGGCCATGGTGTCGCTGCGGACGCGCCGGCTGTCGGCCCGCCAGGTGGTGGCCGCCCGCGAGGTCCTCGACCGGATCGGCGACATCGCCTCCGCCGCCTACCTCGCCGAGGACCCCTCCACGGTCATGGGCAGGATGCGCTCGCTCGGGCTCTCGGAGGCCGAGGCCAGGGGCGCGGCGGGGGCGTTCTTCCTCACCGGCACGGAGACCGTGGCCACGTTCGTCCCGCGCCTCGTCGCGCTGCTGCACGACCACGGGCACCTCGGCAGGGACCGTCCCGTCGCCGGCGGCGACCTCGACCGCGCCATCGAGGAGGCCATGCGGGTGACCACCCCCACCCCCGTGATGCTGCGCTCGGTCGCCGAGCCCGCCACGGTCGGCAGGGTCGCGGTACGGCCGGGCGACCGCGTGCTCGTCGCCACCCACAACTGCGCCCGCGCCCACGGCCCCTTCGACCCTTCCCGCCCGCATCCGCCCGAGCTGCGCAGGCTGTGGTTCGGCGCCGGGCCGCACTTCTGCATCGGCTACCCCCTCGCGCTGGCCGAGATCCGCGCCGTCGCCGCCACCCTGCTCCAGCACGACCTGCGGGTCGTCGGCAGGAGGGCGGCCCGCGGCGTGCTGATCCCGACCTACGCCCACCTCTGGGTCAGGAAGGCATGATCGACATCATCTCCGGCGTGCTCGCCACCGCGGGCGGCGCCCCGGACAGGACCGCCCTGATCGCGCCCGACGGGACCCCCGTCTCCTACGGTGAGCTCAAGGCGCGCCTGCTCACGATCGCGCACGCCCTGCGCGGCGACGACGACTTCGGCGTGCTGTTCGCCGTCCGGCCAGGTCCCGACGCCGTCGCGCTGGCGCTCGGCGCGGTCGCGGCAGGAGGGACGCTGGTGCTGGCCGACCCCGGGCTCGCGCCCGAGGTGTTCGCCGGGCGGATGACGCTCGCCCGGCCCAGGTGGGTGATCGCAGAGTCGGCGCTCTACCTGCTCAGCGGCCCGTTGAAGCGGGTGGCCAGGCGCCGGGGGCTGCTCCTGCCGAACCTGCGCGAGCCGTTTCCCGGAGCGCGCCACCTCTACACGGGACCGTGGCTGCCGGGCGTCCCGCCGGGGGCGCTGCGGGCCGGGCGGCTGCCTGCCGTACAGGCGGCGCCGGTCACGCGGGACCACGCGGCCGTCGTCGCCTTCACCTCGGGGACGACCGAGCAGCCCAAGGGGGTCGTCCACACCAGGCGGTCGCTGGCCGAGGGTCTGCGCATGTTCGTCGAAGCGGTGCCGATGGAGCCGGGCGACGTGGTCCACACCGACCAGTTCATCCTGGGGCTTCCTGCGCTCATCGCCGGTGCCACCTGGTCGATGCCGGGGCGCGGTGACCAGGCCGAGGAGCTGGCCCGGCGCGGTGCCACCCACGCCTTCTCCGTTCCTGTGAAGCTGCACGGGCTGCTGGAGCGCACCCCCCGGCTGCCGGGCGGCCTGCGCTGTCTCCTGCTCGGGGCCGCTCCCGCGCCGCCTGCCGTCCTCAGAAGGGCGAGGGAGGCGGCGCCCAAGGCGGACATCCTGTCGGTGTACGCGCTGACCGAGGCGTTGCCGATCGCGATCGCCTCCGCCGAGGACAAGCTCGCCGCCACGGGCGGCGACCTGCTCGGCGCCCCGCTGCCGGGCGTGCGCGTCCGCGTCGCGGACGACGGCGAGTTGTTCGTGGGCGGGCCGCATCTCGCCCGCGGCTACCTCGGCGACGCGCCGCTCACCGAACTGGCCACCGGCGACCTCGTCAGGCTCGACGCCGAGGGCAGGCTGGTGCTGCTCGGCAGGAAGAAGGACATGATCCTGAGGGACGGCGTGAACATCTATCCCGGCGTCTACGAACCCGCCATCGCCGCGCTGCCCGGCGTCGGCGAGGCGGCCGTCGTCGGCCTGCCCGACCCTGACACGGGCGACGAGGAGGTCGTCCTCGCCCTGACCACGACGGCAGGCTACGACGAGAGGCTGCTGCGGAAGGCGCTGCCCGATCTCATGGACGCGTCCGCGTTCCCCGACCGGATCGTCACGCTCGCCGCGCTACCCCGCAAGGGCCGCAGCGACAAGCTCGACAGGGACGCGATCAGGCGGCTGGTCGGCTCATGAGGGTCGCGGTCACCGGCGCGTCGGGCTTCGTGGGCGGCGCCGTGTGCAGGGCCGCCGCCGCGCGGGGGTGGGAGGTGCTGGCGTACGGTCGGCGCCCGCACGCCGATCTGGGCGCCCTGCCGTACACCTCGTGGGACCTGGTCCACGGCGAGCCGCCGGCCGAGCGGGTCGACGCGGTGATCCACTGCGCGGGCAGCGTCACCGACTGGGGCCCGCCGCGGGAGATCTGGCGGGCCAACGTCACCGGCACCCGCAACGCCATGGCCGCCTTCCCCGGCGCCAGGTTCGTCCACGTCAGCACGGCCAGCGTCTACGACCCCTTCCGCCCGACCGTCATGGCGACCGAGGACGAGGCCCCCGTCAGGCGCTACGTCAACGCCTACGGCGCGTCCAAGGCCGCCGCGGAGAACGCCGTCATGGGCGCGGCCGTCGTCCTGCGCCCGCACGCGATCTACGGCAAGGGCGACACCACGCTGCTGCCCCGCCTGCTCCGCTCGATCAGGGCGGGCAGGCTGCTCGCCGTCGGCAGCGGCGCGACCAGGCTCAGCCTCACCTCGGTGGACAACCTCGCGCAGGCCTGCCTGCTCGGCGTCACGGCCCCGCCCGGCGCCTACAACGTGACCGACAGCCATCCCGTCACGCTGGACGCCGCGCTGCGTGAGCTCCTGCGCGAGCGCCGCCTCGCCGTACGGCCGCTCTACATCGGCGAGAGCGCCGCCATGCGGATGGCCGCGCTCGCCGAGATCATCTCCGCCTTCACCCGCCGCCCGCCTCGGCTGACCAGGTACGCCGTGGGCCACCTCGCCGTCGAACGCACGCTCGATATCACGAAGGCGGGTGAGCTGCTGGGCTACGTTCCCGCGCCCACCTCGTTCGCCGGAGCGGCCCTTTGGTGAAAGCTTGGACCGACGCGGTCCTCAGCATCGCCTATTCAACCGCAAACCGTTACTAACCTGTGATGGATCTGCTGATAACGAGGTTGGGGCGGGATGACTGGCAAAGGTCGCGAATTCGGCCCGGGCTTGGCCGTGTGTCTGACGATCGGCTCGGCACTGCTGTGGGGAGTGGCCCACGTGGCCACCGGACGGTACCGCACCGGCTTCGGCCTCATGACGGTCTACCTGGTGCTCGTCGGGCTGATCGTCACGATGGCCACCGCCTTCAGAGGCGCGCTGCTGTCGCTCGCCGTCCAGCCCTCGTGGCTCGAGGCGCTCACCGTCTCCATCGCGACGGTCGCCCTCATCTGGTCCATCGTGATCCTCTGGTCCTTCTGGCTCGTACGGCCCAGCGGCGCCGGCCACAACCTGAACCTCGCCGTCGCCGGCGCCCTCTGCGTCCTGGTCATCGCGCCGAGCGCCTACGCCGCCCGCGTCGCCTACCTCTCCCACGACGTCGTGACCAGCGTGTTCTCCGCCACGAGCACCACACCCGTGATCGCCCAGGACCCGTGGAAAGGCGCGAGCCGCGTCAACATCCTGCTCGCCGGAGCCGACGCCGCCCCCAACAGGGTCGGCGTCCGCACCGACAGCGTGACCGTCGCCAGCATCGACACCGCCACCGGCGCGACCACGCTCTTCGGCCTGCCGCGCAACCTGCAGCGGATCATGCTGCCCGAAGGGCCGGCCCGCGACCGCTTCCCCTACGGCTTCACCGGCGAGCCGCCCGCGACGCCCGGCCTCCTCAACGAGATCTACCAGTACGCCGAGGACTATCCCGAGATGGTGCCGGGCGTGAAGGCAGGCGAGCGCGGCGCCACCCTGCTCAAGCAGACGATCAGTGACATCCTCGGCATCCGCGTCAGCTACTACGCCATGGTCGACATGGCGGGCTTCGCCGAGATCATCGACGCCATGGGCGGCGTCAGGATCACCATCAAGGAGCCGATCACCTACGGCAGGTACGGCGAGGGCCTCCTGCCCGCCGGCACGCGCAAGCTGTCCGGCGAGGACGCTTTGTGGTTCGGGCGTTCCCGCACCAACAGCGACGACTACGTGCGCATGAGCCGCCAGAAGTGCCTGCTCAACGCCGTCGCCCAGCAGGCCGACCCGGTGACGCTGCTGAACAGCTTCGAGAACCTCGCCACCGCCACCAAGCGCGCCATCTCCACCGACATCCCCGCCGACCTGCTGCCCGCGCTGGTCGACCTCGGGCAGAAGGTGAAGGGCACCCACATCAAGAGCCTGCAGTTCGTGCCGCCGCTGATCAACACGGCCTATCCCGACTGGCACCTGATCAAGAGGAAGGTATCGGAAGCGCTCGAGGCCAAGCCCGCCGTCACCAGGCGCACGGCCAGCCGTCCGCTGACGACCCCCTCCCCTTCGCCCTCGGACAACGCGATCTCCCTGGACGAGGTCTGCTAGCACCCGGTGCCTTCGGACGATCCCATGGCCGCCACGCGGGCCTCCCCACGGTGAGGCCGAGTCGGCGACAAGGGCGACGTCGAGCGGAGTGAAGGGCGGTCGCGTGCCCGCGCGCTGCGGCGGGCGGCGGACACGCGACCTCGGAGACGCCGCGAGAGCGGCATGCTCCGCCACACCTCACACGCTGCGCGTGCGGATGCCGGTCCGCGCGGCTTACAGATCACGCTGACAGACGGTCTTGCAATTCCGACTTGACGAGAAGGAAATAAGGGGATTTCATGTACACATAGCCGACTGATTAAGTAGGAAATAGGGAGTTGCGATGAAGAGGCTCGCCGCCGCCGTCGCCGTACTGGCCATGACCTCGCTCGCGGCCGCCTGTGGGTCCTCCTCGCCGAGCGCTCCCGCGGCCGCGGCCAAGGAGGTGCGCCTCGGCTACTTCCCGAACATCACGCACTCCACCGCCCTCTACGGCATCGAGAAGGGCATCTACGCCAAGTCGCTGGGCGTCCCGCTGAAGACCAGCACGTTCAACGCGGGACCCGCCGCCATCGAGGCCGTCTTCTCCGGCGCCATCGACGCGACCTACATCGGCCCGAACCCGGCCATCAACGCCTGGGAGAAGTCCAAGGGCAAGGCCATCAACATCGTCGCCGGCGCGGCCTCGGGCGGCGTCTACCTCGTCGTCAAGCCCGAGATCAACTCGGTCGAGGACCTCAAGGGCAAGAAGATCGCCACCCCGCAGCTCGGCAACACGCAGGACGTCGCCCTGCGCTACTGGCTGCAGGAGAAGGGCCTCAAGACCGACACCAAGGGCGGTGGCGACGTCAGCATCGTGCCGCAGGAGAACTCGCAGACCCTGCAGACGTTCGCCACGGGCGACATCGACGGCGCGTGGGTGCCCGAGCCGTTCGCCAGCAGGCTCGTCATCGAGAGCAAGGGCAAGATCCTTCAGGACGAGCGCGAGCTCTGGCCGAACAAGCAGTTCGTGATCACCCACCTGATCGTCAGGCAGGAGTGGGCCAAGGCCAACCCCGACCTGCTCAAGAAGCTGATCGAGGCGCACGTCCAGTCGACGGAGGGGATCAACGCCGACCCTGACGCCGCGGCGCAGGTGGTCAACGCCTCGGTCGAGAAGCTGACGGGCAAGCCGCTCAAGCCCGAGGTGCTGGCCAGCGCGTTCAAGAACATCACGTTCACGAACGACCCGATCGCGGCGTCGCTGACGGGCAGCGCCGACCACGCCGTCAAGGTCGGCCTGCTCAAGCCGGTGGACCTCAACGGCATCTACGACCTGAAGATCCTCAACGAGGTCCTCGCAGCCAAGGGCCAGCAGTCGATCAAGGACAAGTGACATGACCGTCCAGGTGGACCGCCAGGAATCGGTCCGGCTCGAAGGGGTCTCCAAGCTCTACGGCGACCTGCTGGCGCTCGACAAGGTCTCGCTCAGCGTGGCACCGGGCGAGTTCGTCTGCCTCCTCGGCGCCTCGGGATGCGGGAAGAGCACGCTGCTGTCGCTGGTGGCGGGGCTCGACCAGCCCTCCGGCGGAGCGATCTCCACGGCCGGGCGCAGGGTCGCGATGATGTTCCAGGAGCCTGCGCTGTTCCCCTGGCTCACCGTCCGCGCCAACGTCGAGATGGCCATGCGCGCGCTGCCCAGGCGGGAACGGCGCGCGAAGGCCGAGGAGTTCCTCGAGATGGTCCACCTGGGCGGCTTCGGCCCCAAGCGGCCGCACCAGCTGTCGGGCGGCATGCGTCAGCGTGTGGCGCTGGCCCGCTCACTGGCCCAGGACGCCGACGTCCTGCTCATGGACGAGCCGTTCGGCGCGCTCGACGCCATGACCCGCGACCTGCTCCACGACGAGCTGGAGCGGATCTGGCGGGAGCGGAAGCTGTCGGTCCTGTTCGTCACCCACAACGTCCGCGAAGCCGTACGGCTCGGCGACCGGGTCGTGCTGCTGAGCAGCAGGCCCGGCAAGGTCGTCGAGGAGTTCCCCGTGGAGCTGGCGCGGCCGCGCCGTACGGACTCCGCCGAGGTGGCGACGCTGGCGGCGCGCATCACCGACCAGCTCAAGCGTGAGGTCGCCCGCCACGGGGACGTCGCGCACAAGACCGCTGCCGCACAGGAGGTGCGCTCGTGAGCACCGACACCCACGCCGCGCAGATCGCCGGCCTCGACGCCCTCGAGATCGCCGAGAAGCGGCGCGGCGCGCTGGCCGGCCGCCTCTGGGCCCGCGTCTGGCCGATCACGCTGGCCGTCGGCATCGTGCTGGCCATCTGGCAGGGCGTGGTCTGGGCGGGATTCTGGGAGCCGTGGGTCTTCGCCGGCCCTTCCGAGGTGTTCCCCGTCCTGTTCGAGCGGCTGGGCACCGGCGAGTTCTGGCAGGCCGTCGGCGTGACGATGCGCCGCGCGGTGACCGGCTTCGCCGCCGCCATGCTGATCGGCCTGATCGTCGGCGCGCTCGTCTCCAGGGTCAAGGTGCTGAGGGCCGCCTTCGGCTCGCTGATCACCGGCCTGCAGACCATGCCCTCGATCGCCTGGTTCCCGCTGGCGATCCTGCTGTTCAAGCTGAGTGAGAGCGCCATCACCTTCGTGGTGATCCTCGGTGCGGCGCCGTCCATCGCCAACGGTCTGATCACCGGTGTCGACTACACGCCGCCGCTGCTGCTGCGGGCGGGGCACGTGCTCGGTTTCCGCAGGGTCCAGCTGTACTGGCACGTGATCCTGCCCGCCTCGCTCCCCTCGTTCCTCGCGGGGCTCAAGCAGGGGTGGGCCTTCGCATGGCGGTCGCTGATGGCGGGCGAGATCGTGGTCATCATCGCCAACCAGCCCTCGCTCGGCGAGCAGCTCCACTACGCCCGCGAGCTGGCCGACTCGGCGGGCCTGCTCGCCACCATGATCGTGGTCCTGATGATCGGCATCGTCATCGACCTGCTCTTCGAGGCCGGTGACAACGCCCTTCGCCGCCGCTGGGGCCTCCGTGCGGATCTCCGCTAGGACGCAGTACGCGTTGCGGGCGGTCACCGAGCTGGCCGCGGCGCCGGAGGGCCCGGTGTCGGCCGAGCGGATCGCGGCGGCGCAGGGCATTCCCCGCAGGTTCCTGGACAACATCCTGCTGCAGCTGCGCAGGGCCGGGCTGATCCGCAGCCAGCGCGGCCCCGACGGCGGCTACTGGCTGGCCCGTGACGCGTCGGCGATCACGCTCGCCGACGTGATCGCGGTCGTGGAGGGCTGGCCCTCGCCCGACGAGTATCCGGGGGTGGCCCAGCCGCTGGCCGACGTGTGGGCCACCATCCGCAGGCACGAGGAGAGGTTGCTCACCGAGATCACCTTCGCCCAGATCGTGTCGGCTTAGCCGCGGCTCTCCAGGGTTTCGGCGAAATCCCGCTCTCCGGCGTCCCGCTGTGTCATGCTGAATCGGAAACGGTTTTCATACTCAGATGGGGTCGTCAGCGTGAGAGTGGCGTTCGTTGGCAAGGGCGGCAGCGGCAAGACCACCGTGTCCGCACTGTTCTCGAGATTCGTGGCGAGTCAGGGCGACCCTGTGGTGGCCGTCGACGCGGACATCAACCAGCACCTGGCGCTGGTCCTCGGCCTGGAGGAGACGCCCGAGCCGCTCGGCGCGCGCCTCACCGAGATCAAGGAGCTCCTGCGCGGCTCCAACCCCCTCATCCCCTCCGCCGCGGCGATGGTCAAGACCACCCCGCCGGGGCGCGGCTCGCGGATCCTGCGCTTCGACGACCTGCCGTACACGATGCGGACGCCCGAAGGGCCGCGGCTCATGGTCACGGGGCCCTTCAGCGAGGACGACCTCGGCGTCGCCTGCTACCACTCCAAGGTCGGCGCGGTCGAGCTGCTGCTCAACCACCTGGTCGACCGCCACGGCGAGTACGTCGTGGTGGACATGACGGCGGGCGCCGACTCCTTCGCCTCGGGCCTGTTCACCAGGTTCGACATGACGTTCCTGGTGGCCGAGCCGACCCGGCAGGGCGTGAGCGTCTACAAGCAGTACAAGGACTACGCCGCCGACTACGACGTATCCGTCGCGGTGGTGGGCAACAAGGTCCACGGCCCCGGCGACGTGGAGTTCCTGCGCGAGCACGTCGGCGACGACCTGCTGACCTGGCTGGAGCACTCCGCCGCGGTCCGCGCCATGGAGCAGGGCCGCCCCTTCACCCTCGACGACCTGGAACCGGCCAACGCCGAGGCCCTGTCGGTGCTGGTCAAGCACGCCGACGCGCAGGAGAAGGACTGGGCGAGGTTCGGCCGTCAGGCGGTGGAGTTCCACCTGCGCAACGCCCGCGCGTGGGCCAACGAGCGCACCGGGCTCGACCTCGCCGATCAGATCGATCCCGGCTTCGTGTACGGCCCCGCGTCACTCGACTGTCGCCTTCAGGCCATCTAGAGCACGTCCACGACCCCACCTAGCGTCAAGTAGTTCCCTTGGAGAGGAGACAGCATGTCGCTGACCGTTCCGAATGATCTTCTCGAGCGGGCCAGACAGGGAGAGATCGACGACGCGGCGTTCGTCGCCTGCGTCCGCGACTCCCTGCCCTACGCCTGGTCGATGATCAGCGAGCTGGTCAAGCAGCGTGAGCACTCAGGAGCCGAGTTCGCCGACAACCAGACCCCGCCGCCCGACGAGGAGGCCCGCGGACAGCTCCTGCGCTGCCTGGCGAGCGACTCGATGCGCGGCGCCCTCGAGCGTCACTTCGGGGTGCGGCTGGCCTTCCAGAACTGCCACAGGGTCGCGGTGTTCGACCCGGCCGCGACCGACGCGCTGCGCGACTTCGTGACCCCGCGGGCGCAGATCCTCAACCAGAAGCCCGAGCTCGTCGACTGCTGAGCCTGGGCAGCACTTCGGCGCCGAGGCGCCTGATGTTCTCGAGGGTGCGGGAGCTTTCGCCCGCGCCCTCGACCATCAGGATCAGGTGCTCGATCCCCGTCGCCGCCCGCGTGCGCTCGATGGTCGCCACACAGTGGTCGGCGTCGCCCACCGGGTGCGTGCCGGTCAGGAAGTCCACGTAGCGCCCGATGTCGCGCGAGGGGCGAGCCCGCCCGTCCACGGGCACGTAGCCCGCCAGACCTGGCTCCAGCCAGCGCGGCATGGCCTTCGTGAGCGTCTGGACGGCCTCGCCTGTCGTGTCGGCCACCTGGCCGACCGCGGCCGCCACGTGCCGCGCCCTCGGGCCTCCCGCCGCCTCGTAGGCCGCGACGGCAGCCGCCTTCTCCTCGTCTCCGACGTGCATCCCCAGCAGCATCGGCAGGCCCCTGTCCGCCGCCAGGCGCGTGGTCTCCGCCGAGGTGCAGGCGACGACGGGCGTCATCCGCGCCGGCGGCACCATCGCCACCTCGCGGAAGGAGAAGAACTCTCCCTCGGCGCCGATCCTGTCGCGCGACAGCGCCGAGCACAGCACGTCGAGCGACTCGGCGAACCCCCTCTCGAACCGGGGCAGGCCCGTCCCGAACACCTCCAGGTCCACCCAAGGCCCTCCCCTGCCCACCCCCAGCGTGAAGCGCCCGCCCGACAGGTGGTGGAGCATCGCCGCCTCCTCGGCAAGCGCCACGGGGTGGCGCGTGGACAGCACGCTCACCGCGGTGCCGACGCCGATCCGCCTGGTCCTGCCCAGTGCCATCGCCGCGAACGCGACGGCGGAGGGGCACACGCCGTACGACATGAAATGGTGCTCGGCGATCCACACGTCGTCGAAGCCCGCCTCCTCCGCGGCCTCGACGGCCTGAAGCGCCTCGCCCAGCACCCGGGCGGGCTCCTGCCCCTCGAAGGCCGCCGCGATGAGGAACACACCCATCCGCATCCCCCGATTGTGGGCCGATGGGGCTCAGCCGAACAGGGAGATCTGTCCCTCGCCTGCCGCCGCGTCCCTGTGCTTCCTGAGGTGCCGCCATCGTGGCAGGTCGTCCAGATAGGACCAGGACAGGCGGTGGTGCGGGGTGGGGCCGAGCTCGGCCAGCGCCGCCTGGTGGACGGGTGAGGGATAGCCCGCGTTCTCCGCGAAGCCGTACTCGTCGCAGCCGAGGGTGGCCATGTGGGCGTCGCGCCTGACCTTGGCCAGCACGGACGCGGCCGCCACCGAGATGCTCGCCTGGTCGCCCTTGACCTCCAGGCGGACGGGCCATGGCGAGCCGATGTAGTCGTGGGAGCCGTCGAGGATCACCACGTCGGGCCGCCGCGGAAGGGCGTCGAGGGCCTGCCGTGCCGCCCTGCGCAGCGCCTCCGTCATGCCGAGCGCGTCGATCTCCTCGTGGGAGGCCTCGCCGTAGGCGATCCCCTTCGCCCACCGCTCCAGCTCGGGCACGAGCGCGGTCCTGCGGGCGGCGGACAGCTGTTTGGAGTCGGTCAGCCCGCCGGGCGGCTCGGACAGGTCGGTGACGACCGCGCACACCAGGACGGGGCCGGCCCACGCGCCGCGGCCGACCTCGTCGATGCCCGCGACGATCTTTCCGCGCGCGCCCGCGAGCAGGGTCTCGATCTCGTACGTCGGAGCCACGGCACCGAAGGCTACCGGTGCGCCAGCCTGACGGGTTCCAGATCCGCCGCGAGATAGCGGGAGGCGACGTGGATCGCCCGCAGCGTCACCGACACCGAGGGCCGGTGGACGCTGGAGCCCCTGGCGACGGCGAGCACGTCCCTGCCCACGGGAGAGCCGGGGAACTCGCGCACCGCGATGCCCCGCACCCCCGCGGCCAGCGCGAGCGCCGGCACGGCGGCGATGCCGATGCCCTTGGCCACGAGGGAGAGGATCGTGCCGAGGCCCTCGAACTCCCACGGCGTGCGCCGCGCGCCCCCGACGTCGGCGAAGAGCCGGTCCACCGCCAGGCGGGACGGCTCGCCGTCCGGCGTGGCCATCCACGGCTCGTCGCGCAGTTCCCGCAGGTCGATCGGCACGTCGGTGTCGGCCAGGCGGTGCTTGCGCGGCACGACGAGCACCAGCGGGTCCTGGAGCAGGGGGAAGACCCGCAGGGACTCGCTGTCGCGCGCTCTGCCGTACCAGTCGTCGATGAGCGCGATGTCGACCTCGCCGGACTGCACCTCGCGCATGCCCCGGCCCGAGCGTGACTGCCCGAGCCTGATGGTCAGCCCGGTGTGGCGCCGCAGCGTCCGCGCCAGCACGGGCGCGAAGGCGACCGCGGCCGTGGGGAAGGCCGTGAGCACCACGCGGCCCGCCGGCGTGCCCGCCTGGGCGGACAGGTCGGACTCCGCCTCCTCGACCATCGTCAGGATGCGCTCGGCGTGCGCCACCAGCCGGCGGCCCGCGTCGGTCAGCTCGGCGCTGCGCGCGGTGCGGTCGAGGAGCGCGGTGCCCGCCTCACGTTCCAGCGCGGCCAGTTGCTGCGACACCGCCGAAGGGCTGTAACCGAGCGACTCGGCCGTCGCGGCGATGCTGCCCCTGCGCGCGAACTCGCAGATCAAAGTAAGACGTCGCAAATCGAGCATCGGACTTCCTTACGCCTACCCATGAAAAGCCTCGCTTGTGCTGATGCCTTCATACAACCAGGCTGGGAACGTGACAAACATGAACGTGACACTGTCCGCCACCCTGGCGGCCAACGAAGACATCGAGCGAAGACGGCGCGCCGGGGAACGCGTGCTGCACCTGGCCTTCGGTGAGGCAGGTCTGCCCGTGCACCCGGCGCTGCGGCACAAGCTGGTCGCCGCCTCGGACCGCAACGGCTACGGGCCGGTCGCGGGGGCTGCGGAGCTACGCGAAGCGGCGGCGGGTTACTGGACTCGACGGGGGCTCATCACCGAACCCGACCGCGTCGTCTGCGGTCCCGGCAGCAAGCCCCTGCTGTACGGCCTGCTGCTCGCCATCGGCGGCGACATCGTGCTGCCGATGCCGAGCTGGGTCAGCTACGCCGCGCAGGCCGACCTTGTCGGCTCGCGGCCGATCCTGGTCCCGTCGCCCCCCGGCGAGGGAGGGGCGCCCGACCCCGATCGCGTCGTCTCCGCCGTTCTGCACGCCAGGGCGCAGGGCAGGACGGTCCGCTCCGTGCTTGTCACGCTTCCCGACAACCCCACGGGAAGGCTCGCCTCGCCGCGGACCATCGGCCGCCTGGTAGAGGTCGCGCGCGAACTCGACCTCGTGATCATCTCCGACGAGATCTACCGCGACCTCGTCCACGACGTCACGACCCCGTTCCTGTCGCCGGCCGACCTGGCGCCCGAACGCACCGTCATCACCACCGGGCTGAGCAAGAGCCTGGCGCTCGGCGGCTGGCGCATCGGCGTCGCGAGGCTCCCCGAGGGCGCACGCGGCCTGCTCGACAAGGTGCTCGCGATCGCCAGCGAGATCTGGTCGGCGCCCGCCGCCCCCGTTCAGCAGGCGGCCACCTACGCCTTCAGCGAGCCGGCCGAACTGGTCGAGCGCGTGGCGCAGAGCAGGCGGCTGCACGGCGTGGTCGTGAACGCGGTCCACGCCGTGTTCGTCGAGGCCGGAGCCAGCGTCCCCGCCCCGCAGGGCGGTTTTTACCTCTACCCCGACTTCGGCTATCTGGGGGTCGGCGGCTCGGCAGAAGTCGCCAAGCTGCTGATCGAGGATCACGGCATCGGCGTCCTGCCGGGGCACGCCTTCGGCGACGATCTGTCGGCCGCCAGGGTGCGCGTGGCCACCAGCCTCATGTACGGCGAGAGCCAGGAGGAGCGCATGGCCGCGCTGACCTCCCCCGACCCTCTTTCACTGCCGTGGATCGCGGCCAACATGGAGCATCTTTCGAGGGGTTTGCACGACCTGTCGGCCCAGCGCAAAACGGCAGGGAGAACCCCACGCCGCGCCCTGGTCGCAACGCCCGCGCACAGCTAGGCATCGGTTTGGCAAACTTTGCCCCTCAGGGCCCGCACAGAGCCCCACGATCACCCCTCTGAGCTGGGAAAACGCGGTCATTGCAGAAACCTGCAAAAGATAGCGCGTGAGTCCTGGTATCTCCGGCGGCGCGCAAGCCCCATCATGTGCTCATGCCCGCTTTTGTCACCCTGTCCGGGCGCGTCGTGCGCCTGGAACCTCTCAGCCTCGCGGCGGTCGATGACCTCGTCGCCGCGGCGAGTGAAGACCGCTCCACGTATGCCTTCACTCGTGTTCCCGATGGGCGGGAAGAGATGGTCTCCTATGTGGAGGCCGCTATGGCTGAGCAGGCGGAAGGCCGGACGATGCCTTTCGCCATCCGGTGGCTTCACACCGACCGCGTGGTCGGTGCCACCCGTCTCATGCACCTGGAGTATTGGCAGGGCCCCATGCCCTGGCCTCCGGGCACGCGTGGCGCGGTGGGCGAGATCCCTTCCGTGGCCGACATCGGCTACACCTGGCTCTCCGCTTCGGCGCAGGGCACAGGTGTGAACAGGGAGAGCAAGTTCCTGATGCTCTCCCTGGCCTTCGACACCTGGGGCGTCCACCGCATCACCCTCAAAGCAGACGTACGTAATACGCGATCCCGGGCCGCCATCGAGGCTCTCGGCGCGCACCTGGACGGTGTGCGACGGGCAGACAGCCGAGGCGCCGACGATACGGTCCGAGATACCGCGTACTACTCGATCCTGGGCTCGGAATGGCCGATGGTTCGAGAACGGATGGCTCAGAGACTCGGTCTCGTCGAAGCCGCCTAAGCACGTTCCTACGAAAAATCCGGACACGAAGGCCCTGCCCGCAATGTCGGGCAGGGCCTGGTGTTCTTATCGACCGGAAAGGCATGGCCGCCCCCGTTGAACTGGGCCATGCCCTTGTGAGGTTCAGCATCCCGCGACACGCTTAACGCCGGATCAAAGCGCAATCAATGAAACAGCCACCTCTGGGCAACTAGTATTTGGTAGCAAAATGTCCCATTGCGTTGGAGACTGAGAGCATGGCTGGTGAGGGGCTGCGGTTCGCCGTGCTCGGTCCCGTCCGCGCGTGGCGCGATGGTGACGAACTCGATCTGGGAACACCGCTTCAGCGTTCGATCCTCGCGATGCTCCTCCTCAGGGAAGGCCGCGCGATCACGCCCACCGAGATGATCGACGCGGTGTGGGGCGAGGAGGCCCCGCCGAGAGCGCTCGGCGCGCTGCGCACCTACGTCTCCCGCCTGCGCACGGTGCTGGAGCCCGACCGCTCGCCCCGCTCGCGCCCCGAACTGCTCACCTCGGTCGGCAAGGGCTACGCCCTTCGCACCGCCTCCCTCGACCTGAGCCTCTTCGAGCGAGGCGCGCAGGAGGCCGAGACGCTGCGCAAGAAGGGCGACATCGGCCAGGCCGCCGAGAGTCTGCGCGCCGCGCTGGCGCTGTGGGAGGGCGAGCCCCTGGCCGGAGCCGTCGGCCCCTACGCCGAGCACCAGCGCGACCGGCTGGTCGAGCGGCGCATCACCGCCCTCGAACTGCTCATGGATCTCGACCTGGAGCTCGGCAGGCACGCCACGATCGTCTCCGAGCTGATCGCGCTCACCGCCGACCACCCGCTGCGCGAACGGCTACGCGCCCAGCTCATGCTGGCCTACTACCGATGCGGACGGCAGGGCGACGCGCTGGCCGTCTTCACCGACACCCGCGAGGCGCTCATCGAGGAGCTCGGCATCGAGCCGGGGCCCGAGCTGTCCGCGCTGCACCACAAGATCCTCGCCGCCGACCCCAGCCTGATGGCGCCGCCCAGCCCGGCCCCCGACCCCGTAGCCGACGGATCGCCGAGCGCGGCCGACGCGGCCGACGGCGCCGACGAGCACGAACTCCCCCGCCCCGCGCAGCTGCCCGCCGCCGTCAACGACTTCACCGGCCGCCGCCCGCTCGTCGCCAGGCTGCGCACGCTGCTGTCCGCGCAGACCGCGGCCGAGGGCGTGCCCGTCGCCGCCATCTGCGGCATAGGCGGTGTCGGCAAGACCGCGCTCGCCGTCCACGTCGCGCACACCTGCGACGACCTGTTCCCCGACGGGCAGCTCTACGCCGACCTGCGCGGCTTCACCGACGAGGCCATCGCTCCCGAGTCCGCGTTAGGAGCGTTCCTACGCGCGCTCGGCATCCCCCCTGACGTCATTCCCGAGGGGCTGCCCGAGCGGGCCGCGCTCTACCGGTCGTTGCTGGCCGAGCGGCGCATCCTGGTGCTGCTGGACAACGCGCGCGACACCCGCCAGGTCAGCGAGCTGCTGCCGGGCGCGCCCGGCTGCGCCGCGATCGTCACCAGCAGGGTGAAGCTGGCCGACCTGCCGTCGGCCAAGCTCATCGACCTCGACGTGATGGAGCCCGACGAGGCCCTGTCGCTGTTCACCGCCGTCGCGGGGGTCGAGCGGGTGGCCGCCGAGCGCGGCGCGGCGATGGACGTGGTGGCGGCGTGCGGGTTCCTGCCGCTGGCCGTACGGATCGTGGCGGCACGGCTGGCGGCGCGGCCCTCGTGGACCGTCGCCTCACTGGTGCCGCGGCTCGCCGACGAGCAGCGCCGGCTCGACGAGCTGCGGGTCGGGGACCTGGCCGTGGAGGCCACCTTCGCCCTCGGGTACGGCCAGCTCGACGCCGCCCAGGCGAGGGCGTTCAGGCTGCTGAGCCTGCCGAACGGCCCCGACATCTCCGTCGGGGCGGCGGCCGCCGTCCTGTCGTCGCCGACGCTGGAGACGGAGGACCTGCTGGAGTCGCTCGTGGACGCCAGCCTCCTGGAGGCGCCCGCGCCCGGGCGCTACCGCTTCCACGACCTGCTCAAGCTCTTCGCGCGGCGCATCCTCGACAAGACCGAGCGCCCGCAGGCCAGGACGCTGGCGCTGCGCAGGCTCCTCGGCTTCTACCTGGCCTCCGCGCAGTCGGCGCACCGGCTCGCCTACGAGGGCAGCATGATCCCCGACAACCTCGTCGTGGTGGGCAGCGGGCGCACGTTCGCCTCGGCCGACGACGCCGTCGCCTGGCTCATCTCCGAGGGGGACTCGCTGTTCGCGGTGATCGGCCAGGCGGCCGAATCGTGCCGCACGGCCGAGCAGCTGCTGCCCGCGGGTGACCTCCTCGTCGCCATGGAGCCGCTGCTGGAGTCGGGGACGCACGCCCGCGAGTTCGACCTGGCGACCAGGGCCGTGCTGGCCACCGCGCTGAAGATCGACGACGCGGCGAGCGAGCTGCGCGCCCGCTACGTCCTCGGCCGGGTGCTGTTCGGCGCCAACCGGCTGCCCGAGTCGGAGGAGCAGTTCAGGATCGTTCTCGAGCTGTCGACCGGCCGCAACGAGCGCGTCGTCATGGGCGAGGTGCTCAACGCCCTCGCCGTCGTCTCAGGACGCCTGCGCCGCCACCACGAGGCGCTCGGCTGGTTCGACTCGGCCACCACGTTCTACAGGGAGAACGGCGTGCCTGCCGGGGAGGCGCTGGTGCTCAGCTACTCCGCCCGCGATCATCTCGGCCTCGGCAACCCCGACGACGCCATCGTCGCGGCCGAGAAGGGTCTGGCCATCTTCACCGAGATCGGCAGCGGCGCGGGCACCGCCCGCGCGCGCTACCACCTCGGCATCGTGCTGTCCCGCGTCGGACGCCTCAACGAGGCCGTCCATCACCACGCCGAGTGCCTGGCCTACTTCAGGGCGAGCAAGCAGCGGGTGTGGGAACAGCGGGTGTGCGCCAGGCTGGCGGAGACGTTCATCGCCGCAGGGCGCTTCTCCGACGCGGTGCGTCACGCGGAGCAGGCCCTGGCGGTCAGCCGCGAGATCGGCCACCCGTACGGTGAGGGGCTCTCGCTCGCGGTCCTGGGCAAGGCGCTGCACGGCTTGGGCAACGTCCCCAGGAGCCTGGACTGTCTACGCGAGGCCTTCGACATCTTCACCAGGCTCGGTGCCCCCGAGGCCGGTGACCTCAAGACCATCCTCGCCGGTGCCGGCGTCGCCTCCGCCTCCGTCTCCGTCTCCGTCGTCGAGTCCTAAGTACAGCTCGTCGTCCAGACGTGTCATCCACACATGGTTGATCAAGGCTGGTCTCTTTTCGGGTGCGGTGTGTGTGGGCCCGACCGGCCGTCTGACCGTCACGCTTCGCTAGGGGGCCCGGTTATCCGGATGCTCCACGTGACAGCTAGCCGCCTCACGATGACGGCCGGTCGGGCGACACGCCCCGTTTCTTTCGAACCCCCCGGGGCGTGTCCACGCTCCGAGGGTGCGGGGTCACGCATGCAAACCAATCAACGCCGGATCAACCGGCCTGCCACCAGCGGCGAGCCTCGCCCCCTGCGGGATCCGCTCCAGGGGCATCGCGCGGGGCCCCTGCGGGGGCACGTGATCGGCTGTGGCCTGCCGGATGCCGGGCTCGCCCGGCCTCGTGCTGCGCTCGGTGAGCATGGCGGGCCTTCTCAGCGACCGCGGGCGGCTGGACAGGCTCGGCCTCGGGTGACCTGCGGCTGACCCTGCCGCCTACAGGTGGAAGTAGCCCTCGGCGATCAGGGGGCGGAGGGCGTCGGCGAGCAGCTGCTCGCCGTCGCCCACCAGCTCGGCGATCACGTTGAGCAGCGGGCCGAGAGCCAGCTCGCCGTCGCACACGCCGGCCAGCGCCGCCTCCACCGTGCCGACGTCGGTGCTGCGGAGCAGGCCGCGGGTCTGGCGCAGCACGATCCGCGAAGGATCCTCGGCGCCCGGAGCGCCGATGCGCTCGTCGAGGAGGCCCTCGGCCACCCGCAGCCTCGCCGTGTCCAGGTCGTGGGTCCTGTGGGCGGCGGCGATCGAGTCGAGGACCTCCTCGACGTAGTCGCCGACGGGCAGGGAGACCTGGTGGGTCAGCCGCTCCACTCTGACGACGGGGTCGAGGGCGCCCGAGTTGCGCAGGGTGATCCAGCCGAAGCCGACTCCCTCCACCTTGTTGGCCTCGAACCACGACAGCCACTCGTCGTAGCGGCCGGCGTAGGCGGGGCTGCCCTGCACGGCCGCGTCGCGCAGCCACAGCTCGACGTACTCGGCCGGATCCTGCACGTCGCGTTCGACCACCCAGCCGTCGCAGCCGGTCTCGCCGACCCACCCGCCGACGCGGTCGCGCCAGTCCTCCCCCTCGACGTGCAACCAGTTGGCCAGGAACTGGGCGTGGCCGTCATGGGCGAGATGGCGGGGTGCCCGCATGACGAGGTCGCGGCAGAAGTCGTCGCCCTCGGCGCCGGTCTCCCTGTAGGTCAGCCTGCCGCCAGGAGAGATGACGAAGGGCGGGTTGGAGACCACGAGGTCGAACAGCTCGCCCTCCACGGGCTCGAACATCGAGCCGACGCGGGCGTCGACGTCGCCGACGCCGGACAGCCGCCAGCTCAGGCGGGCCAGCTCGACCGCGCGTGGGTTGAGGTCCGTGGCGACGATCTGGGAGGCGCGCTCGGCCAGATGCAGCACCTGGACGCCGCAGCCGGTGCCGAGGTCGAGCGCCCGCTCGACGGGCCTGCGGGTGACGAGCTGGGCGAGGTTGGCCGACGCGCCTCCGGCGCCGACGACGTGGTCTGGACGCAACGCGGGATCGCCAGGGCGCACCTTGCGGTCGGAGACGACGTAACCGTGCTCGTGCCACGGCTGAAGGTGGACGGTGGCGCGGGCGCTGTCGCCGTCGAACTCGACCAGGCCCGACTCCATCACCTCGAAGGGCAGCGCGGCCGCCTCGACGGGAACGCCGAGCCACCACAGGCGGATCATCGTGTCCAGCGGGTCGCCGCTCCTGGTCGCCCGCAGGGCCGGGACCAGCTCCTCCCTGGCGAGCGCCGAGGCCGCCATGTCGCCGAGCCGCTCGCGAACGCCGTCGATCGTGTAGCCGGTCTTCAGGAGATGGTCGCGCAGTCGTTCCACTCGCCCATCCTAGATCCGAAACTCACGGTAATCGTACAGTTACGTCTGCCATACTCCTTCTGCCCACCACTGCGCCAAGAGGAACGGAACCGATGCTGCTTCCCTGCCTCGCCTGTGAGTCCCGGTTCAAGCCAGAGGAGTACTTCAGCGCCTGCTCCGACTACGACCGCGGTCTCGACCGCGTCACTTGGACATGTCCGATCTGCGGGAACCGCGATGACCTGCGCGTCTTCACGGGGGAGCTCTGTTTCGGCGCGGCAGGGAAGGGCCGCTTCGACGTCCACGACCGGGTCCGCGTGCCAGGGTTACGTCGTCACCGGCACGAGGTGGCGCTCGACATCTCCCTCGACAGGCGCCACTGGCACGTTCCTATGCGATGATCCGCGCCCCGGCCGGCGTGCGGGCATGCGCGGGCTGCTCCCCGCGCACGAGCCTGACGATGTCCTCCACGATCGACTCCGCGCGTTCCTCGGCCGTCTCCCCCGTGGCCTGGCCGAGACGCGGCGTGAGCACCACGTTGGGCAGCCTGGTCAGCGGGTGCGAGCGGTCGATCCACTCGCCCTCGAAATGGTCTAGCCCCGCCCCGCCGAGCCGCCCCCAGCGCAACGCCTCGACCAGGGAGGTCAGGTCGTGGAGGGCGCCGCGCGAGGTGTTGAGGTAGATCGCGTCCTCCTTCATGCATCCCAGCTCGGCGTCGCCGATGAACCCCCGCGTCTCGGAGGTCAGCGGCACGTGCAGCGAGACCACGTCCGCCTCGGCGAGAAGGAGGGGCAGGGTGTGGGTGGCCTCGGGGACGTAGGGGTCGCAGGCGATCACCCGCATGCCGAGCCCCTGCGCCCGCCACTGCACGGCCTTGCCCACCCGGCCCAGCCCGACGATGCCGAACGTGCGGCCCGACAGCCTCGAGCCCCTGTACCGCTCGGCGGCGGGCACGCGCTTGCGGCTGCCCCGCCGTACCTCGCGGTCGGCGGCGACGATGTTCCTGCTGACCGCGAACAGCAGCGCCAGCGTGAGCTCGGCGACCGCGTCGGCGTCCTGGGCGCCGTCGTGGAGCACGGTGACCCCGCGCTCGGCGGCCAGGTCCAGGTCGATGGTGGTGAGGGCGCCGGTGCAGGCGACGACGTCCAGGGGAAGGTCGAGGACCGACGTGCGGACCTGGTCGTGGTCGGTGACGAGCACGCCGGCACCCGTCTCGATGAGCAGGTCGGCCAGCTGATCGTCGGAGAACCCGAGAGGCGGCCGGTCGGCCACCTCGACGACGTCGGCCACCTCACGGAGCCGCGCGAGGGCGTGCTCCGGCAAGCCGGTCAGTAGGAGCGCGCGCGGTCGTCTCACATTCGCGACAATAACACCACAGAGGGTGCCTGGATCATCGCTCCCCGTCGCTCTGCCGCAGGCTCTGCCAGGCGGCCTGCCCCAGCCCCTTGATCTCGTCGTCGGTGGGGGTGTGGGCGCCGGCGAACCACAGGCGGCACATCTCCTGGGCCGGCCCGAGCCACAGCACGTAGCACATGGTCGGAGCGACCGGCTGGAGCAGGCCGTTCTTCATGTGGGGCCGCCACCACTCGGCGACCTGGCGGAAGAAGGCGCGGCGCGACTCGGCGGCCTCGGGGCCGCCGGGCTCGTTCTTGCGTGGCGGGCGCTCGCTGACGAGGATCCTGGCCCGCTCGGGGTGCTCACCCGCCCAGCGCATGTGGAAGGCGACGACCGCCTCGATGCCCGCGCGGGCGTCGTCGTGGCTGACGAGTTCGGCGACGAACGCCTGCTGGTAGGCGTTGAGGATCTCCGCGTAGAGCACGCCGAAGACGTGTTCCTTGCTGGCGAAGTGGTGGTAGAAACTGCCGACGCTGACGCCGCTCTCCTCGCGCAGGCTGGCCAGCGTGGTGGCTGAGACCCCGTCCTGACTGAAGCGGCGAAGGGCGCCTTCGATGATGCGGGTACGGCCGTCGCGTCCGTTCTTGGCACCACTCGCGTGCGTCTTCATGACGTCAATGGTGGTCCAACAGAACCTTGTTCCGCAAATACCCCTGCCGACTGGATCATAGCGGTCACTTCGACGGAGCCGGAAGAGACCTTCATCGTGGCGTCCGGCCACATCCTCCTGATGATGCGCAGAACCCGCCTGTTGTCGCCCAGAACGTCCATGCCGACCGTGGTGGCGCCCCTGCTGAGCGCCCTGGCGAGCAACGCGCCGATCAGCCTCCTGCCCAGGCCGCGGCCCTGCCAAGCGTCGGTGACCACGATCGCGATCTCCACGTCGGCGACGCCGCCCCTGTAGCTCATCGCGTGGCCGATGATCTCGCCTTCGTGCTCGGCGACGATCGCGTCGCGCCGGCCGTCGACCGCCAGGAGCGTCCTGATCAGACCGGCCTTGGGCGAAGGGATCCCGCTGAAGAACCGCAGGGTCTGCGTGTGGAGCGACAGACCTGCCAGGAAACGCCTGATCCGCTCTTCGTCGTACGGCCCTGCGGGGCGGATCTGAGTTCCAATCATAGACTCAGCATTCCGTTCCCCGCTGAGTCTGTCAATTGGACTCAGGCATCTCTGGAAGTACTCTTCAGCTATGAACGTGCCTTTCCGGGTGGAGAACTGCTCGATCGAGCGGACCCTGGACGTCGTCGGGGAGAAGTGGACCTTCCTGGTGCTACGCGAGGCGTTCAGCGGTGTGCGGCGCTTCGCCGACATGCAGGCGATCACCGGCGCGCCGCGACAGGTGCTGAGCGCGCGACTGAACCGGCTGGTGGACGAGGGCCTGATGCGCAAGGAGCCCTACCGCGAGCCAGGTCAGCGCCAGCGCGACGAGTACCGCCTCACACAGAAGGGCCTGGACCTCTATCCGATCCTCGTCGCGCTGATGCACTGGGGCGACAGGTACATGGCCGACGAGGAGGGCCCGCCCGTCATGCTCACCCACCGCGGCTGCGGAGCCGCGCTCGAACAGCACTTCAGGTGCGCGGACGGGCACGAGGTGGCCGGTCCCCGCGAGGTCACGGCCGTGGAGGGGTCAGGCGCGAAGCTGAAGAGCGCCTAGGGTCCTGCGGAAGTCGAGCACCGAGGCGAGCGCCGTGCCGCCCAGCAGGACGGCGACCCCCGCGGTGCGGACCACCAGGAAGGTCGCCAGCGCCTCGTGGAGGAGCATCCACAGGGTGAAGGCGCCGTTGGCCAGCTGCGCGCACCCCCAGGCGAGCGACTGCCGGACGAAGAACCGCCGCATCAGCGGATGCAGCTCCACCTGCTCCGGCATCGGGACCAGGTCGACGGTCACCCGCTGCGCCATGGGCCTGCGCGCCCCGACGGTGCACAGGAAGGCCGCGCTCGCGCAGAAGACGCCCATCGTGGGGATGAGGAAGAACCACCTCGGATCGTCGAACGCCACCGCGAGCACGACCCGCACAGTGATCATCACCGCGGCCAGGAGCACCGACCCCGGCACCTCTGTCCGCCGCCACAACCGCCACGCGGCGCCGCCGTAGACCCACGCGACCGCCGCCGTGAGCCCTCCAGGGATCCCTGCGACGATCATGCCCAGGTAGAAGGTGGCCACCGGCATGATCATGGCTTCGAGGACGCGTGGAGCTGCGTGGCGGAGGATCGCCGACATGCGCGGCATGACGACCGCGGGGGGCACGGCGAGGAGGGTCATGGAGAGGTGCAGCTCCTGGAGGGGGAAAGGCGACAAATCACGACCGTAGACGATGACCAGGCGACCTGTCCCGGGTTCGGTGCGGGACCGGTGCGGGCAGTGCCTAACCTAAAGACGTGTACCGGTTCCTCCTCACGCCCAGGTGGCTGGCGCTCCACGTCGTGGTGCTGCTGGTCATTCCCGCCTTCGTCTTCCTGGGCCAATGGCAGTTCGGACGGTACGAGGAGCGCTCCTCCAACAGCGACGTCGTCACCAGGAACCTGGAGGCCAGGCCCGTCCCCATCGCCGAGCTCGTGCGCCCTGGCGAGTCCGTCGACGAGAGCACCCGCTACAGGACCGTCACCGTTCAGGGCTCCTACGACCCCGCCCACGCGCTCCTGGTCCGCAGGCGGACGCAGAACAGCAGCCTCGGCTTCTACGTCCTGACCCCGCTCGTCACGGGTCAGGGACAGGCGGTCCTCGTCAACAGGGGCTGGGTCAAGGCCGGCGCGACCGCCGACGCGCTGCCCGAGGTGCCGCCCGCCCCTTCGGGTCAGGTAACTGTCACCGGGAGGCTACGTCCCAGCGAGACCGAGGAGTCGAGCGGCATCAGGAACCGCGGCGCCCTCCCCTCCGGGCAGGTGCTGCTCATCGACAGCGACGCCATCGGGAAGGGCGTGCCGTACCGGCTGGTGGGCGGGTACGTGTCGCTGACCGAGCAGCGGCCGCAGACCTCGCCCGCGCCCGAGCCGGTGCCGCCGCCCGACGTCGGCGCGGGCGGCGGCCTCAACTTCGCGTACGGCGTGCAGTGGTGGCTGTTCATCGGCGTGGCCGTCGGCGGGTGGCTCCTGATGATCAGGCGCGAGGTGAAGGACAGGTCAGCCGAACAGCGCCATGACACCGAAGACGGCGAGGCCGCTGACGATGGCCAGCGCGATGGACGCCAGACATCCGCTGAGGCCGTCGAGCCGTGAGTCCAGGGGCGCCAACGGCTCGTCCAGCGCCATCCAGATCGGCTGCGGCTCCATGAGCAGGTACAGCGGCGCGCCGACGCCGCCGACGGCGAACAGCCAGAACCAGCCGAGGCGGGAGGCGTAGCGCGGCCTGGACCTCCCCAGCATCGCCAGAAGGGTGATGAACCAGGCAGCGGGCACCAGCAGGCCGTAGCGGGAGGGAACCTCCTCGAACCAGTGGGGCGGCCAGCGGTCCCCGTCCTCGCGGACGACCGTGACCCCGCGCACCTCGGCCGCGTCGAGCTCGGCGGCCCATTCGTCTGGATCCGCCGTGGCCAGCCGCCGCCATCCGGTGGGCGCCCGCGACCAGCTCAGCTCGTCCGAGTCCTTGACCAGCACCACGGTGTCACTCCGGCGCAGCGCGGCCCTCAACTCCTCCTCCGTGCCGTCGGTGGCGCGGCCGCTCAGCGCCACCAGGATGCCGCCCCACAGCAGCGTGACCAGGAGCAGCACCCTGGCGACGAGGGCGGCGACCCGCCATGGCGTCCTGACCTCTAAGTGGTCCCCCATGTCTCCCAACGTAAGGTAAGGGCGTGACGCGTCACCTGGACTTCCTGCGGCTCCACAACTTTCGCGACATCGGTGGATATGTCGCTCGTGATGGACAGGTCGTGCGATGGAAACGCTTCTACCGCGCGGACTCGCTCGGTTGGCTAACGGGTGACGATCTCGACCGGTTCCACGCGCTCGCCGTACGCACGGTGATCGACCTGCGCCACCCCGACGAGGTCGAGCGCTCGGGCCGCGTCCCCGACTCCGACGGGCTCGTCTACCACAACCTGCCCATCGAGGGCCGGCGGTGGGACGTCACCGCCTTCGACCCGGCCACGGGCGTCGGCAGGTTCCTCGCCGACCGCTACCTCGAGGTCAGCGAGGACGGCGTCGACCGGCTCAAGCTCGCCGTCGAGACCATCGCCGACGCCGGCAACTCCCCCGTCGTCGTGCACTGCGCGGCGGGCAAGGACCGCACCGGCGTCCTCACCGCGCTCGTCCTTTCCCTGGTCGGCGTCGCTCAGGACGACATCGTCGCCGACTACGCGCTGACCGGCCTGGCCACCGAGCGCTTCGTCGCCGACTGGAGGACCAGGCACCCCGACGCCCCGATGTGGCCCGGTTTCGGCCAGGCACCCGCCGAGGCCATGCGGCTGTTCCTCCACGACCTCGCCGCGCGGCACGGCTCCGTCGAGGACTACTGCGCCGACGTGCTCGATGTCGATCAATCCATGATCGGACGACTGCGTGCCGTCCTGCTGGGTAGTGCGGCGGAGGGTTCGCCCACGGCACCCTCATCGGGTGAGCCCGCGCCCGGGATCACCGGCCCCTCCCAGTGATCCCGGGTGAGGGCCCGATACCAACCGGTGACCGGCCAGCTTGTTCGACGTGATGCGCACGTCGTACCGTTGCCTGCGTGACTACGCCGCTCCTTCCCGACCCCGAGCCGAGGCGGCGCGACTATGTGGTCATCTCCGCCGATGATCACCTGATCGAGCCTCCAGACCTGTTCGAGGACCGAGTCGCGGCGAAATATGCCGACTTGGCGCCCAAGGTGGTCGAAACCGAGGCTGGTCACCAGGTCTGGCGGTACGGCGGGGCCACCTACCCGTGCGCCGGGCTCGACGTCGGCGCCGGCCTGCCCCGCGAGCAGTGGACGCTCGACCCCGTCAGGTTCGAGGACATGCGGCCCGGCTGCTACGACATCGAGGCCCGCATCCAGGACATGGACGTCGCCGGCATCTGGGCGGCCCTCTGCTTCCCCGGCATGCTCGCCGGGCAGTCCGGCATGCCGTTCGCCAGGACCCGCGACCAGGAGCTCGGCCTCGCCCTGGTCAAGGCGTGGAACGACTGGCACATCGACGTCTGGGCGGGCACCTACCCCGAACGCGTCATCGGCCTGCAGCTGCCGTGGCTGCCCGACCCCGAGACGGCCGCCAAGGAGATCCGCGCCAACGCCGCCCGCGGCTTCAAGGCCGTCGTCTTCCCCGAGTTCCCGACCAGGCTGCGGCTGCCCTCGATCCACACCCGCCACTGGGACCCGTTCTTCGCCGCCTGCGAGGAGACCGGCACCGTCGTGTGCCTGCACACCGGCGCCTCCTCCTGGTCGCCCGTGCCCTCACCCGACACGCCCATCGAGGCGATCACCACGCTCATGCCCGCCAGCGCCATGTTCGCCTGCGCCGACTGGCTGTGGTCGGGCATCCCGCTGCGCTTCCCCAACCTGCGCATCCTCATCGTCGAAGGCGCCGTCGGCTGGCTGCCCATGCTCGCCGAACGCGCCGACTACGCCCTCGACCACCCGGTCGGCACCGAGGCGCTGTGGGAAGGCGGGCTGAAGCCCAGCGAGGTCCTGCGGCGCAACTTCTACTTCGGCACGCTCGACGACCACGCCCTCTCGGGAGTACGGCTGGCCGTCGGCCTCGACCACGTCCTGCTGGAGAGCGGGTACCCGCACTCCGACTCGACCTGGCCCGACACACAGAAGGCGGTCGCCCGCAACCTGGGCACGCTGCCGCCGGCCGACATCGCCAGAGTCGCCTACGGCAACGCCGCCCGCCTCTTCGGCCACCCTCTGCCCTCGCGTGCCTGGCTGAGAATGGAACAGCTCTGACGGCAGGCGCTCCCACGCGCGAGCCGGCGCGGCCGCCCGTCGGGGACATCGCACTTGCGGGTCATCTCACTTGCGGGTCATCGCCTCGCGGGTCGGGGTCACGGCCCTGGGCGACAGGGGGTCAGCCCTACCCCGCAGGGGGTGCTCGCATGACTGTGCCGCGGCGATGATCGCGAGAGGGTTCTCGCATGAAGAAGATCTCCCTCGCCACGAGGTTGCTCGCCGCGGCCACCGCTGCCGCCGTCATCGCGGGCACGCTCGCGCTGCCCGCGGCGGCGGCCACCGCCAAGCCCTCCGTTCAAGCGAGCCTCGACCGGCTGACCAGGGCGGACGGGTTCGTCGGCGCGGTGCTGCAGGTGCGGGACGCGAGGGGAAGGTCGCGGACGTACACCTCGGGCGCGGCGGCGCGGGGGACGGGCAGGCCGATGGTGGGCGGCGACGCCCGGATGCGCGCGGCCAGCATGACCAAGCCGGTGGTCGCCGCGGCGGTGCTCGACCAGGTGGCGCGGGGAAGGCTCGACCTCGACGAGAAGGTGGAGACCTACCTGCCGGGCCTGCTCGGCGGGCGCGAGGTGACCGTACGGCAGCTTCTGCAGCACACCAGCGGCCTGCCCGAGTACCTCGACACGATCGACTGGGCGAAGCCCGGCACGCCGCGCGAGCAGTTGCGGCCGGTCCTCGCCAAGGAGCCGCTCGGGAAGCCAGGCGAGAAGTGGGCCTACTCCAACACCAACTACCTCGTCGCGGGGATGCTCCTCGGCGACGATTTCAGGAAGGTCGTCGAGTCGCGGATCCTCCGCCCGTACGGCATGCGGCGGACCTACTGGCCGGCCGAGGGTGAGATGACGATCCGCGGCGAGCACGCCCGCAACTACGGCGTGAGCCCCGTCGACCCCGAGGGCGGCGTCGCCGACGTCACCGACCTGCCGGGCCACGCCTTCGGAGCCGCGGGCGGCCTGGTCTCGACTCCCGCGGATCTCAACACGTTCTGGCAGCGGCTGCCGGCCTCGACGTTGAAGACGATGGCCGGCGGGACGGTTCCCGCCGGCGCGCCGTACGGACGGTACGGCCTGGGGGTCGCGAGGGTGAGCACGAGCTGCGGCGGGACGGTCTGGATGCACGATGGCGGGCTGACAGGGGTGAGCGTGCTCAGCGGGCGTGACGGCGCAGGACGGGCGGCCACCGTCTACGTCACGGGGGCCGCCGACACCCCTGCCGAGAACGCTCACCTGCTCGCGGCGTTCGACAGCGCGTTCTGCCGGCACTCCGGGGGCTGATGGAGCCGGCGGGCCCTGGGCGCTCGACGGCCGGCGTTTCCCGCTGACCGGCGAGATCCCACGCTCCGGACCTGAACACCGCCGAAGGAGTCCCGCAGGCCCGGAGCCTCATCCGTGGGAGTGGGACATCGGCAGCACGCCGGGCCTTTGGCCGGGGCCGAGCACGACGAACTGACCCATCATGCCGTGGTCCTCGTGCCAGAGAACGTGGCAGTGATACATGTACGGCATGTCTGGATCGGTGTAGTCGGCGAAGCGCAGCGCGATCCGCGCCCTCGTTCCCGGCTTCACGTAGAAGGTGTCCTTCCAGCCGGTCGACTCCGGCCGTGGCGGACCGCCGTCGATCGACAGGATCAGGAACTGGACGTCGTGCACGTGGAAGTTGTGCGGCATCTGGTCGAGATTGGCGACCTCCCAGATCTCGGTGGTGTCCTTGGCGACCCCGACGTCGATGCGACCAGGATTCATGGCCAAGCCGTTGATCTTGAAGTCGGCCAGCTCGAACGTCCGCCGCGCGGCAGGCGAGGACACGTCGAGCCGCGGGCGTTCGGCCAGCGTGGCGGGCAGCGGCGGCGAGGGGTCGAGCTCCGAGGCGGCGCGCAGCTCAAGGATGTCCAGAATGTCGCCGCCACCGGCGAAGCGCTGGTCCCCGATGTTGATCCCCAGGTCGCTGCGGTAGCTGCGGAGCACCACCCGCTCGCCTGGACGCAGGCACACCACGATCTCGGCGCGCTCCCCCGGCGACAGCTGGACGCGGTGCGTGTCGATCGGCGCGGCCAGCAGCCCGCCGTCCGTGCCCACGAGCGCGAACGACCGGTCGTCGGCCATCCCGAAGTTGTAGAACCGGGAGTTGGAGGCGTTGAGCAGGCGCAGCCGTACCCGTTTGGACCGCACGTCGAGGTAGGGCGCGACCGTTCCGTTGACAGTGATGAGGTCGCCCAGGACGCCGATCCCGCCGATCGTGGGGATCTCCTCGTTGAGCTGGTTGTCGTCGTTGAGTCGCTTGTCCTGGACGATGACGGGGATGTCGTCGACGCCGTAGCGGCGCGGCAGGGCGAGCGCTTCGAGTTCGTCGATGATGAACATCCCGGCGAGCCCATGGTGGACGTGGCGGGAGGTCCTGCCGTGCGGGTGCGGGTGGTACCAGAGCGTGGCGGCCTGCTGCCTGATCGTCCAGGTCGGCGACCACGTCGTCCCTGGGGCGATGATCTGGTGCGGGCCGCCGTCCATCACTGCGGGCACGTGCATGCCGTGCCAGTGAAGGGTCGTCTCCTCTGGCAGGTCGTTGCGCACGTTGACGAGCACGGTCTCGTCCCGCCGCGCGCGCAGCGTCGGCCCGAGGTAGGGGCCGTTGATCCCCCACGTCTCGGTCGGCGCCCCGGGCCTGAACTGCATGGTGCCCGCCGCCGCGCGCAGGTCGAAGACGCGGCGGCCCTGCCTGTCCCGGCGCGAGCGGGCGAGCGGCGGGATGGCCAGCCTGTTGGTGAACGCCGCCTGTTCCGCCGTGTGGCGCGTGGCCCACATGCCGCCCACAGCTCCGGCTGCAGCGATCGCAGGCACCCCGGCGAATCCGTACATGAGCACTGATCTGCGTGAAACCATGGCCACCACTCTGGGCCCGACCTGGCGTTATGCCGGAGAATCACCCCCAATGACCCGGCCATGAGATGTTCATGATGCGATCACGAACGCCACACTGGTCGACTGCGCAGGCAGATGAGGAGGGCCCCGCTCTCCGTCCGGTCGGCGACCTCGTGTGAACCGGCGGGGGCGGGCACGCGCGCCCCCGCCCTTGGCCGATCAGCTCCCTGCCGGAGGCCGGGCTTCGGGGCCGCCGAGGTCGTTCCATGCCGGGTCGTCGACGATGACGCACGGCTTGACCGCGCCGGTGACGACTACTCCCTTGAACTGCCACAGCGGCCGGGGATTCTCGGGCCCTGAGGTCTGGTCCTCGTTCTCGGTGAACTCCATCACCAGGGTGGTGCCCTTGGCGACGTACCTGGGGTCGATGTCCACGCCTGCCTCACGTGGGCGGACGGCCTTGCCCGAGACCGACTTCGCGAAGTCCTTGAACGTGGGCCACTCGTCACCTCCGACGATCTCGCCCCTGCCCTCGGCGCACCGCTTGCCGGGCTTGACGTAGTCGACCTCGGCGTCGACGCCCATCGCCTGGAGATCCTTCTCCAGCTTGTCGGCCTCCCTGAACTCGTTGATCTTGACCCTGATCGTGCCGTCGGCGTTCCTCGTCACCGCGTACGCCCGGGTCTCCGATCCCGTCAGCAGGGGCAGGGCGATCGCCGCCGCCGCCGCGAGCCCGGCCACCGCCGCCCCCGCGACCAGGCGGCGCCCGTTCCTGCGACGTCGTTCCCCACGCGCGACGATCTCGGCTTTCAGTTCCATCAGCAGGTGCTCCTCGAACGTCATCCCGGTGTTCCTTCCATGACGAAGGGCGTCCCCCGCAGCGTTCGGCGAGCTCGGTGCAAGCGCACCTTGGCGGTCCCCGGGCGGATGCCGAGCGCGGCGGCCGCCTCCGTGACCGTCAGCTGGTCGATGACGACCAGTTCGAGTACGGCTCGCTCGCCTTCTGGCAGCACGGCCATGGCGGCGAAGGCCCGTCTGGCCGGGCCTTCCGCGTCGATCCGCTCTTCGAGCCTGGCGACGTCGTCGGTGTCCAGCGGCCTGCGCCCGCTCACGCGCTCCGTGAGCCGCGACTGCCTGAACAGCCGCCGCCGCTCCGCGGAGAGCGTGTTGCGCGCCACGCCGTACAGCCACGCGATCTCGCTGCCCAGCCCTGGCCGGTAGGTGTGGGCGGAGTCGAGAACCCCCATGAACACCTCGGCCACCAGGTCGGCGACCGTGTGCGGGTCGTCGACGCGGCGGGCGAGGAAGCGGGTGACCGCATCGACGTGCCGCCGGTAGAAGGCTTCGAAGGCCACGGGATCCGTGGCGATCTCCGCCTGTTTGCGACGCACCGGCCATGCTCCCTTCGTCGATCTACACCCCTGCTTGGTCAGATCCATCCAAAGGGTTACAAGGCGGCGTGACCTGCCGTCGCGGGTCAGGGCCTGCGCAGGGACAGCAGGCGGTCGACCAGGGCCTTGGCCTGCTCCGGTCCCAAGGGCGCGTTGAACACCAGCGCGTGGAAGTAGATCGGCGCCTGGACGATCTCCATCAACTCGATCAGCGTGGGCGCGTTCTCGTGGCGGTCGAGCATCCCCTGGATCTGGACCCCGCGCTCCAGCAGGTAGATCTGGTCGTCCGCGTTCTCCGAACCCACGAGCGCGGCCCGCAGGAACAGCTTCCCGAACGGCCCCGCGAGGTCTCGCGCCATCTGGACCGCGTAGGCGTCGAGGTCACCGCGCAGCGTGCCGGTGTCGGGCACAGGCGACTGCTGCAGCACCTCGATGACCACGTCGTTGACCAGCCCGGCGATCGTGCCCCATCGGCGGTAGATCGTCGCCTGGTGGACGCCCGAGCGCTCGGCGACCTCCGCGACGCTCACGTCGACGCCTTCCCGCAACAGCTCGACCACCGCCTGGTGGACGGCTGAGCGGACCCGTGCGGAACGACCTCCTGGACGCTGCATGCGTTCCATCCTAACGCGAAGACTCTTGCGTTAAGGGCGAACCCAGGCCTATCTTAATCGCGAGAGATTTCGCGTTAAGGGGGCAGCATGGAACCGTTCGTCTTCGAGAACGACGCGGCGTTCTGGTACGAGACGCTGCGGGCGTTCGGCCACATCGCCTACGGAGGCGCCGACTTCGGCGAGGTGCTCGCGACCGCGCGGCGCATCACCGAGGGCGACTACGACAGCTGGCACGACGAGTGGCGGGCCACCGCCGACCGGGTGGCCGCGGAGGCCGAGCGCAGCACGCGGCCCATCAGCAGGAGAGACGGCTTCCTGCGCGCGTCGAACTACTACAGGACCGCCGAGTTCTTCCTGCACGGCACCCCCTCCGACCCGCGCGTCGCCGGTGCCCGCCGCCTGGCCGTGGAGTGCTTCAGAAGGGCACTGCCGCACGTCGAGCCGGTGGAGATCCCCTACGAGGGCACCACGCTCCCCGGCTACTTCTACGACGCGGGCGCCGACCGTACCGTCGTGATGCACAACGGGTTCGACGGCAGCGCGGAGGAGATGCACTTCTTCGGCGCGGCGGCCATGCACGAGCGCGGCTTCAACGTCCTGACCTTCGACGGGCCCGGGCAGCCAGGGCCGATGCACCGCGAAGGGCTGGTGTTCAGACCCGACTGGGAGAACGTCGTCGGCCCCGTGCTCGACTTCCTGGCCACGCGCGTCGACTCGGACCGGGTGGCGCTGCTCGGCACCAGCATGGGCGGCGTGCTCGCGCCCAGAGCGGCCGCCTTCGAGCCGAGGATCAAGGCCCTGGTGGCGTTCGACGGCGTCTACGACATGGGCGAGAAGAGCGTCGCGGGCTTCGACGGCGACAGGGAGCAGGCCGTCAAGCTGCTCAACGCGCCCGAATCACCCGAGGTCGACCTGGTCTTCAAGCACCTCATGGCCACCGACCCGATCATGCGCTGGGCCTGCACCCACGGCATGTGGGTGACGGGCACCGCAAGCCCCCGCGAGTACGCCGCCGCACTCCTCGACTACACCGTGCGCGACGGGATCGCCGAACGGATCACCTGCCCCACGCTCGTCTGCTCCGCCCAGGGCGACTTCGCCCTCCAGGGTCAGCCCGAGCAGCTCTACGACCACCTGACCTGCGAGAAGACCTTCCTCGAATTCACCGAGGAGGAAGGCGGCGACGCGCACTGCCAGTCCGGAGCGCAGCGCCTGGCGATGGCCCGCATCGGTGACTGGCTGGAGGAGACGCTCTGATGAAGGACCTGCTGCTCTGGGACGTGCTGCCGTCCGTCGCCACCTACTACCTCTGCAGGGCGTTCGGCGTGCCCGAGTACGCCGCGCTCATCGCCGCCGTCAGCGTCGGCTTCCTGCGGGTCGTGTACGTCGCGGTCAAGAAGCGCACCTTCGATGGCTTCGCCGCGTTCACCGCGTTCGTGTTCGCGATGGGCCTGCTGCTCTCGCTGCTGTCGGGCGACGAGAAGTTCCTCCTGGCCATCAAGTCCCTGACCACCGCCGCCGCCGGGCTGATCCTGCTCGGCACGTGCGTGACGGGCCGTCCCGCCGCCTTCGCCATGGCCAAGCGGTTCGGCGCCGAGGACGAGGCGACCGTCCAGCGGTGGGACGCCCTCTACACCGCCGAGCCCGCCTTCCGCAGGATCTACGTGGTCATGACCATCGTGTGGGGCATGGCGCTCCTGCTGGAGTCCGCCGTGCGCCTGCCACTGGTCTACCTGCTGCCCACCGACGTCATGGCGGGCCTGTCGTGGGTACTGCTCATCGGCACCATCGCGCTGCTCGGGGCGTGGAGCGCCTGGTACGGCAAGCGGGGCGAGGCTAGGGCTGCTCGACTCGCCCGATAAGGCGCTTGCGCTCCCACTCGACGTAACGCCCGCTCTCGCCGAGCATCGAGGCCATCAGCCAGAGGAACACGCCGAAGTCGTCGGCGACACCGATGAGCACCAGGAAGTCGGGGACGATGTCGACCGGCGAGACGATGTAGACCAGGCCGAGCGCCATCATGGCGAGCTTGCCCTTGCCCATGCCTGCGTACTCGCCGCGCATCACGCCGCCGATAAGGCGGGGAATCGCCCTGACCCTGGTCATCAGGCCAGGGGTGCCGGGCTTGCTGACCTCGCGATACGTCTTCCAGGCCGCTGCGGCCCTCGATGCCTTCGCCATACGAGCACCTCCTCTTCGCGATATAACGCAATACCCGCCGCCGTGGTTCCCTAACGTAGCGCCGAGTGCACGAACGGGTGCGCCCGCTCGACCTGGGCGGCCAGCCGTACCAGGAGATCCTCCCTGCCGGCGGCGGCCACCAGTTGGACGCCGACGGGCAGCCCCTCGGCCGTCCTGTACAGCGGCAGCGAGATGGCAGGCTGCCCCGTCGCGTTGAACGGCGAGGTGAAGGCGACGGCGGGCCCCGTCCGCCCGAACGAGGTGCTCAGGTCGTCAGGAGGGAACCAGCCGAGCGGGTACGGCGGGATGCCGAGCGTGGGGGCCAGCAGCACGTCGTGGCCGCTCCACCAGGAGGCCATCCTGCGGCGGTAGCCGTCGATCCACTGCAGCGCGAGGATGTGGTCGACCGCGGTGCGCCTGCGCCCTGCCTCGGCCATCGCCTGGTTGCGCGGCTCCAGCTCCGACAGCTCCACCGGCTTGCCGCGCCACCTGCCGATGCTCTCCAGCTCGGCGGCCACGTTGGCGGACACGATCGCACCGAAGAACGTCGCGAAGTCCGATTCGCCGAGCGCCGCCGGCCAGCTCTCCTCGACCTCGTGCCCCAGCCTTTCGAGCAGCGCCGCCGCGCCCGTGACGGCGGCGGCGGGCTCCGGCTCGAAGGGCACGTCCTCTCGGGGATGCTCGCGCACGAACCCGATCCGCAGCCTGCCCGGCTCGGCCCGCACCTCGCGCGCGAGCGGCCCCGGCAACGCGGGCGCGGCGTAGGGGTCGCCGTGCACGTAGCCCGTGATCAGGTCGAGCACCGCGGCGGTGTCCCTGACGGTACGGCTGACCAGGCCGAGCGTGGACATGCCGCTCCACCCCTCACCTTGGGCGGGACCGTGGCTGGAACGGCCCCTCGTCGGCTTGAGGCCCACGAGCCCGCACGCGCCGGCGGGGATCCTGATCGAGCCGCCGCCGTCGCTGGCCGTCGCCACCGCCACCATGCCCGCCGCGACGGCCGCCGCCGACCCGCCGCTGGAGCCGCCCGCCGAGTAGGCGAGATCGTACGGGTTGCGGGTGGGCCCGTGCACCGCCGGCTCGGTCGTGATCGTGGTGCCGAACTCGGGCGTGTTCGTCCGGCCCAGGATCACGAAACCCGCCTCCCGCAGCCGGGTCACCGCGTGCGCGTCATCGGACACCTCCACGCCGTCGAGCGTGCTCGATCCCGCGCCGTACGGCTCGCCCGCCTGCGCCCAGCCGAGGTCCTTCACCAGGATCGGCACCCCGCGGAACGGCGTGCCGTCCTGAAGGTCGTCCAGCTCGGCAAGCGCCCGCTCGAACCTCGGGTGCACGACCGTGTTGAGCTCGACGTCGTGCGCCCTGATCTTCGCGATGGCGGCCTCGACCAGCTCCCGGGGACTGACCCGGCCCTCCCGCACGGCCTGCGCCTGCCCGACCGCGTCCAGCCTCAGGACCTCGTCCACACGCGTCTCCTTCCTGCCGCGAACCTCGCCGACCCCACCCTCTCCCGGCCGCCGCCCGCGCGGAACCCCGCGTTCCCGTGGAGATCGCGACCGGTGCGCGGGTCAGGGCGCACTCAGCCGCCCGCCTGGGACGGCCCTCCCCCGGCTGTGACGAACTCATGCCCGCACCGGCCCACCCCGCCGTCCCGGGCAGACCCTCCGCCGCGACCCGCCCGACCGGGCTCTTGGAAGACCCTCTGATGCGACCCGCACGCGCGGCCCGTGGAAGACCTTCCTGCGCGGCCCGCACCCGCGGTCCGTGGAAGACCTTCCTGCGTGCCCCATACCCGCGGCCCGTGGAAGACCTTCCGGCGTGCCCCACACCCACGGCCCGTGGAAGACCTACCTGCGCGGCCCACACCCACGGCCCGTGGAAGACGCCCCTGTGTGGAACGGCCGGCAGGCCCGGCCTGCGCGTGTGGCGGACCTTCCGGCGTGCCGGATCAAGGTGCCAGGGCGCGAACGGCCTCGGGGACGGGCAGCTCGCCGGGGATGGGGGCCAGGATCGGCGTGTCGAGCCCCTTGTCCACGTACTCCCGCACGCGCGCCTTGCACGTCGCCGCGTCACCGTGGACGATCAGCGCGTCCACGACCTCATCGGGGATGGCCTTCAACGCCGCCTGCCGATCTCCGGCCGCCCACGCCTCGTGCATCGGCCGCAGCACCTCCGCCCTGCCCAGCCAGTCGTGGAAGGCCGCATACGCGGGGACGGTCAGGTAGCTGGCCAGCATCCACCTGCCCATCTCGCGAACCTTGTCGGCGTCCTCGCTCACGCACACGAAGATCCGGGCGATCAGCTCGGTCGAGGAGCCGATCTCGGCCCGCACCCGCCGTACGTCCTCGGGGGACAGCCAGTTGGTGATCGCGCCGTCCGCCTCGGCGGCGGCCAGGTGGAGCATCCTCGGCCGCAGCGCCGCCAGCACGATCTTCGGCGCCTCCTTGGGCGCCCGCTCCAGTTTGAAGCCCTTCACCTCGAAGGTCTCGTACCGTTCCGACACCTTCTCGCCCGCCAGAGCCTTCCTCAGGAAGCGCAGGGTGTCGCGTGTCCTCGCGTACGGCTTGCCGAACTCGACGGCGTTCCACCGCTCCACGATCGCCGGAGACGAGGACCCGATGCCGAGCACGAACCGGCCGGGCGCCAGGTCGGCCAGCGTCGCCGCCGACTGGGCCAGCAGACCCGGCCCGCGGGTGAACACCGGCACGATGGCGGTGCCCAGCCTGGCCCCCCGCGCCCACTCGGCCGCGAGCGCCAGCGGCACGAACGCGTCGGTGCCGTTGACCTCGGCCGACCAGATGTCGGTGTATCCGAGATCCGGCAGGCCGGCGATCACATCCTTGGACTCGGCGAGGGAGCGGTCGAAGAAGGGGATCGTCATGCCCCAGTTCTGGGTCATCGCTGGTCTCCCTGCGGGGATCGGGGTCACTACACAGGACCATACCAACCAGACGGTATGCCGCCACGCGGATCTTCAGGTTCCCGACATTGAGGCTTTGACGTGCTAGAACAGGCACGGTGAGACGACGAGGGCTTTTGGCTTTCGCAGTGGTGGCGGGGCTCAGCATGCCCCTGGTCACCGTGGGCACGTGGGCCGCCGCGGCCCCTCCGCCGCTTCCTGAGCGGGTGTGCCCCACTGCCGCCATCTTGATCGGCATGGGCGCGCACGAATGTGACGCCGACATCTCCATCGACCTGACGCAGCTCGGCATCTCGCTGCCCAGGATCGAGACGAGCGCATGGCCGTACTCCTGCGAGGACGGCGAGTGCACCATCGCGGGCGGGGTCGTCTGCGACGTCCTGTCCACGCTCGGCCTGGCCACGTGCGAGACGCCGCCACCGGCACGGCCGGCGGTGAACACCAGAGCCAGGCCGCCGTTCCCTCCCGGGCTCACCTCCGTACCGCCGCCCAGGCCCGCGTTCGCCCGCCCGGCCGAGCAGGTCCCGGCTCTCGCTCCCGTCGCGGCTCCTGTTCCGGCTTCCTTCGCGGCTCTCGCACCAGCGGCCCTGGTCTCTGCCGTCGCGCCCCCACCGGCCCAGGCTCCCGCCCCGGCGGTCCAGTCGGCGACCCAGGCTCCCACCCCGGCCGCCCCACCGGCAGCCCCGGCTTCCGATCCGGCGGCCCCAGCTCCCGCTCCGGCCGTTCGACCCGTAGCCCCGGCTCCCGCCCCGGCCGTTCGACCAGCGGATCCGGCACCCGCTCCAGCGGTCCAACCGGCGGCCCAGGCACCCGCCGCACCGGTCCAACCCGCTCCCGCCCCGGCCGTCCAGCCAGCGCCCCCGGCACCCGCCCCGGCCGCCCAACCAGCGGCCCCGGCACCCGCCCCGGCGGTCCAACCGGCGGCCCAGGCGCCCGCTCCTGCTCCGGCTCCTGCCGCGGCGCTCCCACCGGCTGTTCCCACACCCTCCGGGATGCTCCAGCCGACGGCCCCGAACCGGCCCACCGTCGCGCTCCAGCCGGCGATCCCGCCGCGTCCTGTCGGCACCAACCCGCTGACGCTCTTCCCACCGTTCGCTCCGCCTCGCCCAATGGTCGTGATGCCCCTCGCCGTCCATCCGAGCACACCGGCCTCCATGCCCGCGGGAGCGGAGGCCCCGGCACCTGACCAGCCCCGCGCCACCGGACCCGTCACAGCCCTCGTCACCGCATTCGTCACCGGCGGCCCGAACACGCCGGCCACGACAACATCGACGGGCACGGCACCCATGGGCACGACGTCCACCGACACGACAGCCACCGGCACGGGTGTGGCAGCCACCGGCACGAGCACGACAACCACCGGCACGGGCGCGGCATCCACAGGCACGGCCCCCTCCGCAGGCGCGGTCGCCTCCACGGGGACAGTCCCATCCACAGGCACGGCCCCATCCACAGGGACAGCACCTTCCACGGGGACGACTCTTTCCATGGGGACAGCACCTTCCACGGGGACGACTCTTTCCATGGGGACAGCCCCATCCATAGGCACGGCCGCGGCCGCGGGAACGGTCATACCCGCCCAAGCCTCGGCCCTGGCGCCGACCGGTGCGACCGCACCCGCCGCCGCGCCGATGTCCCCACCCGCCCCGACGCGGGCGGCCGACCCGGTATGGCTCCAGCAAGCGGCACCTCAGCAGGCGGCACCTCAACAAGCAGCATGGCCACAGCAGGCGGCACCTCAACAAGCAGCATGGCCACAGCAGGCGGCACCTCAACAAGCAGCATGGCCACAGCAGGCGCTACCTCAGCAAGCAGCGTGGCCACAGCAGCCGGCCCCGGAGGCGCGGTCAGCCATCGTCCAGCCGCCCGTGCAGGACGTCGACAGCCAAGCGCCGGTTCCACAAGCCAGGCCACAGCAGTCCCCAGAACCGGCCCCAGCCGTCCGGACCGTGGTGCAAGCCGATGCCTCGACACCGGACGAGCCGGCGGAGGGCAGGAGAGAGCATTCCTCGGTCACCGGTTGGTTCGCGGCCCGGAGTGAGGGCCTCGACCAGACCCCGATGGTCGTGGTGGTCCTCGTCGGAGCGGCGGTGGTGGGCGTGGTCTCGTTCCTGAGCGGCCGCCGCAGCGTGGGCGCCCGCGGCCGCGCACGCAGGCGCGACGCACGTCAGACCAACCTGTGACCTCTCCGCAAGCAGACGCCACGCAGGTCACGCTCACCCTGGGAAGCGCTTCGCAGGCTGACACCACGCACGTGAGGTCGGCCTCCGAGGCGTTCCACAGGCACGCTCGACGCGGATCAGGTCATTCTCTGACCCGCTCCGCAGGCAGACACCACGCGGGTCAGCCCAGCCTCTGACCCGCTCGGTGGACCGGCGCGACGCCAATCAGCTCGACATGTGACGCGCTCAGCACGCAGAGGCGACGGCATGCGACACGCTTCAGCACGCAGAGGCGACGGCATGCGACACGCTCAGCGCTCAGGGGCGCGACGCGCGTCACGCTGGCATATCGCGCGCTCAGCAGGCAAGGGCGACGCGCGTCAGGCTGGCATATGGCGCGCGCTCAGCAGGCAGAGGCGACGCGCGTCAGATCGGCATGTGACGCGCTCCATGGACAGGCGCGACACGGATCGAGTCGGCATGCGGGGCGCTTCGTTGAACCCTGCCCGGGGGTCAGTCGGCCCCTGGGCTCCGGGTGGCCTCAGCACCCCTCCGTCATGCCGTCGGCGCGCAGCCGACGTCCGCACCAGGCATGGCGCGTGACAGAGACGACCGCCGCCATCCTGTGGTCCCCTTCCGCTTGGACGACCCGCGAACGGACCGGCCGCCAACCCATGGCTCCTCAGACGCCCTCCAGAACCGGACCCAGCCGCCGCATGGCCTCGTGAACGACCCAAGCCGGCCAGTGGCTCCTCAGACGCCCCCAGACAGGACCAGCCACAGCCGATACGTCGCTTCTCAGACGACCCCAAAACGGCCCCAGCCGCCGCGCGGCCTCGTGAACGACCCAGACCGGCCCCAGCCGCCGTGCGGCCTCGTGGACGGCCCCAAGACCGGCTGCCATCGACCCGCGGCTCCTCAGACGGCCTCAGGGGGCCGGCTACGCCATCTGCGGCTCCTCAAGACGCCTCAGGACCGGCTCCGCCACCCCGTGCCACGGGCGGGGCCGCTTCACCGACGTGGCGACACCTGACGGGCATCTCGGCCGGGGTACCGGTCGGCAGGTGCGAGGCACGGCCCGCTGCTCCAACGACGTGTCCTGGGCACCGCGGCACGACCGGCACGAGGCCGCCACCAGCGCCATCCACTCCGCGCTCGCCACAGCCCCAGCGGCTACGTGGAGTAGTCCGTCCGATCAGGCCCTGAGCTCGTGGACCGCCGCGATGAAGTCCTTGGTGATGCCGCGCAGGCCGGGCAGGTGGGACAGGCCGACGAGCCGGTCGACGAGCGGCACGCTCACCTCGATGAGCCGGTAGGTGCGCTCGCACCCGGGAGAGGTGTCGTGCACCCAGTACAGGACGATCCCCATGGACATCAGCCACAGCAGCTCGGGCAGTTCCTCGCGCAGTTCGGCGTCCATGCGGTCACGCGAGCCTTCGACCACCTGCCGGTAGATGGCGATGGACGCCTCGCGGGCGGGCGTCGACTGGGCGCTGAACGGGCTGAGCGGGTTGGTGGGCTCGGCGGCGTGCTTGAAGAACTTCACCGCGAACTCGTGGTACGGCTCCGACACCCGTACCCACTCCCTGAGCACGCCCGTCAGCCTGGCCGCGAACGAGCGCTCGGTGGCCAGCAGCTCGCGGCAGGCCTCCTCGTGCGCGATCTGGGCACGGTCGTAGTACGCCTGCACCAGCTCGTCCTTGGAGGCGAAGTAGTAGTAGGCGTTACCTACGGAGACCCCCGCCTCCGTCGCGATGGCCCGCATCGTGGTGGCATCGAAGCCGCGTTCCCTGAACAGGCGCAGGGCCGTCTCGACGATGAGCTCTCGGGTGCTCTCCGATCCTCGGGTTCGGGGTTCGGACACGCTCGTCACTTTACGTTAGTCAGCGGCGTGAGGTCATGGAGCCGCACGGTGATCACCGCCACACGGTAAAGATCGCTTCGGAGGAGGGATCATCCGGGCTGAAGTGTGGCATTGATGATTCGGGCGGAAGGGCAACTCCGCGAAAAAGGCCATCACATGTGGATACGTTGGTTGGTGCGGCTCTCAATCGCCGCGCTCATCGCCATACAGACCTGCATCATCGCGCTGTCGGCTGCGGCTTCGGCGGCTCCAGTGCGGCCTGCCTCGACCGTTGAGGAGGACGTCGTCGAGGCGCGACCGCCGATCGTCAGAACATATGAGCTACAAGGCGTCATCCGGGTCGCCCGCTGGTACACAGGGGCGGCCGAGCAACCGAAGGTCGACCTGTCGCGCGCCATGCCACGTGGGGCGGCGCGCGTCTCGCACACGTTCGCCATGGACAGACTGTCCTCGGCGGGCCTGCGCTGGAAGTCCAGCGGCGGCTGCATCGACAAGGGCAACCGCGTGTGCACATCGCTGCAGGCGGTCAGATCCTCCACGGTCACGGGGGCGATCGACCTGAAGCTGAACAGCGGCTGCAAGATCACGGTCACTGGGGGCACGGAGGCGGGGCACGCGCCCGGCCGCTACAGCCACGGGGCGGGCTACAAGCTGGACATCCGCCACAACCGGTGCATCGACGACTACATCACCAGCACCTATGACCGGGCGGGCGTGCGCTCCGACGGGTCGGCGCTGTACCGCTCGGACACGGGCACCGTCTTCGCCAGTGAGTCCGATCACTGGGACATCCTGTTCCGCTGACGTGCCGCTCTGACCAGCGGCGCTCTCCGCGCGGCCCTCTCATCCGGCAGGCCCTCTCATTCGAGGAGCCTCTCCGCCGGTCCTCTCAGCCGAGGGTCCACACGTCCGGACCTCCCTGCGGGCCGTCTCGTCGGGCGAGCCTCTGTCCGGCAGACCTCCATTACGGCAAGCCGGTCTCGCGCCTCCGCAGGCGCGTGGTCCCGTCCGTCGAAGGCGCGCCGCCCAGCAGGACTCCGGTTCCCGCCGCGACGGCGCCCGTCACCAGGAATCCCGCAACAGGGGTCCCTGGGCAGAGGGCCCTGGGCAGAGATCCTCGGCGAGGCCCCTCGGCAGCGACCCACGACGGGGTCCCTCAACGGGGTCCGTCGCGGCGGGTGGGGCGGCGCACGGGAAGCGTCCCCTGGACGGGCACCGGCCGGTGACCACGTAGGCGCGTGGCACGGCTTGCCGTACAGGAGAGAAAGCCCCGGGCCGCCGTATAGGAGAGAAAGCCGCGGGCCGGAGAGGCACGGGCGCGGCGGGCTGCGGGAGGGGACGCGCCCGTGAGCCCGGCAGGACGCCCAGGAACCGCAGGACATATACGAACCGGAAGGACGTGGAGGAAAGTGAAGGACCCCCGGCCGGGCGGCCGGGGGTCCTTCAGAGAGCCGATCGTGCGCCGGACGGGGTCAGAGCTCCGTGGCCACCAGTTCGGCGATCTCCGCCGCGTTCAGGGCCGCGCCCTTGCGCAGGTTGTCGCCGCACACGAACATGTCGAGCGTGTTCGGGAAGTCGACCGCCTGGCGGATCCGCCCGATGTAGGTCGGGTCGGTACCCACCACGTCCACCGGCGTGGGCCACACGCCGTTGGCCGGGTCGTCCATGAGGACCACGGTCGGCGCCGCCTCCAGGATGCGGTGCGCGTCGGCCACGGTGATCTCGCGCTCGAACCTGGCGTGGACGGCCAGCGAGTGCGTGGTGATGACGGGCACCCGCACGCAGGTCGCCGACACCTTCAGGTCGGGGATGCCGAGGATCTTGCGCGACTCGTTGCGCAGCTTCAGCTCTTCGGAGGCCCAGCCGCCGTCCTTGTAGGAACCCGCCCACGGCACCACGTTGAACGCGATCGGCGCGGGGAACGGCGAGTCGGCGTCGAGCTTGTTGGCCAGCGCCTTGCGCACGTCACCGGCCGCCTGGCCGACGGAGCGGTCGCCCGCCAGCGCCTCGATCTCGTCGTACAGGCGCGCGGGACCGGCCACGCCTGCGCCTGACACCGCCTGGTAGGAGGCGACGACGAGCTCCTTGAGCGTGTACTCGGCGTGCAGGGCGCCGATGGCGGCCATCATCGACAGCGTGGTGCAGTTGGGCGTCGAGATGATGTTGCGCGGCCTGTCGCGGGCGTCGAGCGGGTTCACCTCGGGGACGACCAGCGGGACGTCGGGCTCCATCCGGAACGTGCCGGACTTGTCGATGGCGATCGCGCCCCGCTCGGCGGCGATCGGCACCCACTCGGCCGACACCTCGTCGGGGACGTCGAAGATGGCGATGTCGACGCCGTCGAACACCTCGGGCGCGAGCGCCTGGACGACGACGTCCTCGCCGCGGACCTGGAGGACCTTGCCCGCGCTGCGGGCGGAGGCGACGAGGCGGATCTCGCCCCAGATGTCCTCCCTGGTCGACACCAGCTCTCGCATCACGGTGCCCACGGCACCTGTCGCCCCGATCAGGGCAAGGGTGGGCCTGCTCATCGTCCGCTACCTCCGTACACCACTGCTTCAACCTGGTCCGAGTCGAGGTCGAAGGCGCGGTGCGCCGCGGCGACCGCCGCGTCGACGCCGTCCTGACCCACGATCACCGAGATGCGGATCTCCGAGGTGGAGATCATCTCGATGTTGACCCCCGCGTCCGCGATGGCGGCGAAGAAGGTCGCGGTGACACCCGGGTGCGAGCGCATGCCCGCGCCGACCAGCGACACCTTGCCGATCTGGTCGTCGTACTGCAGCGATTCGAAACCGACCTGGTCCTGGATGCGCTTGAGCGAGGCCAGCGCCGTCTGGCTGTCCGTCGCGGGAAGCGTGAAGGAGATGTCGGTACGGCCGGTCGCGGCAGCCGAGACGTTCTGCACGATCATGTCGATGTTGATCTCGGCTTCGGACAGCGTTTTGAAGATGGCGGCAGCCTCTCCGACCTTGTCGGGGACACCGACAACGGTGATCTTGGCCTCGCTCCGGTCGTGCGCGACGCCGGAGATGATCGGCTGCTCCATCTCGGTTCCTTCGGTGTAAGGGTCGGCCACGACCCACGTGCCTTCCTTGGTGCTGAAAGAGCTGCGCACGTGGATCGGCAGGTTGAACCTGCGAGCGTACTCGACACAGCGCAGGTGCAGGATTTTCGCCCCGCAGGCCGCCATCTCCATCATCTCCTCGTAGGAGATCCTGGGGATCTGCTGCGCCTGCGGCACGATGCGCGGGTCGGCGGTGTAGATGCCGTCGACGTCGGTGTAGATCTCGCAGACGTCGGCCGACAGGGCCGCCGCCAGCGCCACCGCGGTGGTGTCGGAACCACCGCGGCCGAGCGTCGTGATGTCCTTGGTGTCCTGCGAGACGCCCTGGAATCCGGCCACGATCGCGATCTGGCCTTCGTCGAGCGCCTCACGGATACGGCTCGGCGTCACGTCGATGATGCGCGCCTTGCCGTGCGTGGAGTCGGTGATCACGCCCGCCTGGGAGCCGGTGAACGAGCGCGCTTCGTGGCCCAGGTTGGCGATCGCCATCGCCAGCAGGGCCATCGAGATGCGCTCTCCCGCGGTCAGCAGCATGTCGAGTTCGCGGCCCGGAGGCAGCGGCGACACCTGCTCTGCCAGATCGAGCAGTTCGTCCGTCGTGTCACCCATCGCGGAGACGATGACGACGACCTCGTTGCCGGCTTTTTTCGTCGCGACGATCCGCTGCGCGACCCGCTTGATGCAGGACGCGTCGGCGACGGATGAACCACCGTACTTTTGCACAACGAGCGCCACGAGAGTCTCCCAGTCTGGACTGTGAGCTGCCAGTCTACTGGCGGCCTCTCATGGACCCGGAGGTTCAGCCCACTATGTGGACATTCAGGTGGAGAGCGCCTCTTCCGCCACATCCAGGCGGGTGTGCGCGGCGAGCGCCTGAAGTGCGCGCATGGCGGCGCCCGCGTGATTGCCCCACGTGTTGAAGTAGGAGTACTGCCACCACCACAACGCCTCGTGCGGCCGTCCCGCGTGATAGTGACGCAGACCGTGGATGAGGTCGGCGGCCACGGCCGTCAGGTCGTCGGACAGCCGGTACGGCGTGACCGCGGTGTCCTTGTAAGGGTCGAAGACCTCGGCGTAGTCGTCCACCGCCTCCAGGCGTTCGGCCAGTGCCGTACGGACCCCGTCGACGTCGGGATCCTCGCTCAGCGGCGGCTCCCAGTTGCCGGAGAGGATGACGTCCTGGCTGGCACCGAGCTGGGCGCCGGCCAGGCTCACCTGCGCGACCTCGACAAGCAGCAACGACCAGATGGCGTCGCCGCCCTCACCGCCCGCCACCCTGCTCAGGCCGTCAAGATAGTTCTGCGCGTGCCCTGCGATCTCGTCGGCGAGAACGCTCCACTGATCAGACATCCAGCAGCCTCCGTCCTTCGAACGCGCGGCCAAGGGTGACCTCGTCGGCGTATTCGAGATCACCACCAACAGGCAGGCCGCTGGCCAGTCGTGTCACTTTCACGCCCATCGGCTTCACCAGGCGGGCGAGATAGGTCGCCGTCGCCTCCCCCTCGAGATTGGGGTCGGTGGCGAGGATGAGCTCGGTCACCCGGCCGTCGGCCAGCCGGGTCATCAGCTCACGAATACGCAGGTCGTCGGGGCCGACGCCGTCGATCGGGCTGATCGCCCCGCCGAGCACGTGGTAGGTGCCGCGGAACTCGCGCGTCTTCTCGATCGCGACGACGTCCTTCGACTCCTCCACCACGCAGATCACGTGGGGGTCGCGCCGCGCGTCGCGGCAGATCCGGCACTCCTCCTCCGAGGCGACGTTGCCGCAGACGCGGCAGAACCGGACCTTCTCCTTGACCTCGAGCAGAGCGTGGGCCAGCCGCTTGACGTCGACGGGATCGGCCGCGAGCAGGTGGAAGGCGATCCGCTGCGCGCTCTTGGGACCGACGCCCGGCAGCATGCCCAGCTCGTCGATCAGGTTCTGTACGACCCCTTCGTACATGGCCTAGAACCCTGGAAGCTGGCCGAGACCGCCGCCGCCGAGCCCCTGGGCCAGCGGGCCGAGCTTCTCCTGCTGCAGGTCGGCCGCCGCGCGCACGGCGTCGCGAACGGCCGCGATGACCAGGTCGGCGATCGTGTCGGCGGTGTCCTGCGGGTCGTCGGCGTCGACGACACTCGGATTGATCTTCAGCTCGAGCAGCTCGCCGGATCCGTTGACGACGGCCGTGACAAGGCCGCCCCCGGCCGAGCCCTCGATCTGCGCGTCGTTGAGCTCCTGCTGGGCGCTCACGAGCTGCTGCTGCATGAGCTGAGCCTGCTCCAGCAGCTGCTGCAGGTTGACATCCCCTGGGTTCACCTTCGTGCGCTCCTCGTCGGCTCCGCGTCCGTAACTGTCACGAGCCTACGGTGTCTGAGCGCCGACATGTACTGGCAGGCACATGCGTTTCGACTTTGTGGACGGACGAGGCGTCATGGCCGGGTCCCAGCCCCCCTCCAGCGTCCGGGACCCGGCCATCACACCGACAGGAGCGGCCGCACCACGCCGGCGTGATGGGGGAACGCTAGTGAGAGCAACGTTGCACACACGTTGCGAGCGATCAATCACCCTGAGCAATCCCCCGAACGGCTTGCGGAGAGAGGTGATAACACGGATGCTTCGCCGTACAGCATGACTACCTGGAGTGGCCAATGAGTTACGGTCGGCGGCTTCGCCGGATCCTGGAGACAGGGGTCGGAACGCCGCGCCAGCTGATCAACGCCTCCTGGCAGCGGTCGATGGAGGCTGGCGTCGATCCGGAGCGTCAGACGGCACCGCTGGTCTATGACAGCGCTCTCATCAAGGACGTCCGCCGGGCGCACCCCCTGCAGCCTCTGCTTCCCATGCTCGCCCACACCCTGAAGCAGATGGCGGACGAGTCCGAGCACATCATGATCGTGACGGACGCCGAAGGCAGCGTCCTGTGGCGCGACGGCGACCACGGCACCATGCGCCGCGCCGACCTCGTGGGCCTCGCCGACGGACACCACTGGTCGGAGAACTCGGTCGGCACGAACGGCATCGGCACGGCGCTCGCCACCCGCAAACCCGTCCACGTCTACTCGGAGGAGCACCTGCTGCGCGTGCTCCACTGCTGGTCGTGCAGTTCGGCGCCGATCATCGACCCGGACACCGACACCGTCCTCGGCTGCGTCGACGTCAGCGGCACCACCCGGAGCCTCCACCCCGCCACCGTCGCGCTGGTCGCCACCACGGCCAGGCTCGCCGAAGCCCAGCTCGCGCTCAGGATGCACGAACGCGACGAACGCCTGCGCCGGCGGTTCGAGTCCCTGCTCCACCGGTCGGGCGTCCTGGTCACCTCCACAGGGCGGGTCCTGTCCGGCGATCCCGCGGGCCTGCTCGGTGCGCGTATCCAGCTGCCCGAGCCCAGCTCCGCCATCTGTCCCGCGGGGATCCTCGAACCGTTCTTCGACGGGTTCCTGCTGCGTCCCGCCGAGCCGTCGGAGGCGCTGCCGCTGCGGCTCACGTTCCTCGGCGAAGGCCAGCCCACGGTCCGGTACGGCGACCGCCTCCTGGCCCTCTCGCTGCGTCACGCCGAGATCCTGACCCTGCTCGCCCTGCACCCTCGCGGCCTCACCGCGGAGCAACTGTCCTATTACCTCTACGGCGACGACGGGAACCCGGCGACCATCCGCGCCGAGATCTACCGCCTGCGCACCCAGCTCGGCGGGGCCGTTGCGGCCAAGCCGTACCGGCTGGTGGCGCCCGTCGCCGCCGACTTCCTCGAACTGAGACGGCTCCTCGCGGGCAACGACGCCACCGCCGTCGCCCGCGCCTACACAGGGCCGCTGCTGCCCCGCTCGGAGTCTCCCGAGATCAGGTGCGCGCGGGACGAGCTCGAGGTGCAGGTCCGCACCAGCCTGCTCACCTGCGGCTCCGCCGACGACCTCTGGGCGTACGCGCAGACCGTCAACGGCCGCGACGACTTCCAGGTCCTCGAACGCGTGGCCGCCACCCTGCCCTTCACCGACCACCGCGCCGCCGCCGCCCGCGCCCGCCTCTCCCCCTGACCATCACGGGACCCCTGCTCAACCCACCACGGAAACCCCTGCGCGAACCGCCACACGGGCTCCACCGCACGGCCCCTCACCGCGCGAATCCTCCGTCGGCCGTCCGCGCCGCCCTATTGCAGGCCATCCCGCGCCACCACGCGACAGAGCGGGGCCACACACCCCGGCGCCGTTTCCCACCAGATCTTCTTCGCTCCAACGGCCGGCGAGGCCCTGCGAGCCGCCGCCCCCAGTGGAAGCCCCGGAACCGCACGTCCCACCAGATCCATGGGGCCCGCAGCCGCGACGCGGGCCCGTCGAACCCCGTGGTACCGGTCCAGGGCGCTCGATGCGACGCCGAGGTTCCGGCCGGACGAGAACGGCCCTTCCGGGTGGCCGGTCAGGTGTGGTCGATCTCGCCGATCATCTGGGCACCGAGCTCGCGCTGGAGCAGAGCCATGCCGCTGAGCTCGTCCACGTCCGCGTTGGCGTCGTTGAGCGGGTCGACCTCATCGGACTCGGGCCCGCGGTTGCGTCCTGGGATCGCGTCGGGCCACGCGCCCGCGTTGCCGCCGCCACCCTGCCGGGCGGTGGGCGTGCGAGGGCCGGCCTGCGCGGCCGCCTTGGCCGCCGACCTCGCCGCGGCCAGCCCTGGACTGGGTGTACGGCTCGTCGCCTGCGCGGGGCTCGGCATCGGCGGCGTGCCGAAGTCATGGTCGTCGGGCGCCTGGGGCCACGACTCGTCGGTCGTCAGCCGTTCCCGGTCCTGACCGTCCGCACCGTCTCCGGCCGCCGGCGCCGCGCCGCCCGGTCCGGTGTTCCCCGCTCCGGTCGCCGCGGTGTGCGCGGATCCGGCCGACTGGGCCGCCGCGGCCGGCGAGCCGTTCGCCTGTCCCGAAGCCCACGACGCGTCACCCTGCCCGCTCTGCGCGGCAGAGCCGTCCTGCGATGTCACGCCGGCCGGAGAACCCGGGCCGCCCTGTCCTGCGCCGAGCCCACCCGCGGAGGCAGGACCACCGGGAACGCCCGAGGTGCCGGGTCCGCCAGGGGAAGGGTCGTCAGAAGCGGCGGGCCCGTCGGAAGAGGACGGCCCGCCGGCGGAGCGGCCCTGCTGGGACTGCCCGCCCTGGTGGGAGGGGCCGGCCGGCGAGGAGGTGCCGCTGCTCTGAGGAGGCGGGGCGCCCTGGGCCGAAGGGCCGGTCTGGGCGCGGGCCGGCTGGGGACCGCGTCCTGCCTGAGGAAGGGGAGAGCCGCCGACGACGGCCTCGACCCGCCAGTTTCCGCCCATCACGTCGCCGAGCGCACCGGCCACGACCGCGTCCTTGCCGCCGCCGGTGAAGTTCTTCATCGCGCCGACCTGGCTGAACCCGAGGGTGACCACGTTGCCCTCGACGCCGACGACCTGGGCGTTGGTGTTGACGTTCGCCCAGACGACGATGCTGCGCTGCTTCAGCGCGGCCAGGACGGCGGGCCACTGCTGCTGGAGTGGGCCCGCACCGCCCATCGCCGCAGGAGCCTGGGCCTGGGCCTGGGCCGGAGCGTGGTGGACCGGCTCCGGTTGCGGCGCGGGAGCACCCGGCCGGACGGGCTCGGGCCAGTCGACATCCGGACCAGCGACCGAACCAGGCGAAACGCCGCCCGCTGGGGCGCCGCCTGCGGGGACGCCGGACGGGGAAGCACTGGACGCGGGGGCACCGGACACGGGCTCGCCGTGCGCGTCGGCACCGCGAGCGCCACCGCCGTGGCCGCCCGGAGCCGTTCCGTCGAAAGAGGGGCCGGACGCGGCCGTCCCGGCCCGCGTGCCGGAGCTGTCGCCTGCGACGCCACCGGCCGGCATGCTCACCGAGCCGCCTGCCGTACCCGACGAGGGGACCGAACGGGCGGCCATCTGGGCGACGACCCCGCCGCGCTCGAGCCGTTCGAGACGGGTGAGAAGGGCCGCCTCGCCCTGCGCGGCCCCCGGGAGCAGGACCCGCGAGCACATCAGCTCCAGCAGCAGCCGCGGCGACGTGGCGCCGCGCATCTCGGTGAGGCCCGCGTTGAAGACCTCGGCGGCGCGCGTCAGCTCGGCGGGCCCCATGGAGGCCGCCTGGGCGACCAGCCGGTCGAGCTCGTCGGCGGGACGGTCGAGCAGGCCGCTGGTGGCCGCCTCGGGGACGTTGGCGAGGATGACGAGGTCGCGGAAACGTTCGAGGAGGTCGGCGGCGAACCTCCTGGGGTCGTGGCCGCCCTCGATCACCCTGTTGACCGTCTGGAAGACCGCCGCGCCGTCGCGCCTGGCGAAGGCGTCGACCACCTCGTCGAGCAGGTCGCCGTCGGTGTAGCCGAGCAGCGAGACGGCCTTGGCGTAGGTGATGCCGTCGTCCTCTGCGCCCGCGAGGAGCTGGTCGAGGATGGACAGCGAGTCACGCGCGGAGCCCGCGCCCGCGCGCACGACCATCGGCAGCGCCGCAGGCTCGAAAGGGACGCTCTCGGCGGTGAGGATCTCCTCCATCAGCGCCTTGAGCGTCGCGGGCGGCATCAGCCTGAACGGGTAGTGGTGGGTCCGCGACTTGATCGTGCCGATGACCTTTTCCGGCTCGGTCGTCGCGAAGATGAACTTCAGGTGCGGTGGGGGCTCCTCGACGAGCTTGAGCAGCGCGTTGAAACCCTCGCGGGTCACCATGTGCGCCTCGTCGATGATGTAGATCTTGAAGCGGGCGGAGACCGGGGCGAAGAACGCCCGCTCACGCAGGTCGCGCGCGTCGTCGACGCCGCCGTGGGAGGCCGCGTCGATCTCGATGACGTCGAGGTGACCAGGGCCCGTGGGGGCGAGCGCCACGCAGGACTCGCACTCGCCACAGGGGTCGGGCGTGGGGCCTTTCTCGCAGTTGAGTGAGCGGGCCAGGATGCGCGCGCTGGAGGTCTTGCCACACCCTCGGGGGCCGCTGAAGAGGTACGCGTGGTTGATCCGGCCGGTGCGAAGCGCCTGCCGCAAGGGATCGGTGACGTGCTCCTGACCCTTGACCTCAGCGAAGGTTCCGGGCCGGTACTTGCGGTAAAGCGCAAGACTCATGCGACCATCCCGCCTGCGAGGGGGCTTTCAATGAAGAGACCCCTCGCACACCCGCCAGAGCCCGCTTATCCTTGCTGCCTTCCGGCCCTGGGGAGGTTCACAGGATGACGCCGCGCGAGGGGTCCCTGGACAGTCTAGCCCCGTACGGCAGTGCTCGCTCCCGCTAAATCGTGGTCTCTTCACCATGAAGAGTCCGGTAAGCTTCTCGACGGAGGATTCGCCTAGTGGCCGAGGGCGCACGCTTGGAAAGCGTGTATAGGGCAACCTATCGGGGGTTCAAATCCCCCATCCTCCGCCAGCTCAGAGGGGTTGTGCCGTGATCAGCGGCACAACCCCTCTTGCTTTGGGTCTCGGTTGGCGCACCGGCAGGAAGCGCCGTCGAGGGGGAAGCGACCTCGTTCGCGCCTCTGCCTGCTTCTGTCGACTCCCCAAGCCGGACGCTCCGCTGAGCCGGCGTCCACCTTTCTCCCCTGATGCGTCGCGCTTCTGAGAGATCGAGCTGATCGCTCGTACCGCGGACCGCGACCGCGATGCCGTCCAGAAGCATCTTCAGCCCGAACTCGAATTCCTCATCGCTTCCCACCCCGGCGATGTCGGTGGCATGCTGCACCATCCGGGGATGGCTCTGCGGCCCCCAGGCCTCAACGGTCGCAAGGCCAGGTGGACACGCTCACGGAGTAGTCGCCTCCCGCGTCCGGCGGGAACCAGACCGACATCTGGACTTGAGAGCCCTCGACGCCCTTCACCACACATTCCTCACCGTCAGGCGAGCCTTCGCCGGAGACGACCTGCCAGCCATGTCGAAGGGCGATGGCGCGGTAGTAGGACACCACGTCTTCCTGCGAGGTCTGCTGCCGTGCCGGTCGATAGGACCGGTCCACGGATGCGAAATAGTCGTCGGTGTCACAGCCGGAACCGCGCTCCCCATGCGGGACGGCACCGGGCGGACGTGCGTCCAGAATGTCGAACGGCACCAGGGCCTCGTCTATGCGGTCGTACTCCTGACCGCACCTGCCCTCCGTAACAAAGGTCAACACGGGGCTCGCGACGATGCCGATCACGGCGAGGAACGCGACGACCACCATCAGCACAGCCGCGCGCGCCTTTTTCATGATCCGACCATAGAGGGCCCTGACCGCACAGACGGGTCACCAGCGGCCCCGAACGGCACGGGATCGGTGGCTGTGGGCCGTCGCGGGTGCTGGACCACGTCATACGCACCGTCACAGGCTCTCGCGCGGCGCCGTATGGGCGCATCAACTACTCTTGATCACCCCCAGTCAAGATATTTCAGGAGGCATCCCCCCATGGGCGGTATCAGGCGAAGTGCGATCGTCGCGCTCGGCACGGCGGCCGCGCTGGCGGTCTCGGTCGTTGCGAGCAGTCCTGCCATGGCGGCGTCGTCGCCGATCGAGGCCTGCGGCGGCGGGAGCTACCACGTCATCGACAGCAAGGCGTTCGGTACGTCCGCCACCGTCTATCTGCTCTACAACGGGTCGACCAACTGCGTGGTCACCTGGAAGCAGGGTTCCGCCGTGGGCAACAGCGTCTGGGTGCGCGCGGTGGTGCAGGCGTACGGCTCGCCGGGTGTGGTGGACGCGAACTACTACCGCTATTACGCCGGCCCGGTCAAGGTCAAGGCGCCGGGCAAGTGCATCATGTGGGGCGGCTCGTACGGCGACCAGTGGTACGAGAGCCCCTTCGAGCACTGCGGCTGACACCCTCCGCGGAAGGACCAGAAGGGGCATCTCGTGCGTACGGGGTGCCCCTTCCCGCGGGCCCCTGGACCTAGGAAGCCGGCGGCGGTGCGACCGAGGACCGGACGATGAGGCGGGAGCGCAGCGTGTGCATCTCGCCGCGCGGTGCGGCGCCCGCGATCGTGTCGAGCAGTACCTCGGCCGCCTTCGCCCCCAGCTCGTGCACCGGCTGCTCGATCATCGTCAGCGGCGGCTCCATCACCGCCGCCCACGAGCTGTCGTCGAACCCGATCAGCGCCACGTCCCGCGGGTAGGCCAGGCCGGCCGCCCGCAACGCCCGCAGCGCTCCCGTCACCGCGTCCGTCTCGGTGCAGAACACCGCGGTGATCCGGTCGGGAAGGGCGAGCATGCGGGCGACGTCCTGCGTCACCCTCTCCTCCGTCTTCCGTCCGACCATCACCAGCTCGGGGTCGAAGGGGATGCGCGCGTCGTCGAGCGCGTCGAGGTAGCCGCGCAGCCGTTCCCCGTCCGTCCACAGGTTGCGGGACGCCTCCGCGAGCAGTTCGCGCCTGGTCGCCGGCGCCTCGGGCGCGGGTGGCCCCCACACGAACCCGATGCGCCGGTGTCCTGCCTCGATGAGCGTCTCGACCGCCTGTCTGGCGGCTTCGCGGTTGTCGATGACGACGGCGTCGAGGTCGAGGGAGGCGACGGCGCGGTCGACGAGCACGACGGGGATGCCGCGCTCCGTCGCCGCCTTGATGTGGGCGATCTCGCCCTTGTCGACCGCGGCGGAGGCGACGATGAAGCCGTCGACCCGCTTGTCGATGAGCACGTTCGTGGCCGCGACCTCCTCGTCGAGGTCCTCGTAGGTGCTCAGCACGATCGTGTCGAAGCCCCTGGCCCTGGAGGTGTCGGAGATCCCGCGCACCACCCCGGCGAAGAACGGGTTGCCGATGTCGGCGACGATCACGCCGAGGGTGTGGCTCACGCCGGTCGACATGCTGCGCGCCAGCGCGTTGGCGCGGTAGCCGAGCTTCTCCGCAGCGGCGAGCACGCGCTCCCTCAGCTCGGGGCTGACGTATCCGTACCCGCCGAGGGTCCGGGCCGCGGTGGCGCGGCCGACACCGGCCTCTCGGGCGACCTCGGAGATCGTCGGAGGTCCCGCCGCTCGGCCCCGGTCAGCTGGCATGGATGGCGTCCCTCATTTCTCGCGTTCGGAGCCTGGGCACATGCTAGCCACGGCGGGCCGGTCGGCGGGCCTGCCGTGTCCGAAGGCGCCTTCGACGAAGCACTGCTCGTAGGCGCTGTCGGCGCCGTCGTGGAGGGCCCGCTCGATCTGGCCCTGGGACGGCCGCACGCCCGCCTTCCACCCGCCGCGCAGCAGGGAGACGGCGAACCCGGACAGGAAGGCGTCGCCGCAGCCCATCGTGTCGACGACCTTCTCCTGCTCGACGGGGCGCGCGGGGGCCGCGACGGTGACCCGGCCGTCGTGGGCCATCGCGCCTTCCACTCCACGGGTGGCGAGAGCCAGTCCCGCGCCCCGCCGTACGGCGTGGGCGAGCAGGGCGCGGGTGGCGGCCTCGTCGAGGTGGGAGCAGGAGAGCAGCACCAGGTCGGCGTGCGGGCAGACCCGGTCGAGGTAGGAGGGGCGGCGGTACTCCTCCTCGCTCGACAGGTCGAAGCTCACGAGCGTGCGGAGCTTCGGCAGCTCGCTCTCGCTGCGGGAGTACACGCTCGAATGGACCAGGTCGAAGGAGGAGGCGTAGTCGAGCAGCTCGCCGTCGAGAACGAGCGGCTCCCTGACGGTGACGCCGCCGCCGTTCCAGCCGAGGAAGACCCTGTCGCCGTCGTCGACGCGCAGGGTGGACACGCCCGTCTCGCCCCGCCGTACGGCGCAGCGGTCGACGGAGACGCCGCGCGCGGCGATCGACGCGCGGAGGAAGGCGCCGAGGTCGTCGTCGCCGAACACCCCGAGGTAGGCGGCTTCGACGCCCAGACGGCCGGCGTAGACGGCGACGTTCACGCTGTTGCCGCCCGGGTAGTCGATGCCGCGGTCGACGAACCGGTCGACGATGTTGTCGCCGAAGCCGAGGACTCTCATGGAGCCTCAGTAGTCCATGACGCGGTAGTAGCGGCGCAGGTCGAGTGAGTGGTCCCGCACACGCTCCAGGTGCTTGCTGACCCTGCCCATCACGGTGTCGAGGACGAGCGGCGCGAGCAGGCCGCGGAACTCGGGGCTGATGCCGTCGAGCGCGTGGTCGCGGGTGTCGAAGACGGTCACGTCCTTCGAGACGCGCCTGGCAAAGGACGCGGCCCTGTCGGTGAGGGCGCGGGTCTCGTCCTCGCCCTGGAAGACGATCACGCTCGTGTCCTCTTCGAGCAGTTCGAGCGAGCCGTGGAAGAACTCGGCGCTGTGCACCCGGGTGGTGCGCAGCCACTGCATCTCCTCGAGGATGCACATGGAGTAGAGGTAGGTGAAGCCCCAGAGGTTCCCGCCGCCGACGAGGAAGTGGTAGTCGGTGTCCTGGTGGGCCTCGGCGAAGTCCGAGGCCGCGGGCTCGGCCTGCCTGGCCACCTCGACCAGGATGCCGGGGATGCCGGCGAGCTCGTCGGCGAACTTCTCGTAGCCGTCGAACTCACCCCTGCGCGACAGCAGGCGGCCCATGAACAGCAGGAGCTGAGGGTCGAAGGGCCAGGTCTTCGGTTCGGTGACGAGCGCGGCGTCGACCTTGGTGGCGACGGGCGACTCGGGGTAGCCGGTGAATCCGATCGTGTAGGCGCCCTGGGCCTTGCAGTACTCGATGGCGCGGACGCTGTCGTCGGTCGTGCCCGACACCGAGGTGAAGATCGCCACGGTGCGCTCGCCGAGCGTCGCGTCGCCCGAGACGATCAGCTCGGCCGCGATCACGGCGCGTACGGGAAGGCCCGACGAGCGCCTGGCCAGGTGCTCGTACGGCCACATCTGGGCGTAGGTGCCGCCGGCGCCGACGAGGAGGAGGTTGTCGAAGCCCTCGTCGACGAGGCGGTCGACGAGTTCCTCGATCCGGGGGCGCAGTGCCACGGCGCTCGCCAGCTGCGAGCGGAATTCGGGCTCGTTGAATCCGAGCATGTTCGCGTCCTTTCGGGAAATCGCACGACCGGCGGTGCCTCGCGACCTGATACCGGTATCACGCGGCATCACGCTGGCACAGCGAAACCGTCATCGTCAACTCATCCACCTAGCTTGTGCCGTTGCGCAAAGAAAATAAGATCTTGGCCAGCCCTCTGGTACCGGTATCAGAACCGCTGTACAGTCGGCGCTCACTCCTCTCCCCGAAAGACCGAGAGATTCGAGAGATCCGAGAGAAAGGAAGCCCATGCGTCCTCGCGCCCTGACGACGTTGGCCGCACTGGCCGGAACCTCGGTGCTCGCCCTCACCGGCTGCTCAGGCGGTACGGCGGCGGCCCCCACGGTGGACGTCACCGCGAAACCGGAGTTCTCCGGCACGCTCAGCGTCCTGACCAAGTTCGCCGGCGACCCGCTGAGCCCGTACTTCGAGCAACTCGCCGCCGCCTACGAGAAGCGGCACCCGGGCGTGAAGGTCGAGCTCATCCAGGAGACCGACCAGAGCGTCAAGGACAAGACCAAGACCCTGACCGCCTCGGACGCGCTGCCCGACATCTACTTCACGTGGAGCGGCAACTGGGCGGAGAACTTCGTACGCGGAGGCAGGGCGGCCGACCTCACCACGGTGATCGGCCCCGACACCGCGTGGGGGCGGACCTTCAGCAAGGCCTCGCTGTCCGCCTTCGCCTACGACGGCAAGTACTACGGGATCCCGCTCTACAACAACGGCAAGTTCATGGGCTACAACAAGGCGGCCTTCGCCAAGGCGGGCGTCGCCGTGCCCAGGACGTTCGAGGAGCTCGTCGGCAGCTGCCAGGCGCTGCGCAAGGCCGGGTACGAGCCGATCGCGTTCGGCAACAAGGACGGCTGGCCCGCGCTGCACTACCTGCAGCAGCTCTTCGCCTACAACGTGCCGGACGCCCAGCTCAAGGCCGATGTGCGCCCTGCGACGGCCACGCTCGACCACGCCGGCTACCTCGCCGCGCTCAAGCAGTTCAAGACCCTGGTCACCGACTGCACCGACTCCGGCAGCGGCACCAACGGCGTGCTCTACACCTCGGCGCAGGAGGCGTTCGCCAACCGCAAGGCCGCCATGTACTACCAGGAGATCCTGGAGTTCGACAGCACGACCGCCGGGCGCGGGCTCGCCGCAGAGGACTTCGGCATCTTCCCCCTGCCCGTCCCCTCGGGCGCGGCGGGCAACCCCAAGGTCATCGAGGGGGCGCCCGAGGGATACCTCGTCAACGCCAGGTCGCCGCGCGCCGCGCTCGCCGTCGACTTCATGAAGTTCGTGACGGCCCTCGACAACGCCAAGACCCTCTCCTCTCCCCCGTACGGCCAGCCGAGCACGGTCATCGGCGCCGTCACGCCCGAGACGTCGAGCAAGGCCGTGCACGAGGGCATCGAGCTCGTCAACGGCGCTCCGCAGCTGGCCGGCTGGCTCGACATGGTCACGGTGCCCGAGGTCGCCGACGCGTGGCTGGCCGGCGGCGAGGCACTCATCAGCGGCGGCAAAGGTCCCGAGCAGGTGCTCCAGAGCGTGCGCCAGGCCTCGGAGTCGGCCAAGTAGGCCGCGGGGCCGAAGGGAAGCATGCCGTGCGCACCATCGCTCAACGGGCATTCGGGCTCGCGTGGGTCGTCCCCGCCCTCGTGCTGGTCGGCGTGTTCGTCTACCTGCCGCTCGTGCAGAACGTCGGGTTCAGCACGCTCAAGTGGGACATCTACAGCGGGAGTCAGGAGTACGTCGGCCTCGACAACTACCGCAAGCTGCTCGACGATCCCGTCTTCTGGTCGTCGTTCGGCAACAACCTCCTGTACGCGGTGATCTCGATCGTCTTCCAGGTGTTCGGAGCGCTCCTGCTGGCCGCGCTCATCGAGAGCATCCCTGCCGACCGGTGGCGGCGTCTCCTGCGAGCGGTCTACTTCATCCCCTCCGCCATCTCGCTGACCGTCGCCGGGCTGCTGTTCTACTTCCTCTACGAGCCGAACCTCGGCCCGCTCAACCACGCCCTCGAGGCGGTGGGACTGGGCGCGTTCGATCACTCGTGGCTCGGCCAGGAGAGCACCGCGATGATGGCGATCATCGCGATGAGCCAGTGGCAGGGCTTCGGCTACTCCACGCTGCTGTTCGCCGTCGCGATCCAGCGCATCCCCTCCGAGCTGTACGGCGCGGCCGCCATCGACGGCACGGGACCGGTCCGCCGCTTCACGCACGTGACGGTCCCCCTGGTCCGCGAGATGACGGGGCTCATGACGATGGTCACGATCTCCGGGGCGTTCCAGGTGTTCAACGAGGTCATGGTGATGACCGGCGGAGGTCCGAACAACTCGACCCAGGTCATGGGCACGTGGCTGTATCGCAACGGCTTCGTGCGCAACAACTTCGGCTACGCCGCCGCGATCGCCACGCTGATCTTCGTGATCACGCTCGGCATCGCCATGGCGCAGCTGTGGGTCACGCGGAAGAGAAGGGTGGAGTGGTGAGGCGTCTGAGTCTTCTCGGCGTGATCGCGCGCGTGTTCATGTGGGCCTTCCTGCTCGGCCTCGCGGTGGTCGTGCTGTATCCCCTGCTGTGGATGGTGCTCAACGGGTTCAAGACCAACGCCGAGTTGTTCGGGGACCCGTTCGCCCTGCCCGTCGACTGGAGCTTCTCCAACTACCAGAAGGCGTGGAACAGAGGGGTGGACGGCTACCTCGCCACCAGCGTGCTGGTCACGGTCACCTCGACGGTCGCCACCGTGTTCGTCAGCGCGTGGGCCGCGTACGGTCTCACGCGCGTCAGCATCCCCTTCGACAGGGCGATCACCGGGGTGATCCTCGGCGGGCTCATGCTCGCTCCGACGGTGGCGCTCGTGCCGCTGGTGAAGATGTTCCAGGCGATGGGGCTCTACAACAGCTTCTGGGCGCTGCTCATCCTGTACACCGCCTTCCGGGTACCGTTCACCACCTTCCTCATCCGGGCGTACATGATCGACCTTCCGCGCGAGGTGGACGAGGCGGCGAAGATGGACGGCGCGGGACGCTGGACCGCCTTCTGGCGGGTCATCCTTCCGATGAGCAAGCCGATCATCACGTCGACGGTCATGCTGCATGTGCTGTTCGCATGGAACGAGTACCTCTTCGCGATGGTGTTCACCAGCGGCAGCGGGGTGCAGACCCTGCCGGTCGGGCTGACCAGCCTGATGAGCAAGCACGGCACCGACTACCCGGTCGTGTTCGCGGGCATGGTGATCGCGGCCGTCCCCGTGGTGCTGCTGTTCTTCCTCGGCCAGCGGTACATCGTGAAGGGCCTCGCCGACGGCATCGGCAAGTGACCCGGGATTGGACAGCCGATCGGGCGGGCCTCGATGCTGAGGCCATGGAACAGCGGATATTCGGCAGGACAGGTCAGCGGGCGTCCGTCGTCGGGCTGGGGACGTGGCAGCTCGGCGCGGACTGGGGCGAGGTCGAGGAGAAGGACGCGCTGGCCGTGCTCGACGCGGCCGTGGAGGAGGGCGTGACCTTCTTCGACACCGCCGACGTGTACGGCGACGGCCGCAGCGAGCAGCTGATCGGCTCCTACCTGCGTGACCGGCCCGACGCGGACATCCTGGTGGCGACCAAGATGGGCCGCAGGGTCGCGCTTGACCCCTCGCTCTACACCCTCGGCAACTTCCGCGCCTGGACCGACAGGTCCCGTGCCAACCTCGGCGTGGACCGGCTCGACCTGGTGCAGCTGCACTGCCCGCCGACGCCCGTGTACTCGTCGGAGGCCGTCTTCGACGCCCTGGACACGCTGGTCGAGGAGGGCAGGATCGCCGCCTACGGGGTGAGCGTCGAGACCTGCGACGAGGCTCTCACCGCGATCGCGAGGCCCGGCACCGCCAGTGTGCAGATCATCTTCAACGCGTTCAGGCTCAAGCCGCTGGAGCGCGTCCTGCCCGCCGCCGCCGAGGCGGGGGTGGGGATCATCGCCAGGGTGCCGCTGGCCTCGGGGCTCCTGTCGGGCAAGTACACCAGGGACACCGTCTTCGCCGCCGACGACCACAGGACCTACAACAGGCACGGCGAGTCGTTCGACCAGGGCGAGACGTTCTCCGGGGTCGATTTCGCCACCGGCGTCGAGGCGGCGCTGGAGTTCGCCGCGCTGGCGCCCGACGACGCGACGCCTGCGCAGGCGGCGCTGCGCTGGATCGTCCAGCAGCCGGGCGTGACGACGGTCATCCCCGGCGCTCGCTCGCCCGAGCAGGCGCGGGCCAACGCGGACGCCGCCGCGCTGCCGCCGCTGCCCGAGGCGACGTTGCTGGCCGTACGGGACCTCTACGACAGGAGGATCCGCGCCCAGGTGCACGACCGCTGGTGACCTTCGCGGGGTACGGCCGGTCGTACCCATGCGAAGGGTTCTCAGGAGGCCACGAGCGCGCGGGAGCGGTCGGTGGCCAGGTGGATCGCCATGCCGCCGAGCACGGTGCCCATGAAGTACCGCTGGATCCGCACCCACAGCGGCCGGGTGGCCAGGAATGCGGCCAGGGTGCCCGCCGAGATCGCGATCAGCCCGTTGACGGTGGTCGCGATGACGATCTGGACCGAGCCGAGCGCGAGGCTCTGCATCAACACGCTGCCCGCGTGAGGGTCGATGAACTGCGGCAGCAGCGACATGTAGAGAATCGCGATCTTCGGGTTGAGCAGGCACGTCAGCAGACCCATCGAGAACAGCCTGCGCGGCGAGGCATGCTCCAGCTCGCGGGTCTCGAACACCGACCCGCCACCGGGCTTGAGCGCCTTCCACGCCAGCCAGCCGAGATAGGCGGCGCCGGCCAGCTTCAGCGCGGTGTACGCGGCCGGCACCAACGCGAAGATCGCGGTGAGGCCGAGGCACGTGGCGGTCAGGTAGACCGTGAAGCCGAGCACCACACCCGTCAGCGAGACGAGCCCCGCGCCCCGGCCCTGGGTGATCGAGCGAGAGATCAGATAGATCATGTTCGGTCCCGGCGTGAGCACCATGCCGAGAGAAACCAGCCCAATCCCGATTAGTCCACCCATCATGTGCCCCATTTTGCATGATTACGGAGCGTATTTGACCAATGACCAGGGAAGGGCATCTTCATGCAGTTCGACGACGACGCCCGACTCGACCCCTCGCAGATCGAGGACGTGCGAGCTTCGGGCCCCGGCCCACGTCGGGGCGGCGGGGGCGGCGGCCTGCCCGGGGGCTGCGCCCTGCCCATCGGCGGCAAGGGGGGCGGCTGCCTGCTCCTGCTGATAGGCGTCGCCGCGCTGTTCCTCTTCCAGATCATCCCCACCAACCTCTCCGGCGACGAACCCCAGCGCACCCCCCAGCAGTCGCTGCCCGCCCCCCAGGGCGCGCCGACCGGCAACCTGGCCGCCCGCTGCCAGACCGGCGCGGACGCCGACCAGTCGGAGGACTGCCGCATCGTCGGCACCGTCAACAGCATCCAGGCCTACTGGAAGCAGGCCTTCGCCGAGCGGGGACGCACCTACACCCCCGCCAAGACCGTGCTGTTCTCCTACGCCGTCAACACCGCCTGTGGCATGGCCAACCAGGCGGTGGGGCCGTTCTACTGCCCCGGCGACAAGAAGGTGTACCTCGACCTGTCGTTCTTCGACACCCTCCAGCGCGACTTCGGCGCGAAGGGCGGGCCCTTCGCCCAGGCGTACGTGATCGCCCACGAGTACGGTCACCACGTCCAGGACCTGCTGGGCACCATGAACAGGGTCGGCGACGACAGGCAGGGCGCCACCAGCGGCGCCGTACGCCTGGAACTGCAGGCCGACTGCTACGCGGGCGTGTGGGCCAACAACGCGGTGCGCACCGGCTTCTACACCCAGCCCTTCAGCCAGAGTGAGATCGACGAGGCGCTCAGCGCCGCCGCGGCCGTCGGCGACGACAGCATCCAGCGCCGCACCACCGGCATGGTCCGCCCCGACGCCTTCACCCACGGCACCTCCGAGCAGCGCGAGAAGTGGTTCAGCATCGGATACGAGAGCGGCAACCCCGGTCGCTGCGACACCTTCACTCGCGGGATCTGACTGATCCCGCTCCTCCAGGGCAGTTGCGGTGCATGGATTTCCGTGACCAGGCCGACCTCGACGCCTCACAGGTCGAGGAGCGCAGTGGCGGTGGCCGCTTCCCCGGCGGCGGGCTCGCCGTGGGAGGCGGGATCACCGGCATCATCGCGCTGATCGCGGCCCTCATCTTCGGGGTGAACCCCGGCAACATCACCGGCAGTGATCCTGAAGGATTACAGCCCACCACGAACCTGTCCGAGCAGTGCAGGACGGGCGCCGACGCCGACCAGTCGGACAAGTGCAGAGTCGTCGGCGTCGTCAACAGCATCCAGGAGTACTGGGGCGGGATCGACGGCTACCGGCCCGCCAAGACGGTTCTCTACACCCAGGCGACGAACACCGGCTGCGGAGCGGCCGACTCCTCCGTCGGCCCGTTCTACTGCCCACGCGACCAGCGCGTCTATCTCGACCTGAGCTTCTTCGACCTGCTGCAGTCGAGGTTCGGCACGGAAGGCGGGCCGTTCGCGCAGGCTTACGTGATCGCCCACGAGTACGGTCACCACGTGCAGAACCTGACAGGCCAGATGGAGCGCGTCGGCCAGGACCGGCAGGGCGCCGACAGCGGCTCGGTGAAGCTGGAACTGCAGGCCGACTGCTACGCGGGCGTCTGGGCCAAGCACGCCGTGGACACCGGGTTCTACGAGAAGCCGTTCACGGCGTCCGACATCAGGCAGGCTCTGGACGCGGCCGCCGCGGTCGGCGACGACAGGATCCAGGAGCGGACCCAGGGCAGGGTCGACCCCGAGGCGTTCACGCACGGCACGTCGCAGCAGCGTGTCACCTGGTTCACCACCGGCTACGAGACGGGCTCGCCGGACCAGTGCGATACCTTCCAAAAGGGCATCTGACCTGCGAAGAAGGCGAACTCCGCGAATCTCTTCTAAAATCGATGGGGTGATCTTTAAGTTGGTCGGGGACGGACGCCCCTATCCCGAACATGGTCTGAGCAACCGCGAGTGGGCTCAGATTCCGCCCAGGCAGGTCCGGCTCGACTCGCTGGTCACCACCAAGGCCATGCTCGATCTGCACTCGCTGCTCGCCGCTGACTCGACCTTCTACGGCGACCTGTTCCCGCACGTGGTGCAGTGGCAGGGCGAGCTCTACCTCGAGGACGGCCTGCACCGTGCCCTCCGCGCGGCGCTCCACCAGCGGTCGATCCTCCACGCCCGCGTCCTCGAACTGCCCTCCTGAGTCTTCGGGACGGCAGCGGCCTCGGGGCGGAACGGCAACGAAAAAGGGCCGCCGATCGATCACGATCGGCGGCCCTTTCACGAGCGGTGGTGGTGGGATTTGAACCCACGGATGAGTTGCCCCATCACACGCTTTCGAGGCGTGCGCCCTCGGCCACTAGGCGACACCACCGCGCACGAGCTTACCGGATCCGCCGAGTGCCGAAGAACTCCTTAAGCGCCGACGAACATTCGTCCTCCAGCACTCCCATGATCACTTCGGGCCGGTGGTTGAGGCGGCGATCGCGCACCACGTCCCACAGCGACCCGACGGCCCCGCCCTTGGCGTCGACCGCGCCGTAGACGATCCTTTCCACTCTGGCCAGCACCGCCGCGCCCGCGCACATCGTGCAGGGCTCCAGCGTGACCACGAGCGTGCACCCGCCGAGCCGCCACGTGCCCAGCGAGGCGGCGGCGGCGCGCAGCGCCAGCACCTCGGCGTGCGCGGTCGGGTCGGCACCCGCCTCCCGGTCGTTGCCCGCCCGCGAAAGCACCTCGCCGGAAGGAGCCAGGACCACGGCCCCGACCGGGACCTCACCCCTGGCCGCGGCCGCCGACGCCTCGGCGAGCGCCAGCCGCATGGCCCCTTCCCAAGGGCTCACCGCAACCTGTCGAGCTCGTCGGCGAAGGCCAGCCGCTCGGCGATGACGGAGAGGATGTCGGCGGGCAGCACGCCCTCCTCCATGCTCAGCTCGAGCAGCTCCTCCTTGGTCACCCCGAAGTCGCTCAGCAGCTCGAAGTCGCCCGCGGGCCGCACACCGAGATCGGCGCTGTCCTTGTCGGGCGCGACGCCGGCGAACTCGGCGAACAGCTCGCCCAGCGTGTCGGACAGGCCGGCCTGCGCGTCGGACAGGAACACCCGCGGCTCCTCGTCGCCCCTGTAGCGGGCGATGGCGAACCACTCGTCCTCGACCTCGACGCACAGCAGCGCCAGCTCGTCACCGCTCAGCCCCAGTGTCTCCTGTACGGCGTCGCCGAGATCATCCACGATCTCCGCGTCGCTCAGATCGATCTCGGCTCCGCTCCACCCTTCGGGTGTCCTGACGAACGCGGCCGAGAAGATGGCGCTGGAGGGCATGCCATTGCTCCCGAGATTCAGCCGAAGACCGAGTCGATGGCCCGCTCGAACGGTTCGGAGAAGCCGAGCCGCGCGGCGATGCTGGACAGCACGTCCTCGGGGTGAAGGTCGATGTCACCGGAGAGGATGCCCAGCTCCATCTCGTCCAACCCGAGGTCCACGAAGATCGACAGATCGCCGGCGGGCAGCACGGTGTCCTCGTCCTGGAGGATCTCGTCGAGCTCGTCCTCGTCCGGGACGGGGACGTCGAGGTATTCGAGGACCTGCTGCGCCAGCGGGTAGTCCCACGAGGCCGCGATGTCGGACAGGAAGACGTCGACCCTGTCACGCAGCACCCGCAACGCCACGAAGAACTCGTCGGCCACGGCCACGAGACCGATGGTGCCGCTCTCGCTCGGCTGCTGCTTCAGCGCGTGGATCAGCCCGTGGAGATCGGAGGTCAGCGCGACAGGAAGCAGCTCGGCATCCCAGCACTCGTCCTCGCGATAGACCACGATGGCGAAGTCGAGCGCATCTTCGTCTGTCATCGTCGTGCTCCCCACCCGACCTGCCAGCACAACCTCTACGAGCCTCAATGGTTTCAGAACCGTCCACCGAGCGTAGGGCCGTCCGACCAAATTGTGATCAAATCCAAGTACGCGACGTGCCGGTACCTTCCACACAAGATAGCGTTGTCCGTTATGGAGACCCTCGTCGTCGATCACCCCCTCGTCGCGCACAAGCTCACGACGCTGCGAGACGTCCGTACCGACTCGCCCACCTTCCGGCGGCTCGCGGACGAGCTGGTGACTCTCCTGGCCTACGAGGCCACGCGCGACGTCCGGGTCACGGACGTGACCGTCCAGACCCCCGTGGCGGCCGCCAACGGGGTACGGCTGGCCAAGCCGTACCCGCTGGTCGTGCCCATCCTCAGGGCGGGGCTCGGCATGCTCGACGGCATGACGAGGCTGCTGCCCACCGCGGAGGTCGGCTTCCTCGGCATGATCCGCAACGAGTCGACCCTGCAGGCCGAGACGTACGCCACCCGCCTGCCCGACGACCTGTCGGGCCGCCAGTGCTACGTGGTGGACCCGATGCTGGCCACGGGCGGCACGCTGGCGGCGGCGATCCAGTTCCTGTTCGACAGGGGCGCGGAGGACGTGACCGCGCTGTGCCTGCTGGCCGCCCCGGAGGGCCTGGCCTACATGGACAAGGTCTTCGCCGACTCGGGCCGGCCAATCAGGGTCGTGACCGCCGCGCTCGACGAGCGGCTGAACGAGCACGGCTACATCGTTCCAGGTCTCGGCGACGCGGGCGACCGCCTCTACGGCGTGGTCTGATCCACTCTTTCCCGCTTCAACGCTCCCCTCTTCGTTACATACTGTGGTTGTGTGGGTACGAAGAGTAATGAAGGCATCTCTTAAGCGCCTCCTTCCGAGAGGCGCACGTCGGGGAGCACCATGAGCGAGCCAACCACGAGTCCCTACGCGGAGGTCGAATCAGCCCTCCGCGACGAGTTCGCGGGGGTCCACTCCGCGAGCACGGTCACGCGCTGCGTCGAGGCGGCACACTACGGCGCACTCGAGGTCACCGGCTATGCCCACCCGGGCCTGGTCGAGCGGATCGCTCGCAAGCACCTTCACGTCCTGGCGCTCGTGGCGAGCGAGCGGGGCTAGTCAAGATCGATAATCCCGCGACGCGTAAGACTTGTCGTGGTCTGTTGCGCTTTACCCAGCCACCCGGCTGGGTAATGTATACGGCGGGTGTAGTGGGAACGTGGTAGTGGAGGCGACAGTGCAGGTCAAAAAGGTCCTCACCTATGGTGGTATCGCATTCGTTGCGTACTACCTCTTCGCGCGACCAGCCGACGCAGCGGACGCGGTGCGGGGCGCGTTCGACACAGTGTTCAACGCGGCCGACTCGCTAGCTCAATTCTTCAACAGCCTCGCATGAGACTTGTGACCCACGGGGACTCTGCTCCGTCGTCGGTCAACCGCTACCTACTCCCCCACGAACACCAGGTCATCATGGTGCGGCGTCACCCGGCCGTGCTGCTCCGTCCGGTCGCCGAGGTCTTCGGCGGCCTGATCATCGCTGGACTGCTCAGCAAGTTCTTCGGCGACCAGGGCGGCGGCACGGCCTTGGTCGTCGTGTGGTGGCTGTGGCTCCTGTTGCTCATCCGTTTCGTATGGAAAGTCGCGGAGTGGTCGGTCGACTACTTCGTGGTGACCTCGAAACGGATGCTGCTCACCACGGGCCTCATCACGCGCAAAGTCGCGATGATGCCACTACAGAAGGTCACCGACATGAGCTTCCAGCGCTCCTTGCTCGGACGCATGCTCGGTTATGGGGAGTTCATCCTCGAGTCGGCAGGTCAGGACCAGGCCCTGTCCACCGTCGAGTACATCCCGTATCCGGAGACCCTTTATCTCGAGGTCTGCCAGATGCTATTCCCGAGCAAGGACGAAGGGGACGATTAACCCTCTGTGAAGAGATTTCTCGGGTGGGGATACCCGATTCGGTCGCTTCATGCAATCATTGCGACACATTGACCCTTCCCCGCCCTGAGAGATGAGATGCCGAGTCAGGGAACCATCGGTGACCGCGTCCGAGGACTGCGGCTAAACAGGCGGATGTCTCAGGCCCAGCTGGCCGGGCCCGACCTGTCGGACAGTTATGTCTCACTCATCGAGTCGGGCAAGCGAACGCCGACTCCAGTAGTGGCCAGACTCCTGGCCGAGCGACTGGGATGCACCACCGAGTTCCTCCTGCACGGGATCGAACCTCGACAGCGCATCGACACGGAGCTCGGCCTTCGTCACGCCGAGCTCGAGCTGCGGCACGGTGACCCGAACGTGGCCGCCGAGCGCTTCACCGAGATCGTCAAGGCAGCCGGCGAGGAGAACGCGATGCTCGCCGCGCACGCCAGGCTCGGCAGAGCGCGCGCGCTCGAGGCGCAAGGCAGGATCGGACCGGCTGTCGAGGCTTATGAGCGGCTGCGTAGGGAGGCAGCCGCTCATCCCGAACGCCTTGCCGACCTGCCGCTGACCGTCGCGCTCGCGCGCTGCTACCACCTCGCCGGTGACCGCCTGAGGGCCCGTGACCTGGGCACCACGGCGTTCGAGCAGGCCTCGCGGCTCGCCGTCACCCAGGGCGAGCTGGCGGTGGAGCTGGCCGCGGCGCTCGTGGAGACGCGCTCCGAGCCTTCTCCTGAGCTCACCTACGTGCGCCAGGTGCTCGTCACGACAGGGACGCCTGAGGTTGTGGACCGTTCCGCTGAGATCCACGCGCTGTGGAAGGCGAGCATCGTGGCCGCGGCCGGCGAGGACTCCGCGCTGGCCGTACGGCTGGCCGACGACGCCATCGCCGCAGGTCGTTCCGCTCGCCTGGCGGTGCGGCTCGGGCAGGTGTCCATGGCGTGGGCCCGGCTCGGGCTCGCCTCGGCCGTGGAGGCGGAGGAGTTCGCCACGAGCGCGAGCAGGATCCTGTCCGCCTTCGCCGACACCGTCGCCGACCATGCCGAGAGCATGATCGTGCACGGCCGGGTCAAGCTCGGCACCGGTGACGTCACCGGCGCGAGCGAGTTGGGCGCCAGCGCGCTCGGCCTGCTTCGTAACGTTCCGGGAACGGTCCCAGCGGTGGCCCATCTGCTGCTGGCCGACGCCGCCCTCGCGGGTGGCGGCGACCCGACCGAGCACCTCCGCTCGGCGAGGCTGCTCCTGGACGCGCTCCACGCGCCGCCGTACGGCATCGACCGGAGGGCGGCCAGGTGCTGGCGCGAGCTGGGTGACCTGTACGGCAGGGCCGGACTCAGGGAGGAACAGACCGCGGCGTATCGTAGAGCCCTCGAAGCCGCCGGAGTTCGCTCCGCCATGGCAGGAGTGCGGGTCGACGCGCCACTTTCCCGCTGAAAAGAACTCCGGGAGCTCCAGATTTGTGTTTTCACGTCTGGAATAATTAGGGTCGACCAGTCATTGACTCATAGGATGATTGGTTTCCCCGGAGGAGGCGGACTGTGAGTCTGCGTACGGCGCAGCGGGCCTCGCTCGTCGACCAGGTGATCGACCAGCTCAAAGAGCAGATCACCTCAGGGTCGTGGCAGATGAACGGCAAGATCCCGACGGAGACCGTGCTCGCAGAGCAGCTCGGGGTGGGCCGCAACACGGTGCGTGAGGCCGTGCGCGCGCTCACCCACGCCGGGCTGCTCGAATGCAGGCAAGGCGACGGCACCTACGTCAGGGCGACGAGCGAACTGTCAGGAGCGATGCTGCGCAGGCTGAGGCAGGCCGAGCAGCTCGAGATCCTCGAGGTCAGGCGCGCGCTCGAAGTCGAATCGGCCCGCCTGGCGGCCACCAGGCGCAACGACGACGACATCAAGCTCATCGAGGCGCGCCTGGCCGACCGCGACAGGGCGTGGGAAGCCGGCGACCCCGAAGGGTTCGTCGAGGCCGACCTGTCCTTTCACATGGCCGTCGTCCACGCCACCCACAACCTGGTGCTGATCGACCTGTACGAGGACTTCTCGGCGGCGCTGCGAGCGAGCATCACGGCCGCGGGCACATCGATGGACGCGCTCAACAGCAGCTACATCCCGCACGACGCCATCGCCCGCGCCATCGCGGCCGGCGACGCGGCGGCAGCCGAGCGCGCGGGCCACGCGTGCATGGAACACATCCTCATCGCCCTCACCGACGTCTGACCCGGTCCGGGACGCGGCCTGGACGAACCTCCGGCCGCCGTCGAGGGGGGTTGGGAGCCGCCCCCGACCGATCCGTACGGCAAGCCGCACCACGGCCACCGGGGTCACTCGGTGGCCGTCCGATCAGCCGGTCAGCCGGCGCGGCGGGAACGGGTCAGAACCAGCCCGCCGAGGACCATCGCGATCAGCCCCGCCGCCAGGGCCACGAAGCCCCCGACGATGCCGTAGCCGGTTCCTGGACCACCCTTGGCGGCGGCCACGACCAGCCCGCCGATGACCGCGCCCGCCGGCCCCGCCACCAGGGCCACGATGGCCCCCCTTCTCCCGGTGCCGGTGCCGATGCGACCGGTGGAGCGGGCCAGGGCCAGCCCGCCGATGACCACGCCGATCAGCCCCAGCAGTATGGCCACCAAGGACCAGGCTCGCCCGGTGGTCAAGGCGTAGGAACTGACGGGATCCGGCTGGACCAAGACGTGCGCGGCCGCCGGTGTGTCAGGCCCGAAATCTCCGAGCAGGGCGGCGGCAAGCGCGAATCGGACTGGCATGAGGTGCTCCTTCTCCTCCTACGATGGGGCGTCGTTTGAGCATGTCCGCAGGACCCGCCGCCGGTCGTCCAGCGGACGTGGGCAATTCGCGTTGCCGCCGATGCCGCAGCCGGGTACCGCGGACGCCGCAGGAGCCGCGAAAGTACCGCGGGTGCGGTAGCCGGCCGATCGTCCGCGCGCAGGAGTCGGCCGCGCGGACATCGGGCTAAGGTGCGCGCATGAGTACAGGTCGGTCAGGTGTCCGGGACGGTGTCAGAGACTGGGCGATCGCCGTCTGCGTGACGGCGACGCTGCTGGTCACCGGGCTGTCCGGGCAGAGCTCCGCCACGAACCTCGACCTCTTCGGTTACGCGCTGCTGGCGGCCGGCGGCCTGGTGCTGGCCGCGCGCCGCCGCGCTCCGATTCCCGTCCTGGCCGTGACCGGACTGTGCGCGGTGGGTTACCAGGCGGCCGGTTTCGACGTGCCTGCCGTCGCGTACCTGTTCGCTGTCTACACCGCCGTACGGGCCGGACACCGCACCCTCACGGTGGCGGCGAGCGTGACCCTGCTGGCCGCTCTCCCCGTCGCGGCCTTCGTCTCGGGCCTGCACGACGTGAGCGAGGCTCTCGCGCAGGCCCGAGGCGCCCTCGAGCTGGCCTGGCTGATCGCGGCCGGCGCCGCCGGTGAAGCACTGCGGCAGGCCGAGCGGCGGGCGGACGAAGCCGAGCGCACCCGGGAGGAGACCGCGCGGCGCCGCGCCGACGAGGAGCGGCTGCACATCGCGCGGGAGCTGCACGACTCGCTCACCCACCAGATCTCGATCATCAAGGTGCAGGCGGAAGTCGCCGTCCACGTGGCGCGCAGGCGGGGCGAACAGGTACCGGAGGCCCTGCTGGCGATCCAGGAGGCCGGACGTGAGGCGACCCGGGAACTGCGCGCGACCCTGCAGGCGCTGCGCGACGACGACACGACCCCGCCGCGTGGGCTCGAGCATGTCCCGGAACTGGTGGAACGGGCCCGAACCATCGGCTTGGACGCGACGTTGACGATCGAAGGGCAACGGCACGACGTACCGGCCGCGGTGAGCCGGACCGTCTACCGGATCGTTCAGGAGTCGCTCACCAACATCTCCCGGCATGCCGCCGCCGCTACCGCGTCGGTCCGGATCGACTGCCGTCCTGACGCCCTCGCGGTACGCATCGATGACGACGGCAAGGCCACGCCGGACAACGCCCCGGTGCCCGGCGTCGGGCTGCTCGGGATGCGCGAACGCGTCATCGCCCTCGGCGGTCGCCTGCGCGCGGAGCCGCGCGGCGAGGGTGGCTTCACCGTCCAGGCCGAACTCCCTGTAGACCAGACGTCGTGATCCGTGTCCTGCTGGTCGACGACCAGCCGCTCCTGCGCAGCGGATTCCGCGCGCTTCTCGACCTCGAAGACGACATCGAGGTGGTGGCCGAGGCCGGCGACGGGCTGGAGGGCCTGGCCCTGGCCAAGGAACATCTGCCCGACGTCGCTCTCATCGACATCCGGATGCCGGTCGTCGACGGCATCGAGGCGACCCGGCGCATCGCCGCTGATCCGGCCCTGGCCGGGGTGCACGTCGTCATCCTGACCAACTACGGCTTCGACGAATACGTCTTCAACGCGCTGCGCGCCGGCGCGGCCGGATTCCTCGTCAAGGACATCCTGCCCGAAGACCTCCTTCACGCCGTACGCGTCGCCGCGCGCGGCGACGCGCTGCTCGCCCCGTCGATCACCCGCAAACTCATCGACAGGTACGTCACCCAGCCGCTCAACGCCGGAAGTGACGCGAGGCTGAAGGAATTGACCAACCGCGAGTGCGAGGCCGTCGTCCTGGTCGCGCAGGGCCTGTCCAACGACCAGATCGCGGACCGCATGGTGATCAGCCCGCTGACCGCGAAAACCCACATCAACCGAGCTATGGCCAAGCTCCACGCCCGCGACCGCGCTCAGCTCGTCGTCCTCGCCTACGAATCCGGCCTGGTAGCCCCGCGCGGCTCCTGACCCGCGCGGCGGGCGGTCAGGCCAGTCGCAGGGACATGACGAGGTAGCGGAAGGCCGGGTCGGCGTCACCGGGAACATCGGTGATCATCGCGGGCCTGGTCGGCGACTCCATGTTGATGCGCGCCAGCTCCGTCTCGATCCCCGTCAGCCCGTCGAGCAGGAACTGCGACTGGAAGGCGATCTGGATGTCCTCGCCTCGCAGGTCGCACTCGACCACCTCGGCCCCGCGCCCGACGTCGCCGCCGCCCGCCTGGATGAGCACCTGCCCCTGCGTGAACGTCAGCTTGACGCGGGTGTTGCGTTCGGCGACGAGCGCCACCCGCTTGATCGCCTCCACGAACGGGACCACGCGCACGTCGGCCCGCAGCGGCCAGTCGGCCGTCAGGCGGGTGCGGTAGTCGATGAACTGTTCGTCGAGCAGACGCACGGTGGTGCTGCGGCCGACGCTTTCGAAGCCCGCCACCCCGTCGCCCATCGCGATCGACACCTCGCCGCCGCGCAACGACTTGGCCACCTCGACCAGCACCCTGGCCGGGACCATGGCCGAGATGTTGACGTCGGGCTCGACGGGACGCCAGGTGAAGTCGCGGGCGCCGATGCGGTAGCGGTCGGTGGCCGCCATGGCCACGGTGTCGCCGGCGATGTCGACCCGGATGCCGGTCAGCATGGGCAGCGTGTCGTCGCGGCTGGCCGCGGGCGCCACCTGGCCGACCGCGGCGGCGAACACGCCTCCGCCGACCGCGCCGATGGCAGGGGGCATCTGGGGCAGTGTGGGGAAGTCCTCGACCGGCATGGTCACCAGCCCGAACTCGGCGCTGCCACAGGTCAGCACGGCCTCCGCGCCGTCGGTGACGATCTGGACCGGCTCGTGCGGCAGGCTGCGGCTGAGCTCGGCGAGCAGCCTGCCGGGGATCAGCACCTGGCCAGGCTCGTCGATCTCGGCCTCGATGCGGGCCTGCGCGGAGACGTCGTAGTCGAAGGCGGACAGGCTCAGCTCGTCGCCCGCTTCGAGCAGAAGACCGGACAGCACGGGGGCGGAGGGGCGGGTGGGGAGGACTCGGGCCGCCCACGCCACCGCGTCAGCCAGCACATCGCGGTTAACCCGGAACTTCACCTGAGCCATCCCTTCGTCGCCGGTTTCTCCCCAAACGTTAGCCGGTGGCACTGACAAACCTGACCGCCCCAGATGATCCCGCCGCAGCTCGAACGCGGGACACCCCGCACGACGACGGCCGGTGAGGACGGAGCCGGCCGACGAAGACACCACACCGCGAGCGCCTCCGCGCACGCGGCTAGCGCCTGGCCGCGTTGAGGTAGGCCAGGACGGCCAGCACCCTCCTGTTGTCGTCATCGGAGGGGGCCAGGTCGAGTTTGGCGAAGATGGACGCCGTGTGTTTGCCCACGGCGCTCTCGCTCAGGTAGAGCCGCTGGGCGATGGCCGCGTTCGACCTGCCTTCGGCCATCGCCCCCAGCACCTCCCGCTCGCGCGGGGTGAGCCTGGCGAGCGGCTCGTGCCTGGCGGTGCTCGCCAGCAGTTTGGCGATCACTTCGGGGTCCATCGCGGTGCCGCCCTCGGCGACCCTGCGCACGGCGTCGACGAACTGCTCGGCGTTGAACACCCTGTCCTTCAGCAGGTAGCCGATGCCGCCCGACCCGTCGGCCAGCAGTTCTCTCGCGTAGAGCTGCTCCACGTGCTGCGACAGCACCAGGACGGGCAGACCGGGGATCCGCGTGCGGGCCTCGAGCGCGGCCTGCAGGCCTTCGTCGGTGAAGGTGGGCGGCAGCCGTACGTCGACCACGGAGACGTCGGGCCGCAGCTCGACCAGCGCCCGCTGCAGCGAGGGGCCGTCGTCGACGGCCGCGACGACCGTGAAGCCGTGAGCCTGGAGCAGGTGGACCAGGCCGTCCCTGAGCAGATAGAGGTCCTCGGCGACCAGCACGCGGTTCAGCATGTGCCGAACCAGGGGCGGCGCGGGGAGGCCTCGGCCATCCAGCGTTCTCTGTTGTGGCGCATCGGCAGGTAGAGGGCAAGGCCGTACATGAGCGAGCCCAGCGCGATCATGCCGACGATCACCGGCCACTGCCACGGCTCGTCCAGATACAGCGCCAGGAACCACGACCGCACGTCGATGTCGAAGATCTTGAAGATGGCGGTGACGATGCCCTGGGGGAACAGCGGGCACCAGGCCAGGCTCCAGCAGACCACCACGATCGCGGTCTGCCATTTCGGCATCCGCGTCTTCGGCCTGCCGTACTCCTCGGGAAGGGCCAGCGGCACCGACATCGCCACGGTGGTGGGCCCGCCGAGCGGGCTGGACAGCGCGAGCACGCCGTCGAAGGCCGCCAGGCGGCGTTCGATGCCGTTCAGGCCGCTGCCGCGCGAGGGATCGGCGCCGCCGCCACCGTCGTCCCACACCATGACGGTCACGTCGCGTTCGGAGTGGGCGATCTCGACGGTGACGCGTTCGGCGTCGGAGTGCCTGGCCGCGTTCGACAGCAGCTCGCTGATCGCGAAGTACAGGGCGGTCTCGACCGGGGTCTCGAGCCGCACGGGAAGGTCCACCTGCACGTCCACCCGCAGGGGACTGTCCAGGGCCAGCGCCTTCACCGCGTCGCCGAGCCCGCGTTCCGCCAGGACGGGCGGGTGGATGCCGCGCACCACCCCGCGCAGCTCGGCCAGCGCCTCAGCGGAGGCGTCGCGCGCCTTGGCCAGCAACGCCACGGCCGCCGTGGGGTCGGTCCTGACCAGCTCCTCGACCGCGCCGAGCGTCATGCCGAGCGCGACGAGCCTGGCCTGGGCTCCGTCGTGCAGGTCGCGCTCGATCCTGCGCATCTCGGCGGCCTGCGAGTCGACCGTCGTCGAGCGGGACTCCGACAGCCGCCGCACCTGGCCCACCAGCCTGCTCTTGGCCGTCGGCGCGAGCAACAGCACCGCCCACTGCCCGTAGACCCGCTGCGCCGCCGCGGGGACCACCAGCAGCGGTACGGCGAGCACCATCTTCACCAGCGGGTCGATGAGCAGCCACAGGAAGTCCCGCCACGTGGCGGGGTCGCCGAACACCCACTTCCACCGGTCGTTCCACCTCGGCACCCGCGGCGTCTTGTAGAGCGTGCGGTCCGAGCGGTACCAGCCGTCGGCCTGCGGCACGGGCGGCGGCGGCTCGGGGTGGTACGGCACGTCGATGCCCGTCATCCGCCTGGTGAGCTGCGTCACGCGCCTGACCATCATCACCGTGGGCGGAAAGAACGGGACGAGCCCCAGGGCGAAGGCGCCGAGCATCATGAGAAGCGACAACAGCACCAGTGGCACCTCGACGACCACCAGCGCGAGCAACCCCAGGTTTCTGCGCAGCATGCCTTCCAGTGTGCGCGAATCCAGCGAGATGCACATTGCACCTAGCCACACCCTTACCGTGCGTCCAGCCGTCTTACCGGCTGATCCCCGGATTTCTAGCGTTGTGGCCATGAAGGTCATCGAGGTCACGAACCTCCACAAACGCTACCGAGAGCACGTGGCGGTGGACGACGTGTCGTTCGCCGTCGACGAGGGTGAGATCTTCGGCGTGCTCGGCCCCAACGGCGCGGGCAAGACCACCACCGTCGAATGCGTCGCCGGCCTGCGCGTACCCTCCAGCGGCACGATCAGGGTGGGCGGGCACGACCCCGTGCACGAGCGTGACGCGGTCCGCCGCCTGCTCGGCGCCCAGCTGCAGAGCGCCGCCCTGCCCGAGAAGATCAAGGTGTGGGAGGCGCTCGACCTCTTCGCCTCCTTCTACCCCGATCCGGCCGACTGGCAGGCGCTGCTCGACACGGTGGGCCTGTCCGACAAGCGGAACACGACCTTCGCCAAGCTCTCCGGCGGCCAGCGGCAGCGGCTCTCCGTCGCCCTCGCCCTGGTCGGCAGGCCGAGGGTGGCCGTGCTCGACGAGCTGACCACAGGACTCGACCCGCAGGCCCGCAGGGACACCTGGAACCTGATCGAGCAGGTCAGGGCCGACGGCGTCACGATCGTGCTGGTCACCCACTTCATGGAGGAGGCGGAGCGGCTGTGCGACAGGGTCGCGCTCATCTCCGCCGGACGGGTCGCCGCGCTCGACTCACCGAGCGCGCTCATCGGCCAGGTCGAGGCCGCGCAGCGCGTCAGGTTCAGGCCGTCGGCTCCGGTGGACGACGGGCTGCTGCTCGCCGTACCCGAGGTCGTGGAGGTGCTGAGGAACGGCGAGCAGGTCACCGTCACGGGCTCGGGCGACCTGGCGCCCGCGGTCACGCTGGCGCTGGCCGAGAAGCACATCATCCCCACCGACCTGCGCATCGAGCAGGCCACGCTCGAGGACGTCTTCCTCGCACTCACGGGAAGGAGCCTCACGTGAGCAAGATCCTGCTCGTCGAGACGAAGCTGCACCTGCGGGACGGCTGGTCGTTGCTGTTCACGATCGCGCTGCCGCTGTTGCTGCTGCTGTTCCTCGGCGGGGTCGCGGGTCCCGCGTTCCCCGCGATGATGGTCATGCTGTCGATGCTGACGCTGTCGTTCAGCGTGCTGCCCGCCGTGCTGGCCACCTACAGGGAGCAGGGTGTGCTGCGCAGGATGTCGACGACGCCCGTCTCGCCCCTGCGGATGCTGGCCGTCCAGCTGCTGATCAACCTGGTGGTCGCCGTGGTGTCCACCACGCTGCTGATCGTGGCCGGGCCCGGCCTGCCGCGCAACCCTGCGGGCTTCGTGCTGGTGTTCCTGCTCGGCGGGGCGGCGCTGATGGCGATGGGCCTGGTGATCGCGGCCCTGGCGCCCAACGGGAAGATCGCGCCGATCATCGGGTCGGCGGTGATGTTCCCTCTGATGTTCGTGGCGGGCCTGTGGGTGCCGCGCGAGTACCTGCCCGAGGTCGCGCGAGTGGTCGGCGACTACTCGGTGGCCGGGCCGTTCGCCAGGGCGCTGGCCGCCACGTGGGCGGGACAGGCGCCCCACCTGCCCCACCTGCTCGTCCTGGCGGCGGGGCTGGTGGTGTTCGGGACGCTCGCCGTCAGGCTGTTCCGCTGGGAATGAGGCCCCGCACGTTGGTCATCAGCGCGTAGAGCGAGGTGGAGGCGGTGATGAACAGCCAGTTGCGCTTCAGCCCTCCGAAGGTCAGGTTGGAGACCTTCTCGGGGATCGCCAGCCTGCCGATCAGCGTGCCGTCCGGGTCGAAGCAGAGCACGCCGCCGTCTCCGGCCGCCCAGATCCTGCCCGCGTCGTCCAGCCTGATGCCGTCGGAGGTGCCCTCGGCCAGCACCTTGCCGCCCGACAGCGTGCCGTCGCCGTGGACGTCGAAGACGCGCAGGTGCCTGCGCCTGGTGTCGACGACGTACAGCAGGCTCTCGTCGGCGTTGAACGCCAGCCCGTTCGGCCGCTCGAACCCCTCGGCCACGCGGGTCACCTCGCCGCTGCCGGGGTCGACACGGTAGACGTGGCAGCCGTCGATCTCCTGCTCGGCCCGATGACCCTCGTAGTCGCTGGTGATGCCGTACGGCGGGTCGGTGAACCAGATCGACCCGTCCGACTTCTCCACCACGTCGTTCGGGCTGTTGAGCCGCTTGCCCTCCCACCGGTCGGCGATGACGGTGATCGAACCGTCGTGCTCGGTGCGGGTGACCCTGCGGTTGCCCTGCTCGCAGGACAGGAGCCGGCCGCCGGCGTCACGGGTGTTGCCGTTGACGTAGCCGGAGGGCAGGCGGAAGGGGCCGACGTGGCCCGACTGCTCGTCCCACCGCAGCATCCTGTCGTTGGGGATGTCGCTCCAGACGAGATAGCGGCCTGCGGGGAAGTAGCAGGGGCCCTCCGCCCACCGCGTACCCGTATGGAGGATCTCTATCCGCTCGTCGCCACCGACGCCGGCGAACCGCTCGTCGAAAACCTCGAACTCAGCCTGAATCGTGTTCACTGTCCAGATGGTAGACGCCTGTCCGTTTAGTCTTGAGCAATGCAGGTATTCGCGCATATCAGCGACATCCACATCGGCGGATCCGAACAGAGCGTCGACCGTGCCGCACTCGTCATGCGGCGCCTTCTGTCCTTCCCTGGGCGGCTCGACGCGATCCTGGTCACCGGCGACATCGCCGACCACGCTCTGGTCGAGGAGTACGAGACGGCACGCGACCTGCTGCGCTCGCCGGTCCCCCTGATCGTCTGCCCCGGCAACCACGACACCGTCCCCGAGTTCGAGAAGGTCATCGGCCCGGCCAACCAGGTGCTGCGGCTCGACGGCGTCACGATCGCGCTGGCCGACTCCAGCATTCCCGGCAGGGACGACGGCCGGCTGGCCGACGAGACCATCGCGTGGCTGGACGAGGTCCTGTCGGAGCGGCCCGACGTTCCCGCCTTCGTCGGCATGCACCATCCGGCCGTGGCGCTGGGCGTGCCGTACGTGGACGAGATCCGCCTCCAGGAGCCCGAACGGCTCGCCGCGCTCCTCGACCGGCACCCGCACGTCGTCGCCGTGCTCGCGGGACACGCCCACACAGGGGTCGCGACCACCTTCGCGGGCCGTCCGCTGATCGTGGCGCCCGGCGTGGTCTCCACGCTGCTGACGCCCACGGAGAGCGAGGCCCTCGTCGACCACGACCTGCCGCCCGCCTTCGCCCTGCACGTCTTCGACCAGGGGCGGCTGGTGACACACTTCCGGCCGGTGACGCGATGACCGCGCCGTGGAACGCGAAGGAGCTGTCCGTCGGCCAGCTGTCCGAGCGCAGCGGCGTGGCCGTCTCCGCCCTTCACTTCTACGAGGCCAAAGGCCTGATCTCCAGCCGCCGCACCACGGGCAACCAGCGCCGCTACTCCCGCGACACCCTCCGCAGGGTCGCCTTCGTACGGCTGGCCCAGCGCATCGGCATCCCCCTGAAGACCATCAAGGACGCGCTGGCCGAGCTGCCCGAGGGCCGCACGCCGAACCGTGACGACTGGGCCCGCCTGTCGGCCATCTGGCGGACGGAGCTGGACGACCGCATCGAGCAGCTGCTGAGGCTGCGCGACGACCTCACCGACTGCATCGGCTGCGGGTGTCTGTCCCTCGACAGGTGCGTGCTGGCCAACCCGCGCGACCTGCTCGGCGAGGAGGGGCCTGGGGCCAGGCGCATCGACACCCACCTGCGGCCCCCCGCATGCGCCAAGGTCAGCGAGTCTCCGGGGCCGGAGGCACGATCAGCGTCGGTCGCCGCGCGTGGTGCAGCACGTGGTTGCTGACGCTGCCGAGCAGCACCGACCGCACGCCGCTGAGGCCGCGCGATCCCGTGACGACGAGGGAGGCGTCGATCTCGTCGGCGAGGTCGACGATCGCCTGCCAGATGGCGGTCCTGTCGGCCACCGCGCGGTAGGTGACGTCGGACAGACCGGAGGCGATGGCCAGCTCGGCGCCCTCCTTGGCGTGCGCCTCGGCCTGGATCCGCAGCTCCTCGGGGTCCTCGCCTGGAACGATGGCGGCCGCGGCCGCGCCGTGCCTGGCGAGCTGGACGAGCAGCGGCTCCCATACCGTGACGATCACGGTGCGCTCGGCGCTGAGATGCTTGGCGGCGAACTCGATCGCGTGCCGCGAGTCGGCCGAGCCGTCGTAGGCGATGAGGTAGGCCATGATTCCACTTCCCTTTCGCTTTGCCTATCTCGTGTAGCGCTGGGATGATCAGGCCGGATTCCGAGGCCCGATGTCTCATACGTCACATTCATCGGGATATCTGATGATTTTTCGGGATGTGACGGCCCTCGCTTGACGGCCGGGCCGCCGGGCCCGGCAGCTCCCTCGACCGCGCCGAACCGCGCGTCCGCAGGCCACGCACCTCACCTTCCGCCTGCGATAGATTCGACCAACGGTCAGCGAGTGTTCGGGAGGGCCCATGGCGCAGGAACGCGCCGACCGGATCCTCGACGCGGCCGCCGAGCTCCTGATCCAGCACGGCTACCGCAAGGTGACGATCGACGACATCGCCCGGCGGGCCGCCATCGGCAAAGGCACCGTCTACCTCCACTGGCGCACCAAGCGGCAGCTGTTCGAGGCCCTCCTCCTGCGCGAAGCCGTCGCCTACCTCGAAACGCTCCTCGAGGAGCTGCGCCGCGACCCGGCCACCGTGCTCCCCCACCGGCTGCTGCCGTTCTCGTTCATCGACATCCAGAACAGGCCCGTCCTGCAGGTGCTCATCACCGGCGACACCAGGCCGCTGCAGGGCATGCTGGCCGACCGGCCGCTGCAGAGCCAGGAACTGCTGGCCGCCACCCGCATGTTCGACCTGATGGTCGGCCACGGCCTGCTCCGCGCCGACGTGCCCAACCTGAGCTACGCGATGAGCGCGCTCAACGGCGGCTTCTACCTCATCGACGAGCTCGACCCGCAAGTCGCCGAGCTCGACCGCCAGGCCAAGGCCGAGACGATGGCTTTCGTCGTCCGCCACGCGCTCGAACCCGCCACACCGCCGCCGGCCGAGGAACTCGCCGAGGCGGCCGCCGAGTTCATCGCCGTCTTCGAGAATCTCATCCAGCCCTACCGTGACCTGATCTACGCCGGCTGACCGCGTCCAGTTCCGCCACCAGCTCCTCCAGCGAGCCGATGACCGTCACCCCCTCGTCCACCGGCGCGCCCGCTCCCTGCCCGGCGGCGCCGCCCGACCTGTCCAGCCAGAACGGGCGCAGCCCCGCGTCACGCGCCCCGAGGGCGTCGACGTCGTACTTGTCGCCCACGAACGCGACCTGCTCAGGAGGCAGGCCGAGCCGCGCGCAACCCTCCAGGAAGATCCCCGGGTACGGCTTCGCCTGGCCGTACTCGCTGGAACACACGATCGCCGCCTCGCCGAAGTGCGCGAGCAGTCCCAGCGCGGTCAGCTTGTCCAGCTGATGCGCCAGCGTCGAGTTGGACACCACGCCCAGCCGGTAACGCGGCGCGAGCGCCTCCAGCACGGGAGCCGCGTCAGGGAAGGCCGACCACGCGGCGTTGACGAGCGCCGAGTAGCCCGCGAACCAGGCCGTCGCCTCCTCCTCGCCGACCGTCCTTCCGAGGAACCTGCTGACCCGCACGAGCCTTTGCTCCTCGAAGGTCAGCTCACCGACGAGGAACCTGGCGTACTCCTCCTCCATGATCCCCCGCCAGAGCGCCACCGCCTCCTCAGGCGAAGGGAACACCGCCACCAGCCCCTCGGCCGCCAGGGTCCCGAGCAGACCGGCCCGTTCGGCGCTGGTGTAGTCGAAGAGGGTGTCGTCGATGTCGAACAACACACCACGGATAACGTCAGACACTTCCCCGCCTCGTCGCCGCAACGAAATCGCACCCAGCCCGCACGCTACCCCGGCGGCTCCCCCACGCCGCCCCCGGGTCCCCCGAGCTCGGCGGCAGGGAACGGTACCCGCTTGCCGCCCGTCAGCAGGCGGCGGTGGAAGTCGTCCAGGACGAGGGACGCCCGCGCGTGCCGATCGATGATCGCGGCGATCTCCGCGGGGATCCCGGCCGGCCGTTCGCGATCGAGCCACTCCCGCAGGAAAGCCCCGTGCTCGGTGCCGCCGCGCAGGCCGGCGAGCAGATGATGGCGGAGCAGATGGGCCGCCGTGTAGTGGCGGTCGTACGCCAGATGGTCGGAGAGGAAAGCGGCCTCCCCCGCCGAGAGGTCGAAACCCGCGCTCAGGGCCAGCCCGAAATCGGCGAAGTAGAGCCGCCGCCCGTCCGTCAGCACGTTGTGGAAATGAGCGTCGAAGTGCACGAGCTCACGAGAGCTCATGTACGCGGCCCCTCGTGCCAGAGCCTCCTCCGCCCACAGGAACGTCGCGGCGGTCGGGTGGTCGGCCAGCCAGGCGCCCAGAGTCCACGGCACGTGTTCCAGGAAGAGCACCAGACTGAACGTGGACCGCCCGATCGCTTCCAGACGTCCCCGCACGGCCGCCGAGCCGTCCCAGTGCGCCACCGCCCCTTCGAGGCCCCCGAACTCGTCGGCGAACCCGCGAGGAGGCGAGTCAGGCAGGATCCGCCAGTGGTACATCAGCGGGAACCCCTCATACTCGTCGCCCAGGACCCAGTTGGTCGTCATGGTGTGGACGGCCAGTTCACGCCACGCACCGAACCCGGCCGAGCCGATGCCGTACTGGTAGAACATCGGCAGCCCGAACACGTTCGCCGTCGAGCGCGCGTGCTCCGGCCGCAGCTCGACGTCCGTCAGGGGCACCCGCTTGACGAACACCCGAGTCCCGTCGAGCTCCACCTCCGCCGACCTGCCGCCGATTCCGGCCCCGCGCTCGCCGGCCGCCGCGACGACCTCGCCCAACCGCCGGTCGCTCATCAACGACAACCGGGTGGAGACGGCCCCGTACGCCGCCAGGCGGGCCGCGTACCGCGCATCAGAACGGTCCTCCGACGGCTCTCCCGCGATCTCCTCCATCGATCAACCCTATCCAGCCTGGGCCGGCCCAGCCGACGAGACCCCGCCGCGGCCCGTCGTGGGCCAGCTAGTGCTGGGCCATGTCCACGAACCGGCTGTAGTGACCCTGGAAGGCGACGGTGACGGTCGCGGTGGGGCCGTTACGGTGCTTGGCCACGATCAGGTCAGCCTCACCCGCCCTGGGCGACTCCCGCTCATACGCGTCCTCACGATGCAGCAGGATCACCATGTCCGCATCCTGCTCGATCGAGTTGTGGACGCTGATCCCGTTGGCCACGAAGTTGTGCGTGCCGAGCACCGTGGCGTCGTACACAGGCTGTTCGCCCAGGCTCTCGATCGAGGCGATCTCGTCCCAGAAGACGTCGTTGGTGGCCAGCATGTCCATCTGGGCATCGTCGAGAATGGCGGCCACCCGTCCCAGCCGCTCACGACTCGGCGCGGGCTTCGACAGCGCACTGCCACAGAACTGCGTGCCCAGGTCGTCGGCGAACCGCCGGTGGGTCATTCCCTTCTCCGTCAGGACCTCGCGCACTCGCCCCCACACCTCAGCGGGCACGGTGTCGAGGTTGGTGTCGCTCTTGACGTGGCTCAGCCCGGCGAGGCAACGCTCCGCCTGCGCTGCACGCTCTCCGTGGACCCCGATGTCGTCCAGGAAACGGCGCTGGTTCTCGGCACCGTAGATGACGAGTTGGTAGCCGGGACGGTGGTCGCCCTTCCTGGTCGTCTTCACCCTCGTCATCACGTTGAAGCGCAGAAGCAGTTGCGCCACGTCGTCGATCAGCCGCCTGCTCGTGGAGGAGTAGGAGATGCGGGCCTGGCCCTGCTTGTCATCCCACCACACGCATCCGTCCGTCGCCCACAGGTGCCGCAGGAAGTCGGCGATCTGCCGCTTGGGCAGCGCGAAGACCCCTTCGGGGACGAACTTCTCGTTGCTCCTGAGACCGAACAACCCCAGGGAGTCGAGCCACGCCGCAACAGGGTTCCGCTTGCCGTGCGTCAGCCGATACGGCGCGGGCAGCCGCACGGTGGTCACCCTGGCCGCCTCATCGTCGTCACGCACCGCGGTGACACCGAAGTGGCGAGCCGCCTCGGTCACCGCGACCGTGCATGGCTCGTCCGTACTCGCGTAGCGGATCGGCTGGCGCCCGACGAACGAGCCGTCGCCGATCATGTGGGCCAGCAGCGCGACCTCACTGTCCGACCACGACTGCAACTGCCGCGGGGCAGGCACATGGCGGGGGACGGCCAGCCGGACGCCTGGGCCGAGATCCCCGAGAGCCTGCCAGCCGCCGTAGGTCAGGAACGGGTGGTTGGCGGTCGCGGTGATCTCTCTTCCGGAGGTCAGCCGCAGGCGGAAGACCTCTTTGGTGCCGCTGGGGAACACATGGGTCATCGTCCGGGGAACGAGCCGGAGGTTGTCGTCCATCGACCAGACAGGAACGTCGCGCGCGCCCGACTCCAGCAGAGCGCCGAGAGTCGTCTCAGCGCCGGTGTCGGCTCTGAGGATGCGGGTGTCGGCCGTGAGACATCCCGATTCGCGAAGGTCGCTGACGGCGGGGCGCTTGTCGGTGCGCTGCTCGGGGCCTCGGTTGAGCTGGGAGATCGCGATGACGGGCACCTCGAGCTCCTTGGCCAGCAGCTTGATCGATCGGGAGATCTCCGAGACCTCGTTCTGCCTGGACTCGGTCTTCTTCGGCGAGCTCATCAGCTGGAGATAGTCGATGACGACGAACCGCAGGTCGTTGCGTTGTTTCAGGCGGCGGCACTTGGCCCTGATCTCCATCATCGACATGTTGGGCGAGTCGTCGATGAACAGCGGCGCCTCGGCCACCTCGCTCATCCTGCGGGCGAGCCTGGTCCAGTCGTCGTCGTTCATCATGCCCGAGCGCATCGAGTGGAGCGCCACGCGAGCCTCGGCCGACAGCAGGCGCATGGTGATCTCGTTGCGCGACATCTCCAGGGAGAAGATGACGGTGGTCATGCCGTGCTTGATCGCCGCCGATCGGGCGAAGTCCAGGCCGAGCGTGCTGTTGTGCGTCGGGACGCAGGCTCTGCCCGCGAGGTACATGTGATCGTCGTTGTCGACTTCCACGCACCGGACGGGCACCGACGCGATGGGTCTGACGTCGACGATGTGCCGGACGCGGGTCGCCGGGTGGACGGCGCCGACGAGCCTTGCCGCCTTGCTGGACAGCCGGAAGACCCGGTCGGCCGTCGTGAAGCCGATCGTGTGGCAGGTGGCGGAGCCCGGGGTTCGCCCCTCGGCGGGCTCCGTCCCCGCGGTGGCCTGGTATCCGAGGCTGAGGACGAGCTCCAACACGTCCTCGGCCAGCCGCCGGCTCGTGTGGGCGAACTGGATCAGTCCCCGCTCGTCGACCGTGCCGCCGGAGTCGAGCAGACCCGCGAGGAGGTCGCGGCGTTGGCGCTCCGAGGCCCTGAGATAGCGCGCGGGGACGTGCGCGCCGTCCAGGAGGCCCAGTGACCGCAGGACGTCCCGCATGCTCCCGCGCTCGTCGTGGAGGAGGTCCTGCCCTTGGCCGATGCGCAGCCCCTCGCTCGCGAGGTGGGCCGCGATCTCGTGGTCCGCCGTGGCGAGCCGGCTCGCGCCGCCGTGGCCGTCGCCCAGCCAGATGCCCAGCGCGTACGGCGGCAGCGGCAGGTCCTGCTCGTCGAGCTGGAAGGCGCTCGCGACCTCGACCGCGTGGCGGGGCCGCCGGCCTGCGGGGGCGGAGCGGAGGGAGGCGGCGATCTCCTCCGTGGTGCGCACGCGTCGGTGCGCCTCGGTCGTGGCGTCGTGCTCCGGCCTGGTCACAGGGGCAGGTCTGGTCAGCGCGGACCTGGTGACCGAGGCGAGCCTGGTCACAGCGAACCCGTTCGCAGCGGACCTGGTAACTGGGGCGAGCCTGGCGAACCCGTTCGCAGCGGACCTGGTAACCGAGGCGGGCCTGGCCGGCCGGGCGTGCTGAAGCGCGCCGGGCACCGGGGGGGACAGGTGGGCGGGGACGAGCCCTGCGGCCCCCCGCGTCCATACCGGTGTCCGCTCGTGCGCGGTGAGCCGTCCGGGTCGCTCCGCGGTGGCGGCGTAGGCGCCGCGCACCCGCCGCGCCGTGTCCTCGTGCCGGGAGAAGGCTCGCTCGGGCGCGGCACGGCGGCCTGTCGAGGTGCTGGTTCGCCACTGGTGCCGGCCGTCGGCGACGATGACGGTGCCGTCGCTGAACTCGACCTCGTAGCAGGGCCTGCCGGTCATGACGCCGGTGGCGGCGACGACCCTGGTGGGCCTGCCGTCCGCGCCGATGAGGTGGTCGCCCACGCGGACTTCCCCCATGGTGGTCCAGCCGGTGGGCGTGGGCAGCGGGGTGTCGAGCGCCAGCGCCTTGCCGATCGCGGGGCGGGCGGCGACGACGATCATCTGGCCGGGGTGGAGACCGTTGGTGAGGCTGTCGAGGTCCTGGAAGCCGGTGGGGACGCCGACCATCTGGCCGCCTCGGGAGCCGATCGCCTCCAGCTCGTCGAGGGCGCCGGGCATGATGTCGGACAGCGGCGCGTAGTCTTCGGACGTGCGGCGCTCGGTGACCTTGTAGATCTCGGCCTGGGCGCGGTCGACCAGGTCGTCGACCTCTTCGTTCTGCCCGCCGTAGCCGAAGGAGACGATGCGGGTGCCGGCCTCGATGAGGCGGCGGAGGATGGCCTGCTCTCGGACGATCTTGGCGTAGTAGCCGGCGTTGGCGGCGGTGGGGACGACCGCGGTCAGGGTGTGGAGGTAGGCCGCGCCGCCCACCCTGGCCATCTCGCCGCGCTTCTGGAGCTCGTCGAAGACGGTGACGGCGTCGGCGGGCTCGCCCCTGCCGTACAGGTCGGTGACGACCTCGTAGATCATCTGGTGTGCGGGGCGGTAGAAGTCGTCGGACCTGATGATCTCGACGACGTCGGCGATGGCGTCCTTGGACAGCAGCATGCCGCCGAGAACGGACTGCTCCGCCTCGATGTTGCTCGGTGGGGTGCGCTCGAATCCTGGGCCGCCGCCGCTCGGCTCTTCGTCTTCCATGGTCTCCGCGCCCCCTTGAACACACCTAGCAGGCGGTCGCACCACCCCCACTTGTAGTCGACCGGGCTGACAGTTTCGCCCGTCGTTAGACGGTACGGCAACGCAGCCTGTGGACAACCCTGTGGTCAAGCTGTGCAGGAACCGGTGGAAGGTGTGGGAGCGCTGTGGACGAGCCTGGGGATAACTCTGAGCCGCCCTGCGGAAAACCACTCTGACCTGGGAAAACACTATCCACTAGCTGTGGAGGAAAGAAAGTTGACTCGACACGCCAAAGGATCATTACGTAAGGGGCATAATGGCTAAATGCCCATTACTACCCAGGACAGGGAGATTCTGCGCCTGGCGCTCCCCGCGTTCGGAGCGCTGGTCGCCGAGCCGCTGTTCCTGATCGCCGACTACGCGATCGTGGGCCACGGGCTCGGCACCACCGCGGTCGGCGCGCTCAGCGTGGCGGGAACGGTGCTGTCGACGCTCGTCTACCTCTGCGTGTTCCTCGCCTACGGCACCACCGCCTCCGTCGCCAGACAGATCGGCGCGGGTAACCACACGCGCGCGATGCGCAGCGGGGTGGACGGGATGTGGCTGGCCTTCGCCATCGGCGTGGCGCTGATCGTGATCTGCTGGCCGCTGGCGCCCGCCATGGTCGCCCTGTTCGGCGCCGCCGCGGAGCAGTCCGCCGAAGCCGTCACCTACCTGCGGATCAGCCTGCTCGGCACCCCCGGCATGCTCGTCGTGCTCGCGGGCACCGGCGTCCTCCGCGGGATGCAGGACACCAGGACGCCGCTCGCCGTTGCGATCGGCTCCTTCGCGCTGAACGCCGTGCTCAACGCCTGGTTCGTGCTCGGCCTGCACTGGGGCATCGCGGGCTCGGCATGGGGCACCGTACTGGCGCAGACCATCGGCGCGGCCGTCTACCTGCGGGTCGTCGTCAGGGGCGCGCGCCGCGCCGGGGTGTCGCTCGCGCCCGGCCTCTCGGGCATCATGCAGGCGGGTACGGCCGGCCTCGCCCTCCTCATCAGGACCGTCTGCCTGCGCATCGTGCTGCTGGTGGCCACGGCCATGGCGACCAGGCTGGGCACCGCGGAGCTGGCCGCGCACGCCATCGCCACCCAGCTGTGGACACTGCTCGCCCTCGCCCTCGACGCCATCGCGATCGCGGGGCAGGCCATCACGGGGCGTTCCCTCGGCGCGGGCGACACCGAGGGCACCAGGGCGGCCACCAGGCGCATGGTGTGGTGGGGCCTGTGGTCGGGCGTCGTGCTCGCGTTGGTCGTCGTCGCGGGCCGGCCGTTCTTCCCCGGCATCTTCGACGCCGATCCACAGGTGACCGCCGAACTGCTCGACGTGCTGTGGGTGGTGGCGCTGTTCCAGCCGGTCTCGGGCATCGTCTTCGTGCTCGACGGCGTCCTCATCGGCGCAGGCGACCAGCGTTACCTGGCGTGGGCCGGGGTGTGGACGACGCTGGCCTACCTGCCGGTGGCCCTCGTGGCGGGCGACCTCGTCGTGCTGTGGCTGGCGCTCGGCGTGTGGATGATCGCACGGCTGATCACGCTGGGTGGCAGGGCGTACGGCACGCGGTGGCTAGTTACCGGAGGTTGACCACTCGTCAACCGGACCGTGCTTGCCTGGCACGGTCCAAGGCTTGCAAGGTGGGAGCCTTCACCTAGGCGATTGGTACAAAGACGTGCGCCGCCTCCCCCTCTCCGAAGCCCTCGGCCTGCGCACCGGTGCCCGGCACAGCCTGCACCGGCTCTACCGGCCTGCCGACCTGGTGGTGCTCGGCCTGGGTGTGATGATCGGCGCGGGCATCTTCAGCGTCGCCGGCCGCCAGGCGGCCACCACGGCGGGCCCCGGCGTGATCCTCTCCTTCATGATCGCCGGGATCGCCTCGCTGCTGGCCGCGCTCTGCTACGCCGAGCTGGCCTCCGCGATCCCCGCGTCGGGCAGCGCCTACACCTTCACCTACGTCCTGTTCGGCGAGGTGTGGGCCTGGGTCGTCGGCTGGGCGCTGCTCCTGGAGATGCAGCTCGCGGCGGCCGTGGTGGCGCGCGTGTGGGCGCTGTACGCGGCCCAGACGCTCGCCGACCTCGGGCTGAGCCTCTCGCTCCCTCCTGGCGTGCTGACCGCGTTCATCCTTGGCGTGCTGACGCTCACCGCCGCGGTGAGCGCCAGGATCGGGCTGCGCGCGCTGTGGGTGATCGTGGTGGCGAAGCTGCTGGCCATCGGCGCGGTGATCGTCGTGGGGGCGCTCCACTTCGACGCGGCCAACCTGGGCGGGTTCATCGCGCCGCACCAGCCGGCGTCGAACCCTCCCGACACGCTGCTCGGACTGGTCGTGGGGCCGACGGGCACCTTCGGATGGTTCGGGGTGTTCGCGGCGGCGCCCGCGATCGCGTTCGCCTACATCGGGTTCGACATCGTGGCCACGGCGTCCGAGGAGACGCTGGACGCGCCGCGTGCCGTACCGAAGGGGATGATCCGGAGCCTGGTGATCGCCACTGTCCTCTACATCGCGGTGGCGATCGTCATGGTCGGCATGGTGCCCTACACCCGGATCTCCGAGTCCGCGCCGCTGGCGGCGGCCTTCGCGGCGGTGGGCGAGAACGCGATGGTGCACGTGATCAACATCGGCGCCGTCCTGGGGCTGACGACCGTGATCCTGGTGCTGATCGCGGGGCAGACGCGGATCATGTTCGCGATGGCCCGTGACGGGCTGCTGCCGCGCGGGCTCGGGACGCTCAGCCGCCGCTACCACAGCCCCTCCAGGGTGACGCTGGTGATCGGCGTGACCGCGATCCTGCTGGCCGAGCTGGCGCCGGTGCTGATGCTGGAGCAGCTGGTCGTGATCGGCACGCTGTTCGCGTTCCTCGCGGTGTCGGCCGGGGTGGTGGTGCTGCGCCGACGGATGCCGGGCGCTCCCCGCGAGTTCAGCGTGCCGCTGTCACCGCTCCTGCCCGCGGTGTCGGTGCTGGCGACGCTGTGGCTGATGGTCAACCTGAGCGTGCAGACGTGGCTGTCGTTCGCGGCGTGGATGGCGCTCGGCGTCCTGGTCTACCTGGCGTACGGCAGGCGGCGCAGCCTCCTGGCCGCCCCCGTCGCCTCCGGCCGCGGACGCCACCGCCGCTGAGACGTCAGAAGCGCCCCGACTCGATCACGCTGCGCAGGAAGTCGCGCGTGCGAGGGTGCTGCGGGTCGCCGAAGATCTGCTCGGGGCTGCCCTTCTCAAGCAGCACCCCGTCGTCCAGGAAGCAGATGGTGTCGGCGATGTCCCTGCAGAAGCTCATCTCATGGGTGGTCATGACCATCGTCATCCCCGCGCCCTTGAGCTCCCTGATGATGCCGAGCACCTCGGTGACCAGCTCGGGGTCGAGCGCGGAGGTGACCTCGTCGAGGAGCATCAGTCTGGGTTGCGTGGCCAGCGCGCGGATGATGGCCACCCGCTGCTGCTGCCCGCCTGACAGCTGATCGGGGTAGGCGTCCGCCTTCTGCGCCAGGCCGAATCTGGCCAGCAGCTCACGAGCCTGCTCCTCCGCCTGCTTCCTGGCCACCCTGTGGACCTGGCGCGGAGCGAGCGTGATGTTGTCGAGCACGCTCATGTGGGGGAACAGGTTGAACGCCTGGAAGACGATGCCCACGCGCTTGCGCACGTCGTCGACGTCCACGCGGGGATCGGTGATCTCCTGGCCGTCGAGCGTGATGACCCCGTCGTCGACGGTCTCGAGCAGGTTGACCGTACGCAGCAGGGTCGACTTGCCCGACCCCGAGGCGCCGATGAGGCAGACCACCTCGTGCGGGGCCACCTCCAGGTCGATCCCACGCAGGACGGGGTGGTCGCCGTAGCTCTTCCACACCCCTTCGAGGGCGAGCACGGTCATCGGCCCCTCCGCCTCTGCGACCGGGCGGCCAGGTAGTCGGTGAACCGGGCCATCGGGATGGTGAGCAGGACGAACAGCAACGCGGCCACCAGGTAGGGCGTGTAGTTGAAGGTGGTGGAGGCGTGGATCTGCGCCTGCCGCAGCGCCTCGATCGCGCCGATGGTCGCCACCAGCGCCGTGTCCTTCTGCAACGACACGAAGTCGTTCAGCAGCGGCGGGATGACCCTGCGCACCGCCTGGGGCAGCACCACGAACCGCATCGTCTTGGCGTGGGTGAGGCCGAGCGAGCGGGCCGCGGACACCTGGCTCGGATGGACCGAGTCGATGCCCGAGCGGAACACCTCGGCCACGTAGGCGCCGTAGGAGAGCGTCAGCGCGATGACGCCGAGCGTCGCCTCGTCCGAGGGAATGCCCTGCAGACGAAGCGCCGGCAGGCCGAACCCGACGAGGTAGACCAGCAGGATCGTCGGGACACCACGGAAGATGTCGGTGTAGGCGACGGCCAGGCAGCGCAGCGGAAAGAACACCGGGGCGGTCAGCCCGCGCGCCAGCGCCACCAGCAGGCCGACGACGAGGATCAACGGCTCGGCGATCAGGAAGATCTTGACGTTGAGCAGGAACCCGTCGAGCACGTCGGGCAGCGCCGTGACGAACTGGCCGGGGTTGAAGAAGGTGTCCTGGACCCGGTTCCAGCCCGGCGCGTTCGTGACCGCCCAGACGACGAGCACCAGGAAGACGACCGTCGACACGGTGGCGGTGGAGGCCGAACGGCGCGCACGGCCGGCGCGCATCCGCTCGCGTTCGCGCTGCCTGTCACTCTTGACCCAGGTGGTGGCCATCACTTCAGCTCGGGAGCGCCCGCCGCCTCGCCGAGCCACTGCTGCTCGATCTTGGCCAGCTCACCCTTGGACCTCAGCGCGTCGACCGCCTTGTCGACGCAGGGCTTCAGCGCGCTTCCCTTCCCCATGACCAGGCCGAACTCCTCGGGCTTTTCGCCGCCCGTGGCGCTGAACTGGCCGAGGATCTGCGAGTTCGGCACCTGGACGGCGGTCACGTAGAAAGCCGTCGGCAGGTCGACCACGAGGGCGTCGACCTGGCCGTTCTTGAGCGCGTTAACCGCGTCGATCTGCTCGTTGTAGACCTTGGGCAGCGAGGAGGGCCGGATGACACGCTGGACGGCGCTGAACGCGGTCGTGCCGACCTGCACGCCGATCCTGGTCTCCCTGAGGCCCACGAGGGTCGTGGCGGTGGCGGCGGGAGAGCCCTTCAGGGTGACGACGGCCTGCTTGACCGTGTAGTACCCCTTGCTGAAGTCGACCGCCTCGGCCCGCTGCGGAGTGATCGAAACCTGGTTGACGTCGAAGTCGAACTTCTTCTCACCGGGGGCGAAGGCGGTGTCGAACTTGACCGTCGACCACTGCACCTCGTCACGGTCGAAGCCCATCTCGCCGGCGACCGCGTAGGCGACCGCGCTCTCGAAGCCCTGGCCGTTGGCGGGGTCGTCGTCCTTGAACCACGGCTCGTAGGCGGGCTTGTCGGTACCGATCGTGAGCTTGCCCGCGGAGACGAGCGTGAGCTGATCCTTCGTGCAGGCGGTGGACGCTGCGGCGCTCGGTGCCGCCGTGGTCGCGGTGTTGTCGGCGGGCGCGCACGCCACAGCCGCCGTCGCGAGCGCACCGAGCGCGAGCAGCATCGAAGGGCGGACCATGGGCAAGCCTCCACGTTACCTAGATGAACGTGCAAATTGTACGCGGCACTAATGGAGGATCAGTTCGGGCCCATATGCACCTTTGACGGCTTATGCTCAGCGCACCGGCGACGCCTCCCGAGCCCAGGCCGCCGGCAGCCGCAGCGCGGTGTGCGAAGGCGACCCTTTCTCTACGGTGTGGACGACCAGCGCCTGGTCAGGATCGTCGGGCAGCCGCGGCGTCTCGAACGACAGATCCAGTTCGCCGGCCACGGGGTGCAGGTAGAAGTAGCGGCCATGCGTCTTGTCCCTGAGCCGGTGCTCCTTCCCTGAAGTCGTCGCCGGTGGCGGCCAGCCCATGACCGTCCGCAATGGTCGATCGACCACGATCGAGTTGATAGGTAGGAGATTTCCTACCTATTATGAGCCGCATGACCATCACGCACGCCAAACTCGTCACGCTGCCCGTCACCGACCAGGACGCGGCCAAGGACTTCTACGTCGGCGCCCTCGGCTTCGAGGTGCTCACCGACAGGCGGATGGGGCCGGTGCGCTGGCTCCAGGTCGCGCCCGAAGGCGCGCAGACCAGCTTCACGCTGGCCGCCGCCGAGCAGGGCTTCACCCCCGGCTCCGCGAAGGGGATCATGCTGGAGACGTCCGACCTCGACGCCGACTGCGCCCGCCTCGCCCGGGCAGGAGCGGCGGTCGACGGCCCCATGGACCTGCCATGGGGGCGTCAGGCCACCTTCACCGACCCGGACGGCAACTCCTTCGTCCTGTCCGCCTCCTGAACCGCGATGCCCGCCGTAGAAGCAGTCGAGGACCGGATCTTCGCGGCCCTGGCCAGCCCGGTGCGAAGGGAGGTGCTGCGACTCCTCCGGGAGGAGGGACCGCAGCCCGTCCAGCGGCTGGCGGGCCACTTCGACATGGCCCGCCCCAGCCTCTCCGAACACCTGCGAGTGTTGCGTGAGGCCGAGCTGGTCAGCGAGCAGAAGGTGGGCCGGCAGCGGATCTACCGGCTGGAGGCCGTTCCGCTCCACGAGGTGCAGGAGTGGCTCCACCCGTTCGAGCGGTTCTGGCGCGAGAAGCTCACCGGCCTGCGCGACCTGCTCGACCGCATGACCGAGGAAGAATCATGACCGATGACGATCTGACCACCGTCCACGTCGACCAGTTCCTGCGGCATCCGCCGGCCAAGGTGTGGCGGGCACTGACCGAGCCGGACCTGCTCGCCCAATGGCTGATGCCGGGCGACTTCCGGCTCGAGGTCGGGCACCGCTACACCATGCAGGCGGTCGCGATTCCCGCCACCGGATTCTCCGGCACCGTCCAGGCTGAGGTCCTGGCCTTCGAGACCGAGAAGATGCTCAGCATCCGCTGGCAGGACGCCGCCCCGTCGGAGGCCCATGGCGCGGACTGGACGATCACCTGGACCCTGCACAGGGAAGGCGCCGGTACCCGCCTGTTCCTGGTGCACGAAGGGTTCGACCCGGACAACCCGCTCCAGCAGCGCGCCCGCGCGATCATGGGCGGCGGCTGGCGATCCGGCGTCATGCGCGCGTTGGAAGAACTCCTCGACCGCCTCTGACACCGGCGCAGAAGCAGCAGGACCGGACCGGCGATCGCTTCGAGCGGGCGCGGACGTGCACGGGGAACGACGAAGCCCCCGCGGGAGACCCACGGGGGCTTCGCTCATGAAGAAACCGCTAGCCGGCGACGACCTCGACGTCGACGGAGGCGGAGACCTCGGGGTGCAGCTTGACGCTGACCTTGTGGGAGCCGACGCTCTTGATCGCGTTGACGATCTCGATGCGACGACGGTCGAGGACCGGGCCACCGGCCTTCTTGACCGCGTCGGCGATGTCACCGGTGGTGATCGAGCCGAACAGGCGGCCGGACTCGCCGGCGCGGGTGGTCAGCTTGACCTTGAGGGCGCCGAGCTGGCCGGCGATCTCCTTGGCGGTGCCCAGGTCGCGGATCTCGCGGGCGTCGCGCGCCTTCTTGATCGAAGCGATCTGCTTCTCGCCGCCGCGCGTCCACAGGATCGCGTAGCCGCGGGGAACGAGGTAGTTGCGGCCGTAGCCGTCCTTGACCTCGACGATGTCGCCGGGGGCGCCGAGGCCGGAGACCTCGGTGGTGAGGATGAGCTTCATGTCGCAAGTCCTCCTTAGCGCGCGGTGCTCGTGTAGGGCAGCAGAGCCACCTCACGGGCGTTCTTGATCGCGGTCGCCACGTCACGCTGGTGCTGGGTGCAGTTGCCCGTCACCCGACGCGCACGGATCTTGCCGCGGTCGGAGATGAACTTCCGAAGCAGCGCCGTGTCCTTGTAGTCGACGTAGGAGATCTTGTCGTGGCAGAACAGGCAAACCTTCTTCTTGGGCTTGCGCAGTGCCGGCTTAGCCATCGTGGTGCTCCTTTCAGAGCCCCGCCGTGAAGCGGGAATGGACTCGGGCTTGTTGACAGGTGGTCAGGCCTCGCGGCCTGGCCGTGAGGTGCCCGCGAACGGGCACCTCGGACTAGAAAGGAGGCTCGTCGCTGAAGTCGCCGCCGCCGCCGCCGAAGCCGCCGCCACCCTGGTTGCCGCCGAAGCCGCCACCCTGGTTGCCGCCGCCGAAGCCGCCGCCACCGCCACCGCCACCGCCGTAACCGCCGCCGCCCTGAGGCGGGGCGGGCGTGGCCGAGGCCCACGGGTCGTCGGCGGGACCGCCGCCGAAGCCGCCACCGCCGCCACCCTGACGGGTGGTGCGGTTGACCTTGGCGGTGGCGTTACGGAGAGACGGGCCGATCTCGTCGACCTCGACCTCGTAGACCGTGCGCTTCTCGCCTTCCTTGGTCTCGTAAGACCGCTGCTTGAGCCGCCCCTGGACGATGACCCGCATGCCGCGCTGCAGCGACTCGGCGACGTTCTCGGCCGCCTGACGCCACACGTTGCAGGTCAGGAAGAGGCTTTCGCCGTCCTTCCACTCGTTGGTCTGGCGGTCCATGAACCGCGGAGTGGACGCGACGCGGAACTGGGCCACGGCTTGCCCCGTAGGGGTGAAGCGCAGCTCAGGATCGTTGACAAGATTGCCGACGATGGTGATGACGGTGTCGCCTGCTGCCATGGCTGGAGCCCTTCCTCAACTCTTGGGTTACGGCTCAGACTACGGCTCGCCCCCGACAGAAAATCGGGAGAACGAGCTGCTTAGTGCACGTCCGGGCGGAGAACCTTGGTCCGCATGATGCCCTCGTTGAGGTTCATCTGGCGGTCGAGCTCCTTGACCGTGGCCGGCTCGGCGGACAGGTCGATGACGGCGTAGATGCCTTCCGACTTCTTGTCGATGTCGTAGGCGAGACGGCGGCGGCCCCACACGTCGACCTTCTCCACGGTGCCACCGTCGTTGCGGACGACAGCGAGGAACTGGTCGAGGGACGGCGCCACAGTGCGCTCATCGAGCGAAGGGTCCAGGATCACCATTACTTCGTAACGACGCATGTTGGACTCCAACCTCCTCTGGACTCTTGCGGTCACGACACTCTGCCGTGACAGGAGGACGCTGACGTTTTCACCGGATTCGCCCCTTTCGGCGACCCGGCGGCGGTTGACCCAGCACAACGCAGCCTGCTCAGGTTACCAGCCGCTCACGGATGGGAACTCCTTTACTGATGAGGGGGTGGTAGCCATGCCACACGTGCTTCGTCCCGGCGAGAACGAGAAGTTCAAAATGACGCTCAACAGCGACGGCCGCTCACATCCTGTCGAGAACCTGTTGTCCATCGGCACGCTGGTGTGCGGCCTGATCGCGTTCGGAGCGACCTTCTTTCCCGGTGGTCACGTGGTCTCGTCGTGGGTGGGGGCGCTCGGCTTCGGAGGCGGGCTCTACTCGCAGTACATCTCGGCGACGACGCCCGAGCGGGCGCTGAACATCGTGGGGATCGTGGCGTCGTTCGTAGGCGTGGCGCTGGGCATCGCCCGTGGCGGATTCCTCCCGTAGGCGCGGACCCCTCCCGTCCTTCCGTGGCCGGAGGCCCTTCCCTGCGGAAGCGGCACGCTCGCGCGTGACACGTTCCTTCCGCGGCGAACGCGAGAGCGGCCGTCCGCGTGGTCGCGTTCCGCCCGCTACCGCGGGCCGGGCGGCGCGCTCCTCACGCGTCACCCGGACGGGGCGAACCACGCGTCCCCTGACGGCACGAACCATGCGTCCCGAACGGCACGGACCATGCGTCCCCGTACGCCGCGAACCATGCGTCCCCTGACGGTGCGAACCGGCGGGCAGCGCTCGTGGGGCCGAGCGGAGGGAAGACGAAGACGACGCCGGACATCGGACCAGTCCGATGTCCGGCCGGTGGTGCTATGCGTTGACGCCGGGCGACGACGGTCTCAGCCCAGGTGAAGGTCTCCGCCGAGAAGGAGGACGAACCACAGGAACGTGGCCAGCAGTGCCTCTGCGACGTCCTTCAGGAGAGCGGGGGTGATGTAGTCGTAGATCCAGGCCACGTAGAGCCCGACGAGGATGTAGATCAGAAAGACGAAACTGCCTAAGCGATAGCGGGTCATCTGGCGCTCCTTGCGTACGGGGGGCTGCGCCTCGACTGCCCTGATGCGTCCTCGCCAAACAGATAGCCTGGAGGGCATGGTGCGCATCGGAGCTCATGTCGACCAGGACGATCCCGCCGCCCACGCGGCCGAACGCGACGCGGAGATCGTGCAGTTCTTCCTCGGTGACCCGCAGGGCTACAAGGCCCCGGTGCTGCCCGACAAGCCGGTCGAGGGCGTCGACATCTACATCCACGCGCCCTACCTGATCAACGTGGCGACCACCAACAACCGGATCAGGATCCCCAGCCGCAAGCTGCTGGAGCAGCACCTCAAGGCGGCCGCGAGCCTGGGCGCCAAGGGCCTGATCGTCCACGGCGGCCATCTCAACAAGGACGAGGACCCGCAGATCGGGTTCGACAACTGGCGCAAGGTGTTCGAGCGGATGGAGTGCCCCATCCCCGTGCTCATCGAGAACACCGCGGGCGGCGGCAACGCCATCGCCCGCAGGCTCGACAGTATCGCCAGGCTGTGGGAAGCGCTCGACGGGTTCGACGTGGGCTTCTGTCTCGACACCTGCCACGCGCACGCGGGCGGCGAGGAGCTGGTCGACGTGGTCGACAGGGTCAAGGCCATCACCGGCCGCATCGACCTGGTCCACTGCAACGACTCGCGCGACTCGTTCGACTCGGGCGCCGACCGGCACGCCAACCTCGGGCAGGGTCAGATCGACTCTGAGCTGATTCTCGAGGTGTGCCGCAAGGCGGCGGCGCCGATCATCGTGGAGACGCCATTCGCAGGTCAAGCGGAGGACATCGCCTTCCTCCGCAAGAATCTGTGAGGGAAGCCCACAGGCTGTGGATAACTTCCATGGATTACTTTTCGAAGGAAGCGGGTAAGAGTTTCAGCCGGCCCACGCGCCGGTGAGGAAACGCAGGGTGTTCAGCACCATCAGCGGGCCGAACAGCAGGCCGTACGCGATGATCCACCGCGTGGACAGCCGCGCCAGCAGTACCCACAGCGGGAACCACAGCAGCAGCGAGCGCGGCACCGACAGGTAGTAGGCCGACAGCAGCAGCGCGCCGGCCTGCAACCCGCAGTAGACGAACTCGCTCCACCGGCGCCGCACGAGCAGCCACCCCAGCGTCACCACGGCGACCACGGCGCCGGCGATCTCCATGCGGAAGGCGACGGCGAAGTCGTCGGTGCCCATCGCGGAGTTCCACGTGGTCCGCCACGCCTCCCACGGCCACACCATCTCCCTGCCCCAGCCCGCCTCCTGGGCGTGCTTCCACGCGAGCCAGTCGCCGGTACGGCCGTGCAGGTACCAGGAGTAGGCGATCAGCGGCACGAACGGGACCGCCAGCCACGGCAGGTCCCGCCACCGCGGCCTGCTGAGCGCGAACTCGACGATCAGCGCGATCGCCAGGAACAGCCCCGTGATGCGTACCGCGGACGCCCCCGCGGCCAGCAGGGCGGCCGCGGCCCACTGTCTCCTGCGCGCCGCCAGCCACGCGGGGATGGCCAGCGCGAGGAAGAGCGCCTCGCTGTAGCCCGCGGCCAGGAAGACGGCCGTCGGGAAGAGGATCATCGCCAGCACCGCCGCGGTGCCGGAGCCGCCCTCGAACTCCGCCAGCCGCGCCAGCGCCATGGCCGCCACACCGCCCGCGACCAGCGAGATCAGCAGCCCGCACAGGGCCCAGTCGGACACCACCAGGTGGACGAGCCGGAGAATGGCGGGCATTCCGGGGAAGAACGCGGGCAGCCCGGGGTCGTGCGCGGCGGCGGGGTCGCCCGCGTAGCCGTACGTGGCGATGGTGACGAACAGGCTGGCGTCCCACTGCTTCCACCTGGCGAGGTAGTCGCCCGTGCCGACCAGCCACGACACACCCATCAGGGTGACGAGCAGGAGTCCGAGACGGGAGGCGACCCAGATTCCCAGCGCCTTCATCAGGCGAGCGAGAACCTGTCAGGGGCCCGGTCGAAGACGCCGCCGACCGGGTCGTCGACGCCTGCCTGCCGTACCAGGTCCTTGTCCGGGCGGAGGATGTCGCGCACCACGAACGCCATCAGGATGAGGATCGTGATGATGCGGCCCCAGACGGCGGTGAAGTAGACGTTGTCGCCGATGCCCAGGTGCTTGGTGTCCTCGTCCTGGTAGAGCAGGTAGAGCCAGATCGCGAAGAAGTACCAGACCTCGGCGACCTGCCACAGCGCGATCGGCTTCCAGTTGGGCCTGGCCAGCACCGCGAACGGCACCAGCCACAGCACGAACTGCGGCGACCACACCTTGTTCGTCATCATGAACGCCGCAAGCGCCAGGAAGCAGATCTGCGCGAGCCGCGGTCGCTGCGGCGCCAGCACCGTCAGCACGGCGATGCCGAGACACAGCAGCGCGAGCGAGATCATGCCGAGCAGGCTCGGGTCCATGCTGCCGAGGATGGGCCAGCCCTTGCGTTCGAAGAACAGCCAGGGCGAGCCCCAGTCGATGCCGCGCTCCTGGGAGAAGACGTAGAAGCGCCGCCAGCCTTCCCACGCCAGCACCATGAAGGGCACGTTGACGACGAGCCACGCGGCCGCCGCCGACCCCATCGTGATCAGGAACGGACGCCACTTCCACGTGCGCACCGTCAGCAGGAACAGCGCGCCGACGAACATCAGCGGGTAGAACTTGGTCGCGATCGCCAGGCCGAGCAGGACGCCCGCGAGCACCTGCCGCCCGCGCGCCCACGCCAGCAGGAAGCCCATGGACAGGGCGCCCGCGATGAGGTCCCAGTTGATGTAGGCGGCGAGGATCACGGCGGGAGCGAGCGCGTACCAGGCCGCGTCCCACCGGCGCGTGGGCCCCGCCGCGGCCGCCATCAGCAGCACGCCCACCACCAGGGAGATCCCCAGCAGGATCACCGTGATGTCGTAGAAGCGCACCGCCTGCGTCGCCTCGTCCGGCGTCATCCAGCGCACCAGCCAGGCGATCACCTGCATGACCTCGCCGAGCACGACGGGGTACTCCACCTGCTTGTCGAACGGCACGTCCGCGAAGTACGGGTTCTGCGTGTGCAGCTGCCGGTCGAAGAAGAGCGGGTAGATGTCGGTGTAGCAGGCATTCGCGTACGTCTGGACGGAGTTGTTCCAGCCGCCGGTCCTGCAGGGCAGCTTCCAGACGTAGGCGAGGATCGCCCCCAGGGCCGCGAACAGCCCCAGGGGCAGGTACGGCACGGCCGCCCGTGCCGTCGACGACAGCCGTGTCATTCGTCGTCGCGCCTGGTGGACCCGGTCATGGGGTCGGGCACGACGGCGCCGCCGCCCATCGGGTCCTCGCCCGTGCCGACGTCGCCGAGACGGTCGGCCTCGGTGGTGCCGTCCTCGGGCAGCCCGCTGTTGTCGCTGTTGTCATCGCAGCCGAGCAGGCCGCAGTCGTTGCCGTTGTCGTCGCCCCACGGGTCCTCCGGCGTGCCGAACGGGTTGTCGGGGGTCGGCGTCGGCGTGGGCTTCGGCTTCTCGACGATGTTCTCCGGCTGGCCGATGTTGGCCCGGGTGGGGAACTGCTCGACGGGCAGTTTCAGCGTCTCGTGGGCGGCGAGCATGTACGCGCGCCACACCTCGGTGGGCGGGCCGGCGCCCTCGAAGCCCAGCGACACCTCGTAGGGCTTGGTGTAGACCTTGGTCATTCCGTCGTACTTGCTGTTCTTCTTGCCGTCGGTCCCAGGGCAGTTGGAGTGCTGCGGGGGAACGACCTTTCCGGAGGAGGTCCTGCACTCCTCGCGGTAGAAGCCGACCGCCGTGGAGATCTGCGGAGTGTAGCCGACGAACCAGGCTTCCTTCTCGTCGTTGTTGGTGCCCGTCTTGCCCGCGGCGGGGCGGGACCCGAGGCCCTTGCCCGCAGCGGTGCCGCCGGCCCGCAGCACCGCCTGCATCGCGACGGTGGCGTCGGCGGCGGCCTCGGCCGAGATCACCTGACGCGGCGACTTCTTCTCGGGGTCGTAGACGACCAGGCCCGAGGGGTCGGTGACCTTCTGCACCACGTGGTAGTCGATGTGCTTGCCGCCGTTGGCGAAGATCGAGTAGCCCGCCGCCTGCTCGACGGGCGACACCAGGGCCGAGCCGATCGAGAAGCCGTAGTTGTGGGCCTTGATGTCCTCTTCCATCCGCTGCTTGCCGAGGCCCGCCTCCTCGACGATCCGCTGCACGTCCTCCAGCTGGTTGGGCAGCTTGTAGGCCATGGAGACATACGCGGTGTTGACCGAGGCCGCGGTGGCCTTGACGATGTCGACGGCCTGGCCGACGTTGTGGCTGTTGCGGAAGCCTCCGGGCTGCTGGCCGGGGAGCACCTTGGGCACGGTTTCGTTGCCCGGCACGTAGCTGCTGAGGCTGTAGCCGGCGTCGAGCCAGGCGGCCAGCACGTACGGCTTGAAGGCCGAGGCCGCCTGCTTGTAGGACCTGAACGGCTCGTTCCACGGGTCGGTGATGTAGTTCCTGCCGCCGTAGAAGGCCAGCACCCTGCCCGTCTTGTTCTCCACGGAGGCGAGGCCGACGTGGTACTCCTTGTCCATGCGGGACGTGACGCTCTCCGCGGCCTTCTTCGCGTCCAGCATCAGCTTCCTGTCGAACGTGGAGACGATCTTGAAACCGCCGCGCTCGACCTCGTCGCCGGAGATGTTGTTCCGCTTCAGCTCGGCGAGGACCTCCTGGACCATGTAGCCCTTGAGACCGGCCAGCTCGCTCTTCTCGGAGGTCTTCACGGTCTTGGGGAACTTGGCCGTGGTGGGCAGGTTGGCGTACTTCTGCGGGAACTGCTCCGCCATGTACTGGACGACCGTGCTCCATCGGGTGCGGAGCCTGGGGTCGTCGCTGTCCCAGTTCGGCTGCTGGATCCGGGCGGCCAGGTACGCCGCCTGCGCCGGGGTGAGGTCCTTGGCCTTCTTGCCCTTGCCGAAGTACGCCTCGGCCGCCGCCTGGATCCCGAAGGCGCGCCCGTAGTTGATCGTGTTGAGGTAGTCCTGAAGGATCTTGTCCTTCGAGTACTCCTTGTTGATCTTTACGGCGACGAAGATCTCCTTGATCTTCCGCTGGATCGACTGCTCCTGGCTGAGGCCCTCGTAGTAGTTGCGGGCCATCTGCTGGGTGATGGTGGAGGCGCCCTGGACCTGCTGGCCCGTCGCGGTCATCCACACCGAACGGATCATGCCGGGGATCGAGATGCCCGAGTCCTCATAGAAGGTCTTGTTCTCGATGGCGATCGTCGCGTCCTTGACCGCGTCGTTGACGTCGCTGATGTCGATGATCTTGCGCGGGATGCCCCAGCGGGCGATCTCCGTCTTCTTGTCGTTGTAGTAGATGATGCTTTCCTGGGCGGTCGCGCCCTGCTGGGCCACCTTGGGCAGCGGGGTGCCCGAGTAGGCGACCCAGATCATGCCGAACACGCCGGCCGCCATCACGACCATCGCGGCCATGACGATCTTCCAGTTCGGGATGAACCGCTTCCACCCGCGGCGGCCCTTGCCGGAGTCGCCGCCGCCACCGCCGCCACCGCGGCCGGGACCCTCGGGGCCGCCAGGGCCGCGTCCACCTCTGGCACGGCGGGCCTCGGGCCCGCTCACCATCGTCTCCTCGGCGCCGCGCCTGCGTGTCGACGTCGGCGGGCCGCCCGTCGGGTACTGCGCGGTCTGCTGCGGCGGCATCTGCTGCGGCCCCGACGACCTGGCGGGGGCGGGAGGCTGGGCATCCATGGCGCCCGTCTGCTCGAATGCCGCCTCGGGACGGCGTTCCGAGGCCCAGCCGGTTTGCGGCGGCTGCGAAGCGGGCACGGAACTCGAGCGACGGCGCCTTCCCTGGCGAGCCGTTCCATCAGAGCGCTGTCCGCGTCCGGTCGGCTCGGGGCCATAGCTGCTGTTACTCAACACGTCCTCGCATCGTCGTCGTCTTGCACGGCGGGCGCCGTCCTCGGTTCAGGTGGTGCCGACGCCGTCGGGTGGCCCGTTGCCGAGGACATAGGAGACGGTCAGGTGGTTCCAGGAACAACCTTGACAGACCTCGACCACGTAGACCCGGAACTCCTCGTAATCATGGGCCATCTCGAGGATCTCTGACGTGGCCTTTGCACGACCGGCATGTCGCCCCAGCGAATCCCCGTAGACATAGGTCACGTTGGTGACGTTCTCTCTCTCGCACACCGGGCAGGGGCGTTCGGTCAGTTCGCCGAAGTGTCGTGCCGCGCGAAGGAGATACGGCTGTGCGTCACAGATCTCACGGGTGGAGGCACGCCCGGAACGAAGCGAGCGCACCGCCGCCCGCTTCGCAAGTCCGTAGTCCACCACCCCTCGCTGTGACCACATGCGCGCCAGACTACGGCTTTTTACCGATTGCTCCCAACCTCTTGGGGAATCCGTTAATTGCAGTGATATAGCGAGACGACGTATCCTGAAGATGTATCGACTCGATACATCGACGCGAGAGGAGGCGGTTCCCTTGGCCAGCGGACAGGGCAGAGTCCTGGAACTCGCCGTGCTCGGGTCGCTGCACGAGACCCCGCTCCACGGCTACGAGCTGCGCAAACGGCTCAACGCGCTGCTGGGAATGTTCAGGGCCTTCTCCTACGGCTCGCTGTATCCGTGCCTGAAGTCATTGCTCGAACAGGGGCTCATCGCGGAGGAACGCCCGACGGAGGCTGTGGGAGGACGGTCGAAGATCGTCTACAAACTCACAGCCGACGGCAAGGAGCGGCTGCAGGATCTGCTCACCCAAGCGGGCCCGTCCGCGTGGGAGGACGAGAGCTTCGGTGTCCACTTCGCCTTCTTCAGGCACACGGAGGCCGAGGTACGGCTGCGCATCCTCGAAGGACGCCGCAGCCGGCTGGAGGAACGACTCGACAGCGTCCGCACCGCGCTGGCCCGCACGAGGGAGCGCCTGGACAGCTACACGCTGGAGCTTCAACGGCACGGCCTGGAAGGGGTCGAACGCGAGGTGCGCTGGCTGAATGAGCTGATCGCAACAGAACGCAGGGCCTCACAGGAGCCCGCGAAAGATACGTCATCAGATGAGTAAGGGAGCGAGTGCGATGGGTTCGGTACGCGTAGCCGTTGTCGGTGTCGGCAACTGCGCGGCGTCGCTGATTCAAGGCGTCCACTACTACAAGGACGCCGACCCGGACACACGAGTGCCGGGTCTGATGCACGTCAAGTTCGGTGAGTACCACGTCGGCGACGTCGAGTTCGTCGCCGCTTTCGACGTGGACGCCAAGAAGGTCGGCCGCGACCTGTCCGAGGCGATCGTCGCCAGCGAGAACAACACCATCAAGATCACGGATGTGCCGCCGACGGGTGTCATCGTCCAGCGCGGCCACACCTTCGACGGTCTCGGTGAGTACTACCGCGAGATCATCGAGGAGTCGGACGAAGAGCCCGTCGACGTCGTGCAGGTGCTGAAGGACGCCCAGGTCGACGTCCTGGTGTCCTACCTGCCGGTGGGCTCGGAGGAGGCCGACCGCTTCTACGCCCAGTGCGCGATCGACGCCAAGGTCGGTTTCGTGAACGCGCTGCCGGTCTTCATCGCCTCGGACCCCGAGTGGGCGGAGAAGTTCACCGAGGCGGGCGTGCCGATCGTCGGCGACGACATCAAGTCGCAGGTCGGCGCCACCATCACGCACCGCGTGATGGCCAAGCTGTTCGAGGACCGCGGTGTCGAGCTGCTGCGCACGTATCAGCTCAACTTCGGCGGCAACATGGACTTCATGAACATGCTGGAGCGCAAGCGCCTCCAGTCGAAGAAGATCTCCAAGACGCAGTCGGTCACCTCGCAGATCCCGCACGAGATGGCCAGGGCCGACGTGCACATCGGTCCTTCCGACCACGTGCCGTGGCTCGACGACCGCAAGTGGGCCTACGTCCGTCTGGAGGGCCGCTCGTTCGGCGACACCCCGCTGAACCTCGAGTACAAGCTCGAGGTGTGGGACTCGCCCAACTCGGCGGGCATCATCATCGACGCGGTCCGCGCGGCGAAGATCGCCCTCGACAGGGGCATCGCCGGGCCGATCCTGTCGGCCAGCTCCTACTTCATGAAGTCGCCGCCCGAGCAGTACTCCGACGACGAGGCGCGCGACTACGTGGAGAAGTTCATCCGCGGCGAAGTCGAGCGCTGACCATCCCGTACGGCCGGCCACCCCTACGGCCGGCCATCCCGTACGGCAAGCCGACGTAGCGCCGGCGTCTCGTCGTGGCAGGGGTCGGTCTTCGCGCGCTGCTCCAGCGCGCGGGCTCCCCTCACCGACGACACGTCGGCGTTCTTCGTGCGCGCCCTACCCGCGGTGCCGTTTCCTTCGGCCCGTTGCCCGCGGCCCCGTTTCCGTTGGCGCCGTTTCCGTTGGCGCCGTTCTCCTGTGCGCCGTGGCGGGCCCGGGCACGCGAGCGGGAACGTTCACCGGCGGGCCGCGGGAGGCAGGTCGGCGGCCGTCGCGGGGGTCCAGGCCAGCGGGTCCGCGCCGAGGTCGTCGAGCTGGGGCACCTGGTCGCGGCACCATGGCGAGATCGCCAGCAGGCCCGACATCACGCCCGCCGTGAACTCCTTCCACGGCATCCACAGCACCTCCCCCACCTCCTCGGGGTTCGGCCGCACGGGCGCGGTCGTCAGGACGCGGTAGACGGGGCAGAGCTCGTGCTCGACGATGCCGTTACCCATGATCGCTCGATAGGAGAAGCGGGGCAGCATCAGGTCGACGTGGTCGACGACCAGGCCCAGCTCGTAGGAGAGCCTGCGCACCACCGCGTCGTCGAGGGACTCGCCCGGCAGCGGGTGGCCGCAGCAGCTGTTGGTCCACACGTCCGGCCAGGTGACCTTGTGGGAGGCCCGCCTGGACAGCAGCACTCTGCCGCCCTCGTCGAAGACGTAGCTGGAGAAGGCCAGGTGAAGTGGTGTGTCAGGACCGTGCACCGACGTCTTGGGTGCGGTGCCGATCGCGTTGCCGTCGCCGTCGACCAACACCACGAGTTCGTCAGGAGTCACAGTCTGTAGCGTACGTGATCATGACGGTTAGCTGGAACACTTTTCAACATCTGTCACGCCACCGCTCTCAGGGTTGACCCCGATGTCGGGACGTGGGGTGACGGCTAGGCTGGCGTCGTGTCTTATGCCGCCGATCTCCGTGTGGTCCTGAAGGGCCGCGACTTCAGACGGTTGTTCTCCACCCGGCTGGTCTCGCAGTTCTCCGACGGGATCTTCCAGTTCGGCGTCGCGGGCTTCGCCTTCTTCAGCCCGGAGAAGCAGACGACAGCGCTCCAGGTGGCCATCGGCCTCGCCGTGCTGCTGCTGCCGTACAGCGTGCTCGGCCCGTTCGTGGGCGTGTTCATCGACCGGTGGTCGCGGCGGCAGATCCTGGTCGTCGCGCCGGTCGTGCGCGGAGGGCTGCTGCTGGTCGCGGCGGCGTTCGTCGCGGTGGGCCTGCCCGACGAGTACTTCTACGCGGCGGCGCTCGGCGTGCTCGGCGTCAACAGGTTCTTCCTGGCCGCGCTCGGCGCCTCACTGCCCCACGTGGTCCCGCGCGACCAGCTGATGATGGCCAACGCGGTCACACCGACCTCCGGCACGGTCGTCACCTTCGTCGGCGCGGGCTTCGGCATCGTGCTGCGCTGGGTGTTCGGCGCGGGCCACGGCGGCACCGCGCTGCTGCTCATCACCTCGGGCGTGGTGTTCGGGCTGAGCGCGCTGATCGCCCGCACCATGCACCGCGACCTGCTCGGCCCCTCCTACGATCCCGACCGCCCGCAGGCGCGCGAGGCCCTGCGCAACGTGGTCAGCGGGCTCGTCGACGGCGCCAGGCACCTCGTCCACCACCGCTCGGCCGCCGCCGCGATGGGCGCGATGGCCACCCACCGCTTCATGTACGGCATGGCGACCGCGATGGGCATCATCCTCTACCGCTACTACTTCACCGACGGCGACGCCGACGCCGCGCTGTCGGGCATCAGCATCGTGCTGGTGACCTCGGGCTTCGGCTACTTCCTCGCGGTGATCATCACCCCGTGGGCGACCGAGCGGTTCCCCATCGAGCGCTGGGTGCCGATCATGCTGGTCACCGCGGGTGTCCTGGGCGCGGTGCTCATCATCCCGTTCCAGCCGTGGGGGTTGTGGATCGGCGGCTTCGTGCTGGGGGTGACCGGGCAGAGCGTCAAGATCTGCGCGGACACCAGCGTGCAGCGCGACATCGAGGACGCCTACCTGGGCAGGGCCTTCTCGATCTACGACATGCTGTTCAACGGGATGTACGTGCTGGCGGCGGCACTGTCGGCGGCGATCCTGCCGGCGAACGGCAAGTCCTTCGTCGCCGTCGCGATCATCGCGATCGGCTACGTGCTCGGTGCGATGATCTACCGGATCGTCACGCCGACGCGCGCCCCCTCGGCTCTCTAGGGCCTGCTCTCGCCCACCCACTCCAGCAGCGCCTCCGTGGCGGCCTCCTTGCCGATGACGCCCTTGTCGAGGCGTAGCTCCAGCAGGAACTTGTAGGCCTTGCCGACCATCGGGCCAGGGCCGACGCCGAGGATCCGCTGGATCTCGTTGCCGTCGAGCTCGGGCCTGATCTTGGCCAGTTCCTCCTCCTCCGCGAGCCGCTCGATGCGCTCCTCGAGCTGGTCGTAGGTGCGGGAGAGGGCCTGCGCCTTGCGCTTGTTGCGCGTGGTGCAGTCGGCCCTGGTCAGCTTGTGGAGGCGGTCGAGCAGGGGACCCGCGTCGCGCACGTAGCGGCGCACCGCGCTGTCGGTCCACTCGCCCGTGCCGTAGCCGTGGAAGCGCAGGTGCAGCTCCACCAGGCGGGAGACGTCGGAGACGACGTCCTTGGGGAACTTCAGCTCCGCCATCCGCTTCTTGGTCAACTGCGCGCCGACCACCTCGTGGTGGTGGAAGGAGACCCTGCCGCCCGGCTCGTGACGGCGTGTCTTGGGCTTGCCCACGTCGTGCATGAGCGCCGCCCAGCGCAGGATGCGGTCGGGCTTGCCGTCCTCCTCCTGGGCGATGGCCTGCTCCAGCACGATCAGTGTGTGCTCGTAGACGTCCTTGTGGCGGTGGTGCTCGTCGATCTCCAGGCGCAGCCTGGGCAACTCGGGCAGCACGTGCGCGGCCAGGCCTGTCTCGACGAGCAGGCGCAGCCCCTCGCGCGGGTTGGCGCCGCAGACCAGCTTGTCGAGCTCGTCGCGGATCCGCTCGGCCGAGACGATCTCGATGCGCTCGCTCATCGCGGTCATCGCCGCCACGGCCTCGGGCGCGACCGCGAAGCCGAGCTGGGAGGCGAAGCGGGCGGCGCGCAGCATGCGCAGCGGGTCGTCGTCGAAGGACTGCTCGGGCGTGCCCGGCGTGCGCAGCATCCTGGCCGCCAGGTCGCGCCTGCCTCCGTACGGGTCGACGAACTCGTGTCCCGGCAGCCGTACCGCCATCGCGTTGATGGCGAAGTCGCGGCGCTCCAGGTCGGCCTCGAGCGTGTCGCCGTACATGACCTCGGGCTTGCGCGACTTGGGGTCGTAGGACTCGCTGCGGTAGGTGGTGATCTCCAGCAGCCAGCCGCCCTTGCGCACGCCGACCGTGCCGAAGTCGATGCCGATCGTCCAGACCGAGTCGGCCCAGTCTCTGACGATCTCCAGGACCCGCTCGGGGCGGGCGTCGGTCGTCAGGTCGAGGTCGTTTCCGGCACGGCCCAGCAGGATGTCGCGCACTGACCCGCCCACCAGGGCAAGCTCGTGCCCGCGGGCGGCGAAGAGTTCGCCGAGTTCGTTGGCGACCGGAGCGATTTTGCGGGAGATCTCTATTGAGTCGGACAAGCTGGGTAGGTCCTTCTATTGCGGAACATATCCCCCGAGCCACACCGGGTCCGGGTTACCGTCGGTCAGAGACCGTCGGGGGCCCATGGAACGAGGCAAGGAGCGTACATATGAAGGACGCCCTCGCGATCCACCGCTGGCTCCTCGCACACCAGGTCCATCATGAGATCGTACGCCTTCCGCGCCCCATGACGTGCGCCGAAGAGCTGCCCGCGACGATCTCCGCCGCTCCGGAGCGGTGCGTGGCCGTGACGGTGTTCGAGCGCCACTCCCGGCTGGGCCGCGAGGCCGTCGCCGTGGTCTCCACGGTCGCCGACCTCCCCACTCCTCGCACGGTCGGCCTGCTGCTCGACTCGAGGAACATCAGTCCCGCCCCCGCCTTCGCGATCAACGCGTCCACCGACTACGCGGCAGGGTTGATCTGTCCGCTTCTGCTGCCTCACGACCTGTTCGTCCTCATCGACGAACGGATGCCCGCCGACGGCGGCTTCGTCTTCACCCCGACGGGCGAGCGACACACGGCCCTCCGGCTACACGCCCTCGACCTGCTACGCCTGGTTCGCGGCAAGGCCGTGGATCTTGGCCTGATCCGTCCGAGGGGAACTCGTGAGGCGGTCGCGCTCCGGCACTGAGCCCGTACCATGGCGGCGTGCGTCGAACTCCTCCATGGGCAGACGCGTGATCCGAAAGGCCACGCTGCTCTCCGTCCTCATCGCCGTGTTGCTCACCGCCATGGTCGTGACGCCGGCGAGCACGGCTGCCACCACGATCACGGCGCAGCAGGTCAGGCTGACGATCGAGTCGATCACGCCGGACGTGCCGCGCAAGCCGACCGACGTGATCAAGGTGACCGGCAAGCTGACCAACTCCGGCACGACGCCCCTCACCAACGTGCTGGTGCGGCTGCGCCCGTCCAGGCAGCAGTTCACCGGCAGGGCGGCCATGGAGGAGTACCTGGCGGGCGGCTTCGTCTCCGACTACGCCTCCAGGAGTTCCACGCTCGTCCTCCCCTCGGTGCCCGCGGGAGGCTCCACCCCGTTCGAGCTGACCACGACGCCCATGGCGCTCACCCTGTCGAGGTTCGGCGTCTACCCGCTCGGCGTCGAGGTCCTGGCGAACGGCTGGCAGCCGGCCGCCAACGTCCGCACCTTCCTGACCTACGCGCCGCCGGACGCCAAGCTGCGGAAGAACAAGATCGCGTTCGCGCTGCCGATCATCGACCAGCCGCGCCGCAGCGACAACGGCCTCTTCATCGACGAGAACCTGCGCACCTCCCTGCTGGGCGACGGCCGCCTGGCCGACCTCCTGCGCATCGCCAAGTCCCAGCCGAAGAACGTCACCTGGTTCGTCGAGCCCGCGCTGCTCGACGACGTCATGGCGATGACCGCGCCGTACAAGGTGCGTCCCAAGTCGGGGACGGAGGTCAGCAGGCCCGGCGACACCAGCGCCGCCGGATGGCTCGCCGCGATCCGTACGGCGCTCGCCGGCCAGGAGGTGGTGGCCACGCCGTACGCCGATCCCGACATCACGGCCCTGGCCCACCAGGGGCTCGACGAGGAGACCGCCAAGGCGATCAAGATCGGCGGCGACAAGGCCAGGGAGCTGCTCAAGCGCGACGTGCCGGCCACGACCGCCTGGCCCGTCGCCGGCAAGATCGACGAGGACGCGCTCGACCTGCTGACGGTCAGCGGCGTCACCACGGTGCTGCTCAACGCCGACAACCTGTCCACGCATGCGGCCCAGGACACCGCCGTGAACACCTCGGCGAACACGTCGGCGAACACGGGCGCGAACACGCTCCCCGCCGTCACGCCCGACGCCGCCACCACCATCGACAGCGTCTCCGGCCCGGTCAAGGCGCTCGTCGCCGACCCGGTGCTGAGCCGTACGCTGGAGCTCGAGAAGGGCGTGCCGGGCTCGTCCACCCTGCAGAAGCAGCGCTTCGTCGCGGAGACGGCGATGATCGCCGGCGAGCAGGGCGGCACCCTGCCCAGGTCTCTCGTCGTGGCGCCCGCGCGCCGCTGGAACCCCAACCCGGCGCACGTGACCAACCTGCTGAAGACGGCAGCGAGCCTGCCGTGGCTCACCAGCGTGCCGCTCGGCTCGATCAAGCCGACCAAGGCGTCCGCGCCGCACGCGGGGCTGACCTACACCGACACCGACCGCAAGGCCGAGCTGAGCAAGAAGTACCTCGCGTCCGTCAAGCGGGTCGCCGCCAAGGCCGCGCTCACCTCCGGCATCACCTCCGAGCGCCTGCCGTCCGTCTTCGACACGGCGGTGCTGCGGCTGACCTCTTCGGCGTGGCGCACCAAGACGGGCACGGGCTCCGCCGAGGTCAAGCGCGTCAACGAGGTGGTGGACGAGAGCATCGGAAGGGTCTTCATCACCGGTTCGGACTCGAGGACGCGCTCGCTGGCCGGTGAGGAGGGCCAGATCCCCGTCAGCGTCAAGAACGCGCGTGACGAGCCCGTCTCGCTGACCGTGCAGGTCACCTCCGACTCCCCCGACCTGCTGGAGATCGTCGGCGACGGCAAGCCGCAGCGGCTCGACATCGGCGCGAAGCAGAGCGGCACGATCCAGGTGAAGATGCGGGTCAAGGTGAGCGGCGACTCGCTGCTCACCATCAGACTGCGCACCCTGGACAACAAGGCGTACCAGAAGCCGGCCAAGCTGACGATCAAGGCGACCGGCTACACCGGCATCGCGCTGGTGATCGTCGGCGCGGCGCTGTCGGTGATGCTGGCGGCCGTGGTGATGCGCGTACTGCGGCGCAGGTCGCAGCGGCGCGCGGCGAAGTCGGCGAAGCCTAGGGAGAACGAGCACGTATGAGCCGCATGCTGCGAGCCAGCGCGATCATGGCCGCTGGCACGATGGTGTCCAGGGTCACGGGTTTCGTCCGCACGATCATCCTGTCCGCCGCGATCGGCCTCGGCCTGATGGGCGACGCCTACCAGGCCGCCTACACCATCCCCTACAGCATCCTCGACCTGCTCATCCTCGGCGTGCTGAGCAGCGTGGTCGTGCCGATGATCGTGCGGGCCCAGCAGCAGGACCCCGACGGCGGCAGGGCATACGAGCAGCGGCTGCTCACGCTGTCGACACTCGCGCTCACGGTCGTGGCGGTGCTGGCCGTGCTGATCGCCCCGCAGCTGATCGACCTGTACACCGACTGGCGGGCCGGTTCCAGGGAGTTCGAGGTCGCGGTCTCCCTGGCCAGGTTCATCCTGCCGCAGCTCGCCTTCTTCGGCGTCGGCGCCATCGCGGGCGCCATCCTGAACACCAGGGACAGGTTCGCCGCCCCCATGTGGGCGCCCGTCCTGAACAACGTGGTGGTCATCATCGTGCTGCTGGCCTACATGGGGGTCAGCGTCGGCCGCGACGACATCTCGAAGGTCACCGACAGCGACCTGGCCCTGCTCGGCCTCGGCACCACGGCGGGCATCGTGGCCCAGGCCGTCGTCCTGATCATCTCGCTCAAGCGGGCCGGGTTCTCCTTCCGCCTGCGGTTCGACGTGCGCAACGCCAGGCTCGGCGAGATGGGCAGGGCCGGCGTCTGGACGATCGGCTACGTGGTGGTCACCCAGCTCGGCCTGGTCCTCACGACCAACCTGGCCACCGCGGCCGGGGCGGCGGTCAAGGACCACGGCCTCACGCCGTACAACTTCGCGTTCCAGCTCTTCCAGCTGCCCTACGGCATCATCGGCGTCTCCGTCATCACCGCCATACTGCCGAGGATGAGCAGGTCGGCGGGCGAGGGCAGGCTCGACGAGGTGCGCGCCGAGTTCGGCTCGGGGGTACGGCTCGTCGCCTCGGTCATGGTGCCGATCTCGCTCATGCTCATGGTGCTCGGCCCCGCGGTCACCGTGCTGATCTTCGGCCACGGCGCCTCCTCTCCGGAGAACGCCATCTACATCGGCAACGTGCTGCAGGTCTTCGGTCTGGCGCTGGTGCCGTTCTCGGTCTTCCAACTGCTGCTCCGGGTGTTCTACAGCTTCGGCGACACCAGGACGCCGGTGTTCGTGGGCGCGGGCACGACGGCGGTCAACGCGGCGCTCATGCTCGTGGCCTACTTCACGCTTCCTGCGGCGTACGTCGTCATGGGGCTGGCCTTCGCCTACGCCGTGGCGTACACGATCGGCGCGACCGTGGCGTGGACGATGGCCAGCCGGCGCGTGCAGGGTCTCGGCGGCTGGTCGGTGGGCTCGGCGCTGACCAGGATGTACATCGCGGCGCTCCCGACGGCCGTGCTCGCGCTCGGGGCCGTCTGGGGGGTTCAGCAGGTTTTCGGCACCCTCGGCATGGTGAATTCACTGATCATTCTGGCCGTCGGCGGAGGCCTCGGAGGCGCCCTGTATCTGGTGGTCGCGCACAAGATGCGTATCCCGGAGGTCCACTCGATCGTTGGAATGGTCGCGGGGCGGGTAGGCCGTTAAGGAGCGCGGGAGGAACTGGCGCGGCACTACCATGGTGCCCGACACGCGGCAAAACGGAAGCAGGAGGGGCGTGGGCGGATCCACCCGGCATAGCGTGCCTGCGTGGTGTGACATCACGCAGGTGATCGAGTCATGAGCGCCTCAGCGGTAGAACCAGGCACCCGTCTGGCGGAGCGTTTCCGCCTGGAGGACCGTGTCAGCGAGTCCGAGGGCGCGACCCTCTGGAAGGCCATCGACGAGATCCTCGCTCGCCCTGTCGCGGTGCACACCTTCGACTCCGACTTTCCCCGCGTGACCGAGGTGGTGACGGCCGCCCGCGCGGCGAGCAGGCTCACCGACCCCCGGCTCACCCAGGTGTTCGACGCCGCCGAGGACGACGAGCTCGCCTACGTGGTGAGCGAGTGGGTCACCGGCGACTCGCTGTCCGACCTGCTGGCAGGCGGCCCAATGGAGCCCGAGAGGGCCGCAGCGCTGGTCGCCGAGGCGGCCGAGGCGCTGGCCCACGCGCACGAGCACGACCTTCACCATCTGTGCCTGCGCCCCGGCAACCTCGTCTGGACCACCGGCAACACGGTCAAGGTGCTCGGTGTCGGCGTCGACGCCGCACTCGCCGGGCTCACCACCGACGACCCCGCGCTCGACGACGCCGAAGGTCTCGGGCGGCTGCTCTACGCGGGCCTGACCGGCCACTGGCCTGGCGACGAGGAAGAGGGCGGCCTTCCCGCCGCCCCGATGAGCGACGGTCACTTCTGCACCCCTCGCCAGGTCACCGCCGGCGTGCCCGGCTACCTCGACACCATCACCTGCAGGGCCGTGCTGCCCGAGTCCCGCAGGGGGCAGAGCGCGCTGGCCAGTCCCGCCCAGGTGGCCGAGGCGCTCGCCGACGTCGCCAGGCCCCTGCCGATCCCGTTCACGCCGGCGCCCCCGCCGCCGCCCCCCACGCCCACCACGGCCTCCCGCTCCGAGGGGCTCGAAACCCGGCAGCACCTGTACGTGCCGTCGCCGCCGAAGCCGCCGAGCACGCTCAACAGGGCGCTGATGACGTTCGTCGTGCTCCTGGTGATCGCCGCGGTCGGCGTCGGCGCGTGGACGCTCGGCCGCAAGCTGGGCAACCCCGGCCCGCCGCCGGTCGCCGAGAGCTCGCCGCCGCCGTCGGCGACCGCGGAGCCGCAGATCGTCAAGCCGTCGAACGCCACAGGCTTCGACCCGCTCGGCGACGACCGTGCGGAGCACCCCGAGCTCGCCAAGGACGCCATCGACGGCAAGCCCGGCACCTTCTGGAAGACCACCAACTACGTCAGTGCGACGCTGGGCAACCTCAAGCCGGGCGTGGGGCTGCTGCTCGACATGGGCAAGTCCACGAAGATCGCCGACGTGATCGCGACGCTTCCCGACACCCCTGGCGCCAGTATCGAGCTGAAGGTCGGCGACTCCCCTGACCTGGACGCACTCAAGACCGTGGCCAAGCAGAAGGACGCCTCTGGCAAGGTCACGCTGACGCCCGACAAACCCGCAACCGGTCAGTACGTTTTGATCTGGTTTACGCGTCTTCCCGCGGAGGACGGGATGTTTCATGGCACCATCTATGACGTAGTGGTGTATTCCCCCGGAACGGCATAAACCTTGTGAATTCCCCACCCGAGCCACCCTCTGACGCCGAGCTGCTCACCCGGCACCTCGACGGGGATCAGCATGCGTTCAGCGAAATAGTCAAAAGGCACCGAGACCGTATGTGGGCGGTCGCCCTGCGGACGCTCGGCGACCCCGACGAGGCGGCTGACGCCGTACAGGACGCATTCGTCTCCGCCTACAGGAAGGCGCACAGCTTCCGCGGTGAGGCGGCCGTCACCACCTGGCTGCACCGCATCGTGGTCAACGCGTGCCTCGACAGGATGCGCCGCAAATCGGTCCGGCCCGTCGCCGACGACGAGCTGATCGAAGCGGCCGAACGCGACACCCCGATGCCCGACCAGACCGGCGAGCGCGAAGTCTCCATGGAGGTTTCGGCCGCCCTCAAACTCCTTCCAGCCGACCAGCGAGCCGCGCTCGTCCTCGTCGACATGATGGGCTACTCCGTCGAAGACGCAGCTCAGGTGCTGTCCGTGCCCAGCGGCACGGTGAAGAGCCGCTGCGCGCGGGGTCGCGCGAAACTTGCCCCAATTCTTTCGCATCTGCGGAACCGAACCGACCTGACTCGCGTCTCATCCGCGAAGGGAGCAGAACTTCGTGACGGGTGATACGCACTACGATCTTGAGATCTTGGCCGAGCTGGCCGAGGGTCTCTTGGACGCTGCCACAGCCGGACAGGTACGCGAGCATCTCGCGGTTTGCGACCCCTGCGGGGAGCTCCTGGCCGACCTGGCGGCGGTTCGCGAGGTGCTCGCGGCGACCCCCACCCCGGCCATGCCGATGGGTGTCGCGATGCGAATCGACCAGGCCCTTGCTCGTGAGGCTTCCGGGGGGCGCATCGGCCTCGCGGAAAGTCCCGACTGGGATGAGCTGACCCGGGAAGCGTCGCCCGAGCCGGTACGGCTCGGCGTCGTCGCCGACGACGGCAGCATCGTCCCAGCACGACAGCGGCGCTCCGCCCGACGGCGCAGATGGGCCCTGCCCGCTGTTGCCGCGGCCGCGGCGGCCGTCGTGGTCGGCACGGCGGCGGTCGGGACGAGCATCCTGGCGGGTGGCGGCGCCTCTCCGGTGGAGAAGCACGACATGGCCCTGCCGCAGCCGTCCAAGACCAGCCTCGGCTACGTCGTGACCGACACCGACTACAACTGGAGCGCGCAGGACCTGAAGCAGCCGCTGCGAGTCTTCTTCGGTCCCGCCCCGGCCTCCGAAGGCGGCGGCGTCGACACCAAGGTGACCGCCTGCGTCACCAAGGTCTCCAACCGCACCAAGCTGAAGCCTTTCATGGTCGACCAGAGCGAGTTCAACGGCCAGGAGGCCCTGATCATCGCCTCCTGGAAGGACAAGGTCGCACAACGCGTCCGGGTCGACGTGGTCGACCCGTTCAAGTGCAAGAACATCGTCAAGCCCACACTGGGTAGCTGGAACTAGCTCCAGCGGAAGGGCCCGCCACGGCGGGCCCTTCCGCTTTGTGGTTGAGCGGGAATCACAGACGCCTAGTATCTGTTGACGCCACTGGCAAACAGAGAAGGAAGGCGTGGAGCGTTGAGCGACGTCCGGAATGTCATCATCATCGGTTCGGGGCCCGCAGGGTATACCGCGGCCGTCTACTCCGCGCGCGCCGAACTCAAGCCGCTGGTGTTCGAAGGCTCCGTCACCGCGGGTGGCGCGCTCATGAACACCACCGACGTGGAGAATTTCCCAGGGTTCCCCGATGGCATCATGGGTCCCGACCTGATGGACAACCTGCGCAAGCAGGCCGAGCGCTTCGGCGCCGAACTGACGGCCGACGACGTGGTCGAAGTCGACCTGGAGGCCAACCCCAAGGTCGTCAAGACCCACACCGACACCTACTACGCCAAGTCGATCATCCTGGCGATGGGTTCCGGCTACCGCGAGCTCGGCCTGACGAACGAGAAGCGACTGTCCGGCCACGGCGTCTCCTGGTGCGCCACCTGTGACGGGTTCTTCTTCCGCAACAAGGACATCGTGGTCGTGGGCGGCGGCGACACCGCCATGGAGGAGGCCATCTTCCTCACCCGCTTCGCGCGCATGGTGACGGTCGTCCACCGCCGGGACGAGCTGCGCGCCAGCAAGATCATGCAGGAGCGCGCCTTCGCCAACGAGAAGATCCGCTTCGTCTGGGACTCCGAGGTCGTCGACGTGCTCGGCGAGGACAAGGTCACCTCGGTCAAGCTGCGCAACCTCAAGTCCGGCGAAGAGTGCGACCTGGCAGTCGACGGGCTGTTCATCGCGATCGGCCACGACCCCCGCACCGACCTGGTCAAGGGCCAGATCGACCTCGATGACGAGGGATACATCAAGGTCGCCTCGCCGACCACCGAGACCAACATCGCCGGCGTGTTCGCCGCCGGCGACGTGGTCGACCACACCTACCGGCAGGCCATCACGGCGGCGGGTACCGGATGCGCGGCGTCGCTCGACTCCGAGCGCTGGCTCGCAAGCAACGAGAACTAACGAAGGAGCAGACTGTGAAGGCAGTCACCGACGCCTCGTTCGAGGCGGACGTCCTCAAGAGCGACAAGCCCGTCCTTGTTGACTTCTGGGCCGAGTGGTGCGGGCCGTGCCGCCAGGTCGCGCCGATCCTCGAGGAGATCTCGAAGGAGTACGGGGACAAGCTCGAGATCGTCAAGCTGAACATCGACGAGAACCCGAACGTTCCGCGCGACTACGGCGTGCTCCAGATCCCGACGATGAACGTCTACAAGGGTGGAGAGGTCGTCAAGCAGATCATCGGCGCCAAGCCGAAGGCCATGCTGCTGCGCGAGCTCGACGGCATCATCTAGCCGCCTCTCTGCACCGGAGCCCCGAGGGTTACCTGACCCTCGGGGCTCCGTCGTTCTCCTGCGGCCCGGGTCGCCACGACGTGCCCCACGCCCGGAACCCCGGTCCCACGCTCCGTGGGACGGCCCGCTTCGTAGGGCGGCCCGCCTCGTGGGACGGCCCGCTTCGTAGGGCGGCGCGCTTCGTAGGGCGGCCCGCCTCGTGGGACGGCCCGCTTCGTAGGCCGGCGCGCTTCGTAGGACGGCCCGCCTCGTGGGACGGCCCGCTTCGTAAGGCCGCACGCCTCGTGGGACGGCACGCCTCGTGGGACGGCACGTGGCGGCTGCAGAGGACCGGTCCGTTCCGGTAGCGCGGGTGCCGGCCTGCCGGAGGCTCACGGCCTGGGCGACCAGCGAGGGATTACGCGCGGCCGGCTGTGGCGCTGCGTCGACCAGTGAGGCGTATGCGCGACCGTGGCGCCCGATGCCACGGTGCGGGCTGTGGACCCGAAGCCGTCGCTCGACGTTCCGCCGTAACGCACCCCAGCCCCGCTCCCACGGTGACGCGTATCCCTGGACAGGCCCCGGCCCCGCTCCCACGGTGGCGCCCTCCTTGGCCGTGCCGTAAGAGACGGCCGGGGTCAGAACGCAACAGACGACCGGGGTCGGGACGCAACAGACGACCGGGGTCAGAACGCAACAGATGGCCGGGGTCGGGACGCAACAGGTGGCCGGGGTCAGGGCGCGCGCCTCGGGCGGGGTGACGCGGGACGGTCAGGAGCGCCTCAAGGGGGCTCAGACGGGGCGGAGGGCGCGTTCCGGGCTCATGGAGCCGAGGAGCCGTTCCAGGGCCACCTCGACGTCCTCACGCCACGAGATGGCCGTCTTCAGCTCCAGCCTCAGCCGCGGATACCGCAGATGCGGCCGAACCGTCTTGAACCCCACGGACAACAGGTACTCGGCGGGCACCACGCAGCTCGGCTCCTCCCACTTCAGGTCGCCGAAGGCCTCGATCGCCCGCACCCCGCGCCGCGTCAGGTCCTTCGCCACTCCCTGGATGAGCATCCGCCCCAGCCCGCCGCCCGAGAACTCGGGGATGATGTGGGCGGTCATCAGCAGGACGGCGTCCGCGCTGACCGGCGAGGTCGGGAACGCGACCGAGCGCGGGCTGTAGAGCGGCGGGCTGTAGAGAACGAACCCTGCGGGCGCCCCGTCGACATAGACGATCTTTCCGCAGCTGCCCCACTCCAGCAGCGTCGCCGAGATCCAGGCCTCTTTCTCCAGCCCTGGGTCACCCGTCTTCACGGCCCGCTCCCCGCTGACCGGGTCGAGCTCCCAGAAGACGCACTGCCGGCACCGGCGCGGCAGATCATCCAGGTTGTCCAGAGTGATGTTGGCCAGCCGACGCGACAACTCTGCCCCAATCGTTGCTCGGCGGAAAAGCGCGCGAATACCGCGTCCCCAGCTGGCATCGTAGCTCAGTGGTGCATTCTCCAGAGGGCTCTCCCGGTCGCGGGCGGGTCATGCCTTTGACGTACTCTGGTCTCTCAGCCCCCATTTGACACCGAGGAGGTGGACCGTGACGGAAGAAGAGACGGATCACGGTCGGACGCCCGTGACCCAAGGGTCGCGCATCGATGCCTATGTCGATCGGTACGCAGCACGAGCTACCGGGATGGTCGCCTCCGAGATCCGAGCTCTTTTCGCCGTCGCGTCGAGGCCCGAGGTGGTCTCGCTCGCCGGCGGCATGCCGTACGTCACGGCCCTTCCCCTCGACGTCGTGGGCGAGCTGGTCTCCGATCTGGTCGCCCGCCGCGGGCCCGTCGCCCTCCAGTACGGCTCGGCGCAGGGCGACCCGCACCTGCGTGAGCAGATCTGCGAGGTCATGCGGCTCGAGGGCATCGAGGCCAGCCCCGACGACGTCGTGGCCACCGTCGGCTCGCAGCAGGCGCTCGACCTGATCACCCGCATCTTCATCGACCCGGGCGACGTCGTGCTCGCCGAGGGTCCTTCTTACGTCGGCGCCCTAGGGACATTTGCCGCATATCAGGCGAAAGTTGTCCATATCGCTATGGATGACCAGGGGCTTATCCCTGAATCGCTCGCGCAGACCATCTACGCGTTGCGCGCCGCGGGAAGCCGCATCAAATTCCTTTACACGATCCCGACCTTCCATAACCCCGGCGGCGTCACGCTCAACGCCGCCCGCCGCCAGCAGGTGCTCGACATCTGCCAGCGCGCCGGCATCCTGATCGTCGAGGACAACCCGTACGGCCTGCTCGGCTTCGACGGCGAACCCATGCGCACCCTCCGCGCCGACAACTCCGACGGAGTCGTGTACCTGGGCTCGTTCTCCAAGACGCTCGCCCCCGGCTTCCGCGTCGGCTGGGCCCTCGCCCCGCACGCCATCCGCGACAAGCTCGTCCTCGCCATGGAGTCCGCGGTCCTGTCCCACTCCGCGTTCACCCAACTCGCCGTCGGCCAGTACCTCGCGACGCAGCCGTGGCGGGAGCAGATCAAGTCGTTCCGCGAGCTCTACAGAGAGCGCCGCGACGCCATGCTCACGTCGCTGGAATCGCTGATGCCGCCCGGCGTCACATGGACCCGCCCGGGAGGCGGGTTCTTCGTGTGGGCGACCCTCCCCGACGGGCTCGACTCCAAGGCGATCCTGCCGCGCGCGGTCGCCGAGCGAGTGGCGTTCGTGCCCGGCACCGGGTTCTTCTCCGACGGGAGCGGAGCCAGACACATGCGCCTGTCGTTCTGCTACCCCAAGCCGAACCGGATCAGGGAAGGGGTGCGACGGCTCGCCGGAGTGATCGAACAGGAGATCCAGCTCCGCGACACGTTCGGCACCGGCACCGCCCCCGCCCCGTACGGCCTCGACACCCCAGGCCCAGACCTGGCCTGAGACTCCTGCCCTCAGTTCTCTCAGGTTCCTTTCGACACGGCCCGGGCCACGCTCTCTCAGGCTCCTTTCGACCCGGCCCGGGCCAGGCTCTCTCAGGTTGCTTCGATACGGCCTGGGCGACGCGCGAGCTGACGAACGGCCGGCACCTCACAACAGAGGTTCCGGCCGTTCCGCACTCCTCCAGAGCTGTTCCACATTCTTCCAGGAGAGCCATTCTCCCGAGAGCGGCCCGACGGCTCCGAACCGGCCGATCCCGCTGACGACTCCTCATGGAGACGCATTTTCGCCTCCCGACCACGCGATCGACGAACCCCACGCCGACCGATGGTGAATCCCCACGAGCCCGCCGCACCCACCCACCCATCCATCAGCTCCCCGCCGTCTCTCGCTTGCTCTCTCTCGCTTGCCTCAACTCCCGCTTGCTTCGTCTCGCGTTTGCTTCCCGCTGGCGCCGTCTCCCGCTTGCGCCGTCTCCCCCCTCGTTCTGTCTCCCCCTTGCGCCGCCTCTCGCTTGCTCCGTGTCTCGCTGGCGCCGACTCCCGCCTGCATCGCCTCTCACGCTCCGTGTCTCGCTGGCGCCGACTCCCGCCTGCATCGCCTCTCGTGCTCTATCTCTCGCTTGTTCACCTCTCTCTTGCGCCGCCTCCCCTTGTCTCACCTCTCCCATGCCTCCGACTCCCGTCTTCTCCCCGTCCTCCCGCCGCCCTCGCATCTCCCTCCCTGCCGTCTTCTCTCTTCGCATCCCCCTCCCTGCCGTCACCCCTGGCGCGCCCGCCAGTTCCTCCAGCGCCCATGCCGTCGTCCTATCACGCCTCTCTCCGGCTCGCCGCTTCCCTCGCTCTAACCTTCGCCTCGTGCAGCTCTGACGCCTTCTTCTGTCCCTTTCCGTCTCCTTCTGCACGCCGCCTCCCCTCGCGTCTCGCTCCGCCCCCTCCCCGAACCGCCGCCCCCTCTCGCTCCTCGCTCCGCTCCCCCAAAGATCTCCCGCTCTTCCTCTCGGTCCAGGTGCTCATGCCCCCTCCTCGCCTCGGTCCGGGTGCTCATGGCCCTCTCTTCGCCTCGATCCAAGTGCTCATGGCCCTCTCCTCGCCGGATGCGATGGCACTCTTCGCCCGGTTACTCGCCAGGCGACTCTTGCCCGGTGAGCGGCCAAGGGCGGTATCCGTGTTTTCGTTCGCCGTTGCGGCGGCCGGCCACGTGCGCACGAGGAGCGTCCCTTGGACGGACGGTCACCGGTGACCGCGGAGGCGCTTGGGACGGCGTGCCGTACGGGATGGTGGACCTCCGCAGGTACGTGCCGTACGGGATGGTGGACCTCCGCAGGGACGTGCCGTACGGGATGGTGGACCTTCGCCTACCCGGGCAGGGAAAGTGGGAGGCGAACTGGGTCGGTGATGGGCAGGTCGGGCGGGTACGGTGGAACATCGTGCGACGCCGGCGATCTGCGGAGGGGTTTTGATGAGCGACCTGAGTCACGTGCTCGTGCTTGCCGGCGGACTGTCCTACGAGCGGGAGGTCTCCCTGCGCTCCGGGCGGCGGGTGAGCGAGGTCCTGCGGGCGACGGGCATCGACGTCGAGACCCGCGACACCGACGCCTCGCTGGTTCCGGCGGTGCTGGCTGACCGTCCCGACGCGGTGTTCGTCACGCTGCACGGCGGCGCGGGCGAGGACGGCGCGATCCGTTCGGTGCTCGAGCTCCTTGGTGTCCCCTACGTCGGCGCGGACCCCGACGCCTGCAGGGTCGCCTTCGACAAGCCGACGGCGAAGGCGGTCGTCCGTTCGGTGGGGCTGCGAACGCCCGACTCGGTGACGCTTCCTAAGGAGACGTTCCACGATCTCGGGGCCTCGGCCGTCCTGACACGCATCGTCGACCACCTCGGCCTTCCCTTGTTCGTCAAGCCTGCACGTGGCGGCTCGGCGTTGGGCGCCTCGTTCGTGCGGACGGCCGAGGAACTCCCCGCCGCGATGGTCGGCTGCTTCGCGTACGGCGACACGGCACTGATCGAACGCTACGTCGACGGTGTCGAAGTGTCGGTGTCCGTGGTCGACCTCGGTGAAGGACCCGTGGCGCTGCCGCCGGTCGAGATCGTCCCGGACGAAGGCGTGTACGACTACGCCGCCCGCTACACCGCCGGACACACCGAGTTCTTCGCTCCCGCCCGCCTCTCCCCCAAGGCGTCGGCCGCCTGCGCCGAGATGGCGGTCACCGCGCATACGGCGCTGGGCCTGCGCGACGTCTCGCGTACGGACCTCATCGTCGACGCCGACGGGCTCCCCCACTTCCTCGAAGTGAACGTCGCCCCCGGCATGACGGAGACATCGCTCCTTCCGATGGCCGTGGAGGCCGCGGGACAGGACCTCGGCGTCCTCTGCCGCACCCTCCTCGAACGCGCCGCCCACCGCTCCGCCATCCCCAACCCCTCAACCCCCCGACCCTGACCCTTCACCCACCTATTTCTGGTCACCCGCCATGTGGTCGCCGGCCCTCCCGGCATTGTGGTCACCGGCTCACTTCGCGCCACCGCTGCCCTCACCGCTTCGTCCTCACCCCGCCCCGCGAGGCGACATCCCGCCACGTTCTGTCGGACACGACGAAAATGGCGGGCTTCTACGGAGGAAGGAAGTCAGTGCGGCCGGTGCCTGGGGCAGGGCTCGATTCATCACAGCGACACCGGCTCATTAGCCTGGCGATGTGCTCAACGACTCCCTGTATCCCAAGAGCTTCGCCAGCGACAACCATGCGGGCGTGCACCCGGCGATCCTCGAAGCCATCTCCGCGGCCAACGAAGGCGGCGCCCCCGCGTACGGCGGCGACACGGCGACCGCTGTCTTCGAGCGTCAGGTCAAGGACGAGTTCGGTGACGCCGCCGAAGGGTTCGCCGTGCTCAACGGGGCCGGTGCCAACATGGTCGGGCTGGCGCTCATGCTCGGCCGGTACGACGGCATCGTCTGCGCCGACTCCGCCCACATCGCCACGCATGAAGCGGGCGCCGCGGAACGGCTGCTCGGCGTCAAGCTGATCACCGTGCCGACCGCCGAAGGGAAGCTCACCCCGGGAGACATCACCGCGCGGCTGGGCGGGCTCGGCAACCCGCACGAGTCGCAGCCGAAGGTCGTCTCCATCTCGCAGGTGACTGAGCTCGGCACCTGCTACTCCCCCGACGAGATCGCCGCCCTCGCCGAGACCGCGCACGCAGCCGGGCTCTACCTCCACGTGGACGGCGCCCGCCTGGCCAACGCGGCGGCGCACCTCGATCGCCCTCTCCGAGCCATCACCACGGACGCGGGCGTCGACGTGTTCAGCCTCGGCGGCACGAAGAACGGCGCGCTCGCCGCCGAGGCCGTCGTGGTGTTGGAGCCGTCGTTGAGCCGCGGGGTGCCGTTCCTCAGGCGACAGTCGCTTCAGCTGGCTTCGAAGATGCGCTTCGTTTCAGCTCAACTTTCGGCGCTACTCACGAACGGCCTCTGGCGTGCGAACGCAGCCCACGCCAACGCGATGGCCACTCGGCTGGCGGAGGGCGTGGCGGGGCTGCCCGGCGTCTCACTCGCTTACCCGGTCGAGTCGAACGCGGTCTTCGCGGTCCTGCCTGAGAAGGTGACCAAGGCGCTGCAGGAGCGGTACCTGTTCCACGGCTGGGACGAGCAGACGGGCGTCGTCCGATGGATGACCGCTTTCGACACCACGCCCGAGCAGGTCGACGATTTCATCCACGACATCAAGAGCGCCCTGACCGCCTAGCCACTCCCTTCTTCCTGGCTCACAGCTGCGATCAGTCGATACGGAACACACTGAGCGCCGAACCGGGTGGGCCGACTCGGGTGTTGGCGCCGACCCGCCCACTCACCCGCAGCCCGAGCGTTTCACGTGAAACCGGCAGCACCTCCGTGCACTGGCGCGCCGATTGCTGGTTTCACGTGAAACGATGCTCCCGTTCACCTGCCCTCCCCTGGCCGAGCCGTTTCACGTGAAACAGCGTCCGGCCGAAGGGAGCGCGCGACCACAGCGTGGAGAAGGCCGCACCGCACTCTGGCCGCTGGCCCACGTTCCACGGTCCGCTCCGGCATCTGACGTCTGTCGGTCTCGCACCTCGCGTCCCACACCTCGCCTCTCGCGCCTCACGCCTCCACCTCTCGCGTCTCGCAGGTGCCAGATCTTCCCTCTCACATCGTCCGCACCACGCTCCCGCGCTCCCTCCATCCCCACGCCTCGCGCCCCGCGCCCCACGCCCCGCGTCTCGCGTCTCGCGTCTCGCGTCTCGCGTCTCGCGTCCCACTTCCGGCGCCTGGCGCCTGGCGCCTGGCGCCTGGCGCCTGGCGGCTGGCGTCTGGCGTCTGGCGGTGCGAGCCTGTGGTCCAGCGCCCCGGGCTCCGGGGTCCGAGGTAGGGTCCCGGCGGTCTGGTGTCTTGCGTCTCACCCACCCCACGCTCCACACCACGAGTCTCGTGCGCCCGCGTCTCGCGTCTCGCGTCTCGCGTCTCGCGTCTCGCTTCTGGCATCTGGCATCTGGCATCTGGCATCTGGTGGTGAGCCTGCGGTCCAGCGTCCTGGGGTTCAGGGTCCGAGGGCCCGGTGTCTCGCGTCTGGCGGTGCGAGATTGGCGTCTGAGTGTGCGGTCTTACAGTCGGAGGGGCGGCCGGCTCGAGGGCTGGCGGTGTCGAGGCGGGCCGCGTGCACGCTGACGCCTTCACGTGGGCCCGGCGCATGCGCCCGTAGTTGGCCGGCGCCTGTGCAGTGCTGCTGACCACCGCGCTCAACCCTAAAGCCGCGCTGTTCTTCGTGGCGCTGGTGCCCCAGTTCGGCGGCCAAGGGCGGCTCGCTCCTGCTCGATGTGTCCGACCCCGGCAGGCGGAGCGCGTGGGCGGCCTTCAGCGAAGGGTGCAACAACATGGAGCCGCCCGGTTGACCGGCGCCGGATGCGGCAACAGCGCGGTGCCGGCGCCAGGCGTCCGAGGCCGGCGGCCAAGACGATCGACCGATGCTGAGAGTGCATCCACAGCACGGATGGAGCTGGATGGCGTTTCACGTGAAACAGGCGACCGAGGCAGCGATGGAGAGGCCAGCCGTGAGGGTTGCCCCCGAGGGGGATCTACCACGGGCGAACAAACCAATCTCCGGCGGCGGACTACAGGGCTATAGGACTGCAGGGGCGCGAGAACACGGTAGCCGGGCATCTCGGAGGATGCCCAGCGACATGAGTGGACGCAAACGACGAGAGGGTCTCGGCGATGACTCTGTTCGAGCGGCTGGCTGTCGGGCTGGATTGGCGTTTCACGTGAAACCGCCGCCCGGGTTGAGGCAGCCGCGCAATGCCTCATGCTGCAGGGAGGGTTGGGTCGAGAGGTCAGACCGTTACCGTCAGACCGGAGAACCGATTCCGGCAGACCGGAGCTAGGGTAGGCCATTTCGGTAGGCCGTGGAGAAGCTCAGGCCGACTCGGGCGGGCCGAGAAGCTCAGGCTAACTCCGGCGGGCCGTGGAGAAGGTCGGGCCGACTCCGGCGGGCCGTGGAGAAGCGCAGGCTTACTCCGGCGGGACGGAGAGGCAGCCCCGCTTTCGCCGGACTGAATGATGTCGGGACCGCGTCGGCGGATCGCGGAGAGACCGGCAGTTCCTGGGCGGTGTTTCACGTGAAACGGGAGGCCCGATCTACGGACCTCCCGTTGTTTCACGTGAAACGAGTGAAGCTAGGCTTCCGCGTCTCCCTCTCGCATGGCGTGGGCCGCCTCGGGGGCCATCGCGCTGATGATGCGTTCGAGGTCGTCGATCGTGGCGAACTCCACGATGATCCGGCCTTTCCTTCTCCCTTGGTCGACCTTGACCTTGGTCTCGAAGTGATCGGACAGCCGGTCCGCCAGCCGGACGAGGCCGGGCATCGAGGGTCGCTTGGCCGTACGCGCACGAGGTTCGGAGCCGGCGGCCTTCGCGCCACCAGTGGCCACGATCTCCTCCACCGTTCGGACGGAGAGTCCTTCGGCGACGATGCGCTTGGCGAGGTACTCCATGGCTCGCGGGTCGTCCAGGGTGAGGAGGGCGCGGGCGTGTCCGGCGCTGATGAGTCCGGCGGCGACCCGCACCTGGACGTCGGGCGGGAGGTTGAGCAGGCGAAGGGTGTTCGAGATGTGCGGGCGGGAACGGCCGACGCGCTGGGCGAGTTGCTCGTGGGTGGCGCCGAAGTCGTCGAGGAGTTGCTGGTAGGCGGCCGCCTCCTCCAGAGGGTTGAGCTGCTCACGCTGGAGGTTCTCGATCAGGGCGTCACGGAGGAGATCGTCGTCCTGGGTGTTCCTGACGATGGCGGGGACGGGGTCGAGGCCGGCGAGGTGGCAGGCACGCCATCTGCGCTCCCCCATGATGAGCTCGTAGGCGCCACCTCCTACGGACCGGACGACGATCGGCTGGAGGAGGCCGACCTCCTTGATCGACGCAGCGAGCTCGTCCAGGCGCTCCTCGTCGAAGACATCTCGTGGCTGGCGGGGGTTCGGGGTGATCGCGCTGAGAGCGATCTCCTTGAAGTACGCCCCGGCGACCGGCTGTAGAGCCGATTCTGGTGGTGAACCCGCGGCCGGTGGTGACACCGCCCCAGTGCCGTCAACGATCGGGCCGGTCGGGATGAGCGCCCCGAGTCCCTTGCCCAGTCCCCGCCGCTGCTGACTCACTGCGTCTCCTCATCCACCCGGCCGCTCCCTGTCACTTCTGGAGAGGTTACCGTCGTGAGCGCATCGGGGTGCCCGCTCGCCACACGCAGATCGGTCGGGTTTGCCACATCCCGCCCGAACCGGAACCCGAAAGCCATCCAGGTGTGGCGTCGGTGAAGAGTTGGCCGGGCTGCGGGCGCGATTGGGGCGATCAGGCGCAAGGGGGCCATCGTCCCGTCTTTGCATGAGTCGGGCGAGCTGGGAGGGCGGCCCAGGCAGGACAGGGACTGGCGGGCACGCGGACGGTAAATGGTGGACGCGGCGCACGCAGGATAAGTGGCGGGGCGCGCAGGGGGCAAATGGTGGACGCGGCGGGGCACGCACGCGGTAGATGGTCGACGCGGCGGGGCACGCAGGCGGTAGATGGTCGACGCGGCGGGGCAGTGGGCACGCGAGGGATCGACGATGGCCGCGTGACTGTGATCCGCGTCACTGTCAGGCGACGCCTCCCAGCACCAGGGCGGCGATCACCGGGCCCATGTACAGCAGGGGGAAGACGACGGTCGAATACGAGCGCGCCCGGAGCACGGTGACGACGGCTCCGGCGAAGTACAGCACCAGGCCGATCCCGGCCAGGACGCCGACGACCGGCACGAACAGGCCGACCAGCAGGCCCACGGACCCTGCGGCCTTGGCTGCGCCCAGCCAGGCCCACCATGAGCGGGGGACGCCGTAGTCCATCAGCGGCTTCACGACCCACTCGGCGCGGCGGAGGAGGGAGAAGGCAGAGAAGCCCACCCAGAGGGCGGCCAGGACGGTGACGACTGTGGCGGTGGTGAACATGAGGACAACTCCCTAGCTGGACTTTCTTTGTGACACCCATCCTGCTGGCCATGGTTGATAGCTCCGCTATGTGTTCACGATGTGCGGCTTCGCGACCGACATATGACCACAGCTGGGGATCATTTCGCTCGAAGACTTCGGCTCGCCTGGTTCCCAGGCTTGTGCCTGGAGCGAGGCACGATCGGTCGCGGCCATACATGAATCAACTAACGAAGATATGTTCGAATATTGGGTCAAGGCCGCAGCAGGTTGCTTGTAGGCATTCGAGGGCTGGTGCGGTGCTCAGTACCTGATGTGGCACGTGGTGTGGAGTGCGAGGCGAAGGGCGCAGGGCGGCACGGCAGGACTCGGCGTGGGCACGACATCAGCGATGCAGGGCACTGCCAAGACTCCGCGACTCGGCAGATGGGCGCAGTTGAGAGGTCACGGTGAGCGGATGCGGGACACGCGGCGCAAGAGAGGGCGAGTGTCACGAGCGGGTGGACGCGTGAGGCGTACGAGCGAGCAAATGCGAGATGGGCGGGCACGAATGCGAGATGGGCGGGCGTGTGAGGCGCACGAGGCGAGCGGGCGCTAGATGAGCGGGGGCATGGGGCGCATGAGGCGAGCGGGCGCTAGATGAGCGGGTGAGGAATCGCAGGCGCGAGGGCAGGGCGCGAGCGTGGAGGTGCGGTCGTCCCAAGGGTGGCGTCTGCGTGTGTGGGCCAGCGGGTGTGGAGAGGGAGGCCGGCGCTCAAGGGCACGCTGTACCGCAGGCCTCGCCGGCTTGGCGGGCGCGGAGGCCGTCGAACGATCAGGAGGTGGTCGCGAGCGAGGAGAGCCCTGACGGTGAAGGACTCCCCCGTCGGCTTGCCACGTCAGACGGTTACCGCACGGAAGGCGATCTCCCGCGCCGCGTCCATGTAGGCCATCGCCCCGCTCGAGCCCGGGTCGTACGTCATCACGGACTGCCCGTAGCTGGGCGCCTCCGACAGCCGTACACTCCGCGGGATCACCGTGTTCAGCACCGTCTCCCCGAAGTGCGCCCGGACCTCCTCAGCCACCTGGGATGCCAGCCGCGTCCGCCCGTCGTACATCGTGAGGACGATCGTCGACAGGTTCAGCGTCGGGTTCAGGTGCGCCTTGATCAGGTCGACGTTCCTGAGCAGCTGCCCCAGTCCTTCGAGCGCGTAGTACTCACACTGGATCGGAATCAGCACCTCGTCCGCGGCGACGAGCGCGTTGACCGTCAGCAGTCCCAGCGAGGGCGGGCAGTCGATGATGATGTAGTCGAGCTCCACCGCGTCAAAGGCCATCAGCGCCCGCCGTAGTCGCGCCTCACGGGCCACCAGCGAGACCAGCTCGATCTCCGCCCCCGCCAGGTCGATGGTCGCTGGAGCGCAGTACAGGCCCGGCATGTCGGGGACCTCTTTGACGATGTCCGCCATCGGAAGGTCATCGACGAGCACCTGGTACACATCGGGAACATCACCGCGGTGCTCGGTGGCAAGGGCGGTGGACGCGTTGCCCTGGGGGTCGAGGTCGACGACGAGGACGCGTTCGCCGTTCATCGACAGGGCGGCAGCGAGGTTCACCGACGTCGTGGTCTTGCCGACACCGCCCTTCTGGTTGGCAACGGCGATGACGCGACACTTGGACGGGCGCGGCCAGGAGCCGTCGCCTGACGTGGGGGCGTCCGCCGTCTGGGTCGCAGATGTTTCACGTGAAACCACGGAGCTGAGTGCCTCTCGTACCAGCGGCGAATCGCCGGGGTTAAGGGGGGTCTGGGTCACGATGGCCATCCTTTCAACCAGCGGCCGGGTGCTGCCCGTCATCCGGTGCCGCGACACGCCCAATTCCGGCCAGCCGACACCCGCTGGGCTCTCGGGACCGGGTTCACCCGGCCAACCGAGTCCACTGGACGTGCCCGGCACAACCGTCACCTCTTTCGTCGGCGCCGACCTGGCTCTGGCGCGCGACCCGCGACCACGCGGACCAAAGTTGCAGGCGGCTCGACCTTACCGTGCCCGACCGAGATCAGCTCTGCCGTCTGTGCCCCGCTGGCACGCAATTGGGCTTCGGCCTCGGCGAGCTCCTCCGCGGCGCGCTCGCCCTTCATCGCGATCAGCTCGCCGCCCTCGCGCAGAAGCGGCATCGACCACTTGAGCAGCCGCTCGAGCGGCGCCACCGCGCGGGCGCTCGCGACGTCGAACACACGCTTGCCCGCCAGTTCCTCGGCGCGTCCGCGCAGCACCTCGACATTGTCGAGTTTGAGTGCCGCGACGCACTCCTCGAGGAAGACGGTACGGCGGAGCAGCGGCTCCAGGAGCGTGACGGTGAGGTCCTGCCGGACGATCGCCAGGACCAGGCCGGGCAGCCCGGCGCCCGAGCCGATGTCGATCAGGCGGACGTTCTCGGGGACGGCCTCGGCGACCACCGCGCAGTTGAGCAGGTGACGGTCCCAGATCCTGGGCACCTCGCGCGGGCCGAGCAGCCCGCGCACGACTCCTGGACCGGCGAGCAGCTCCGCGAACTGCCGCGCCCTGTCCCAGGCGTCGCCGGCGAACACCTCGCGCGCTATCTGCGGTGGAGCCGTCAGCTCGTCGCTCACTGATCCGGTGGCCTTTCCTGAATGTGCGTGTTCTTGGTGGTACGGCGGATGGCCGACATGGACGAAGACTAGCCGTCCCGGCGGTTTCTCCGGCCTAGGCGCGGAAGGCGTGATCTCAAACGAAAGGCCGCCAGCCCCGAAGGAGCCGACGGCCTGGCGTTCGTGCCTGCCGTACCCGAGGAGGGTCAGGCGGGCAGAACCACGACGAAACGGTTGGGCTCCTCGCCCTCGGACTCGCTGCGGAGTCCGGCGGCCGCCACCGCGTCGTGCACGATCTTGCGCTCGAAGGGCGTCATCGGGTGGAGCGACTTCGGCTCGCCGTTGCGCTTGACGGTCTCGGCGACCTCGGTGCCGAGCTTGCTCAGCTCGGCCCTGCGCTTCTCCCTGTAGCCGGCCACGTCCAGCATGAGCCGCGACCGCTCCCCCGTCTGCCGGTGGACGGCCAGCCTGGTGAGTTCCTGCAGCGCTTCGAGGATCTCACCGCCGGGACCGACGAGGTCGGTGCCCTTCACGCCGACGACGGAGACCATCGCGCGGTCGCCTTCGACGTCCATGTCGATGTCGCCGTCGATGTCGGCGATGTCGAGCAGACCTTCGACGTAGTCGGCCGCGATCTCGCCTTCCTGCTCAAGCGCCGCAAGATCCGGAGCCTTCTCCTGCTCGGCCTCGGTCACGTCGGCCTCTCTTTCGTGCTCGTGGGTAAGGATCAAGACTTCTTGCTGCCCGTGCGCTTGCTGCGGGTCTGCTTGGTCGGCTGCCGTCGAATGATCTTAGGCTCCGGCGGCGCGGGCGGGGCCTCTTCCTCGGCGACGGCCGAGCTCTTGCGCACCTTGGACAGCAGTCCAGGCTTGGGCGTGACGGGGATCACGTTGCCCTTGGCGTCGTACTCGGGCATGGGGTGCCGGGCGTAGAACCAGTGCTGCTGGCCGAGGGTCCACAGGTTGGTGGTGACCCAGTAGAAGATCAGGCCCAGCGGGAAGTTGAGGCTGAAGAAGGCGAACAGCGGCGAGATGTACATCAGGATCTTCTGCTGCGACGCCATGGGGTTGTCGGGCATCTGCTGCATGGAGCGGGTGACGCTCTGCCTGACGGTGAGGAACGTGGTGAGGGAGCTGATCGCCACGAAGATCGCCAGCACGATCTTGGTCTGGACCACGCCGGCGCCGAAGGACTCGATCTGGGCGGAGCCCATCCAGAAGTTGGCGGGCAGCGGCGCGCCGAAGATGTGCGCGGCGCGGGCGCTGTCGACGAACGCCTGGGTCATCCCGAACTTGATCTCGCCGAGCGCCATGGCGTTCAGCACGGTGAACATCGAGATGAAGATGGGGAACTGCGCGACGACGGGCAGGCAGCCGCCGAGGGGGTTGGCCCCCTGGCCGCGGTAGAGGTTCATGACCTCTTCGTTCATGCGCTGCTTGTCGTTCTTGTAGCGCTTGCGGATCTCCTGCACCTTCGGTGCGAGTTCCTGCATCTTCCGCGAGGAACGCATCTGCTTCAAGAAGAGCGGGAAGATCAGCAGTCGCATGAGGACTGTGATAGTGATGAGGGTCAGCGCCCAGGTCAGCCCGCTGTCCGGGTCGAGCACGGTGCTGTAGGCCTGGTGAATCCAGGTGAGGACTTGGGCGATGGCTGTGTAGAGCCAGTTAAGCCAGGACAGCTCCACCGAGCTAGCTCCCTTGCGTTTCGTCGGACGGAACCGGGCGTGGGGGCACCGGGTCAAAACCTCCGGGATGGAATGGGTGGCAACGCCCGATACGCCGGACAGTCAGCCATATGCCGCGCAAAGCACCATGTACGGCTATCGCCTCAAGCCCATAAGCACTGCATGAGGGGTAGAAACGGCAACGCGGACCCAGTACCGGGCTGATGAATGCCCGATAGAACCGGATCGGGGCGATGAGAATCCGAGCCGGAAGGCTCGGCGCCCCTTGCGTCTGCTCCGTCATCGTTCTTGTTCTCGCCTCGACAAACGATCCAGCGCGGCATCGAGTTCGGCGGCAAGGCGCTCGTGTCGCGCGGACGCGGCAGGTGGATTAGCGCGTACCACAAGCAGGCTACCTCGCGGGAGCCGTGCTACACGGTCCCGCATCAGGTGTCGAAGCCGCCGCTTGACCTTGTTGCGCACGACAGCGCCGCCCACGGCCTTGCTGACCACGAAGCCGACCCGCGGTGGCCCGTCCTCCGCGACCTTCAGATGCAGGACGAGGGTGGGACGGCCGGCACGGGCCCCTCGCTTGACCGCGGCCGAGAAATCCTCACCCCGCCGCATACGGGACTCTCGCGACAACACGTCAGACGCCTATCGCCCGCCGACGAGTAGCGCCGGCGGGCGACCAAGCATGGGACAGGACGACCGTCAGGCCGACAGCTTCTCGCGGCCCTTGCGGCGACGAGCAGCGAGGATCGCGCGGCCGGCCCGGGTGCGCATACGCAGCCGGAAGCCGTGGGTCTTCGCGCGGCGACGGTTGTTCGGCTGGAAAGTACGCTTGCTCACGAGTGGGCTCCAGGCTTGAAAGTGCGCCCCCGCCTGGAAGCGAGAGCGCGTGACACACATGGCTGGCCTGCCGAGCTCGCGAGGGCATGCAAAAGAGCCGTCACGTGACAAGCCGACCGTCGTACGTTACGGGCCAGGCGTGCCCGAGGTCAAACCGGCGGAGTTTTCCACGTATCCACAGGCAACTTTTCCACCGGGGTTCGCGCGTCCACAGTCTGTGCACTCAGGTGCCACTAGGCTGTGGACAACGACTTGAACACAGGTGTGCACAACTCCCAGAGCCCAGCCGTAATGGCGGGATCACTCTGTGCACAACTTGTGGATCTCCTGTGGATCTCCTGGGGAGATCGCACCAACCACGCCCTGTGGATAGAACGAGCAATCCGCGACCGTAGCGGTTGCTGCCTGTGGATGAACGACGGAGGGGAAGCCACACCATGAACGGGGACGACCTCGGGACGGTATGGGCCCACGCGCTGGCCAACTTCCTCAACGACAACCTGCCCATCCAGCAGCGCACGTGGCTGGCGATGGTCAGGCCGATCGCCATGGCGGGCGACACGATCGTGCTCGGCGTCCCCAACGAGTTCCTCAAGGACCTGATCGAGGGCAAGCTGCGCACCCCGGTGAGCCACGCGCTCTCCCACGAGCTCGGCAGGCCGGTGCGCGTGGCCGTGATGATCGACACGACCACGCCCGAGCCGCCGATGGCCGAGCCTCATCCCCAGCCTGTGGCTCCGAGTTTTCCCCAGGCTCCCGAGCCTGTGCAGAGTTATGCACAGCCCGCCTACCAGGCCCCTGAGCCGTCGCTCTTCTTCGCCGCGCCGCCCGAGGCTTCGCAGATATCCACCGAATATCCACAGGCGCAGCCCGAGCCTCCACAGAACCGGTGGGAGGCCAAGAGCAACAAGCCGAGCGAGCCGGCGAGGCTCAACCAGAAGTACACGTTCGAGACGTTCGTCATCGGCGCCAGCAACCGGTTCGCGCACGCGGCGGCCGTCGCCGTGGCCGAGGCGCCCGCCAAGGCGTACAACCCGCTGTTCATCTACGGCGACTCGGGCCTGGGGAAAACCCACCTGCTGCACGCGATCGGCCACTACGCGCAGTCGCTCTACGACGGCGCCCGGGTGAGGTACGTGAGCTCGGAAGAGTTCACCAACGACTTCATCAACAGCATCCGCGACCACAAGGCCGACGGGTTCCGCAGCCGCTACCGCGCGATCGACATCCTGCTTGTGGACGACATCCAGTTCCTGGAGGGCAAGGAGCAGACGCAGGAGGAGTTCTTCCACACCTTCAACACCCTCCACAACGCCAACAAGCAGATCGTCATCTCCAGCGACCGGGCGCCCAAGCAGCTGATCACGCTGGAGGACCGGCTGCGCAACAGGTTCGAGTGGGGCCTGATCACCGACGTCCAGCCGCCCGAGCTCGAGACGCGCATCGCGATCCTCAGGAAGAAGGCCATCCAGGAGGGACTGGCCGCGCCGCCCGAGGTGCTGGAGTACATCGCCAGCCGGATCTCCACCAACATCCGCGAGCTCGAGGGCGCGCTGATCAGGGTCACCGCGTTCGCCAGCCTCAACAGGCAGGGTGTGGATCTCCAACTGGCCGAGGTGGTCCTCAAGGACCTCATCACCACGGACGCGAGCTCGGAGATCACCATCGCCACGATCATGGCGAAGACGGCCGAGTACTTCGGCATCTCGATCGACGACCTGTGTGGAAGCTCGCGCAGCAGGGCGCTGGTGAACGCCCGCCAGATCGCGATGTACCTGGCCAGGGAGCTGACCGACCTGTCGCTGCCCAAGATCGGGCAGCAGTTCGGCGGCCGCGACCACACCACGGTGATGCACGCCGAGCGGAAGATACGTTCACTCATCGCCGAGCGCCGGTCGATGTACAACCAGGTCAACGAGCTGACGATGCGTATCAAGCAGACGTCCAAGGCCTGACTGTGCACAGCCTGTGGATAACTCTGTGGACCAGCTCAGACGGCCTCTCAGCGGCCAAATGAAGATCAAAAAGCGTGAACGCCGCCCACAGAGCCTGGGGATAAGGCTGGGGACATGTTGGGGACAACCTGGGGACAGCTCGTGGACAACTTGTGGACGCCCTGTGAACATCGGAAACAGGGGTTCCAGATGACCCCTTCTACCCCGTGGATAACCTGTTGAAACCCAGTGGATAACCGGTGGATGACGACCCCCCGATCTGGGGACAGCCTGTGGGCAACGGATCGTCATCCCCAGGCGGCGAAGTTCTCCCCAGGCTTCACCCACACGGGCAGTGGATAGAAATTCCTGCGATGAGCTGCGGAAACGCCGGTCATCCACAACATCCACAGCCCCTATGAAGATGACTTCCTCTAGTTCTAACTAAGAGATTCAAAGACCCATAGAGGGGTTCTCCCGGAGCTCAGGTGCGGGAGAGTGAAGACTTAACAAGCAGCAGCGACGACAAGCAGGAGGCTGATCTCCGTGATGTTCCGGATCGAGCGCGATGTGCTCGCTGAGGCGGTCGCATGGACGGCACGCAGCCTCCCTGCGCGCCCGTCCGTGCCCGTCCTGGCAGGCATGCGCATGGAAGTCACCGACACGGGCCAGTTGAAGCTCTCGGGCTTCGACTACGAGGTCTCGGCGGAGGTGACGCTGGAGCCGCAGACGGGTGAGGCGGGAGTGGTGCTCGTCTCGGGCAAGCTGCTCGCCGAGATCACCCGCGCGCTTCCCGCACAGCCTGTGGACTTCGTGGTGGACGGCGCCAAGGCCGTCGTCACGTGCGGCAGTGCTCGATTCACACTGTTGACCATGCCTGTGGAGGACTACCCGTCACTTCCCGCGATGCCGCCCGCGGCCGGCAGGGTGGGCAGCGACGTGTTCGCCTCCGCCGTCGGCCAGGTCGCCGTCGCCGCGGGCAGGGACGACACGCTGCCGATGCTCACAGGCGTGCGGATGGAGATCGAGGGCGACACCGTGACCCTCGCGGCCACCGACAGGTACCGCCTCGCCGTACGGGAGCTGAAGTGGCAGCCGGGCCAGCCCGACTTCTCGGCGATCGCGATGATCCCCGGCAAGACGCTCGCCGACACCGCCAAGGCGCTGGGATCCACAGGCGCCGAGGTCGAGATCGCGCTCAGCTCGGCGGGCGGCACCGGTGAGGGCATGATCGGTTTCTCCAGCGCGGGCCGGCGCACCACCACGCGGCTGCTCGACCCCGAGTTCCCCAAGTACCGCTCGCTGCTGCCGACGGAGTTCTCCGCCAGGGCGGACCTGTCCACAGGCCCGTTCGTCGAGGCCGTCAAGCGCGTGGCGCTGGTCGCCGAGCGCAACACGCCCGTCCGGCTGGCCTTCCGCGGCGGAGAGGTCGTCCTGGAGGCGGGCAGCGGCGACGAGGCGCAGGCCGTCGAGGTGCTGCCTGTGGATTACGAGGGCGAGGAGATGAACATCGCCTTCAACCACCAGTTCCTGCTGGAGGGCCTCGGGGCGATCGACTCTGACGTGGCCAGGCTGCAGATGACCACCTCGACGAAGCCCGCTATCCTCACTGGCGGCAAGCCTGTGGACGACGGTGGCACGCCTGACTACCGTTACCTGATCATGCCCATCCGCTTGTCCAGCTGACGCGGCCATCGGAGATGATGGAAGCCTGACAAGGGGGTTATCAACATGCAGATCGGCATGGTCGGGCTCGGGAAGATGGGCGGCAACATGGCCGAGCGCCTGCGCCGCGGCGGCCACGAGGTGGTGGGCTACGACCGCGATCCCGAGGTGAGCGACGTCGCGAGCCTCAAGGAGCTCGTCGACCGCCTCGAGGCTCCCCGCGCGGTGTGGGTCATGGTGCCCGCGGGCGGCCCCACCCAGCAGACCGTCAACGTGCTCGGTGAGCTGCTCGACCCAGGCGACATCGTGGTCGACGGCGGTAATTCACACTATGTGGACGACCAGCGCCACGCCGAGGAGCTCAAGGCGCACGGCATCGGCTTCGTCGACTGCGGCGTCAGCGGCGGTGTGTGGGGCCTGGAGAACGGCTACGCGCTCATGTGCGGCGGCGACAAGGCCAACGTCGACCGGCTGATGCCGGTCTTCCAGACGCTCAAGCCCGAGGGTGAGGACGGCTTCGTCCACGCGGGCGACGTCGGCGCCGGCCACTTCGCGAAGATGGTCCACAACGGCATCGAGTACGGCATGATGCAGGCCTACGCGGAGGGCTGGGAGCTGCTCGAGGCCTCCGACATCGTCAAGGACGTCCGCGGATCCTTCGCCAGCTGGCGCACCGGCACGGTGATCAGGTCGTGGCTGCTCGACCTGCTGGTGCGGGCGCTCGACGACGACGAGCACCTCGACGCGCTCAAGGGTTATGCACAGGACTCGGGCGAGGGCCGGTGGACCGTGCAGGCGGCGGTGGACCACGCGGTCCCGCTCCCGGTGATCACGGCCGCGCTGTACGCCAGGTTCTCCTCGCGGCAGGAGGACTCCCCCGCGATGAAGATGGTCGCGGCGCTGCGCAACCAGTTCGGCGGCCACGCGGTCACCTCGGTGGACGGCTCGCACGAGAAGGGCGCGGACTCCCCCGGCGCCGACGTCGTCCCGCCGAAGGAAGCCGAGTAGCCGGGCGGTTGTCCACAGGGTGGGGACGCCGATGCGCCTCGGCGCGAGCGATCTCCGCGAGGGTCGGAGGGGCCATACCGGTTTTCCACAGGGGTGCACGGCGGTGACCCCAGTGGTCGGTGTGGCCCACTAACCTTCGAGGGTGCACGTCGCCCACCTGTCGCTGACCGACTTCAGGTCCTACGCCTCCGTTGAGCTCGGCCTGGAGCCGGGCGTCACGGCGTTCGTGGGGCCCAACGGCCAGGGCAAGACCAACCTCGTCGAGGCCATGGGCTACGTGGCGACGCACTCCAGCCACCGGGTCGCCAACGACGCCCCCCTCGTACGGCAGGGCGCCAGCAGGGCGATCATCCGCTGCGCCGTCCACAGGGAGGACAGGCGCGCGCTGGTCGAGCTGGAGATCAACCCGGGCAGGGCCAACAGGGCGAGGCTCAACCGCTCCCCCGTGTCCCGCCCGCGAGACGTCATCGGCCTGCTCCGCACCGTGCTCTTCGCTCCCGAGGACCTCGCCCTCGTCAAGGGCGACCCCGCCGAGCGCAGGCGTTTCCTCGACGACCTGCTCGTGGCCAGAGCGCCGCGTTTCGCGGGCGTCAGAGCCGACTACGACCGGGTGCTGAAGCAGCGGGGCGCCCTGCTGCGTACGGCCGCCCAGGCGCGCCGTGGGCGCGGTGGAGCGCGCAGGGCGGAGAGCGAGGCCGCCTTCGCCGCCGCGGGCGCGGGAGACGTGCTGAGCACGCTGGAGGTGTGGGACGCGCACCTCGCGCGGCACGGCGCCGAGCTGTTGCGAGCCAGACTCGATCTGATCGAAGCGCTGCGGCCGCTGGTCGCCTCCGCCTATGCTTCGCTGGCGCCCACGAGCGCTCCCGCGGGGCTCACTTATCGGAGCACGTTGTCCACAGGTGGGGATGGCGTGGATGACGAAGAGGCCGGTGAGAGCGGATCTTCCGATGCACACACGTTATCCACAGACCTGGGGAAAACCCTTGAGTCGCGGTTGAGAGAGCGGCTGCTCGAGGTCCGCCAGTCCGAGCTCGAGCGCGGTGTCACCCTGGTCGGCCCGCACCGCGACGACCTCGTGCTCGGCCTCGGCGATCTGCCCGCGCGCGGCTACGCCAGCCACGGCGAGTCGTGGTCGTTCGCGCTGGCGCTGCGGCTGGCCGCCTACGACCTGCTGCGGTCCGACGGCGGCGATCCGGTGCTCATCCTCGACGACGTCTTCGCCGAGCTCGACAGCCAGCGCAGGCGCAGGCTCGCCGAGATCGTCGCGCCGGCGGAGCAGGTGCTGATCACCGCCGCGGTGGCCGACGACGTGCCGAAGGAATTGATCGGTTCCAGATTCGATGTCGCAGGGGGGAGCGTGACCCGTGTCAGATGACGACAACGCGACCGCCGCCCGTGGCGCGGCGCTGGCCAGGGAGAAACTCGCCCAGGCCAAGGCCGACGCGGCCAGGAGGGGGCAGCTGCCCCGCCGTGAGCCGCGTCGCAGGGCGGCGGCGAGGGACGCGGCCGACCCGCAGCTCTTCGGCAAGGCGATCACGGATCTGCTGGCCGCACGCGGGTGGGAGCGGTCGGCCGCCGTGGGCGGCGTCTTCGGCAGGTGGCCGGAAATCGTGGGCGCCGACCTGGCCGCGCACACCAAACCGGAGCACTTCGAGGACGGCGAGGTGGTCATCGCCGCCGACTCGACGGCGTGGGCGACCCAGGTCAGATTGCTGGCCCGCACGCTCATCCGGAGGCTGAACGAGGAGCTCGGCGAGGGAACCGTCAAGAAGGTCAAGGTCAGAGGGCCGCAGAACGCGCCGAGGCCGTCCGGGGGGCTGAGGGTCACCGGCAGCCGCGGGCCCGGCGACACGTACGGGTAAAACCCGCATCGAGCGATCAGACGGCCGCTGAAGCGAGTGGCCCTCCTCCCAAAGGGGGGATGCTTGCGAGGGGGGAAAACGAGCTACAGGGCATCACAGGCGCGTTCAATGCCACCTTCAGCGCTCAGAGCCGGTAGAATGAAAGCGGATTCCGGACACGTCCGCTTGCGTGTCACCCGCGGCATGCGAGCCGACTCCCCTGGGTGACCGCGCATCGGGGCACTCACGACGGTGACGGGCACGGTAGGGGCAGCTGGCGGTTGTCGCTTTCCCGGCCGCGTGTCCGCGGCAGGAGGATTTCGCACTTGTCCTACGACGCTAGCTCAATCACCGTACTCGAAGGGCTTGAGGCGGTCCGCAAGCGCCCGGGTATGTATATCGGATCGACCGGTGAGCGCGGTCTGCACCATCTTGTCTACGAGATCGTGGACAACTCCGTCGACGAGGCCCTGGCGGGCCACGCCGACCGCATCGAGGTGACCCTCCTCGCCGACAACGGCGTGCGGGTCGTCGACAACGGCCGAGGCATCCCCACGGGCATCCACCCTGTGGAGAAGGTCTCCGCGGTCGAGCTCGTGCTGACCACGCTGCACGCGGGCGGCAAGTTCGACGGCAAGTCCTACGCGGTCTCAGGCGGCCTGCACGGCGTCGGCTCCGCGGTGGTCAACGCGCTGTCGACCGCCATGGACGTGGAGGTCAAGCAGAACGGCCACGTCTGGCGCCAGCGCTTCGAGATGTCCAAGCCTGTGGCGCCGCTGGCCAAGGGCGAGACCACCGACGAGACCGGCACGTCGATCACGTTCTGGGCCGACCCGACGATCTTCGAGACCACGGCGTGGAACTTCGAGACGCTCTCGCGGCGCTTCCAGGAGATGGCCTTCCTCAACAAGGGCCTGACGATCACGCTGACCGACGAGCGGCCCGACCACATCAACGGTGAGGTCCACAAGGTCCACTACCACTACGAGGGCGGCCTGTCCGACTTCGTCACGCACCTCAACTCGAAGAAGGAGCCCGCGCACGCGTCGGTCATCGACTTCGAGGCCCATGGTGAGGGCATCTCCGTCGAGATCGCCATGCAGTGGAACAACTCCTACTCCGAGTCGGTCTACACCTTCGCCAACACCATCAACACGGCGGAGGGCGGCACCCACGAGGAGGGGTTCCGCGCGGCCCTGACGTCCATCGTCAACCGCTACGCGCGTGAGCAGAAGTTCCTCAAGGAGGGCAAGGACGACAACCTCTCGGGCGAGGACGTCCGCGAGGGCCTGACGGCGATCGTCTCGGTGAAGCTGGCCGACCCGCAGTTCGAGGGTCAGACCAAGACCAAGCTGGGCAACACCGAGGCCAAGTCTTTCGTCCAGAAGGCCTGCAACGACCACGTGCGCGACTGGTTCGAGCGCAACCCCGGCGAGGCCAAGGACATCATCAACAAGTCGCTGCAGGCCGCCCGGGCGCGCATAGCCGCTCGCCAGGCCCGCGACCTGACCAGGCGCAAGTCGCTGCTGGAGTCAGGCAGCGGACTGCCGGGCAAGCTGGCCGACTGCCAGTGGAACGAGCCCGACAAGTGCGAGCTGTACATCGTCGAGGGTGACTCGGCCGGCGGCTCGGCCAAGGGCGGCCGCGACTCGCGCTTCCAGGCGATCCTGCCCATCCGCGGCAAGATCCTCAACGTGGAGAAGGCCAGGATCGACAAGGTCCTGAAGAACAACGAGGTCCAGGCGCTGATCACCGCGCTCGGCACCGGCGTGCACGACGAGTTCGACATCGCCAAGCTGCGCTACCACAAGGTGATCCTGATGGCCGACGCCGACGTCGACGGCCAGCACATCAACACGCTGCTGCTGACCCTGCTGTTCCGCTTCATGCGGCCGCTGATCGAGGCTGGACACGTCTACCTGTCGTGCCCGCCGCTGTACAAGATCAAGTGGGACCGCAAGGGCGACGACGCCTCCTACGCCTACTCCGACACCGAGCGTGACGCGGTCATCGCCGAGGGCATCGCGGCGGGCAAGCCCGACCCCCGGCCGCGCGACAACGTCCAGCGCTTCAAGGGTCTGGGCGAGATGAACGCCGGGCAGCTGTGGGAGACCACGATGAATCCGGCGACCCGGCTGCTGCGCCTGGTCACGCTCGACGACGCCGCCCAGGCAGACGACCTGTTCAGCGTGCTCATGGGCGAGGACGTCGAGGCGAGGCGCGACTTCATCATCCGCAACGCGCGTGACGTCCGCTTCCTCGACGTATAGCGGTAGCCGTACCAGAAAAAAGGATCATCACCTGTGACGGAAGTGAACACCACTCCCCCGGCTGACCGCATCGAGCCTGTGGACATCCAGTCCGAGATGCAGCGCAGCTACATGGACTACGCGATGTCCGTCATCGTGTCCCGTGCGCTGCCCGACGTCCGCGACGGCCTCAAGCCCGTGCACCGCCGGGTGCTCTACGCCATGTACGACGGTGGCTACCGTCCCGACCGCGGCTACTTCAAGTGCGCCCGCGTCGTCGGTGACGTCATGGGCACCTACCACCCGCACGGCGACACCTCCATCTACGACGCGCTCGTACGGCTGGCGCAGCCCTGGTCGCTGCGCTACCCGCTGGTCGACGGGCAGGGCAACTTCGGCTCGCCCGGCAACGACCCCGCGGCGGCGATGCGGTACACCGAGTGCAAGCTCGCGCCCATCGCCATGGAGATGCTGCGCGACATCGACAAGGACACCGTCGACTTCCGGCCCAACTACGACGGCAAGTCGCAGGAGCCCGACGTCCTGCCCGCGCGCATCCCGCAGCTGCTCGTCAACGGCTCCGGCGGCATCGCGGTCGGCATGGCCACCAACATCCCGCCGCACAACCTGCGCGAGGTCGCCTCGGCGGTCAAGTGGTGCCTGGAGAACCCGGAGGCCACCGACGAGGAGCTGCTCGAGGCGGCCATCGGCCTGGTCAAGGGCCCCGACTTCCCGACCCGCGGGCTGATCGTCGGCCGTCGCGGGATCGAGGACGCCTACCGCACCGGCCGCGGCTCCATCACCATGCGGGCCGTCGTCGAGGTGGAGGAGGACGGCAAGGGCCGCCAGTCGCTGGTGGTCACCGAGCTGCCCTACCAGGTCAACCCGGACAACCTGGCGCTCAAGATCGCCGAACTGGTCCGCGAGGGCAAGCTGACCGGCATCGCCGACGTCCGCGACGAGTCGTCCTCGCGCGTCGGCCAGCGACTCGTGATCGTGCTCAAGCGCGACGCGGTCGCCAAGGTCGTGCTGAACAACCTCTACAAGCACACCCAGCTGCAGGACACCTTCGGCGCCAACATGCTGGCGCTGGTCGACGGCGTGCCGCGCACGCTCCGCCTCGACCAGTTCGTCCGCCATTACGTGGCGCACCAGATCGAGGTCATCGTCCGCAGGACCCGCTACCTCCTGCGCAAGGCGGAGGAGCGGGCCCACATCCTGCGAGGGCTGCTCAAGGCCCTCGACCGGATGGACGAGGTCATCGCGCTGATCAGGCAGTCGCCCTCGGCCGCCGAGGCGCAGGGCGGCCTGATGACGCTGCTCGACATCGACGAGGTCCAGGCCCAGGCCATCCTCGACATGCAGCTGCGCAAGCTCGCCGCCCTGGAGCGCCAGGCGATCCAGGACGAGTACGACAACCTGATGACCCAGATCGCCGAGTACAACGCGATCCTGGCCAGCCAGGCCCGCCAGCGCGAGATCATCAACGAGGAGCTGTCGGAGATCGTCGCCAAGTTCGGCGACGACCGGCGCACCGAGATCATCGCCTACGACGGCGACATGTCGATCGAGGACCTCATCGCCGAGGACGAGATCGTCGTGACGATCACCCGCGGCGGCTACGCCAAGCGCACCAAGACCGACCTTTACCGGGCGCAGAAGCGCGGCGGCAAGGGCGTGCGAGGGGCGCAGTTGCGCCAGGACGACATCGTCGACCACTTCTTCGTCACCACGACCCACCACTGGCTGCTGTTCTTCACCAACAAGGGCCGCGTCTACCGGGTCAAGGCCTACGAGCTGCCCGAGTCGGGGCGCGACGCGCGCGGCCTGCACCTGGCCAACCTGCTGGCGATGCAGCCGGACGAGACGGTCATGGAGGTCCTCGACCTGCGCGACTACGACGTCGCGCCGTACCTGGTGCTGGCCACCCGCTCCGGCCTGGTCAAGAAGACCAGGCTGTCGGAGTACGACTCCCCCAGGACCGGCGGCCTCATCGCGATCAACCTGCGCGAGGACGACGAGGTGATCGCGGCCCGGCTGGTCTCCGAGGAGGACGACCTGCTGCTCGTCTCCAAGGGCGCGCAGTCCATCCGCTTCACCGCGACCGACGACGCGCTGCGCCCCATGGGCAGGGCCACCAGCGGTGTCATCGGCATGAGATTCCTAGAAGGTGACGAACTTCTCGCCATGAATCGCATGGCGGATGGTGAGGACGTGCTTATCGCCACCGAGGGCGGGTACGCGAAACGGACACCTGTCGAGCAATATCCGGTACAGGGACGTGGCGGCAAGGGTGTGCTGACTGCGAAGATTGTTACCTCTCGTGGAAAGCTGGTCGGAGCCGTCATGGTCAACCCGGAGGACGAGGTCTACGCGATCACGTCCAATGGGGGAGTGATCCGGACGCGTGCAGTGGAGATCAAGCAGTCCGGCCGTCAGACCATGGGAGTTCGCCTGATGAATCTCGCCGAAGGCGACAGCGTCGTGGCCCTCGCTCGGAACGCCGAGTCGATGGAGACTTCGGTGGAAGCTGAGGAAGACGGGGGAGGAGAGTAGTCCATGAACGCCCAGGGCGGTCCCGCGAAGACCACGTCGTCTCGGGAGAACGGGCAGAAGCCCGCGAAGCCTAACGAGCCAGAAATTCTTGGCCTCACCAAGGACGAGACCCAGGCCGAGGAGGAGCAGCCGCAGAACGAGACGGTCCGTATCCGTCCGTCGCTGACCTCCGAGGCCCCGCCGCCGGCGGTCGAACTGCCGAAGAAGAAGGCGGCCGCGGCCTCACGCCTGCCGCGCAAGGCGCACCTGGTGCTGCGGCGCGTGGAGCCGTGGTCGGCGATGAAGTTCAGCTTCGTCGTCTCTCTGGTCTGCTTCGTGGTCCTGTTCGTCGCGGTCGCCGTCCTGTACGGCGTGCTGTCGGCCATCGGAGTCTTCGACTCGATCGTCCAGACGGTCAACCAGCTCACCCAGGCCGACGGGCAGACCTCGGGGAGCTTCGACATCTCCTCGTGGTTCGAGCCGGTCAGGATCCTCGGGTACACCGCGCTGATCGGCGCGGTGAACGTGGTGCTGATCACGGCGCTGTCGACGTTGGGGGCCGTCATCTACAACATCGCCGCTGATCTGGTGGGCGGCGTCGAAGTGACGTTCAGCGAGGCCGAGTAGTTTCCTTGCCGTGTCCTGGACGCGGCGCGAGCAGCGCCTGGGACACGGTAAGCTTTCCCCGTACGAACAACCGGTTCGCCTCCACCTGGTGGATGCGATAACGTTCTTTGTGCGCGGGGCTATAGCTCAGACGGTTAGAGCGCTTCCCTGATAAGGAAGAGGTCCCAGGTTCAAGTCCTGGTAGCCCCACCTGCGAAAATGCCTCGAAGCAATCAAGCTTCGGGGCTTCTTTACTGCAACGACTTCGCTCGTACCGCCCTCTTGATCGCGTCCTCACGGCTATCGCCGTCGCCACGGATGTAGATCTCCGTTGTCACCGAGATGCGGCAATGGCCGACGATCTCCATTGCATGACACCCAGCTTCTTGAGAAGTGAAGCCGCCGTGGGCCTCAGGTCGTGTAGGCGGATAGGCCGCGACTCTGCCGCCTTGGCGATCCGGGCGAAAGGTCGCGCGAGGGTGTGCGGTTCGACAGGCCGTCCCGATTTCGTGGTGAAGGCGAGTCCCAGGCCTGTCCAGCTCTCCCCTGCCTCCTCGCGCAGGATCTCTTGCCCCCTTCGCTGGCTCTCTGGAGCTTCTCTGATGATGCCTAGGAGAGGCAACGAGCGGTTTCCGTCCTGGCCTTATCCACATCCATCCGGCTCCAGGATGATCGAGATTCGGATGCTCGGACCGTAGGTGGCTCAGGCGGGCGAGGTGCACGCAGGTGCGTACCAAACGCGGGGGTTCAGACTCGTCTGCGATCTCGGCCGCAACCTGCTCGTTCATGCCCTCATCCGCATCCAAGGTCGTGCCATTGAGGGCGGTGACGAGGGGTCAACCAAGGTCACTCACGGCGGGCCTCAGCCGCAGGTCAACGACTCTACAAGCCAAAATCCCTGCAATTGCCAAGCTGACAGCGCGGGACTGGCACGGCAGTACGAATCGGTCGTCTTCTTCAAGCTTCACCAGCACGGGATGCGAAAACAAGACTGTTTCCAGCTGCTCGATCTTGCGAGACTGCCGGACATGACCAGCCTGAACCAACATGACTCTGCTGATCTCATCCGTCGGCTTGCGCATGTCCGCTGGATCGCCGGAGGTACCGGCGCAGGCAAGAGCACTCTTAGCCGGGTCTTGGCCGAACGCTATGACGTGTTCGTGTATGACGGCGATCTGGCCGAGCATCGCTACATCCAGCGGTGTACCCCACAACGACATCCGTACATGTGCACACTGCTGCAAACCCCCCTGGAACACAGATGGACGGGCCGCACGCCGAAAGAGATCTTCGAGAGCATGCCCAGTCTGCACGGCGAGACATTCGGACTCGTCATCGAAGACCTGCTGACTCTGCCAACCGACCGACCCGTGCTGGTCGACGATTTCCGTACGCTGCCTGCGGACGTTGCGCCATTGCTGACATGGCGTGAGCAGGCCGTGTTTCTGCTGCCAACGCCCGAATTTCGTCGCCATGCTTTGGGGGCCCGATTCGCTGACCCAGCCCGAGCGCGATCCAACTGGGGAATCAGCGACCACACCGAGGCGATGGTGAATCGGCTGGGCCGCGACGAGCTCTGGGACGAAGAGGTACGACGCCAAGCCCTCAGGCAGGACTTGCCGGTCCTGGATGTCGATGGCTCTCAAGACGTCGAGGAGTCGGCTAGCGACCTGGCTGCGATGTTTCTCCTGGCCGGGAACTGACCGTGCATGCTCAGCTGGACTTTGGAGCCGCCCAGAAAGCCGCTGGAACGGAAACTGGGCCGTGCGGATCTGAACGGCCAGAGCCTCGAGAAACAGCAAGGCGGACGGCTCTGAACGAGAGGCCTAGGGATCAGAAGGTCAGACCGTGCCCATTGCGTGCCATTCAGGAAGGTCAGCAACGGGGAAGGTCCCAGGTTCAAGTCCTGGTAGCCCCACCATCGCAGTTCAGAGGCCGATCCCAAGATCTTGGGATCGGCCTTTTGTCGTTTGGCCGTTCTTCGGGCGGCTCGAACACGGCGGGCGTCAGTCCCAGAGCGCGATCGCCGCGAGGAGGGCCGCTGGGATCAGGAGCCATGGCTCGGCCAGGACCAGGACGGCGGTGCCGAGCAGGGCGAACCAGAGCAGGCTCTTGGCCGCGCGCTTCTTCGCCTTGCTCTTCTTCTTGGCAGGCGTTTCGGTGGTGATCTCTTCGGTGATGTCTTTGATCGTCATGGCTCATACGTTCGCGTCAGAGCCACGTCGGTCGCGTCGGCGAAAGCTACCTATCCCCGGATGTCGGGCAGGTCGCGCAATTGCTTACGCGACGTGAGCCCGAGCTTGCGGAAGATGTTCCGCAGGTGGGCGTCGACGGTTCTCGGGCTGAGGAACAACGTGGCCGCGACCTCCTTGGAGGTGGCCCCGTCGGCGACCAGCCGTGCGATGTGCACCTCCTGCATGGTGAGCCGCTCGGCGGTCTGCGAGGAGCGGCTGCGGGCGTGTTCGCCGGTGGCGCGCAACTCGCCCGCGGCACGCTCGGCGAAGGCCTCGGCCCCGATGTCCGTCAACGCCTCGTGCGCGACACGCAACCGCTCGCGGGCCTCACGCCGTCGTCCCTGCCGGCGCAGCCACTCCCCGTACAGCAGGTGCGCGCGGGCCCGGTAGATCGCCACCCGGCTACCGTCGAGGTGATCGATGGCCTCGCGGTAGGCCTCCTCGTCGCCGGTGACCAGCGCCCGCGCGTACGCTGCCACGCCCAGCCCCCAGGCGTCCCCGCCCGCCTGCGTACGTTCGCGGAGGTCGGCCATGGCGCTCTCGGCGACGTCCGGTTTGCCGCAGCGCACGGCGGCCTCCGCCAGCTCCGGCAGGGCCAGCCCGGACATGCCGAGGTGTTCGTGCGCGACGGCGGTCCGCGCGGCCTCCAGAGCGGCCTGATAGTTGCCCAGGCCGTTGTGGAGGACGGCCGCCGCCCACTGGACGCTGAGCGTCATCCGCGAATCCACGTTGGCGAACAGCTCGAAGGCCTCCGCGCGGCGTCCACGCAGCGCGGCCAGGTGGATGCGCGGGTAGACCAGCGGAGCCGCGCCCGTCGCCTCGGCGATGGCCTCCTCCTCGGAGATCATCTCCATGGCGGCGCCGAACTCGCCCGCGTGGGCGGCGGCTGTGGCCTGCATGGCCAGTCCGATGGGGAGCATGTGGAAGGAGCCTGACTCGCGGCCGGCCGCGGTGACGCGCTCGGCGATGCCGCGCAGGGCGCCGTAGGTCCACAGCTCGGCCGCCAGCATGAAGCCGAGCGAGGGGCGACTGCTCCACCCGGCTTCGTCCGCGAGGATGGGTCGCAGCAGGTCGGCCGCTGCCCGATGGCCCTGTGTGGTCAACCTGATCATGCACTCCAGCACCGGGTCCTTGGAGCCGGCGGTTCTGGCCGCCTGCACCACGGGGTCGAGGTCGCCGATGAGGACGCCGATCTCCATCGCGTCCAGGTAGCACTCCCTGGACCAGGCCGGGTCGGTGTCCGCCAGCCGGTCGGCGGCCCGCAGCAGGTAGGCGGTCGGCCGCTCGTCGCCGCGGTGGCGGACGAAGGAGAGCCTGCCCCGCAGCAGGTCGATCCTGGCCTGCTGGGCACGGTCGGGTGAGGCCGTCCCCGCGGTGGTGAGCAGCTCAGCCGCGATGTCGAACACGCCCGCCGAGAGCTTGGCCTCAGCGGCGGCGAGCACCCGCTCGATCCGCGGGCCCGAGCCGGGGGTGAGCGCCGCGGCCCGTTCCAAGAAGGCGGCGGCGGCCGCCACCCCGCCTCGGGCCTGCGCCCTGGCCGCCGACCGCTCCAGCGCTGCGGCCACCTCCTCGTCGGGGCCGACGGCGGCATGGGCACGGTGCCAGGCCTGCCGATCGGGGTCGGCCACCGCGTCGGTCGCCTCGGCGAGCGCCGCGTGGGCTCGCCTGCGCTCCTCAGGAGGGGCGGCCGTGTAGGCGGCCGATCGGGCGAGTGGGTGGCTGAAGCGGATCCTGGCGCCGAAGTCCACCAGCTCTGCCGCCTCTGCGGCCGATGCGTGCTCGATGCCCAGCAGCTCGGCCGCCCGCCACAGGAGTCCTGGGTCACCGACCGGATCGGCTGCGGCGACCGTCAGCAGCAGCCTGGCCTGCGGCGGCAGCTGCGCCAGCCGTACCCGGAAACTCTGCTCGACCACGCTGGGAGCGGGCAGGTCGAATCCGCCCGCCATCCCTGCCAGGCCCGCGCTCCTGGGCAGCTCCAGCAACGCGAGAGGGTTCCCCCTCGACTCGGCCAGGATGCGGTCGCGGACCCGCTCGTCCAGCGGCGCCCGGACAGCCCCGGCCAACAGCGCCCTGGCCTCGCTCTCGCGCAGACCACCGAGGTTCAGGCCCGGCAAGGTGCCGAATCCCGGCTCCCTGGTGGCGAACACCACGGCCACCGGCTCATCGGCGATCCTGCGCGACACGAAGGCCAGCGCCTTGGCCGATGCGTCGTCCAGCCAATGCGCGTCGTCGATCAAGCAGAGCAGAGGGCGTTTCCGCGCGGCCTCGGCCAGCAGGCCCAGGGTCCCGACCCCGACCATGAAGGGATCGAGGGCGCCGGTGGCCAGGCCGAAAGCGATCTCCAGGGCCCTGCGGTGCGGCGGCGGCAGCTCGTCCAGGTGCTCGAGTAGCGACACGCAGAGTTGGTGCAGTGCGGCGAAGGGCAGCTCGGTCTCGAACTCCGCGCCCGACGCTTGGATGACCAGGAAGCCGGACGCGCTCTCGGCGAGCCGGCGCAGCAGCGCGCTCTTGCCTATGCCGGGCTCCCCGCACAGTGCCAGCGCACCGCCGCGGCCCTGCCTGGCGGCCTCTACGAGGGCGTCCATCCGTTCTGTCTCGGCCTCCCGGCCGACCAACGTCTCCATAGGTGCCCCGATCATTCCGCATAGGCAGTCATATAGGCGAAAACTACCGACGCGAACGTCCGGCCACCGCTGCCAGTGTCGAGCCATGAGCAGCGCACACGTCACTCGGACCAGCTGGACGCCACTGGGCGTCCTGGCCACGGCCCAGTTCCTCGTCGTGCTGAGCACCTCGATCGTGAACGTCGCCCTCCCCGAGATCCGCAGCGGTCTCGGCCTGTCGGCCGCCGGTCTGGCCTGGGTGATCAACGCCTACGTGCTGGTCTTCGGCGCGCTGCTGCTCCTCGGCGGGCGGTCCGGCGACGTGTACGGCCTGCGCCGCGTCTTCCTGATCGGCACCGGCCTGTTCGCGCTGTCATCGCTGGGCGCCGCGATCGCGCCGGACGCCGTGACACTGATCGCGGCCAGGGCGGCGCAGGGCGTGGGCGCCGCACTGCTGGCGCCCACCGCGCTGGCGCTGGTGCTGACCCTGTACCAGGGCGCTGACCGGGGCACCGCACTCGGCGTGTGGGGCGCGGTCTCCGGCGCGGGAGGCGCGGCGGGCGTTCTGCTCGGCGGACTGCTCACGGGCCTGTACGGCTGGCGTTCGGTCTTCTTCGTGATGGTTCCCGTCGCGCTGGCCGTGCTGGCGGCCACCCGGCTCATGGTCCAGCCCTCCCCGCCACGGGGCGGCCGGCTGGACCTGCCCGGCGCGGTGACGGTCACCGGCGGGCTGGTGGCCCTGACCTACGGCCTGTCCGGACGCTGGCCGTTCGTCATCGCGGGCCTGGTCCTGCTGGGCGTGTTCGTGCTGCTGCAGCGGCGCTCGCAGGACCCGCTGCTGCCCTCGCGCATGCGGATCGTGGCCCGGGCGAACGTGCTCATGGCGCTGCTCGGCGCGGTCTGGCTCGGCCTGTTCTACTACCTGCCCCTCTACCAGCAGCGCGAACTCGGCTACACGCCGCTCGAAGCGGGAGTCGCCCAGCTGCCGCTCGCCCTCATGATCACGCTGGCGTCCTGGGCGACACCTCGGCTGCACGGTCGTGCCGTACTGCCCAGCGGCCTGGCGCTGCTGGCGGCCGGGCTGGCCTGGCTGGCCCGCACCCCCGCGGACGGCACCTTCCTCGTGGACCTGCTCGGCCCTTCGCTGCTGATCGGCGCCGGGCTCGGAGTGGCCTTCGTCCGGCTCACCTCGCTCGCCTCGGCGGGCGTGCCCGCCGCCGACAGCGGCCTGGCCGGCGGGCTGCTCAACGCCACCCGCCAGATCGGTGGTGCCGTCGGCCTGGCCTTCCTGACCCTTCTTCCCTCGTCCGGCGCGGCCTTCCTGGCCTGCGCCGTCATCACCCTCCTCCTTCTCGGAAAGGCGACACGGTCATGAAAGACCTGCCCAAGCCGTACCTGACCGGCCACTTCACCCCGGTCACCGACGAGATCACCGCCCGCGAGCTGACCGTGCACGGCACCCTGCCGCCCGAGCTCAACGGCCGCTACTTCCGCAACGGCCACAACCCCAAGCCCGGCGTCACCCCCAGCCACTGGTTCCGCGGCGAGGGCATGCTGCACGGCGTACGGCTGGCCGACGGGCGGGCCGAGTGGTACCGCAACCGGTGGGTGAAGACCCCGTTCCTGGACGGCGTGCCGTTCACCGGCACCGAGCTGGAGGTCTCCGCCGCCGCCACCAACATCATCTTCCACGGCGGTCGCTACCTGGCGCTGCAGGAGGCCAACCTGCCCTGGGAGGTGACCGCCGAGCTCGACACCGTCGGCGTCTACGACTTCGGCGGCAAGCTCACCAGCTCGATGACCGCTCACCCCAAGGAGGACCCGGTCACGGGCGAGCTGCACTTCTTCTCCTACAGCCCCTTCCCGCCCTACCTGACCTACCACGTCGCCGACGCCTCAGGCCAGATCGTCCGCACCACCGTGATCGACGGCTCCGGGCCCTCGCTCATGCACGACTTCGCCATCACCCGCGACCACGCGGTCTTCATCAACTCGCCGGTCGTCTTCGACCACTCCGAGCACTCAGGCATCCCGTACAAGTGGCACGACGACGTGCCGCTGCGCATCGGCGTCATGCCCCGCACGGGCGCCGCCACGATCACGTGGTTCGAAGTCGAGCAGGGAGCCATCCTGCACGTCACCAACTCCTACGTCGACACGCAGGGCCGCGTGGTGCTCGAAGGGCCCCGCTTCGACCGCTCCTCCTGGGAGACCTCCTGGAAGTGGTGGATCGGCGCCCCAGGCTACGGCGTCAGCCCCGACGCCGGATCCACCTTCCACCGCTGGATCCTGGACCCGGCCACCGGGAAGGCGACCGAGGAGTCGCTCGACGACCTGCCCACCGAGTTCCCCTCCATCAACGACGCCCACACCGGCGCCTTCAACCGCTACAGCTACGCCATCGCCTTCCCCGGCGCGGGCCTGGACGGCTACTCCACCGTCAAGTTCGACACCGTCACCGGCCGGCAGCAGCTGCTCAGCCACGGACCAGGCCGTATGCCGGGCGAGGCCGTCTTCGTCCCCGCGGAGGGCGGGACCAACGAGGACGACGGCTACCTGCTCACCGTCGTCAGCGACCTCAAGGCGGAGGCCTCCCAGCTCCTCGTCCTGGACGCGGGAGACCTCGCCACCGTCGCCACCGTCGAACTCCCCCGCAGGGTGCCCGCCGGCATCCACGGCCACTGGATCGAGGACCAGAAGTGATCATCACCATCGACACCGCAGCCGCCGTCGTCGTCCGACTCGAAACCGTCATCGACGCGCCCCTGTCACGGGTCTGGGACCTGCACACCGACGTGCCCGCCTGGCCGTCGTGGCAGACCGACATCACCACCGCCTCCGCCGACGGCCCGCTCGCCGAGGGCTCGGTGTTCCACTGGAGCACCTTCGGCCTGGACATCGACTCCACCGTCTACACGATCGAGCCGGGGCGCCGCATCCTGTGGGGCGGGCCCGCACACGGCATCACGGGTATCCACGAGTGGACCTTCACGGAACGGGACGGGCGCACCTACGTCCAGACCGCTGAATCGTGGGACGGCGAGCCGGTCCACGCTGACCGGGACGGCATGCGGGCGGCCCTCGAGGCGTCGCTCACCGCCTGGCTCGCACACCTCAAGCAGACAGCCGAGAACGGAGCCCGCTGAGCCCTCTGTCCGGGCGCCGCTCCTCGCGCGGACGGGGCTCGGTGTCAGCCGCGGCGGCCAGGCCGGCGGGAACTCGACTCGTCGTCCATATCGCGCTTCCTGGGCGCCGGGCTCGAGGAACGAACTCTGCACCAGATCCTCACATCAGCTGCGCGGCATTCGCATACGCGTCTGCTTTGATGACGCCGTGACCGAGCGGAATCCGCCTTCGCAAGGAGCTGAACGTCATGCGTCATCCGACTGAAGGTGTGCTGCGCCGGCTGTTCGACGAGCCGGCCGGCGTGGCCGACGCCGACCGCCGGCACGTCGCCGGCTGCCCGCAGTGCCTCGGCGGGGTGGCCGCCATGCGCGAGAACCTCGCCCCTGTCGACGCGGTGCCGGCAACCGGAGACGGCGCGGACCGCGACGCCGCCGCGCGGCGGCGCCTGCCGACGGCTGGGCCCGCCACGGGACCGGGGCGGGCGACCCGCCGTGCCGGTCGACTCCGTGGAGCCCTGCGCAGTCCCGTCACCGCGGCCGTCGCCGTCGCCCTCGCCCTGAGCGGAGCCGGCACCGCCGCCGCCAACGACTGGCTGCAGATCTTCCAGACCGAGCAGGTCGCTCCGGTCGGCCTCAGCGCCGCCGATCTCATCGCCCTGCCCGACCTGAGCGCATACGGCGACGTCGTGGTGGCCGGCGACGGCGAGGTGCACCAGGTCCCTGACACGGCGGCCGCGGCAGGGGAGACCGGTCTCGCCGTGCCGAAGGTGGCCGCCCTGCCCCGCGGCGTCACCGGCGAGCCGGTTTACCAGGTGGGCGGCAAGGTGAACGCCACGTTCACCTTCTCGGCGGATCGCGCCGCTCGCGCCGCCGCAGAGGCGGGGAAGACGCTGCCGCCTGCCCCACAGGGTCTGGACGGGAGTCAGGTACGGCTCGTCGCCGGCCCTGGCGTGGCCCAGGTCTGGTCCTCCTCGGCCGGGGCTCCTGCCCTCGTCGTCGGTCGCGCCGTCGCGCCGTCGGCGTACTCCTCCGGAGTCCCGTTCGAGACCGTGCGGGACTACCTGCTGTCGATCTCCGGCCTGCCCGAGGACGTCGCGGCCCGGCTGCGCACGTTCGGCGGCGACGGCTCGACCCTGCCGCTGCCCGTGCCCGCCGACCAGGTCACCACGTCGTCGGCCCAGGTGGACGGAGTGCCTGCCACGGTGCTGGCTACGCGTGACCGGGCGATGGCGGCCGTCGTGTGGGTGGACGACGGCGTGGTGACCGCCGTGGCCGGCACACTGGACGCGGACGAGGTCCTGTCGATCGCCCGGGACCTGGGGTGACCATGGCCGCCGACCCCGCCGACCCCGCCGACCCCGCCGACCCCGCCGATCCCGCCGATCCCGCCGATCCCGCCGACGCCGACGCGCTGCTCGCGGCGGCGCGCCTGATCGCCGGCCTGCCGCCGGCACCCGCCGTGTGGTGCTCGGGGCTGCGCAAGCGGTACGGCCGGCGCCCGGCGGTCGCCGATGTGTCCCTGGAGGTGGGCCGCGGCGAGGTGGTCGGGCTGCTCGGCCCGAACGGGGCCGGCAAGACCACGGTGATCAAGATGCTCCTCGGCCTGGTCCGCCCCGACGCGGGAGAGGTGCTGCTCCTCGGGAGGCCCGCAGCCGATCCGGCCGCGCGTGCCCGCGTCGGCTACCTGCCGGAGCTCTTCCGGTATCAGCCGTGGCTCAGCGCGGCCGAGGTCCTGGCCCTTCACGTCCGTCTGGCAGGGGTCGGCGTGCCCGCGCAGGAGCAGCGCGACTGCCTGTCCCTCGTGGGCTTGGCCGACCGCGCAGGCGATCGCGTGGGCGGCTTCTCGAAGGGCATGCAGCAGCGGCTCGGTCTGGCGGTGGCCCTGGTGGCCCGGCCGGAGTTCGTGGTCCTGGACGAACCGACCAGCGCGCTGGATCCGCTGGGCCGCGTCGACGTGCGCGACATCGTCCTGGCACTGCGGTCGCGGGGCGTCGCGGTGCTGCTCAACTCGCACCTGATCGGCGAGGTCGAGCGAGTCTGCGACCGGGTGGTCATCCTCGACAGGGGACGGGTCGCCGCATCGGGGACCCTTGCCGAGCTGCTCGGCCGGCGCGAGCTCCGGCTGCGGCTGACCGACCTGTCCCCTGCGGCGCAGGCGCGGCTGGCGGCGACAGGGGACGTCGAGAAGGCCGACGACTGGTTCACCGTGGCGCTGCCGGCCGACGACGACGGAACGGCCGTTCCCGACCTGGTGCGCGACCTGGTCACCCTGGGTGCTCGGGTGCACGCGGTCGAACCCGGACGCATCAGCCTGGAGGAGCGCCTGCTCGGCATCCTGCGGGCAGGCCACGGAGGCGAACGATGACCATACGGACGGTCGTGTCGATGGCCGTGCTCACCCTGCGCGAGGCGTCGCGCCGGCGCGTGCTGCTGGCCCTCGCCGTACTCACCGTCGCGCTGCTCCTGCTGAGCGGCTGGGGGTTCTCCCGCCTGGCGGCCGAGTCCAGCTACGGCACGCTCACCAGCGGCGAGGCCCGGATGGCGGCCTCCCAGCTGCTCAACCTCGTGATGTTCGGCTTCAGCCTGATCGCGGCGTTGGGTACCGCCTTCCTTGCCGGCCCCACGCTGTCCGGCGAGACGGAGTCGGGCATCGCGCTGGCAGTGCTGGCCCGGCCGGTCCGTCGATCGGCGGTCCTGCTGGGCAAGTGGCTGGGGCTGGTGGTGTTCGGCAGCGGCTTCGTCGTTCTCGCCGGGCTGGCTCAGTGCCTCATCGTCTGGTGGACGGTGGGCTACTGGCCACCGCAGCCGGCGGTCGCCCTCGCGCTGCTCGCGGCGCAGACGACCGTGCTGCTCACCCTCGGCCTGCTGCTGTCGACCGTCATCTCGCCGATGGCGTCGGGCGTGGTCGCGGTGGGCCTCTTCGGCGCCACCTGGGTCGCCGGTGTGGTGGGCGGCATCGGCGAGGCTCTCGGCAACGATGGTGTCGCGCGCGTCGGCACCGTCTCGCGGATGCTCCTGCCCACCGACGGCCTGTGGCGTGGGGCCATGCACGCATTCCAGGATCCGGTCGCGCTGGCGCGGCTCGGCGCGGCGTTCGACGGCTCTCCTTTCCTGAGCAGGGCGCCGCTGACGGTCGCCTACCTCGTGTGGGCCGCTGCGTGGGTGGTGATGGTCTGGGGGCTGGCGGCGCTGTCCTTCCAGCGTAAGGACCTGTGACCGCTTCGACCCCGCCGCGTTCGGCAGGCTGACGTCGCGGGCGGGATGACCGTGCCGGTGCCCCTCCCGCCTGCCCCGGGAAGTAGCGCGGACAGGCCGCTCGACAACGGGGGCAGGCGTCAGATCCGGCGGATGATACGGCGCGCGGGAAGGTCGAGGGCGAGCCAGACGACCATGGTGACGGCGAGCACGACGGCGGGGGCGAGCCAGAGCGGACCCGCGGGCCACGGCCGGGAGAGGAAGCCGATGCTGAGCATCGTCAGGGGGACGGCGGCCAGGAGGAGACCGGATCCGGCGGCCGCGGCGGCCACGACCACGGCTTCCCAGCGGATCATGGACCGGAGCTGCCGTGGGGTGGCGCCCAGGTGACGCAGGGCGGTCAGCTCGGCGGTTCGCCCGGTGGTGGTGGCCACCAGGCGGTTGGTGACCGCGACCATGACGTAGCCGAGGAGTACGGCGATGACCGCCGCGTTCACCCAGAGCTCCCCTGAGGGCCTGCCCAGCTGGAGGCCGGGATCGGGGGACAGGACGGTACCCGGCCACCGCTTCAGGAGCGCGGGCAGGGGGGACGCGCCGGGAGCGAGCCGTACCAGGATGGTGGAGTCCAGGCCGGTCGTGGTGTGCCCGGCGGCCAGGTCGCGGGAGAGCACCATCGGACCGAAGCCGAGGGCGCGGGTGTAGGTGGCCACCACGCGGGCCCGTACCCGCGTGCCGTCGCCCATGATGAGCTCCCGGTGTTCGCCGAGCCTTCCCGCGCGTTCGTCGAGGGCGATCGTGTCGCCCTTGAGGGCGGCCAGGCCGCCTCGCGTGATGCCCAGGTCAACCAGGCCCTCGGCGTCGGGGCCGAGCACCATGGCGGGGCGGGGGACGAGCCGGCGGGCGTCGTCGCCGACGGCCAGGGAGCGGGCCAGCACGGTGGTCGTGGTGAACGCGGTGGCCGCGGTGACACCCTTGGCGGCGCGTACGTCGGAGAGCAGGTCGTGCGGGATGCCGCCGAGGGCGGGGGCGGTGATCGTGGCGTCGGCACGGATGCCCTGGGCGGCCTCGTCCTCCGTGGCCTTCGCGATCGTGGTCTGGGTCAGTACGACGCTGAGCGCGAGCGTGACGGCCATGCCGAGCGCGGCGACGGCTCCCGCGGTCCTGAGCGCGTAGCCGTGGGTGTTGCTCACCGCGAGCCAGGCGGGCGCGGACAGGCCGGGGGGAAGCCGCCTGGCCAGGATGCCCGTCGCCCGCTGGATCAGCGAGGGGCCGGCCAGCGCGAGGCCGATCACGGCCAGGAGCGCGGCCGTTCCTGGGCCGATCGCGGCGAATTCGGTGCGGATCACCAGCGGGATCGCGGAGAGCCCGACCGCGGCGAGCATGAGGAGCAGCCCGCTGGTCGTGCGGATGCGGGAGGGGGCGCGCGGCTCGCTGCGTGACTCGGCGACGGCGGACACCGCCGACATCTGGGAGGCGCGGTAGGACGCGCCCCAGGCCGACGTCCTGACCACGGCGAGCAGCAGCAGCGCGGCCGCCAGGGCGGGCAGCGGGCTGTAGGACAGCGGGAGGTCGCCGGGCAGCATGCCGATCGACACCAGCAGGTCGCCGAACCTGGCGGCCAGGAAGTATCCGAGCGCCGCCCCCGGGATGAGCGCGGCCAGCGCGGCCGTGGTGCCCTGGACGGAGACCAGCCTGCGCACCTGGCGCGGGGTGGCGCCGGCCGCGCGCAGGAGTGCGAGGTCGCGGCGCTGCTTGTCGATCGACAGGGACAGGCCTCCCGCGACCACGAACCCCACGACCATCAGGCTGATCCCGCCGATGGAGGCGGGCAGCGCGATGAGCATGGCGCGGGCGGCGGCCGTGCCGGGGGACTCGGCGTCGCCTCTGGTCCGGCCGGTGGAGATCTCGTACCGCTCGCCGAACAGCCTGCCGAGGTCGGCGGCGAGCGCGGCGGCGGACACGCCGGGTGCCGCGCGGAGCGCGACGAGGTCCACGGTCTTCGCGCGCGGCCCGGTGTCCCTGGCGGCGAGCCTGGTGGCGGTCTCGTCGCTGAAGTAGAGGCCGGGGGAGTCCACGAGCGCGGTGACCCGGTAGTCGCCCGTCGTGCCGGCGGCGACGACGCGCACCTTCTGGCCAAGGCGCGCGCCCGGGGTGGCGGACGGCAGCGCGATCTCGCTCGCGGCTCTCGGGGCGGTGCCGGTGATCGTGGGGGCGGGCGTCCTGGTGAGCGTGGCCGAGGACCATCCGTGACCGGTGGCCGTGATGGGAGTGCCTGCCGTACCGGAAACGCCGGGGATGACGGTGGCGGGGAAGCTCAGGTCGCCGACGGCGGAGGCCACGCCCGGTACGGCGGCCAGCCGGGCCACGAGGGACGCGGGCACGACGGCGCGTTCGGGCAGGGCGACCGGCAGGTCCTCAGGCTGGGGGATGGACTGCCTGGCCGAGACGATCACGTCGGCCCCGGCCAGGCGCTGGGTGGAGACGCTGGAGCGCACGCCCGACTCGATGATCACACCGGATCCGGTGAGCAGGGCCATTCCGCCGAACACGGCCAGGAAGGCCACGACGAGGCCGCTGAACCCCGCCATGGCGAGGGCTGTCCTGATCACCTGGCATCCTCCAGTACGGCGGTGAGCTGGGTCAGTCGCCTGGCCAGGTCCGCGGCCGTGGGGCCGGACAGCAGGTCGACCACCTTCCCGTCGGCCATGACGAGCGTGTCATGGGCCCTTGCCGCGGCCGCGGGATCGTGGGTGACCATGACCACGGTCTGGCCGAGGTCGTCGACCAGTTCCCGCAGCAGGTCGAGCACGTCGGAGGCGCTGCGCAGATCGAGTGCCCCTGTGGGCTCGTCGGCGAAGACCACATCGGGGCGGGCCGCGAGCGCGCGGACGATCGCGGCGCGCTGCTGCTGGCCGCCCGACAGCTCGGCGGGCCTGTGGTGCAGCCGCCCGCCGAGCCCGACCCGGTCGACCAGTTCGCGCAGCCAGGCGGGGTCGGGCCGGATTCCGGCCAGGCGGAGCGGCAGGGTGATGTTGTGCTCGACGCTGAGGGCGGGCAGCAGGTTGTAGGACTGGAACACGAACCCGATGTGCTTCCTTCGCAGTTCGGTACGCCTGGTCTCGTTGAGCCTGGTGGCGTCCACGCCGCCGATGGTGACCGAGCCCGACGTGGGCGTGTCGAGCCCGGCCGCGCAGTTCAGCAGCGTGCTCTTGCCGGAGCCCGAAGGTCCCATGACGGCGACGAACCGGCCGCGCGGGAAGGCGAGCGAGACCCGGTCGAGCGCGACGACGTCACCGTGCTCCTTGACGACGTCGGTGAGGGTGACGACGCTCATGCGCGGCGGCGTGCGACGACGTGATGGCTGATGAGCCCCGCGATGCAGCCCACGGCGATGATCCCGGCGCCCAGGCCCACCGGCGTGCTTGTGCGGTCGAAGAGGTTGCCGGCGATGTTCACGGCGGCGCTCACGATGAGGACGAGCCATAGGAGAGCGCGCACCGCGATGCCACGGCCATCCCGCCTGGAGGCGGGTGCGGGCGGTCGTCCGGAGGGGGCGAAGCGGTGGGAATCGTTCATGACGATCACCCTAGAATCCCGCTTCACCTGCGGAAATCCCGCCAGCAACCCAAGGGAGGGTGGAGCGGGCTGTAGTGATCCGGCCGAGGTGCACCCAGGCTTCGGTCCATCTTGGGCCGATGAGCTCCGGTTCCAGTCCTTGACGTTGCGCCGCTCCATGGGCTGACCCGGGGGAGAGGGGCCGGCCGCGGAACGGCTTCCGGGCCAGGCCGGGTCGACGATCAGAGGCGGAGCCGGCGCTCGGCGGGGCCGCACCACTCGGCGAGCAGGACCGTGGCGTCGTCGTCGAGCCGACCGTCCCGGTAGGTCAGGATGCTCTTGATCAGGCGCCGGAGGGTCTCGGGCACGGGGAGCTCGGCGGTGTTGTGCCGGATGATGAAGTCGACGAACCTGGGCAGGCCGAACTCCTTCCCCTCCCGGCTGCCCGCCTCGATGATCCCGTCGGTGTAGAGCAGCAGCCTGTCGCCGGGCTCCAGCTGTTCGCGGCACAGGACGACGGGAAGGCCGAGGTCCAGGCCCATGGGGTGGGCGGGCGGGCACTCCAGCGTGACGGTCCAGCGGCCGCCGCGGATGATGATCGGTGGGTGGTGTCCGCGGTTGACCCAGGTGAGGACGCCGGTGGTGACATCCAGGTCGGCGACGACCGCCGTCACGTAGCGCGTGCTGCGCCCGAACTCCTCGATCAGGACCCGCTCGATCGCCTCCGTGTTGGGCGCCGGCGGCATGTCATGGCGGCGGTGGTTACGGCAGGCCGCCATGGCCAGGGTGGCGGTCAACCCGGCCGAGACGTCGTGGCCCATGGCGTCGAAGACCGCGAGGTGCAGAGTGTCGCCGTCGAGGGCGTAGTCGAAGGCGTCGCCGCCCACCTCGTAGGCGGGCTCCATCACGGCGCTCACGGTCACCCGGCTGGTGGCGAAGGTCAGTGGCGGCATGAGCCGCCACTGCAGCTCGGCGGCCACGTTCATCGGCTGCGAGCGCACCAGGCGCGGGAAGGTGTCGCTGTGGGCGCGCTGGCTGCTCACGATGAGTGCCACCAGTGACGCCAGGGGCCGCATGGCGTGCTCGGCCCCTTCGCGTCCCCGGGGAACGGTGGCCCGCAGGATGCCCAGCCGTTCGGTGCCGTCCAGGATCGGCACCCACCAGTCGGTCGTGGCGTCGCCGGGAGCGGCTCTGGCCAGGACGCGGACCTCCTGGAAGGCCCTTCCTGCCAGGGTGGTGTCCATGCCGAGCTCCGCCGGACGCAGACAGGCGTCCTGTCCGGCGCCGTCGCCGTGCCCCGCAAGCAGGCGCAGCACGTTCTGCTGCAGATCGGCCAGGTAGATCAGCACCGGGTCCATGCCCACGCGGGCCGCGTGCAGGCTCACCAGTGCCGGCAGCTGCTCCAGCGTCGCCTGGTGGCTGGCCTCGAGCAGCCCGGTGATCATGTCCTCGATTCCGGTGGAATCGTTCATGGCGGCACCTTCGTTCGCACTCACCTGCCACATACCCATTGTCGCGTCGCCACCATGGGGGGCGACGGCCGCCGAGTTCCTCGAATTCCACTGACACGAGATGGCAGTGGACCCGCCCTACGGTCCGTCACATGAACGACTTCGACTTCTACACCGGCACATGGGACGTCACCAACAGGCGAAGGACCGACTTCCTCGAGGAGTCGTGCTTCCTGCGAGAGGCGACCGAGTGGGAGGAGTTCCCCGCCGTCAGCCACGCCTCCCGGCACTTCGGCGGCGGAGCGAACTTCGACGAGATCGAGTTCCCGACGAAGGGGTTCCGCGGGCTCACCCTGCGGCTGTACGACCCCGCGAGCGAGGAGTGGTCCCTGAACTGGGTCAACAGCCGCACGGGCACGCTGACCCCGCCGGTCGTCGGCAGGTTCACCGGCGGCAGGGGCGAGTTCTACGGGGACGACACCGTCCGGGGCAGGGACGTCAGGGTGCGCTTCATCTGGTCGGACATCACCGAGCGGTCCGCCCACTGGGAGCAGGCGTTCTCCGTCGACGGCGAGCGGACCTGGATCACCAACTGGCACATGGATTCCACGCGGCGCTGATGCCCAACCTTTGACAAAGCAATCCCTACTGGAAGATTGGCCCCAAATCCTCAGTGGAATGATGCGGGTTGCCGTGTCCTCTCCCCCGCAAGGCCGTCACGGCACAACGGGAATCGGGGGATTCCATGAGTGATCATCAGGATGTCTCGGCCCCTGACCGCCATGGCTCGCAGGCGGACGGGACCCCACGATGAGCACTGAGACCAGGATCGAGGCCGCACGCAAGCTGCCGCTGCCGACGCTGACCGCGATGGTGGTCGGCTCGATGGTCGGCGCGGGCGTGTTCTCGCTGCCGCGCAACTTCGCCCAGGCCACGGGGGTCCTGGGAGCGATCGTGGCCTGGACGATCGCAGGCGTCGGCATGCTCATGCTCGCCTTCGTCTTCCAGACGCTCGCCGTACGCAAGCCCGATCTCAACGCGGGCGTCTACGCCTACGCCAAGGCGGGGTTCGGCGAGTTCCCCGGGTTCTTCTCCGCTTTCGGCTACTGGGCCAGCGCCTGCGTCGGCAACGTCTCCTACTGGGTGCTGATCAAGTCGACGCTCGGCACGGTCGTCCCCGGCTTCGGCGAGGGCAACACGATCCTGGCCGTGGCCGTCTCGGCAGTGGGCGTCTGGGCGTTCCACGCCATGATCATGCGCGGGGTGAAGGAGGCCGCCTCGATCAACAGGATCGTGACGGTCGCGAAGCTGGTCCCGATCGTGGTGTTCATCGTGATCGTCGCGGTGGCGCTGCGCGGCGAGGTGTTCTCCGCCAACCTGTGGGGCGGCGGCGAGCGGTCACTCGGCGCGCTGTTCACCCAGGTCAAGGCAACGATGCTGGTCACCGTCTTCGTCTTTCTCGGAGTCGAGGGCGCCAGCGTGTACTCCCGCTACGCGCGCAGGCGGGAGGATGTCGGAAAGGCGACCGTGCTGGGCTTCCTCAGCGTGCTCGCCCTGTTCGCCTCCGTCTCGATCCTGTCGTACGGCGTGCTCCCCAAGGCGGAGCTGGCCACGATCCGCCAGCCGTCCATGATGGGCGTGCTGGAATCGGTGGTCGGCCCGTGGGGTTCGGTCTTCATCGGCCTCGGGCTCATCGTCTCGGTCCTCGGCGCCTACCTCGCGTGGACTCTCATGGCGGCCGAGGTGCTGTTCGTCGCGGCGAAGGACGACGACATGCCGGCCTTCCTCAAGCGCGAGAACCGCAAGGGGGTGCCGGTGGCCGCGCTGCTGATGACCAGCGGCCTCATCACCGCGGTGCTGGCGATCACGCTGTTCTCCGACGACGCCTTCGCCTTCACGCTCAAGCTGTGCAGCTCGCTGTCGCTGGTGCCGTACCTGCTGGCCGCGGGCTACGCGCTCAAGCTCGCCGGCGGGTGGGGCGAGGGGGAGGACGACAGGCGTGGGCCGGCCAAGGATCTGCTGGTGGCCGGGCTCGCCGTCGTCTACACGGCGTTTCTGATCTTCGCGGCGGGGCTGAAGTTCCTGCTGCTGTCGTGCATCATCTACGCGCCTGGAATGATCTTGTTCATCATCACCCGGCGCGAGCACGGCAGGCGGATCTTCTCTCCCGCCGAACTGGTGCTGTTCGTCGTGGTCCTCGTGGGCGCGGTCGTCGGGGTCGTCGGCCTGGCCACCGGCCTGATCACGATCTGACCGGCCGACGTGGCCAAGGGCCGCGTGACCTGCCCCGTCCCGCGCGATCCACCCGAGTTCTCCACACCCTGTGGACGAAGCCGAATCTGGGGCCCTAGGCGGGTATCTACAAAAGAGGTACGTTCCGAGGGCGTCGGGGGGATCTTGCACACCCGTGGTCCCTTGGAGGAGCCTCATGCACTTACCCTTCCGCAAGGCCATCGCCGTAGCCGCGGCACTCGCCCTACCGTTCTCGCTGTCCCCTCCCGCCAGCGCGGGACCCGTCGACGACGTGTTCGCCAAGCTGCTGGTCAAGCAGGTCAAGGGCGCCAACGTCAAGAAGCACCTGGACGCGTTCCAGTCCATCGCCACCGCCAACGGCGGCACCCGCGCCGCGGGCACCTCCGGCTACGACGCCTCCCGCGACTACGTGGCGGGCAAGCTGCGCAAGGCCGGCTACAAGGTCACGCTCCAGCCGATCAACTACGTCGAGACCTGGACCGAGAACACCCCGCCGGTGCTGGGCTCCTACGTGCCGAACGAGGACTTCTTCACCTTCCAGCCCTCACCGGCGGGTGACGTCACCGCGCAGGTCCAGGGCGTGGACCTGACGCTGCCGCCCACCCCGACGCCGACCTCGACGAGTGGCTGCGAGATGTCCGACTTCTCGGGCTTCGTCGCCGGACGGATCGCGCTCATCCAGCGCGGCACCTGCCCGTTCGCCACCAAGGTACGCAACGCGGGCACCGCCGGCGCCTCCGGGATCATCGTCTTCAACGAAGGCCAGCCGGGCAGGACCGAAGCCTTCCCCCTGGACCTCGGCGAATGGCGGGCGGGAGTCCCGATGGTCTTCGCCGACTTCGCCGTCGGCCAAGCGCTGGCGGGCACGCCGGGCGCCACCGTCCGCCTCAAGGTCGACTCCACCCTCGTGCTCGGCACCGACGAGAACGTGATCGCCGAGACCAGGGTCGGCGACCCGAGCAACGTCGTCATGGTCGGCGCGCACCTCGACAGCGTTCCCGAGGGCCCCGGCATCAACGACAACGGCTCAGGGTCCGCCGCCATCCTGGAAGCCGCCCTGCAGATGAAGCACTTCCCTGTACGCAACAAGGTGCGCTTCGCCTTCTGGGCGGCGGAGGAGATCGGCCTGCTCGGCTCCGACCAGTACGTCGAGAAGCTGCCGCAGGCGCAGCGCGACCAGGTCAAGCTGTACCTGAACTTCGACATGGTCGCCTCGCCCAACTACGCCTACAAGCTGTACGACGGCGACGACTCCGACGGCACCGGCTCCCCTGCGGGCCCGCCGGGATCGGCCGAGATCGAGCGGCAGCTGAAGGCCTTCTTCACCAGCCGCAGCCTGCCCACCGTCGGCACCGACTTCGACGGCCGCTCCGACTACGGGCCGTTCATCGCGATCGGCATCCCGTCAGGCGGCATCTTCACCGGCGCGGAGCAGCTCAAGACCGCCGAGGAGGCGGCCATGTTCGGCGGTACGGCGGGCGTCGCCTACGACGTCTGCTACCACCAGGCCTGCGACGGCATCGCCAACGCGAACGCGACCGCGCTCGACGTCAACGCCGACGCGATCGCCGACTCCGTCGCGCGCTACGCCTTCAACATCCGCGACATCCCCGGCAGGCAGACCGCCTCGGCGGCCCGCTCCGCCGTACGGGCAGCCGACGGCGGCGCCGCGAGCTGACCCCACCCGTGACCGTATGGGCAGCCGACGGCGGCGCCGCGAGCTGACCCCACCCGTGAGGGAGGGCGGTGTCCCATCGGAACCGCTCTCCCTCCATCGCACCCTCTGTCCATCCCCACGGAGGAACCGATGAAGTCCCGCATCCTCGTCGTGGCCGCCGCGCTCGCGCTGGCCGCCGCCCCCCTCACCCCGGCCGCCTCGGCGGCCGCCCGCCTGGCGCCGCCCAACATCTCGCTGGCCAACGTGAAGGCCCACCTCGGCCAGCTGCAGTCCATCGCCTCCGCCAACGGCGGCAACCGCGCCCACGGCAGGCCCGGCTACCTGGCGTCGGCCAACTACGTCAAAGCCCAGCTTGACGCGGCCGGGTTCCAGACCGTCCTGCAGTCGTTCACCTACAACGGAGCGACGGGCTACAACGTCATCGCCGACTGGCCGGGCGGCAACCCCGACGACATCCTCATGGTCGGCGCGCACCTTGACAGCGTGACGGCCGGGCCCGGCATCAACGACAACGGCTCGGGCAGTGCCTCGATCCTGGAGACCGCGCTGGAGGTGTCGCGTCAGGCGTTACAGCCGACCAAGCACCTGCGGTTCGCCTGGTGGGGCGCGGAGGAGCTCGGGCTGCGCGGCTCCCAGTTCTACGTCAACAACCTGTCGACCGCCGACCGCGCGAAGATCAAGGCGTACCTGAACTTCGACATGGTCGGCTCGCCGAACGCGGGCTACTTCATCTACGACGGCGACAACTCCGACGGCGTCGGATCCGGTCCCGGCCCGACGGGCTCGGCCGAGCTGGAGCGGACGCTGCAGGACTACTTCACCTCGATCGGCGTGCCGACCAGGGGCACCGACTTCGACGGCCGCTCGGACTACGGGCCGTTCATCTCCCGCGGCATCCCCGCGGGCGGTACCTTCACCGGCGCCGAGGGCGTCAAGTCCAGCGCCCAGGCCCAGCTCTGGGGCGGTACGGCTGGACAGGCCTTCGACCCCTGCTACCACCGGTCGTGCGACACCACGGCCAACATCAACGACACGGCGCTGGACCGCAACGCCGACGCGGTCGCCCACGCCGTGTGGACGATCGCCACGGCCGTGCCTCCGGTGACCGTCTGGTCCGACGACTTCGAGACCGCCACGGGCTGGACCGCCAACCCGGGCGGCACCGACACCGCCACCACGGGGCTCTGGGAGCGCGGCGACCCGGAGGCCACCAGTTCCAGCGGCACCAAGCAGGTGGGCACCACGGTGAGCGGCGTCAACGACCTGGTGACGGGACGGCTGGCGGGCGCGAGCGCGGGCGACCACGACGTCGACGGCGGGCTCACCTCGATCCAGTCGCCTCCGATCACGCTTCCGGCGAGCGGCGTGCTGCGCGTGTCGTTCTCGTGGTACCTGGCGCACGGCAGCAACGCCTCCAACGCCGACTTCTTCAGGGTCAAGGTCGTGGGCGCCACGACCGGCACGGTGTTCCAGCAGCTGGGCGCCGCGTCGGACCGCGACGGCGGATGGGTGGCCTCCACCGCGGACATCTCGGCGTTCGCGGGGCAGACCGTCCGCATCGTGTTCGAGGCCGCCGACGCTCTGGGGGCGAGCCTCGTGGAGGCGGGTGTCGACGACGTCAAGGTAACCCGCCAGTAGCCCGTTCTTCCGGCGCCGCCCCTTTGACGTGGGGCGGCGCCCTTCCACACCCGCGACGGGTTCGCGCTCGACCCGGCGTATCACCTTTCTGACCGGGTAGTTCCTGCTCCAGTGCTGCGGCTTTCCGCTCTCTTTGTCGCTTGTTACAACGGCCGCGGTGTGATGGAAAGTCCGGTCGGCGGTTGAGTGGAGGTTGACCAGGAGGTCAGGAGGCGCGCGATGGTGGGACCAGGGGAAGGTGCCGCGGGAAACCGCACGGCACACCTGATCATGACCGCGCTGCCGTACGTCATGATGGGGATCGTGACGGTGGTCGACCTGCTGTCAGGGCCCGAGTTCGACTTCCTGTCCCTGCTGGCGCTCGGCCCGGCCTTCGCCAGCCTCGTGGGAAGCGTCAGGCGCACGGTCCTCATCGGGGTGATCGGGCTGGTGCTGTCCCTGCTGCTGGCCGTCTTCGACGGCCTGCTCGGGTCGCGGCAGAGCTACCAGAGCCTGCTGGTCATCGCGGGCGTCACCGCGGCGAGCCTGGTCGCCACGGTGGGCAGGCAGCGGCGCGAACGCGAGCTGGCCAACGTGCGCTCGGTGGCCGAGGTGGCCCAGCGCGTGCTCCTGCGTCCCGTGCCGCGGCGGGTGGGAAACCTGCGGGTCGCGGTCTCCTACACCTCGGCCGCCGCCGACGCGCACATCGGCGGGGACCTGTACGAGGTCGTGACGGGGCCGACGGGCGTCCGAGTGATCGTCGGCGACGTGCAGGGCAAGGGCCTGGAGGCGGTGGAGACCGCGGCGATCGTCCTGGCCGCCTTCCGCGAGGCCGCGCATGACGAGCCCGACCTGCTGGGGGTCAGCACCCGACTGGAGAAGGCGCTCAACCGGCGGCTCGAAGGCGAGGACTTCGTCACCGCCGTCCTGCTGGAGGCGAGTTCCGAGGGCATGATGACGCTGCTGAACTACGGGCACCCCGCTCCCTTGCTCCTGCACGCCGACGGCCGTGTCAGCTTCGCCGAGCCCGAGGAGACGGCGCCGCCCCTCGGCATGGGCGTGCTCGACGTCGAGGGGCCCCTGCCGTACCGCGTCAGGTTCCGCCCTGGCGACCAGTTGCTGCTCTACACCGACGGGGTCATCGAGGCGCGCGACCCGGAGGGCAGGTTCTATCCGCTGGCCGAACGGGCCTTCCTGCTGAAGAACGACACCCCCGAGGCGGCGCTGGAAGCCCTCCGCGTCGATCTGGTCGCCCATGTCGACGCTCCGCTGCACGACGACGCGGCCATGCTGCTGCTCCGTCAGTATGGAAGAGACCTCAAGAGCTGGGGACGAGCGGCGGCTCCGCTCATGGGATGACCTCAGGGAGACGACCCTCAGGGAGACGACATGGTCAAGCATGCCGGCGGAGCGGGCACGATCGACCACCCGCGCGCCTACGAGCTGTTCTCGTCCCTCGCCTTCCTGGGACGGCGCAGGGAGGTCTTCGCGCGGATCGGGGCGCTGTCGGGCGCCCGTCCGGGCGACAGGGTCCTGGACGTCGGGTGCGGGACCGGTTACCTGACCCGGGTCCTGTCCCCGCTCATCGGCCCGGGCGAGCGGGTGACGGGCGTCGACCCGTCGCCGCAGATGATCGGGTACGCCAGGGAGCGGGCCCCGGCCAACTGCGTCTACCTGGTGGGCGAGGGCCAGGCGCTGGACCTGCCCGACGCCTCCTTCGACGTCGTCGTCTCCACACTCGCCATGCACCACATGCCGGCCGCCGCGCGGGGCGCCGCCGTACGGGAGATGGCCCGCGTGCTGCGGCCCGGCGGCAGGCTGCTGATCGTCGAACTCCGCCCGCCGACCGGCGGGCCGGCCAGGCTGATCGCCGGGCTGGTCGCGGCCCACGCCATGCGGCACGGTCCCGAGGAGCTGATCGACGAGCTGATCCCGCAGGCCGGGTTCGACATCGAGAGCAGGGGCACGCTGCCGCCCATGCTGTACTACGTCAGGGCCGTGGTAAAATGAAATGACCAGTGAGGCCGCTTCCCGCGTGACGGGGGCGGCCATTCTGCTTTCTACGTGACGACGAAGGAAGTGGAATGACCATCACATCACTGCCCCGCCAGCTCGCCCGCACCAGGCGCTTCACGCTCGGCGTCCCGGCGGCTCTCACCGTCTCGCCCGACGGCGCCACCGTCTTCTTCCTGCGCAGCAGGGCGGGCGACGATCCCGTCTCCTGCCTGTGGGCGCTGGACGTGGCCACGGGGGAGGAGCGGCTGCTCGCCGACCCGCTGGTCCTCCTGGAAGGTGAGGAGGAGCGGCTGTCGCAGGAGGAGCGGGCCCGCCGCGAGCGCGCTCGCGTACTGTCGTCGGGCATCGTCGCCTACACGGCCGACGCCGCCTGCGACCTTCTCGTCTTCGCGCTTTCGGGACGGTTGTGGACGGTCAGGACCCGTGACGGCGAGGTCAGGCGCCTCGCCGCCGCCGAGCCGGTCGCCGACCCGCGCCCCGACCCTGCGGGCCGCCGGATCGCCTACGTCAGCGGCGGCGCGCTGCGGGTGGTCGAGGCCGACGGAACGGGCGATCGCGCGGTCGCGGTGCCCGAGGGGGCCGAGGTCGTCTACGGGCTCGCCGAGCACGTCGCGGCCGAGTCCATGGGCAGGCGCCGCGGCCACTGGTGGGCGCCCGACGGCCGTTCGATCCTGGTGGCCAGGGTGGACACCGCTCCCGTCCAGCGCTGGTACGTGTCCGATCCCGCCGATCCCGCCAAGCCGCCGGTGGCGATCCGGTACCCGTCCGTGGGCACCGCCAACGCCGAGGTGAGCCTGTGGATCGTGGGAACGGACGGCGGGCGCGTCGCCGTACGGTGGGACAGGGAGGGGTTCGAGTACCTGACGGCCGCGGGCTGGGACGCCGCAGGGCCGTTCGCCGCCGTGCAGAGCCGTGACCAGCGGCACGTCCAGGTGCTCGGCGTCGACGCCGAGACGGGCGCCGTCGAGGTGCTCTCGGAGCGGCGCGACGCGGCATGGGTGACGCTCGTCGAAGGGCTGCCCACGCGTACGCCGTCGGGCGCGCTGCTGACCTGCGCCGACCTCGATGACACGCGCAGGCTGCTGCGGGAGGGGCGGCCCGTCACGCCCGTCGGGCTCCAGCTCCACGCGGTCCTCGCGGTGGACGGTGAGACCGTCCTGTTCACCGCGTCGGACGAGCCGACCGAGACGCACCTGTGGGCGCACGACCCCGAGCGCGGCCTCCGGCGGCTCAGCGGTGGGCCAGGCGTCCACGGCGGCACCCTCCGGGGTGGCTCCACAGTCCTCGTCTCCCGCACGACGCAGGGCGAGCGCGTCACGGTCCTGCGCGAAGGGAGCGAGGTCGAGGTCCTTTCGCGTGCCGAGCGCCCGGTGCTCGACCCCCGGATGGAGCTGCTCAGCCTCGGTCCCCGCGCCCTGCGCGCCGCCCTGTTCCTGCCGTCGTGGCACCGCGCGGCCGACGGCCCGCTGCCGGTGCTGATGGACCCGTACGGCGGGCCCGCCATGCGCAAGGTGACCGCGTCGCTGTCGTGGCCTGTCTACGTCTCACAGTGGTTCGCCGAGCAGGGCTTCGCCGTCCTGGCGGTGGACGGCAGGGGCACGCCGGGCCGCGGGCCCGCGTGGGAGAGGGAGATCCACCTCGACCTCGCGGGGCCCGTGCTCGACGACCAGGTGGAGGGGCTGCACGAGGCGGCGAGGCGGCGCACCTGCCTCGACCTCACCAAGGTGGGCGTCCGCGGCTGGTCGTTCGGCGGGTTCCTGGCGGCCATGGCCGTCCTGCGCCGCCCCGACGTCTTCCACGCGGCGGTGGCCGGTGCCCCTGTTACCGACCAGCGCCTGTACGACACCCACTTCCGCGAGCGCCACCTCGGCCACCCCGACGAGCACCCCGAGGCCTACGACCGCAGCTCGCCGATCAAGGAGGCGGCGTCGCTGAGCCGCCCGCTGTTGCTGGTGCACGGCCTGGCCGACGACAACGTGGTCGCGGCGCACACGCTCCGGATGTCGGCCGCGCTGCTGGAGGCGGGCAGGCCGCACGAGGTGCTGCCGCTGCCCAGTGCCACGCACCTGGCGACGGCGGAGAACCTCCTGGTCCACCAGCTGGAGTTCCTGCGGCGCGCGCTGGGGCTGGAGCGGCCCGCGCGCGGCGCCGATCAGGACCTGGTCAGCTCGGCGACCGCGGCGGCCACCCTGTCGACCTCCTCTTCGGTGTTGTAGTAGTGGGGCGACAGGCGTAGCGCCCACTCGACGTCCTTGTCCGCGAAGTCGTACTGGGCGAACTCGCGGAAGCTGAGCGCCGAGTTGATGCCGCGCTCGTCCATCGCCTGCTTGAACGGCTGCGGCCGCCATCGCTCGACCTCGAAGGTGACCAGCGCGGCCGGGCTCGGCCCCCTGTCGAGGGTGCGGACGCCGGGGATGGCGGCCAGCCGGTCGCGCAGCCGCGCGGCGAGGGCGGGCGTGCGCAGGGAGATGGGTTCGAGGCCCACCGCCAGCGCGTACCGCGCGGCGGCCGCGCAGCCGAGCAGGGTGGAGTAGGGGAACTCCCACTCCTCGAAGCGGGCGGCGGTGTCGACCGGCTGGTAGCGGTCGGCCTCGACCCAGCGCGCGCCGTACATGTCGATGAACAGCGGCTCGTATCCCTCGCGCAGGACCCGGTCGGACACGTAGAGGAAGCCCGAGCCCCTGGGGCCGCGCAGGAATTTGCGGCAGGTGGCGGTGAGCAGGTCGCAGCCGATCTCCTCGACGTCGATCGGGTACTGGCCGACCGACTGGCAGGCGTCGACCAGGTAGAGCAGATCGAGCTCGCGGCAGTGCCGGCCGACCTCGGCGATCGGCTGGACGAGCCCCGAGTTGGTGGGCACGTGGGTGACGGCCACCAGCCTGGGACGCAGCTCGCGCATGAGCGCGGCCATGGCGTCGACGTCGACGCCGCTGCCGTCGGGGTGGTCGGGGGCGTGCACGACCCTGACGCCGAAGCGCTTGCGCAGCGCCATGAAGGCGATCTGGTTGGAGATGAAGTCGTTGCGCGTGGTGAGGATGACGTCGTCCGCGTCGAAGGTGATCGCCGACAGCGCCTTGGTGTAGGCGTGGGTGGCGCTGCCCGCGAAGGCGATGTTCTCCGGGCGGCAGCTGATGAGGTCGGCGATGGCGGCGTAGAAGTCGCGGACCTGCTCGGCCATCGCGGCCGAGGCCTCGTAGCCGCCGATCGCCGCCTCCAGGTCGAGGTGGTCGACCATGGCCCGCAGGACCGGGCGGGCGAGCAGGCCGCAGCCTGCGTTGTTGAAGTGGACGACCTTCTCGCAGCCCGGCGTGTCGGCCCTGAGTGCCGCGATGTCGAGAAGCGATTCCTTCGTGCGCACAGAAGCGCTTTCCTGATCTCTCATGTCCTAGAGTAGCATTACTGACCTCATCGCATGATCGAGAAGCGTGTCCGGACGTATCGGGAATGGGGTAAGTTCTCGGATCACTGATCGCCCACAAGCCGACAAGGCCGGAGGTCGAGGACGTGAACGCGGACAGTCCCGCGTGGGAAATACGCAGTGCCGTACGGGTGATCTCGCCCGTGCAACCCCGCAAACTCGCCAAGGTGCCCTTCGTCGAACTGGCGGACGGGCGGCTGCAGGGCGTCGTGTCGAGCGGGTCTGACATCGCGAGGGTGTACGTCTCGTCGATCGCCGCGACGACCCATGACTTCAACTGCAGCACGAACAACAACCGCCCGTGCGGCGGCCTGTACGGAGGGCCGTGCAAGCACCTGGTGGCGCTCGTCGACGAGGCGATCGTGCAGTACGGCCTCGACCGGGTCGCCAGGTACCTGCGCGTCGAGGTCGGCGAGGGCGAGCGCCTGATCCGCAAGCTGGAGGGCGGCCACGAGCCGGCTCCCGCGGCCATGGTGTTCAGCCGCTTTCTGCGCCACCTGGCCTACCTGGAAGTGCCGGAGTCCACCATGCCCGTCCCCGAGATGCATTGGTTCCGTTGATGCGACTGGACGCTCCCCCGCAGGGAGTCGAAGAGGCCCTCGAGGTCGTGACCGGGATCGACGAGGCCCTGACGCACGGGCTCGCGCGATCCGGAGGAGAGCGGCTGAAAGCGCTGGCGGGTGCGCTCGCCACGACGCCGATCGGGCCGCGCGTGGCCGAGGCGACCGAGAAGATCGCCACGGGCTCCGTCGCCGAGGAGCACCTGATGGCGCTGGCAGGCGGCAGGTCCGCGCTGCTCGGCGCCGTCCATGACGCGCTGCTCGACCAGCTCGACACCTCTCTGGGCCGCAAACGCGCGTCCTTCGTCCCCGGCGAGGGCGCGTCGAAGGCGAACGAGAGCTGCAGGTCCTGGCTGAGCGAGCTGGCCATCACCGGCTGGCGCGGCGTCGACCACGACCTGGTGTCGGCCTCCTCGCAGGTGGTCGAGGGGCTGCTGGCCGAGCCCGCCACGCGCCGCCTGGCCGTCCTGCTCGACGGGCTCGCCGCCGAGCTGAGCGCCTCCTCTCCCGTCGCGGCGATGGAGCGGCTGCCCGCGCGGAGGTGGGCCGACCTGTGGTCGAGGGCCCTGCTGCTGTCGCAGGGCGGCTGGCCCGACGCCGCGGGCGAGGAGGTGTCGGGCCGGCTGCTGATCCTCGGCGTCGAGGTGCAGGAGCACGGCACCGCCGTACAGGTGCAGGTCCACGGGGTGCTGGAGGCGGACGGGCAGAACCTGCTGGTCCGCACCAGCGTCGCCGTCGCCAAGGTCGACACGATCGTCGGGCTCGCGCTGTGGCCGCTGCTCAGCGGCTACCCGCTGCTGCTGAGGGCGCTGGCCGAGCAGCGCGCGGTGGAGGTCAAGGGGCTGACGCTGCTCAGCGGCGGCGACCTGCTGTGGCAGGAGGACAAGGTCACGCTGAAGGACCCCGCCGACCCGTTCGTGACGGCCAGGGTGCTGCTGCCCGAGGCGGTCGCGCCCGGCGTGGCGCCGCTGGAGCGGCACCCCGTGCGCATCGCGGAGCCCGTGCTGGTCGAAGGCAAGCTCAGCGACCACACCATCGAGGGGCTGACCACCGCGGGGCCCGTCACCGCGGACCTGGCCGCGGGCGCGACGGCCTGCGTCGGGCTCATGCGATGGGACGGCGGGCGCTGGATCCTTCAGCCGCTGGCGGTGCAGAAGGGCAAGAAGTCGCCGCACAACGCCGAGCTGGCACTGAGCCCGAAGGCCACCAAGGCGGGCGAGGCCGTGACCGTGCTCAGGGAACGAGCGGGACGGTTGCTGCGCAAATGAGCGACGAGAACAGAAGGCAGGTGCTCTACTGGCGCCTCCTCGCGCGGGTGTTCGAGCCCGACGAGCAGCCCTCGCTCGAGTCGGCCAGCGTCGCCATCGTGGACGACCTCGGGCTTCCGCCCGCGCTGCTCGACCCGTCGATCTCGATCGACAACCTCGTGCAGCGTTTCCCCGACCTGCGCGACCAGCTCGACAACCTCCACGACCTGGACAGCGTCCGCAAGGCGGCCCTGGTCAGCAAGCTGATGCTCAACGTCTTCAACACCGGCTCCGGTACGGTCACCGCCACCCAGCTGGCCACGTGGAAGAAGGACGCGGCCTGCTACCAGGAGCTGATCGGCGACGAGGCGGGCCAGCTCGCCCAGATCGAGGGTGACCTGGTCAAGCGCATGCACCTCAGGGAGGTGCTGAACGACCCCAACCTGGCCAAGCAGCTGACGCCGAGCATGTCGCTCATCGAGCAGCTGCTGCGCGACAAGGCCAACCTGTCGGGCGTCGCGCTGGCCAACGCCAAGGCGCTGATCCGCAGGTTCGTCGACGAGGTGGCCCAGGTGCTGCGCACCCAGGTCGAGAAGACCAGCACAGGCACGATCGACAGGTCGGTGCCGCCCAAGCGCGTCTTCCGCAACCTCGACATCGAGCGGACGATCTGGAAGAACCTCACCAACTGGAGCCCGGAGGATGAGCGGCTGTACGTCGACCGCCTGTTCTACCGGCACACGGCCAAGAGAACGACGCCCGCGAAGATGATCGTGGTCGTCGACCAGTCGGGCTCGATGGTCGACGCGATGGTCAACTGCACCATCCTCGCCTCGATCTTCGCCGGGCTGCCGAAGGTGGACGTGCACCTGGTCGCCTACGACACCCGCGCGCTCGACCTGACGCCGTGGGTGAACGACCCCTTCGAGGTGCTGCTGCGCACGACGCTGGGCGGCGGCACGGACGGGACGGTCGCGATGGCCCTGGCCAGGCCGAAGATCAGTGATCTTCGTAACACCGTCATGGTGTGGATCTCCGACTTCTACGACAACCGGTCGCTGATCACCGACTTCGAGTCGATCCATCGCTCGGGGGTGAAGTTCATCCCCGTCGGCTCGGTGAACAGCTCGGGTCAAGCGAGCGTGGACCCATGGTTCCGCCAGAAGCTCAAGGACCTGGGCACTCCGGTAATTTCCGGACATATTCGCAAACTTGTGTTCGAGCTCAAGAGCTTTCTCTCCTAGGAGACCCTGTTGCTGCGCGCCCCCGCTGAAACCAAGTACGCCGAAGAGCTCGACTACCTGGAGTCGATCGACAAAGGCCCCAAGCCGTTCTCGTGGCGGCTCAGCCCCCGCATGGTGCGGATCTTCGTGCTGGGCTCCGAGCGCTCCGACGGCATCGACCGCGAGATCCCGCAGAAGTGGTTCGGCGACCGCAGCTTCGTCGAACGCGCCATCGTCACGCTGGCCTCCGACCGCGGCCTGCTGCTGATCGGCGACCCCGGCACGGGCAAGAGCTGGCTGGCCGAGCTGCTCGCCGCCGCCATCTGCCGGAACTCCACCCTGGTCGTGCAGGGTACGGCCGGCACCACCGAGGACCACATCAAGTACTCGTGGAACGTCTCCATGGTCATCGCCAAGGGCCAGTCCCGTGAATCGATGATCCCCTCGCCGATCATGACGGCGATGGAGCAGGGCGTGATCGGCCGCTTCGAGGAGCTGACCAGGTCCACCAGCGACGTGCAGGACGCGCTCATCTCGATCCTGTCGGAGAAGTACGTCTCCATCCCCGAACTCGACGACGACAACATCGTCTTCGCCCAGCCCGGCTTCTCCATCATCGCCACGGCCAACAGCCGCGACAGGGGCGTCAACGACCTGTCCTCCGCGCTGAAGCGCCGCTTCAACTTCGTCCGCATCCCCGTCGTGACCAACAAGAAGAGCGAGGCGGAGATCGTCCGCTTCCGCACGACGGAGCTGCTGCGCAGGCACCAGATCGAGCTGGACGTGCCGCCCACGCTGCTGGACATCCTGCTCCAGAGCTTCTCCGACCTGCGCGCCGCGGCCGCCTCGGCCACCGGCGACGACCAGAAGCTTGAGTCGGCGCTGTCCACGGCCGAGCAGATCGGCGTGCTCGAGGACGCCATCCTGCACAGCAACTTCTTCGGTGACAGCACGCTGCGGGCCGGCACGCTCGCGAGCTCGCTGGTCACCTCGCTGGCCAGGCGCAGCCCCGAGGACCTCGCCATCCTCAACAAGTACCTGCACGGGGTCGTCGAGCCGCGCAGCAAGAAGGACGGCGGCGAGTGGCCCGAGTTCCTCGACGGCGGTCGTCAGGCGATCGCCACCCTCTCATGAGCGGACCCTTCGACCCGCTGCGCGAGCAGCTCGCCACGGCGGCCGAGGCCTTCGCGGGCGACGGCATCCTCCCCGGGATGGTCGACGACGTCGAGCGGGCACTGGCCGAGGAGCTGGAGATCTTCCCCGTCTGCCACCACTCGCCCGCCTCGGCGCTGGCGATGGTGCGCAGGCTGAGGGAGAAGCAGCCCAAGGTCATCTACCTGGAGCTGTGCGAGGACCTGCGGCCCGTCCTCGACGAGCTGGTCAACTGCCGCCTGCCGGTGGCGCTGCAGGCCTTCGCCACCGAGATCGAGGGGTTTCCTCCCGAGTGGGCGCCGCTGAGCGTGATCGCGCCCATCACCGAGGCGTCGGCCGAGTACCAGGCCATCGCCTACGCGCTCGAAACCCCCGGCGTCGAGATCGTGCTGGTGGACCGCTCGGTCGACCACGTCTTCCAGTGGGAGCCGCGCGAGCGGGGTGACGACAAGGTCGTCGACACCGTCGGCGTCGAGATCGGCGACCTGCGCCCCCGCTTCGCCGAGCTGGAGGAGCACCTGCTGCATCACGGCAAGGTGCGGCACTGGTCGGAATGGTGGGACCAGTACGTCGAGCAGCCGCTCTCCGGCGCAGACTACGACACCTACCGGCAGGTCATGGTGCTGATCGGCAGCCTGTTCCGCCGCCTGCGCCCCCACGGCAACGAGGTCGACGAGGACCGCGAGCGCTACATGTGGACCCGCATGCGCGAGCACCTCGCCGCCACCGGCGCCGATCCCTCGACCTGCCTGTACGTGTGCGGCGCCTTCCACGCCGCCAGCCCGGTGATGGGCGAGCACCTCGACATCACCCCGCGCTCGGAGACCCGCTGGCTCTACGGCCTCATCCCCTCCAGCCACTCGCAGATCGAGTCGCAGTTCGGTCTCGCGCCCGGCTCGGTGTCGATCGCCTCGGCGACGTGGGACAAGTCGGTCCAGCGCACCGGCGTCACGCCGTTCCAGCTCGGGAGCAAGCGCAAGGGCCGCGCCAAGCCGCCCGCCGCGCCCCAGCCGGTGACCGACCGGCTGTCCGGCTTCCTGCGGCAGCCGCCCTCGCTCGACTCCTTCGACGAGGCCGAGCTGCTCGGCTGGTGCGTCGACATCGTACGGCTGGCCCGCCGCAACGGTTACCAGTCCAGCACCGCCGACGCCATCGCCGTGTACGAGACGTCGATCCTGCTGGCGGGCATGCGCAACAGGAAGCGGCCCACGCCGTACGACTTCCAGGACGCCGCCGTCACCTGCATCGAGAAGGACGTCGTGCCAGGCAGGCGCGACGTGCGCCGCCTGTGCGAGATCATGCTCGGCGGCGACAGGATCGGCCAGGTCGGCTACGATTCGCTGCCGCCCCTGGCCCGCGACATCCTCGACCGCCTCGCGCCGCTCGGGCTGGACCTGCAGAAGCGCACGCTGTCGAGGGCGCTGATGAACCTCGACGCCAACCCCGAGCTGGTGCCGTGCTCGGACCTGCTGTGGATGCTGCGCTACCTGCTGCCCGAGGGCGCGGTGAAGCCCATCATGGGCTCACGCGTGCTGGGCGAGCGGTCCATCCAGGAGAGCTGGGACCTGTGGCTGGGCAAGCACCAGCGGGACCTGATCGAGCTCGGCTACGAGGGCGTGACCGTCGAGCAGGTGCTGGAGCAGCGGCTCCGCACGGCCGCGTGGGACCAGAAGGCGACCGCCGCCAAGGTGCTCGCCGCGGTGGAGGACTCCATCCTGTTCCTGGGCAGCCGCAGGTTCACCGACGAGCTCGGAGCTCGCGCGGTGGAGCTGTTGTCGGCCGAGCGGACCGTCGACGACGCGCCGGAGGTGCTGCGCAGGATCAGGAGGCTGCTGGCCTACTACAGGTCGGCGGGCAACGGGCTGCCCGGCTGGTGCCAGGCGTTCGTCACCACGGGCTACGCCCACTACTGCACGCTGCTGCCCACCGCCTTCATCGACGAGGAGTCAGGCGTCAGGCAGGTCGGCGCGATGCTCGGGTTCCTGTTCTCCATGGAGAGCCTCGCGCTGTCCCTGGGCTGTGACAGGGCGCAGCTGGAGCTCGCCGTGCAGCAGTCGCATCCCGAGGTGCCGGCGAAGGTGGCGCTGCTGTGGACGGCGAAGTTCCAGCTCGGCCTGCTGTCCATGGCGGGGCTGCGGGCGCTCGCCGACGACCTGCTGGACAACCCGCTCGTCGTGCCGTCGGTGCCGCTCTACGTCTCCGGCTTCGTGCAGGCGCTGGAGTCCGCTCCCGTGCTGACGTCCTTCGTCGTCGAGGTGCTGTCGAACGCGTTCGGGCGGCTGCCCGACGACGTGCTGATCCCGTGGCTGCCACAGCTGATCACCGCCCTGCGCAACGAGGCTCCCGAGCTGGTGCCCTCGCTGGTGCGCGAGGCCGGCCGTACCTTCCCTGGCACGCTGGCCGCCGTCGACGCGTGGGTGCCGCCGTGGTCGGCGCAGGCCGCGCCGCCGTCGGCCACGCCTGTCGTGGCGGGCCCGGTCAGTGATCTGCTGGCCGCCCACCCCGCGGCCACGGACGCCGTCGCCGCGGTGCTCGGGTGCACGGGCGAGTGGCGGCAGGGCGGGGACGACGACGGAGCAGCCGCCGGGCACCCCGAGGTCGCGAGCCTGCTGGCCGCCCACCCCGAGACCGCCGGCGCCGTCGCGGCACTCCTCTAGTCATCGAGCGGTGAGGCCGCGCACGCCGGGGGACAGCAGCGCGGCCAGACCGCACAGGACGACGATGGCCGCGCAGCCCAGCAGCGCGGGGGCGGGCCCGATCACGATGGCGACCGGGCCCGCCACCAGCAGCCCGATCGGGCCGAACATCAGCGAGCCGAGCGCGTCGTAGGAGCTGACCCTCGACAGCGACTCCGTGGGGATCTCCCGCTGCATCGTGGTCTGCCACAGCACCCCGAAGCAGTCCATGCAGACGCCCATCACCGCCGCACCCGCCACCACCGTCCAGAGCGGCGCCCCCACCCCCAGCAGCAGGTACGGCAGCGCCGTGGGGAGCGTCAGCAGGGTCCCGAGCAGGATCGGCCGCCTGGGACGCAGCCGCATCGCGAGCACCACCCCGCCGATCATCCCGACGGCCTCGCCCGCGAGCACGGCCGACCACGCGGGCGCGCCGCCGAGGCTCTGCTTGGCCATCAGCGGGCCGAGCACGCCATGCGCCGCCTGCATGGCCATGACCAGCACGGAGAACTGGGCGACGACCACCCACAGCCACTGGCGGGACCTGAACTCGAGCCACCCGTCCCGCAGATCGGCCGGCACCGAGTGGCCGGGCCCCGCCGACCTTCCGTGCGGCCTGAGCCTGAGCCCTGCGACGCAGGCGGCGCCCACCGCGAACATCGCGCCGCTGATCACCAGCGCCCACCCGCTGCCGACCAGCGCGACCACGGCTCCGCTCAGCACCAGCCCGACCACCCGCCCCGCGTTCGCGCCGAGGCCGAGCAGCGCGTTGGCCGTCTGCAGCCGCTCGGAGGGAACGACGTCGGGGATGATCCCCGTCAGCGCGGGAAACATGATCGCCACCGCGATGCCGCTGAGCGCGGCGGCGATCACCAGGGCGGGCAGCGGTGTCCAGTGGACCAGCAGCATGACGGCCAGGCTCGTGAACGCCGCCGCGCTCAGCAGGTCGGCGGCCAGCATCACCCTGTTCCTCGGCAGCCGGTCCGCGATCACGCCGCCGATCAGCATGAACACGACCATCGGCACCGCCTCCGCGACCAGCACGACCGACAGCGTGGTGGCGTCGGCGCCCGGCAGGCTGAGCACGCCGAAGGCCAGGGCGACGGGTGCGAAGGAACTCCCGATGACGGATACGGTCCTGGCCGCCAGCAACAACGCGAAGCCGCGCTCGCGAAGCAGGCCGAGATCGTTCACCGGCGCCCCCTGTTCCCCTTCGCGAAGAGCCTGCGCAGTCCTTCGTCGATGTGTTCGAGTGAGATGCCACCGTAGCCCAGAACCACACCGGGCTCGGGGACGCCCGCGTAATAGGTCGCCAGGTCCTCGACCGCGACCTCGGGCGCCCCTGCGAGGTCGACCTCGCCCCTCGCGCACAGGTGGAGCCCGGCCGCCGAGGGCACCAGTTCGAGCCGGTCGGCCAGGAAGGCGGCGATGCGCGCGTGCCTGGCCGCGTACACCCTCGTCGCCTTGCGCACGTGCCTGGCCAGCAGCCCCTCGTCGATGAACCTGGCCAGCGCGGCCTGCGAGGTCGCCTCGCCGTGCCAGTCGGTCAGCTGCTTGGCGGTGCGCAACGCGGGCTGGAGGGAGGCGGGGGCGACGAGGAAGCCGATCCGCAGCATCGGGGCCAGCGTCTTGGAGAACGAGCCCACGTAGACGACCCTCCCGCTGCGGTCCAGGCTCTGCAGCGGTTCGAGCGGGCGGTCCTCGAAGCGGAACTCGCTGTCGTAGTCGTCCTCGATCACCACCGCGTCGCGCCGCTCCGCCCACGCCAGCAGCGCCGTACGGCGGGCCAGCGACATCGGCGTCCCGAGCGGGAACTGGTGCGAGGGGGTGACGTAGACCAGCCGGGCGGCGCGGGGGATGGCCGTCACGTCCAGCCCCTCCGCGTCCACGGGCACGCCCGCGACGCGCGCCCCGAGCGAGTGGAACAGGCGCCTGACCGGCGCGTAGCCCGGCTCCTCCACCGCCACGCAGTCGCCCGGCTCGATCAGCACGCGGCCGATGAGATCGAGCGCCTGCTGGGCGCCCTGCGTGACGATCACGTCGTCGGGCGCCGCTCTGACCGACCGCGCGATCCCGAAATAGCGGGCTATGGCGTCGCGCAGGCCCGCGTGACCCTCCGGCGCCAGGTAGCCGGCCGCCGAGACCCGCAGCTCCCTGGCGACCAGGCGCCGCCACGTCTCCATCGGGAACAGCCGCAGGTCGGGAGTGCCGACCCTGAAGTCGAAAGCGGGAGGCGTGCGCGTGGTGGTCTTGGACGGGATCGAGCGCCACACCGCCCGCGGCTGCACGCCGCTCCCCTGAGGCGCCCTGCGCCCCAGGGCCGCGCGTGCCGGCGCGCACACGAACGTGCCCGCGCCCGCCCTGCCGACCAGGAATCCGTCGGCCATCAGCCGGTCGTAGGCGACGGCCACGGTGTTGCGGGCGACGTCGAGGCTGCTCGCGAGCTCCCGTGTGGGCGGCAGCCTCTCGCCTTCTCTGAGCCGGCCGTCGAGAATGGCGTCACGCAGTTGACGGTAGATCTGAGCGGCCAGCTCACCCCTGCCACTGAGGCTGACGTGGAATTCCATCTTGGCCCAATCGATCGATTAGAAATTGGAGCTTACAGGCGGCCAAGGCGCCACCCTAGTCTGGCCGTATGACGCAGAGAATGGACCTCGGGAAGCTCGCCCCCGAGGCATACAGGGCAATGGCGGGACTGGAGAAGTACATCGCGGCCAGCGGCCTGCCCAAGCCCCTCCTCGAGCTGGTACGGCTGCGCGCCAGCCAGATCAACGGATGCGCCTACTGTGTCGACATGCACAGCAGGGACGCCAAGGAGGGCGGCGAGAGCGACGCGCGGATCAACGCCGTGGCCGTGTGGCAGGAGGCGCCCTGCTTCACCGAGGCGGAGCGGGCCGCGCTCGCGCTCACCGAGGCGGGCACCAGGCTGAGTACGGGCTCGGTCTCCGACGAGGTGTGGGCGCGGGCGGCCAAGGTGTTCTCCGAGGCCGACCTGGCCGCGCTGGTGGTGCAGATCACCACCATCAACGCATGGAACCGCATCGGCGTGATCACCCACATGACGCCGGAATCGTTCAAGTAGATGAACCCGCGCCGCGTCCTCACCCTGGCCCAGCTGTCGAACGCGATAGGCGACGGCGCCTACGTCGTCACCTCCACGCTGTACTTCAGCAGGATCGTGGGCCTGTCACCGGTCGAGATCGGCCTCGGCCTGACCATCGGCTGGGCCGTCGGCACGGTGGCCGGCGTCCCGCTCGGCAACCTGGCCGACCGGCGGGGGCCGCGCGGCGTGGCGGTGCTCCTGGCGGTGGCGACGGCCGCGGGAGTCGGCTCGTTCCTCGTGGTGCGCTCGTTCCCGCTGTTCGTGCTGGCCGTGTGCCTCTACGCGAGCGCGCAGACGGGCCTGTCGGCCGCCCAGCAGGCGCTGCTCGCGGGCCTGGTGCCGCCCGCCGAGCGCACCCACGTGCGGGCGGTGCTGCAGTCGACGCTGAACGGCGGGCTCGCCGCTGGGGCCGGCCTCGGCGGCCTGGCGCTGCACTTCGACACCTCGACGGCCTACCTGGCCGTCTTCGCCGTGGACGCGGCGAGCTATCTGGTGGCGGCGGCGGTGCTCACCAGGGTGCCCGCCGTACCGGCGGTGGCCAGGGTGAAGGGGGAGCCGCGCCTCGCGGTGCTGCACGACCGGCCGTACGCGGTGATCACGTTGCTCAACACGGTCATGCTGCTCTACCGGCCGCTGATCAGCCTGGTGCTGCCCCTCTGGATCGTCCAGCGGACCGACGCGCCCGCGTGGACCGTCTCCGCCGTGCTCGTGCTCAACACCGTGTGCGTCGTGCTGTTCCAGGTGCGCGTCGCGCGCAGGGTGGTCGACCTGGCCTCGGCCTCCCGAGCGGTACGGCTGGCCGGGCTGGTGCTGTTCGTCTCCTGTGTGGTGTTCTCGCAGGGCGACACGGTCATGCTCCTGCTGGCCGCGGCGCTGCTGCAGGTGCTCGGCGAGATGATGCTCGCGTCGGGCGCATGGGAGATCAGCTTCGGTCTCGCGCCCGCCGACAAGCAGGGCCAGTACCAGGGCTTCTTCGGCATCAGCACCGCCATCGCCAGGATGGCGGGCCCCGTCCTGCTCACCGGTCTCGTCATCGGCTGGGGCACGCCCGGCTGGCTGGTGCTGGGCGGCATGTTCGCGGCGGCCGGCGCCGCGATGGCGCCGGCCGTCCGCTGGGGACTACTTGAAGCCGCGAAGACGCAGGCTGTTGGTGACGACGAAGACGCTGGAGAAGGCCATCGCGGCACCGGCGATCATCGGGTTGAGCAGGCCGAGCGCGGCTAGCGGGAGCGCGGCCACGTTGTAGGCGAAGGCCCAGAACAGGTTGCCCTTGATCGTGGCCAGCGTCCTGCGCGAGAGCCTGATCGCGTCGGCGGCCACCCGCAGGTCGCCGCGGACCAGCGTGAGGTCGGAGGCCTCGATCGCCGCGTCCGTGCCCGTGCCCATCGCCAGGCCCAGGTCGGCCTGGGCGAGCGCGGCGGCGTCGTTGACGCCGTCGCCCACCATGGCGACCGTCCTGCCGTCGTCCTGCAGCCGCTTGACCACGTCGACCTTGTCGGCGGGCAGGACGTCGGCGATGACCTCGTCGATCCCCACCTCCGCCGCGACCGTCCTCGCGACCTTCTCGTTGTCGCCGGTGAGCAGCACGGGAGTCAGGCCCAGCGCCCGCAGCCGCTGGATCGCCTCCTTGGAGGTCGGCTTGACGACGTCGGCCACCACGAGAACCGCGCGCGCCCTGCCGTCCCAACCGACCGCCACGGCGGTACGGCCCGCCTCCTGCTCCCGCTCCAGGGCCTGCGCCAGATCCTCGGGCAGGTGCTGCGACCATTCGGCCAGCAGCCTCGGGCGGCCCACGAGCACGGCGTGCCCGTCGACGATGCCCTGCACGCCCAGCCCCTCGACGTTGGCGAAGTCCTCCACCGTCGCGTCCGACTCGGCGGCCCTGGCGACCGCCTGCGCGATCGGGTGCTCGGAGGCGTGCTCCAGCGCTCCCGCCAGACGCAGCACCTCCTCGCGGTTCTCGCCCTCGGTCAGGTGGACGGCCGTCAGCGTCATCCTGCCCTCGGTGACCGTGCCGGTCTTGTCCAGGACGACCGTGTCGATCTTCCTGGTCGACTCGAGCACCTCGGGGCCCTTGATCAGGATGCCCAGCTGCGCGCCCCTGCCCGTGCCCACCAGCAGCGCCGTGGGCGTGGCCAGGCCCAGCGCGCAGGGGCAGGCGATGATCAGCACGGCGACCGCCGCGGTGAACGCCGCGCCCGCGCCGCCGCCGGTGCCCAGCCAGAAGCCGAGCGTGCCGACCGCCAGGGCGATCACGATGGGGACGAAGATGCCGGAGATCCTGTCGGCCAGCCGCTGGACCTCGGCCTTGCCGGTCTGCGCGTCCTCCACCAGCTTGGCCATCTGGGCCAGCTGGGTGTCCGCACCCACCTTCTCCGCCCTGACGACCAGGCGGCCGCCCGCGTTGACCGTCGCGCCGACCACGCGGTCGCCGGGCCGCACCTCGACGGGCACGGACTCGCCGGTCAGCATCGAGGCGTCGACCGCGCTCGAACCCTCCTCGATCACACCGTCCGTGGCGATCTTCTCGCCTGGCCGCACGACGAAGCGGTCGCCGACCTTGAGCCGCTCGGCAGGGACGCGCCGCCCGTCCACCAGCTCGACGTCCTTGGCGCCCAGCTCGAGCAGCGCGCGCAGCGCGGCGCCCGCCTTGCGCTTCGACCTGGCCTCGAAGTAGCGCCCGGCCAGGATGAACGCCGTCACGCCCGCCGCGGCCTCGAGGTAGATGTTGCCCGAGCCGTCGGTCCTGGCGATCGTGAACTCGAACGGGTGCGTCATGCCGGGGGTGCCCGCCGTACCGAGGAACAGCGCCCACACCGACCACGCGAAGGCGGCCAGGGTGCCGATGGACACCAGCGTGTCCATGGTCGCGGCGCCGTGGCGCAGGTTCGTCCACGCGGCCTTGTGGAACGGCCAGCCCGCGTAGACCACGACCGGCGCGGCCAGCGTCAGCGACAACCACTGCCAGTTGGTGAACTGCAGCGGCGGGATCATCGCCATCGCGATCACCGGCACGGCCAGCACCACGGAGGTGATCAGCCGGTTGCGCAGCGGCCTGAGCTCGTCCTCCTCCTCGGCCTCGCGCTGCCCCTCGGCCTGCTGCCTGGGGAGCTCGGCGGTGTACCCGGCCTTCTCCACCTCGGCGACCAGCAACTGCGGGTCGAGCCCGTCGGGGAAGGTGACCTTCGCCTTCTCCGTGGCGTAGTTGACGGTGGCGGTCACGCCCTCCATCTTGTTGAGCTTGCGCTCGATCCTGTTGGCGCAGGAAGCGCAGGTCATCCCGCCGATCGAGAGTTCGACGGCTGTCTCGGTGGCCATCAGCTTCTCCTTCCGGCGGCGTCTAGTGGCTGTGGCCGTGGCCGTCAGGCTCGGCGGGCTCAGCGGTGGGCGGTGTTGTGGGCGCGGTGGTCGATGTCGCGGTCGCGTCGCCGACCTTCACCGTGAAGGCGGCCGTGCGGACCTTGTCCTGGTGCTTGAAGTCGAGGAACAGCCGGTAGTCGCCCCTGCTGGGCACCTCGGCGTAGAAGGTGAGGCTGTCCTTCTCGGGGTGGACGTGCAGGTAGGCGAGGTCGCCCGCGCGCAGCGCGACCAGGTGGCCGAGCGCGCCGAGGTAGGGCTGCACGTCGGTGACGGGCTTGCCGTCCTTGGCGACCGTCAGCGTCAGCTTGCCGGCCTGCCCTGGCACCAGGTCGCCGTCGAGCGTCACGGTGTATCCGTCGACCTCGGCGGTACGGCTGACCGCGGGCAGCGGCTTCGGCGCGTAGTCGCCGGCGGCGAACAGGTCGGTGCCGAGCGTCATGGCGCTCGCGCCCGTGGGCAGGATGTCGGCGTAGGCGCGGTAGACGCCCGCCTCGGGGAGAGTCAGCTTGACCGTCCAGACGCCGTTGGCGCCTTCCTCGGGGTGGAGGTGCTGGAAGGTGTTCAGGTCGCGGGAGACGACGATGAAGTGGACCTTCTTCTCGTGCTGGACCTCGTAGCCGGTGACGGGACGCCCGTCAGGGCCCGTGACGGTGAAGCTGAAGTCGGTCGGCTGCCCTGCCTTCAGCGCGTTGGTGGCCGGTGTGAACGTGTAGCCGTTCTCGGACACCTGGAGCCCCCCGGGGGTATCCGGGGACGCCGTGGCCGTCTTGGTCGCCTCGGCGCTGTCGGTGTGGCCTGCGGATTCCCCGTGGCCGGCGGTCTCGGGCCGGGCGGTGGGGTCGGCTGCGCCGACGGCGTGAGTGGTGGACCCGGTGTCAGTGGTGGACTCGGTGTGTGCGCCGGTCCCGGTGTGGGTGCTCGCCTTGGGCGGCGTGCCGACCTCACCGACCGCGCTGCCCACACCCAGCGCCGCGCCGAAGACGACGGCGAGGCTGGAGACGTAGACGACGAGCTTGGCTGGTGTGTTCACGACTGATGCGCCACTTCGTATCCGGCCGCCTCGACGGCGGCGACGATCCGGTCCTTGTCGACGGGGGAGGCGCTCTCGACGGTCAGCAGACCGGAGGCCAGGTCCACCTCGACGCCCGTCACGCCCGCGACCTCGCCGACCTCTTCCTTCACCGAGCTCACGCAGTGGCCGCAGGTCATGCCGTTGACGGTGTAGGTGGCGGTGCTCATGTCCATATCTCCCTGTCGCTGTGCTGTCGCTGGGTATGCGGGTTACGAACGGACCAGTCGCGCGATCGCGTCGGTGGCTTCCTTGACCTTCGCCTCGGCCTCGGGGCCGCCCTTCATGGTGGCCTCCGCGACGCAGTGGGCGAGATGCTCTTCCAGAAGAGAGATGGCGAAGGACTGGAGCGCGCTCGTGGCGGCCGACACCTGGGTGAGGATGTCGATGCAGTACTTGTCGTCCTCGACCATCCGTTGCAGGCCCCTGGCCTGGCCCTCGATCCGGCGCAGGCGCCGGAGGTGGTCTTGCTTGTTGCCGGTGTATCCAGCCATGGCTCTCGCCTCCCTCTTCCTCAAGCATAACACCGTACCCCCCTAGGGTATTCCATCTGCCTGGATTTCTTGACCTTCCGTTGGGAATCCGGGCCTCGCGCGGGTCCGGATGTCGGCCTTCGGGACCGGGGCCACGTGCGGGGTGTCGGCCTTCCGTTGGGGCCCGGGCCCCGTGCGCTCGGTGAGGCGTATCCCTGGACGGAGGCCGGCCCCGTGCCGGGGGTGGCGCGTGGGCCGGCCTGCCGTACGGACGGCTACACATGCGCGGCGGGCTCCTGCGGGACCCGCGCGGGGCGCCGCATGAGCGCCAGCGTGAGCAGCGCGCCCACCGCGGCCACCACCCCGGCGCCGACGAAGGCGGCGTCGAAGCCGTCCTCCCGCGACGTGGCGATCGCGGTCATGACCGCCAGCCCCAGCGCCGACCCCACGTTGTAGGTGGTGTTGACGATGCCCGACGCCAGCCCGCTCTCCTCCGGGGCCACCCCTGACAGCGCCGACATCATCGCCGGGATGTACGCCAAGGACATGCCGACCGCCGACACCAGGCTCGCGGGCAGGAACGTCGACCCGCTGAAGGCCAGAGCGCCCACGCCGACCGCCAGCACGGCGAGCCCGAGCACGATGAGCGGCTTGGCGCCGAACCGGCCGAGCAGCCGCGCGGTGATCCCGATCATGAAGATCATCACCGCGACCGTCATCGGCAGCAGCGCGGCCCCGCTGGCGAAGGCGCCATAGCCGAGGCCCTGCTGCAGGAACAGGTTCAGGAAGTACCACATCGGGATCCACGCGGCGCCCAGCAGCGCCATGGCCAGGTTCGCGGGGGCCAGACCCGGCGTGCGCCAGATCTTCAGGGGCATGAGCGGCTCACGGGCGCTGCGCTGCCTGATCAGGAACACCACCAGCAGGGCGATGGCGGCGGCCGCCTCGATCAGCGGCGCGCGCTCCGCGGCCTGGACGATCGCGTAGACGGCCAGCGCGATGCCGCCGGTGACGGTGACGGCGCCGAGCACGTCCACCGAGCCCCGCCTGGCCTGCGTGGCCGGCAGCAGCGCGGGAATGGCCGCCAGCGTGATCAGGCCGATCGGGACGTACACGATGAACACCCACGGCCAGCTGAGCCACTCGGTGATCACGCCGCCGAGGAACACGCCCGCCGTGCCGCCCGCGGGGGCCGCCGCGCCGTACAGGGCCATGGCCTTGCCCAGCTCGCGCTGGTCGCTCCCGAACAGCATCATCAGCAACGTCATCGCGGCGGGCGCGATCAACGCCCCTCCGACGCCCTGGACGGCGCGGCCGAGGATCTCCACCCACGCGGTGCCCGCGGCGGCGGCGACGACCGAGCCCGCCGTCAGGATCACCCAGCCCGTGGAGAAGATCCTGCGGGCCCCGAACAGGTCGGCCAGACGGCCGCCGAGCAGGAGCAGCCCGCCGAACGCGACGACGTAGGCGTTGAACACCCACTGCAGACCGCCCTGGCTGAACCCGAGGTCGCGCTGCATCTCGGGAAGTGCGACGCCGATGATCGACGTATCCATGATCACCATGAACTGCGCGGCGGCGAGCACGACGAGCGCCCACCACCTCCGTGACTGCGGCATGGCCACTCCCTTCCTTGTACCCCCAGGGGGTATAAGTGAACGCCGAGGAACGTAACATACCCCCCTGGGGTTTGCAAAGGACCTGTCCAAGATGGGACGCGGACCCGATCCGCCTCGCCGATGGCGCCGTCGTATCGGAAGATTGGGTAGAACTGGATAGGTCCGCACCCGGGGGAGCATCGCCAAGCCTTGCTAGGCTGCTGTGCAACCGTTGCAACCGGGCGTTGTCTCACCCCGGCAGGTGAGACCGTCGAAGAAGTGGGGTCACACCGTGAAGAAGCTGCTCGTTCTGGCGCTGCTCGCCCTCGGGGGGCTGCTGATCTGGCGTAAGGTGCAGGCCGACCGCGCCGAGCTCGATCTTTGGACCGAGGCGACCGGCAGCGAGAACTAACGATCGTGGCGACGAGGGTATGACCGAGTCCGGCCCCATCAAGCTGGTCTGTCTCGACCTCGCCGGCACCACGATCGGCGACATCGCCACGGTCGAACGAGCGTTCTCCGAGGCGATCGCCACCCAGGGCATCGTCCCGGGGACCGGTGCGTACGCGCGGGCCATGGTCCACGTGCACCGGTCCCGTGGGTGCCCCAAGATCGATGTCTTCCGTGGGATCTTCCCGGGAAATGAGGCCCAGGCGCAGGCCGCCAACCTGACGTTCGAGCGCTCCTACGAAGGCGCCATCGAGCGGGCGGGTCTCGTCACCGTGCCCGGAGTCACTGAAGCTCTCGACAAGCTCAGGGGCTCAGGGATCCACATCGCACTGATCACCGGCTTCAGCCGTACGACGCTGAGCAGGGTGCTGGGCGTGCTCGGCTGGCACGACAAGATCGACCTCGCCATCGCCCCCGAGGACGCGGGCCGCGGCAGGCCATGGCCTGACATGGTGCTCCACGCGGTGCTCCGGCTGGGTGTCGAGGACGTACGGCAGGTCGCCGTCGTCGGCGACTCCGAGAACGACATGCTGGCCGGACGGCGGGCCGGCGCCTCGCTGATCGCCGGACTCATGACGGGTGTCCACAGCCGAGACCGCCTCCTGAAGGGCGGGGCCACGCACATCCTCGACTCGCTGGCGGAGTTCCCCGAACTGGTCCTCGGCGGCAAATACGACCCGCCCGCCGTGGCCGTCGCTCAGGGCTGACGGTTAGTCACTCTCTGTAATCGGGTATGTCGCGTTGCGTGATCACTCATGATCGCAACGGACTCATCCCGTGAGAGGTACTTCATGCGTCTTCCGCACGCCCTTTCCATATTGGCCGCCGCCGCCGTCGGCACCAGCGGCCTGCTCGCCACCCCCGTCCACGCCGCCCCCATCCCGGTCCCCGTCCCCGTCTACGGGTGCTATGACATCCAGCGGGACGAAGCGGCCGCCGTCGTCACAGGCGTGTGGTGCGAGTCCTACGGCGGAGCGCCCGTCACCGGAGAGATCGTGACGGAGTTCAGGATCGTTCCCAACGACCCCGAAGGCAGTGCCAGCTACACCTGCAGGCTGCCCGCGGGCAAGACGGCCGCCGGATACGCGGGCGGCTACCCCGCCGCGGTCCTCGGCTTCTCCTGCTGGGAGGAAACCGCTGAGCCCGCGGTCCAGGCGCCCGCACCCGCCACCCAGACCCGCGACAGCCTCAGGCCCCACCTCCTCCTCGACCCGATCAGGCTGTCCATCAGATAGCCGCCCGGCCGCCGCTCGCACAGGAACCCCCTGACCAGCGACACCCCGCCCCGGCCCGTCCGCACGCCGGCGCACACCCGGGGCGGGGAGGGCACATCGGGTGGCGAGAGCCCGTATGCTGTTGCTACGGTGTACAGCCGAAGCTGTCCGAGTGCGCTGGCGTTTCGCAGGTCAGACGGCGTTTCAGGGGCCTTAGCTCAGTTGGCAGAGCGCCTGCTTTGCAAGCAGGATGTCAGGAGTTCGAATCTCCTAGGCTCCACCCATACAAAAGCCCAGGTCATCCGCCTGGGCTTTTGATCTTTATCGGGGCCGTTCCGGGGGGTCGTGCCCGATGGCGCGGCCGTGCGCCGGTGTCGACTGGGGCGGACGCTGATCGTGCGGTTGGTCAGGCTGAGAGGGCGTCTGACTAGTCCATCCAGTGGAACCATGCGTCGAACACGCGGTAGGGCGGATCGCCGAGAACGGTCTCTATCCGAAGATGGGCGTCAAGCGGTTGCCCCAGGACCTCCGAACGGAGCAACGTGATGTCGTGCCGGGCCAGGACCTGGTTGATCTGCCGGCATTCTGACTCCCACCCCGGGATGTCGGCATCTGCGACCTGCGATAGTTCTGGCAGGTCGTAGGAGCCGGCACCGTCGGGTCCGGACGATCGGGTGCCGGGCTTCAGGAGCACCGCCAACGGAGCCAGACGGCACAAGGCCAGTAGCAGCCCCTCGACGTGCGTCCAGCCCTTCTCCGAGCGCTGCGCCGAGCCGTCGCGTCTGGTCAAGAAGACTGCGACGTAGGACGCATATCCGGAGCCGTAGTGCCGGAATTCGGCATGGTGGACGGTCAGTTGCGGGAGCCGGTCGAGGTCGGCTGTGACCCGCCGCAGGAAACCTTCCACAGCAGCCGAACCGCCGGCCCAAGGACCCATGGAGTTGGCCAGGTCATCGTTCGCGGCTCGTTGGAGAGCCGCCCGATCGGTTGCCGGCTCCCTGTCCACCTCTTCCGTCCTCCTCGCTACGTATGGCAACTTCGAGCACGATAGCGGGATTGTCAGGTACCGGATTGCTTGTCTTTGAGCGCTCCTCGCGCCAGGTCGTCGAGCTTGCGTGCCACCTCGCGTTGGCGTTCGTCGGTGGAGTGCTGGTAGATCATGGCGGCGCGTGTGCTGGAGTGGCCTATGCGGGTCGTCAGCTCGCGGATCGAGGCTCCGGCGTTGGCGGCGAGAGGTGTGCCGGAGGTCGTGAAAATAGATCTTCGGTAGGTGCGCGTCTTCCAGTGCCTTGGGCCAGACGCTTCGGGACCCGGCGCGGCCAAGGTGGGTAAAGCAGGTCGCCCGGCTCCGACCTCGACTGCTTCGTCCCCAAGCCACATCACCGAAGCGTCGACCTGACTCAGCAGGAGGTGGTCGTCTCGGCTAGGCAGGAATCGGTGCCCGGCCCGCCGTTAGCGGTGTCGGTGCCCGGCCCGCCCAGGATCCGGTCGTTGCCGGCTTCGCCGTCGAGGGTGTCGTTGCCGGCGTCGCCACTGATGTCGTCGGCGCCGTCGCCGCCGAAGACGGTGTCGTTGCCTGCACCGGCGGCGACCCGGTCGTTGCCCGCGAAGGAGAGGATGACGTCGTCGCCGCCCAGCGCGGTGATGAGGTCGGCGAACGGTGACCCGCAGATGACATCGGCGCCCGAGGTGCCGATGATGGCCTGCCCCGAGGTGGCGGTGCGCCGGTCGATGGTGCAGCCCGGTCCGTCCTGGAGCGTCCCGTCGACACTGTTGATGTTGAAGAAGCCGCTGCCGGTCTCTGCGGGGTTGTTGGTGAGGACTAGGCCCGTTTCCCCGTTCAGCGCGCGGGTTGCGCCCTGCGCCGACGCCACGTTGTCCTGAAGCAAGATCCGGTCGGAGAAGAGATACGCGTCGTCGTGTGGCCCCGAGATCTGCGAGCGAACCGACTGAGCCGGGACGGGAGCACCGCGGAAGTCATAGCTTGCGCTCTGCGTCGCACTCATCCCTGCTTGGTCCATGAGCGCGTAGCCCTGGTAGGAGAACTCGACGGTGGAAAGCGAGGTCCCCGGCGGCGTATGCACGTTCAGCGAGAGCGTGCATACCCTATCCGAGGCATCATCACCAGGTGCGATGAGCGTCTCGTATGAGCTGAATGTCACGGTGAACGCCTTCCCGTCGGGGCTGATCGCCGCCTCCCATGTCCCGGGCGGGCACCCGTTTCCGTTCGCACTGACGCTCGAGATATATGCCTCGGCCGGGTTGGGGGCAGAGGATGCCGCGACCGCGGGCGTCATGACTGCTGCGGTGAGGACGGCGGCGGCGAGTGTACCTGCGGCCAGCTTAGGGAGTGTGTTGCGCATGATGAATGGCATAGGGGCATTCCTTTCCGTGGTGAGCGTTCCCAGCGAGAACGTCAGGTAATTTCCCGAGGCTCGTTGACCTGTGTCAGATCGAGCTCGTGAATGGTGTCGCGGTAGCACGGATGCCGGAGCTGTTCTTTTTTCGTATCCGCCCGCACCGCTGCGATAGCGCGATAAGGGAGATACCCCAACGTCAAGCATGAAAGACGCACACACGTTTATAAGCGGGCAAATAATCAGCAAGGAGCGAAAAGAGGAAGTGTCCTTGATGTCCGAATATCCGCCATTAAAATGGATATTATCCTGACGTGTAGCTTCCGAAAATTCCGATTCGCGCAGATATGTCATGATTCCGAGAATCTGGCCCCTGGCGCGGCGGTGGGCCGGGGGCAGCAACCACAGCAGCAACCGCGCCATATCCGGGCGACCTTGAGCGGCCGTTAATGACCCTGCGAGCAGCTATACGGCATGTCCATCAGCGCCGATGGCAAGACAGCGGTGGCAGTTCGAGGCAATGGGGCGGGTTGGCTCGTCTGGGATATGACGGATCCGGCCCACCCTGTCGAGCTCTATGCCGATAATCAAGGAGAGGAATCCATCGCGCTCAGTCCTGACGGTCGCAGAGCCGTGTTCGGCACTGGAGACGGAGACGGAGACTTCCGGCCTTGCGACGGTGTGCTCACTAGATAGCGCCTCGCAGGCCTGGTTCGAATAGGCACAACGAAGGTCCACCTCAGGTCAAAGCCACTTCCCATGATTGGGAAGTGGCCTTTTCGATCTTGTATAGCGGCAAATACGGCAACTGCTACGAATCCAGCCGGTCACCCAGCTTCTTGACCGCCTTGCACGTCTTCTCCGAGGACACCTGGGCTTCACAAGGTCATGGACCGACCTCCGTGCAACCCCTGCGCCCATTGCCCGATTATTCGGGGAGACGGAACCCCGTCAAGGACGGTCGTGCACATAGGGCAACCGATGATCGTGGAAGGTCACCGGCTGACGGAACCCGCCTGACAGTCCCGGAGATGGCAGCTATCGAGCGCAGGGGAAGTCTGGCGCTGTTCCTGACTTGGCTGGCACATGGATCGCGAGGAGATCGAGGCATTACGGGCTCGGCGGCCAAAGCCGCGGTTCCCCATGTGGCAGACGTGATCCCATCCCCGATGGTTCCTGCGGTTGATCTTTGCCCTTCTCAGGATGGGGGCTGCCGGTTCTCTACAGTCCTGTCGAACCATGCCATGGTCAGCTCGATCGGGTTGCGGTGAATACGGCGATGTCACGGTCGAAGCAGACGATGATGTGGCCTTGTGGGGTGGCAGCGACGGCATTGACTAAGTCGGGGAATTCGATGTCAGGGATGATCTTGTCGAAGGTGCTGAGGCTCCATGCCGCTACCGTTCTGTGGCTGGCGGCAACTGCGATGGGGTGGCCGTCGACCGTGGTGGCGGCGAGTGCGCCCACGGTTCCCGTGGAAAGTTGGCCGATCTGCTGAGCGGTGGCGACGTCCCATACCTTCATCGGTGGGTCGCGCCAGTCATCGTTCGTGGTGATGGCGATGGGTCGTCCGTCCACGATGGTGGCGGCCACGAGGCGTACCGGTTTGCCGTTGCTTCCGGTGGTCTGGAGTCCGGTGTCGCGGTTGATGGTGAGGTCACGGACCCGGAAGCCGCCGCCCCACCGTCCGAGTAGGGCGACGGGCTGGTCGTCGAGCGTGGTGGTGGCGAGGTCGTGTACCCATCGATGGTCGCTCTTGCGGGGGTCGCCGGTCTCTTCGCCGGTGCGGAGATCCCATACCCGGATGGTCTTGTCGTCGCTGGCAGTGATGGCCCGGGGTGGGTCGCCCGTGTTGTCGGCCGCGACGGCGGTTATCGGGCGGCGGTGGGTGGTCAACGGTGCTCCGGCCGCTTTCCCCAGTGTGAGGTCCCAGAGTCGGACATTGCCGTCCTTGGCTCCGGTGATCGCCACCGCGCGACCGTCCACCTGGGTCGCGGCCACAGCAGTGACGGCGCCGGTGTTGTCCGTGAGTGGCTGGCACACCTGATCGCCGGTGTCCAGATCCCATACTCGTACGGATTCGTCATCGCCGCCGGTGACCGCCACCGGTCGGCCGGCCACTGAAGTGGTGGCCACCGCCGTGATCGCGGCGTCGTGGCGAACTGGTTTGTCGGCCGGTTCGCCGACGACCAGATCAGACACCCGGACCGACCCGCCGTCGCAACTCGACACCACCACCTGCCGGCCATCCACCACTGCCGTCGCCACCGCATGCACCGTGCGGGGATGCTGAGGGAACAGTTCACCGACCAGTTCGGCCGTTTTCAGGTCCCACACCTGGATGGTCGGCTCGTTGGAGTTGCAGGTGATCGCCACCGGTCGGCCGTGCAGAACCGTGGTCGTCACTGCCTCTAGGTCCGCAGATCGGGGGAGGTCACCGACCGGAAGTCCGGTGGCTAGGTCCGACACGCGTGTGGTCGTCTGGTAGCCACCAGAGACGACCACCAGCTGGCCGGCAGCCGGCTCCGTGACCGCAACCGCGCCCACGTGTCCACTGTGGCCAGTGAACGGGCTACCCACCGGATCCCCGGTATCCAGGTCCCATACCCGGACCGTTCGGTCGCCGCCTGTGACAGCCACCCAGCGGCCGTCCAGCACCGCGGTCGCCACCGCGTACACGGGGCCCGTGTGGCCGCGGATCGGTGCCATCACCTCCTGCCGCGTTTCCAGGTCCCAGACCCGTACCGTCGTGTCGTAGCAACCGGCGACCGCCACCCGGCGGCCATGGCGTTCCGCGATCGCGAGGGCCTCCACACTGTCAGCCTGAAGGTGGAACGGCTCACCCACCGGCCTACCGGACGCGAGTTCCCACACCCGTACGGTGTCGTCGTCACCACCGCTGACCACAACGGGGCGACCGTCCAGAACTGACATCGCCAGCGCCCGCACCGCGTTCGTGTGACCAGCCCATGAGGCGCCGACCCGCTCGCCGGTCGACAGATCCCAGACCCCTACGGTGTCGTCGCCGCCTCCGGTGACCGCCACGGCACGGCCGTCGAAGACCGCGGTCGTCACCGCCGCCACCCAATTGGTGTGACCGTCGGTGGTGCCTAACGGCGGGCATGACGTCACGCCCTTCGGCAGCAGACTGGTCCACGTCTGCTGCACACGCCAGGCAGTAGGACGAACAACCGGGTCCTCATGGCGGGACAGTGACGACATGCCGCGCATGGTAATTGCCGGCACCGGGACGCGTCTCCAAGAAACCGGGGTGGTCGTCTTCTCGGGTGGCGGTGCGTGGCCGGAGCTGGCGAGGCCCCGTTGCGTGTCCGATGGCTTCTTGAGTGCTCCTCCGGCGAGGTGATCGCGCTTGTCGTTCGATCTCCGGATCATCGACGGCGATCTCGGTTCGCTGCTCCTCCGCGACGTGAACGCGATGCCCGCGGATCCGCCGCGCATGCTCGTCCGGAGCGGAGAGACGACGGAGGGCCCGGATCGTCTTGATCCGGGCCCTCCGTCGTTCGGTGTCGCGTGTCAGCCAGTGACAGGGATGTCGGTCTTCACCGGCGTCGGGGTGGGCGCGGGCTTGGGCTCGTCCCGCGTCCGTGTGATGTTCTCGTCCCACTCGAGCCAGTCGCTGGTCGCCGTCTCGCGATCTCCCTTACCGGGGTGGGTGGGGGTCGGCGTGTTGCTCGGCGCCGGCGTCGAGGTGGGCGTCCGCGTGGGAGTGGGGGTCACTGTGGACGTCGCAGTGGGTGTGGAAGTCGGATTCGGAGTGCCCGTCGGCGTAGGCGTCTGAGAGGGCGTCCCCGTCGGGGTAGGCGTCTGGGACGGCGTGGGTGTCTGCGACGGGGTAGGCGTCTGGGAGGGCGTCCCCGTCGGGGTGGGCGTGGGCTCACACTCGACCCAGAACACCTTGTGCTTGGGCGCGCCGTGCTTCCCCGCGAAGGTCCAGAACAGCTTGTAGTGCCCGTTCGGCAGGGTCATGTCGACGGTACGGCCATGCCCGTCGTTGTCGAGCACGAGGGTGCCGCTCTTCACTGTGGTCTGGTCACCCGTGGGCGGCCAGGACTTGATCTCCCAGCTCACCTGTTCGGCCGCGTCGAAGTTGAACCCGACCAGATAGAACACACAGACATGCGGCTCGTCGCGCTGGTCGTCCTCCGGCGTCGTCCACTTGTGGATCTTGACGTCGCCGTTGTCGCCGGGCGGCTTTCCCTGGAGCGCTCCCGCTGAGGCCGTATTGGAGATGGCGAGCACCGCGAGCGCCGCCACTGCGAGCATGAGCGCCGCTGCGATCCAGCGACGTACTGAAGAGAGTCTGGGGGGTGTCACGATCGCACCTCGGGATGTATGAGAGAGCTTGAGCCTCATAGGGCTCATCTGTGTAAAAATGTCACACTCGCTGGCCCCGCGTATTCAAACGGTCCAAAGCGTTATCTAGCAGGCCAGATGGTTACGCGTTCGTGTCGTATGTGTCATAGCACCTCAGGAGCCGATCGTGCCGCTCGATGCCCCCCGCCGACTCATCGGCGTCACGCTCGTGACCATGAGCCTCGTCGCCTCGCCCCACACCGGCGTTGCCGCGTCGCCCGTCGCCGCCAGCGCCTCGGTCACGGCGACCGCGCTCCCCACGGCCACCACGTTCACGGAGTTGAGCGGCCTCCCGCAGGACACCGACGTGTACGGCAAGCTGAGCGGCATCGTGGTCCATCCCGCACGCACGGTGGGCGTCTACGCCCAGCCCGGCGGCAAGCCCACGGCCACCCTCCCGGCAAAGCAACTCGGCAGCCAGACCTGGGTCCCCGTGGTGGAGGCGCGCCAGGGCTGGTACCGCGTGCTCCTGCCCAGCAAGCCCAACCACGTGACCGGCTGGATCAAGGCTACGGGCCTGAAGAAGGCGCGCAGCCGCTACCGCGCCGTCGTGAAGCTGGGCACCAGGCAGCTGACCGTGATGAACGCGAACAAGAAACTCGGCACCTGGACCGTGGCCGTCGGCGGCCCAGAGACGCCCACGCCGGTGGGCAGGACCTTCCTGCTGGCCCTGATGTCGCCGAAGAAGAAGACCTACAGCCCGCTGATCCTGCCGCTCGGCACGCACTCGGCGACGCTCGACACCTTCGGCGGCGGTCCCGGCACGGTCGCCTTCCACGGCTGGCCGGACCGGAAGGTGTTCGGCAAGGCGGTCACGCACGGCTGCGTCCGCGTGCCTGCTCGCGCGCTCAAGGTGCTGGCAGGGCTGCCTCTGGGAACTCCGGTTCTGATCGCTCCCTGAGGATGGGGGCGACGGCCACGGTGGTACCCGCGGTCAATCACGGCCACACCGACGCTGCCGTACAGGTCGAGGTCACTACACCTGAAGATCGTGCCGATTTGCACGCAGGATGTCGGGAGCTCGAATCTCCTAGGCTCCCCCACAGAAAAGCCCAGGTCATCCCCCTGGGCTTTGATCTTTATCGGGGCTGTTCCGGGGGTCGTGCCCGTTGCGTGCCCGATGCCTTGTCGAGTGCTCCTGCGCCGCCCCGACGCGCGGCCTGGACGCCGGTCTCGGACGGTAGCGGCCCGAGGCCTTACAACTCGCCGGGATCCGACGCCCAGCAAGGCCTGAGTAGCCTGCCCAGATGGACGCGACCGCCATGCTGGAGTGGCTGCTGGAGCGCAACGTGAGCGCTCTCTTTCGAGTAGACCCCGGACGGGAAGGCATCCGTCCCTGGACCTTCCATGCGAGCAGTGAACCGAGGCACGGGGACGGCTGGTCGGTTCGCGCCGACGCGGATTCCCCAGAGGAGTGCCTCCGCCGCGCCCGCAAGGCGCTCAAGCAACACGGACTCGATCTTCCCGAGTAAGTGACCTGCCGTCAGCATGGCTCTGGCGGAGGCGCTCCGGCTTCGGGGTGATCGCCAACGATGTGCTCATCTCTGAGAGGTGCACGCGTCGCGCGGAGGTGACCAAGTGGCAGGCGTGACTCTGATCCGTGCACGTGCTTGCTCGCCCGGCTCGTCTTCCCGCGATCGGGGTCAGTCCAGTCCCCTGAGATCATCTGAGCTTCGATGGGCGCGATTCGGCCAGAGGCCGATGCCCGTACTCTGTCCACCCCAGAACGGTCACACAGTAAAGAGAGGCCATCAGTGCTGCACACCTGGGTCCGTACAGCAGGAGGGCCACTCATCGTCATCCCCAAGTCCGAGCTGAACAACTGGACAGGCGCGGAGGACGATGACGGCCCTGTCGAGACCTGGGGCGACTATGGCCGTGCCTGTGCGGTTGAGGGCTACATCGGCACCGTCACCGTTGGTGCGCAGCAGGCGCTTGTTCTCGGCGACGAACCCGCGATGACGACCTATCTGCCGACCGAACGTCTTTTCCTGCGATGGGCCGCCGCATACTCCGAAGCCGAACTGGTCACGGCGGCCAGGCAAGCCCTCGTGGCAGAGCCGGATTGGGACGACGACGAAGACCTGAAATGGGAGGTAAGGGAGGCAGTCGTACTCTTCGACTCCGCCATTCCCGGCGCTGAGCTACAGCCTGACGACCGAACCATTATCGATCTCGAGCCAGGCGAGTACAGGGTTCGAGGCACCTACATAAAAGACGAGGACAATTGGATGATCCTCGTTCAACTCCAACCGACAACCTGAGCCCTGGGCGTACTCCACGCCTGTGCCCTTCCACGGATCATGTGGTCAGGAGTCGTAGAGGTCTCAGCGTGGCATCGCCCGAGCGTGCTGTGTCGAAAGGGTCGCCCATCGCTCGACATCACGTACCTGACCGGCCGCCGGCCATGGGGAATGCTCACTCACCTGCACATCTCTCCAACGTCCGTCGTTGGCGTCGAACTCGGGGAGTTCGGCTCCGCCGCGCTCCAGGAGCACCAGAGCCGTTGCTATGAAGCCCTCCGTAAGTGAGTGCAGGATTGGATGATTCGAACGCTCGTAGCGCTCGATGAGTGCACTCACGAAGGCTGTGAAGGCGGCCAGGTCGATCTCGCATTCGTCGCTCTCCATAGGGCCGAGTCCGGTCGGCAATCCCGTCTCGGGAGAAAGCGCCTCCGCTGATCGCATGAACAGGCCGGCCACTCCGCTCGAGGCGTTCCAGAGGACTTGATCGCCGACCTGGAAATACTGGCTCATGCATTCCCTGCGCTTCCTTGGCGCCGGACACCGCTCAGCCAAACCTGACGTCTCCGGCCATTGGACGAGGCCCCAGCTGACAGTGCGGCCCCGCCACCCGTTCGTGCCGTTGGCCTTCGTCCTGCTTCCTACGCTGCTTCTTCGTTTCTTCTACCAGGCATTCACAGAGCCGACTGGTCGCTGTCGTGTCTCATCCACGCTGTGAGGCTCGTGCCGTAGATCACGGAGTGAAGCGTCCAAGGTCCATCGCCTTCAACGCCGTCGCCCTCTTGGCCTCGCGTAGGGCGTTGTCGGCCCGTGGAAGGCGCGATGCTTGCCGAGGGAGCGTCGGACAGACTTGGGTCTGCGTCGGCTTCGTGCGGGACCTGGCCCCTCAGGAAGCCCTGCATCGGATCGGCGCCACGCCAGGCGTCGCCGCCTACGCGGCCGACGGCGGAACGGTCCTGACCGAGTACGGCTGGCCTCCGCCCGCACGTCGGCGATGCCCTGATCCGGTGACGCCGGCCATGAGGATCTGGAACACGGATCTCCGCGACGCGGAAGGATCGGCGGCGGGCCAGGATGCCAGGAGCTCGGATCTTTCCAACCCCGATCCTCCCGGAGGCGCAGGTGTCGGTAGCCCGTTCCGCTTCGCGCGCTTCCTCATCGCCTTCTTCGGGTCGGCGAGCGCTGTAGTGCCTCATCCGCCAGCGCCGAAAACCGTACACTCCCACCCTCCAGTGCACTAACCGGTCGAAGAATCCTGTCAGAACCGGCGAAGCGGGGCTTTCGACTCATCTTGCGTATGGCTACTATCGGGCCACTAATCGCCTACTGAGGCGATTTTCGTCAAGGACGCACCGACCGACGAGGAGAGTGTCCTGCACGTGGCTGGATGGGGCAGGGTCGGGCGACGACGAGCAGAGACCGTGGCCGACGGGAACGGATTATCAGGCTCAACCGGTGGCGGGCCGAGGCGGCCGGCCGGTTCTCGCCGCCTGCGTCTGCGTACCGTGCTGATCATTGTCGTGATCGTGCCGGGCATGACGTTCGCCCCTCTGCTGGCTTCGGGCATGTCCCAGCTGTCCAGTCAGTGGCGGGCGGAGAAGGCCCAGATGGATCTGGCCACCACCACTGTCGGCAGACCTGCGGCCGACCTGTTCTTCAGCCTTGACCAGGAGCGACGGCTCACCGCGGAGGTGCAGGCCGCCCCCCGCGGCACCGCCCGCGACAAGCTCGTCAAGCAGCGCGCGGTGACCGATCAGGCCGTGGGCGCCTTCCGCCCGCTGGCAGCCCTGGAGATCACCAACGGGCAGGAGGGACTCACCGACGCCATCGCCCGGACCGACCGTGGCCTCGGCCTCCTCGACCAGCAGCGCCGGGCGGTGGACGCGGGCTGGTCCAGCCAGCAGAAGGCGTTCGACTACTACAGCGGCGTCCTCGAGTCGGACATCGACGTCCTCACCGCCCTCAGCCACACCGATCACGGCGAGGTGAACAGCAAGGCGGAGACCCTCATCGACCTGTTCTGGGTCGTCGACATGGTCGGCCGCGAAGACGCCGTTCTGGCGCGTGGCTGGGAGACGGGGCGCCTGACGAGGGAGGAGTACGGCCTTGTCGCCGACGCCATCGGCACCAAGAGGCACCTCCTGCGGTCCCGGGTGATCCCTGGTCTCCTCGCCAACGAGAGGCAGTACGGCACGCTGACGACCAGCAAGGCGTGGGAGACCATGACCGCCCTGGAGGGGCGGCTGCTCACCTCTGGTGTCGGCGCCGAGAGCGACCAGGTGACGCTCCGCGAGATCGGCCCCGCGTGGCGCTCCTCGGTGGACACGTTCACCGCGCAACTGCTGCAACTCCTCAGCCTTCGGCTCGAGAACGTCAGCACGATCGGCTACAGCCACGCCAACCGCCTTTTCGTGATCTTCATCAGTATCACCAGTGTGGGCCTGCTCGCCCTGGGCTTGGTGATCTTCACCAGCTGGCGTCTCACCTCCGTTCTTCGCCGGCGCATCCGCCACCTGCGCGAGGAAGCCCTGGAACTGCAGGAGCGGCTGCCCGACGTGGTCGCCCGGCTGGAGCGCGGCGAGGACGTCGACGTGGACGCGGAAGTGCACATGGTCGAGCCCACCCCTGACGAACTCGGCGAGCTCGGGCAGGCCCTCAACCTGGCCAGCCGTAGCGCCGTCTTCACCGCCGTACGGCAGGCCGAACAGCACCGTGGCTTCCAGCGCATGCTCCAGCGCATCGCCCGCCGTACGCAGATCCTCATCGGTCTTCAGCTGAAGAAGCTGGACGAACTGGAACGCAAGCACGAGGACCCCGAGGTGCTTGAGGGCCTGTTCGACCTGGACCATCTCACCGCTCGGCTGCGCCGCTACGAGGAGAACCTGGTGATTCTCGGCGGCGGCCAGCCGCAGCGCCGCTGGCGCAAGCCGGTTCACCTGCTCGATGTACTGCGCGCCGCGCAGGGCGAGGTCCAGGACTACCGGCGGATCACGATCGACGTCGAGGGCGAACCCTGGATCGCCGAACGCGCGGTGGGACCGCTGGTCCACGTCCTGGCGGAACTCATGGAGAACGCCACCACCTTCTCCAAGCCGCTGACCCCGGTCGAGGTGCGGGCCTCGCCGGTCAGCCGGGGCATCGCCGTGGAGATCGAGGATCGCGGCCTGGGGATGGAGCCCGAGCAGTACGCCGCCGCCAACGCCCTGATGAAGTCGCCGCCGCAGCTCGACGTGATGACCCACGCCGACGACGTGCGTCTCGGCCTGTACGTGGTCGCCAGGCTCTCCGCGGGCCTGGGCCTCCGGGTGGAACTGCGGCCGTCGGCGTTCGGCGGTACCCGTGTCATCGTGTTGCTCCCGGAACCGCTGGTGGTGGACCGCCCCCGTGCCGTACCCGAGCCGGCCGTCCCCCGGGAGGTTCCCCAGAACCCCGCAGGTTCGCAGCCCCACCCACAGGAAGGCGGTACGGCCGGCCCGCGCGTGGCCCACGAGGACGCGCAGTTGCCGACCCGCTCCAGGGGACGCGCGATGGCATACGTCACGGCACCCGGCGCCGGATCGCCGCATCGGGACGACGCACCCCCGCCGTCCGACCGCCGGCCGCTGCCCCAGCGGGTGCGCCAGGCCAGCCTGGTCAACGAGCTCAAGGCCCCGGCGGACGGGGATGGACAGACCGGCCAGGACACGTGGGCCGTACGCGACCAGCCCACCCGATCCGGTGCCACGATCGGCGCCTTCCAGCGGCAGTCCCGCATGCGCCGGACCGGTGAGGACGCCTTCCAGCCCCGGCCGAGCGGTCCCCCCGAGCCCAGTCCCCCTACGACGGAAGATCGATGATGACGCAGCGAACCACCGCCACCGACACCGACCTGGACTGGCTCCTGGACGGCCTGGTCGATCGGGTCGCGGGCACCCGGCACGCCATCGTGCTGTCCGACGACGGCCTGGTGATCAGCCGGTCCCGCACCATCGAACGCTCGGACGCCGAACGCCTCGCCGCCATCGCCACCGGCCAGCAGAGCCTGGCTCGCGGCGTCGGTCAGCTCTTCAGCGGCGGACCGGTTCACCAGGTCATCATCGAGATGGCCGACCTGTGGCTGTTCGTCACAGCCGCGGGCCGCGGCACCCATCTGGCCGTCGTCGCGTCCCAGGAGGTCGACGCCGAACTGATGACCGTCGCGATGCACACCCTGATCCAGCAGGTCGGTCAGAAGCTGGGCACCGGCGCGCGTACCCCGCGGCCTGAAGACACGGGGAGACGCGGATGAAGCACTGGACGGAGGGCTTCGACGACGACGATGACGCCGACGAGCCCCTTGTCCGTCCCTATACGATCACCGGCGGGCGAACCACCCCTGAACGGGACGACCTGACACTGATCACGGTGGTGACGGCGTTTTCCGAGGTCTCTTCGGAGGCCGGACGCGGCCCGAGGAGACTGCAGCCGGAGCACCGCACCATCCTCGCCCTGTGCAGGCGGCCCCTGGCGGTGGCCGAGGTCGCCTCCGCGCTGAACCTCCCGGTGTCAGTGACCAAGATCCTCATCGGCGATCTGATCGAGGCCCGTCAGCTGCGGGCGCGGCCACCGCTCGCCTTCGCGCAGGCAAGCGGCCTCCCCGGTATGAAAATCCTTGAGGCGGTGAGGGATGGACTACGCAAGCTCTGACCACGGGAACGCCGCTCCCCTGGCAGTGAAGATCCTTATCGCCGGAGGTTTCGGCGTCGGGAAGACGACCCTCGTCGGCGCGGTGAGCGAAGTCGCCCCCCTCCGAACGGAGGAGTACCTGACCCATGCCAGCGTCGGCGTCGACGATCTGGAAGGGGTGAGCGGCAAGTCCACCACGACCGTCGCGCTGGACTTCGGCCGCATCACGATCAGCGGCGAACTCGTGCTCTACCTGTTCGGCACCCCAGGCCAGGAACGCTTCTGGTTCATGTGGAACGACCTGGTCAACGGGGCGATGGGCGCGGTCGTCCTGGTCGACACCCGCCGGCTGGACGTGAGCTTCGCGTCGATCGACTTCTTCGAGAGCCGCGGCATCCCCTTCGTCGTCGGCGTCAACTGCTTCCACGGCGTCAAGGACCGGACCCAGGAGGAGATCCGCAGGGCACTCGATCTCGATCCGCAGGTGCCACTGGTGCTCTGCGACGCCCGCGACCGTACGGCGGGCCGAGACGTACTGCTGGCGCTCATCGACCACCTGATGGCCGCCCAGTCCCGTACGGCACCGCAACCCGTGGTTCAGTGAACCTCAGTCTTGGGTGCCCGCGGTCGATAATCGTCGCCGACCTCGCCCCACAGCGACTCTGAGCCCGCCGGTGGCCAGTCGTCCTCGTCCTGCTCCAAACGGAAGACGACCTTCACGTGATCGTCGAGGGGCATCATGGTTCCTTCGCCGTCGTCCGGTGCGGCGGAGTGTAGATGATCTCACGGGCCATTCGCGGGCAGGGTCAGGGCTCCGCGGCGACCGTGCCCGGTATGCTCCGCCAGCCACCCGCTGGGCGGAGGATGAGGGCTTAGGCTACGTTTCGCTTGCCGGTCGGCCGAGGGGTGCTGATGAGACAACACGTGCGCGTTCCGCTGCCGGACGGCGGTTCGCTGGCGGCGACGGTCGCCCTGCCGGAGGGGGCCGCACCCGCGACCGGATGGCCGGGAATGGTGGTCGTGCACGAGATCTACGGCGTCGAACCGGACATGCTGGATGTCGTGGACCGGTGCGCCGAGCATGGATACGCGGCGGTCTTACCCGATCTGTACAGCCACGGCACCAGGGTCGGGTGCCTGGCGCGGGCCATGCACCAACTCGCGACCGGTAAGCCGGGCCGGCCGACCGCCGACATCGACGCCACCCGGCGGTGGCTGGCAGGCCGCGAGGACGTCGACGGCGCCCGGCTCGGTGTGATCGGATTCTGCATGGGCGGCGGGTTCGCCCTGGCGTACGCGGCGAGCGCGCCGCCCGGCGTGCGGGCGGCGTCGGTGAACTATGGCGTGGTTCCCCGGGACCAGGAGGAGTTGCGGTCGGTGTGTCCGGTCGTGGGCTCCTACGGCGGCCGCGACCAAGGCTTCCGCTCGCACGGCGCGCGGCTGCAGGAGCACATGCGAGCGCTCGGCATCGAGCACGACGTGGAGATCTATCCGGCCGCCGGGCATTCGTTCATGACGGACGGGCATCACCCCGTCGCGAAACTCGCGCTGTTCCCGCTGCGCCACGGCCTCGTCCGTCCGGCGGCGGACGAGGCGTGGCGGCGTACCTTCGCCTTCTTCGACGAGCACGTCGCCGACCACGAGTAGCGAACAGGGCGCGCGGGACACCGGCGGGGTCAGGCGCGGCGGAGCGTCCGTCCGGCGGCGGCGATCACCGTGGTGGTCAGCACCCAGCCGCTCATGACGAGCACCATCGTGACCAGTTTCGACACCCCGAGCGGGTCCCACGCCTTCTCGTGGCCGAGGTCGACCAGTGGTATCAGCAGGTCGAGGGAGTACAGCCACGGATCCCAGGTGGGATGTTCGTCGGCTTTGACGGGGCACAGCCCAGGGCCTGCGGGGGGACATCCGGGCGTCCCCAGGGAGAACCAGAGGCTCGCTCCCACCAGCACCAGCCCGAAGATCGCGAGCGCCCGGCCCGGCGCGTAGCCGTACCCGATCACCGCGTCCTGCAGGCCGCCCCACAGCCGGATCATCAGGTTCTTCGACTGGTGCGACCGCCGGATCGAGGCCAGGCGCACCGCGCGGGCGTCGCCGTCCTGGCCTGCCAGGTCGAGACAGGCGGCGAGCTTCTCGTACGGCCCGGCCGCGTAGGTGGGGGTGGCGCGTTCGAGCCACAGCAGCCGCTCGGCCACGGGAAGGTCGGAGTCGAGGCGTTCGTAGTGGAAACCGGAGATGTTGATGCCCGCGGCCACGGGCCATGAGGTGGCACCGTCGGCCAGTTCCTGGACGTTCGCCGACGCCAGCGAGATGGCGTGGACGGGCCGGGCGGCGGGTTTGAGCACGAGCGTCTCGGCGGTGAGCCCGTCGGCCCGCAGCGCGGACGGCCCTTCGGCGGCGAGATGGGTGCCTTCGAGCCGGACGGTGCGACCGACGGCCGCGCTGTCCAGCACCAGCTCCCGCTTCAGCTGGGCGCCGCGCAGGTCGACGTCGCCGACGATCCGTGCTCCTGTGCACCGTACGGCCAGGCCGCGCCATTCCCCCTTGGCGTCGACCGCCGAGCCGCGGGACGACTCGTCGGCGCTGAGGCCCGTCAGGGTGGCATCGACCAGACGCAGGTCTCCGTCGAGCAGGCATCCCGCGAGGTCGACCAGGCCTTCCACGGTGCACCGGTCGGCTATGAGGTCGCCGGTGACGTGCAGTCCCGAGGCGGCCAGGGCTCTGCCACGCGGATTCTTCAGCGTGGCGTCCGTCAGCCTCAGGTCGACCCCGACCGCGGCGTTGGTGAGTTTGACCGATCCGGTGGCGGTGAAGGAGCCGGTGGCTTCCAGAGATCCTTTGAGGACGGCGCGGCGCAGGTCGAGGGCGGTGCCCGAGCCGTTGGCGATGGTGGCGTCGATGAAGTTGGTGTTGCCGTCGACCTGGATGGCGGTCAGGACGACCGCGCCGTCGGAGGCGCAGTTCCTGGCCACCAGATGGTTGCCGATGCGCGCTCTGTCGGCGTTCAGCGCGGCCGCCGTACCGGCGGAGGACAGTTTGGCGCCCGCGACGGAGAGATTGCAGTCGATCCTGGCGCCGTGCAGGTAGAGGGGGGCGGCCAGGTCGAGGTCGGCGAAGAGCGCCGATCCCTCGACTTCGAGGTGGTCGGCGCGGACGGCGTCCTCGTCCTTCTTGACGTCGCCGACCTTGGCGCGCTGCAGGCTGATCTGGCAGCCGACCACCATGTGATGGAGCCGGACCGTGCCGCGGAAGCGGGCGTCCTCGCACTGGAAGGCGAGCGCGACACGGCAGTGGTCGAGGGCGAGGGCGATGTCTAAGGGCCGCGACACCTCCAGGCGGTTCAGCATCACGTTGCCCTCGAACACGGAGCCTTCCAGGAACACGCCGCCCGTCACCTGCACGCCTGTGTGCCCGACGACGGAGGCCCCGACGGCGAGCTTGGGCGCGTAGAGCGCCCACTGGCCTGGTGCGGCCAGCTTGGCGTTGTTCAGCCGCAGGTCGCCGTCGATCCGTACGGTCTCCATGCTGAACACGCCGGTGACCTGGACGGCGCACATGTCAAGGTCGCCCGCGACATGCGTCCCGTCGAGCCCGACGGCCCGCTCGGCCTGCCCCCCGTCGATCGTCGAGCCCGTGAGGAGAAGGTCGCCGCCTATCTCGCCGTCCTGGACGTGGACGGGGCCGAGGAAGCGGTTGCCGCTCAGCCACGCGGGACCCGAGCATCTGACCCGCTGCGCGTCCAGCCCCGGCAGCAGGCAGCTGGTGAAGCCGATGAACCGCGCGGTCGCGTCGTTCAGGAAGGGGGCCCGGTCGAAGACGCACTCGTCGAAGGAGAACGACGCCAGCTCGGCGCACCCGACGTCGAGCCAGCCGGACACCCGCGCCCCCTTGAGCATGAGCCTGGCGGGCTTGCCGGGGGACTGCTCGGGGCCGTGCATGAGCAGATGGCTGATGACCTCGGCGCGAATGATCCGTTCCGGCCCCCAGTACTCGCTGCCGGGCGAGCCGGTGACGGGGCTCGGCCCCTCCAGGTCGAGCTGGGCGCCCTCGCGGAACGCGGCCCACAGCCGTTGCTCCGAAGGGCTCCAGTCGTCCGGGGGTGACAGGTCCGACGGTCGGGTCATCCGCATCTCCACAGCGAGCCGTGACGGTTACCGGTGAGTCCCCGAAGATACATCGGGCCGAGGCCGGGAGTGATCTTTCCGCCCCCCGCCGACCCACGACGGACCGGCAGCCCCCAGTACCGCGGCCGGCTCGGACCTGGTGGCGGCGCCGGGCCGGCGTCTAGGGTGCCGGAATGATCGAGCTGCCGGAGGCGTTCGCGCGGAGCACCGTCGAGCGTGAAGGAGAGCCCGGAGGGGCGTGGCTCGCCGTACTGCCCGGCATCGTGGACGAGTTGATGGCGCGCTGGGAGTGCGTGCAGGACGGCGAGGTCGTGCACGGAGGTGTCGGGGTCGTCGTCCCGGTGCGACGACGGTCCGAGGGGATCGCCGTGCTGAAGGTGTCGTTTCCACACCCCGGAAACGTCCACGAGCCGCACGCGTTCGCGGCGTGGGGTGGGTGCGGAGCCGTTCTGCTGCACGAGCGGGACGACGGGCGTTTCGCCATGCTGCTCGAACGAGCCCAGATGTCGACGCTGGCGGAGGTCGACGATGGCGATGAGGTCGCGAGTGTCGCGGGGCGGATCGGTCGCCGGCTCGCCATCCCCGCGCCGCCTGGCCTTCCCCGGTTGCGGGAACGGGCCGGTGCCTGGGAGGAGCAGCTGCGTAGGGATGCCGAGGAGCTGACACACACTCTGTCGCCTTACGTGGTGGACGCCGCCGTGGCGACGGTCCGTGAACTGGGCCGCGTCCAGCCGGACATCCTCGTCCACGGCGACCTGCACGCCGGAAACATCCTGCGCGCCGGCCGGGAGCCGTGGCTGGCCGTCGACCCCAAGGGGTACGCGGGAGACCCCGCCTACGACGGCGGCACGCTGCTCAAGTCGCGGGTGCTGACGCTCCTCGAAGCGGACGACCTGCGGAAGGCTCTCCTCCGTACGCTGGACGTCTTCGCCGAGGCCGCGGAGCTCGATCGTGAACGCGCCCGGCGCTGGGCCCAGCTCCACGCCCTCCAGGCCGCGTTCGGGGGCCGCCGCCACGGGTTCCGTATCGCCCGCAGCGGATCACGGCTGGACAGGTTCATCGAGATCGCGGACCACCTGACGGAGCTGCTGACGGACCGCCCGTAGACCATAGGTCGTGGGTCAGTGATGTAGTAGGTGGACGATGGCGGCGGTGCCCACCGCCACGATGAGCATGCGCAGTACGGCGGGGCTGAGGCGGCGGCCCACCTTGGCCCCGATCTGCCCGCCGAGCGCGGAACCGGCCGCGATGAGGGCGACGGCCGTCCAGTCGAACCTCGCGGAGAACAGGAAGAAGAGCGCGGCGACGCCGTTGACGATGGCGACAAGGACGTTCTTGACGGCGTTGAGGCGTTGCAGGGTCTCGTCGAGGAGCGCGCCCATCAGGGACATGTAGATGATTCCCTGGGCGGCGGGGAAGTAGCCGCCGTAGACGCCGGCGAGCGTCAGGCCGGTGAAGAGCAGCGGCCCGCTGTCGGGGCGGGCGGGGCCGCCGGCGCGTTCGCGGCGTCGCCGTACGCGCCTGGTGATCTGGGGTTGGAGGACGACCAGGACGAGGGCCAGCCCCACCAGGGCCGGGACGATCTTCTCGAACGCCGTAGGGGGCAGCGCGAGCAGGAGCGTGGCGCCCGCGAGCCCGCCGAGCAGGGCACCGATGCTCATCTTCAGGATGCGCCGGCTCTGGCCGGTGAGCTCCTTGCGATAGCCGACGGCCCCGCTGATGGAGCCCGGGATCACACCGAGCGTGTTGGAGACCGCGGCGGTGACGGGCGGCATGCCGGTGGCGAGCAGAACGGGAAAGGTGATCAGTGATCCGGAACCGACGACGGTGTTGATGGCGCCCGCGCTGACGCCTGCCGCGAAGACGGCGAGCATTTCCCATGGCGTCACGCTGTCTCTTCCTTCGCGGAGTCGGCGGCTGTGCCCGGCGGGACTCTCATCCAGCCGACGCTAGGCGGGAATCACTTCGGCGCTCACCGAAGTGTCCCGGCTCCACGCCGCCGTCTTCCCCCTCAGCCCGAGGATCGCCGCACTGGCGGAGGGCCCTGGGCGAACACACGGCTCGTCGCCCGACCGGGGCCCCTCAGGGGGGCGGCAGGGGAAACCCTGATGCCGGGGCGGACCGGTGGCGACAGCATCGACCCATGCAGATCGCCAGATCAGCGGCAGTGGCCGCACCGCTTCTCATGCTCGCGTACGGGGTCATCAGACTGGTCGGCCGGATGGACGGCGTGTACGGACCTGGCCTGGACTGGCAGGCCGCCCACGTGGCGAACCTGGCCGGACTGGTGCTGTTCGTGTTCCTGGTGCTGGGCATCCGCCGACTCCTCACCCGCAGCGTGGGCAGGGAGGCCGTCGTGGCCATCACGCTGGTCGGGGCCGGCACGTCGATCGTGCAGTTCGTGGCGGACATCGCCTGGGGGCTGCTCGCGGCCGACAAGGCGGGGATGCGCGAGCTCAGCGGCCAGTTCCGCGCGCTGCCCGGCGTGGATCTCGCCTTCTACCAGGTGGGGCCGCAGTTGCTGTACGTCGGTGTGGTGGTGCTCACCGGGATGCTGGCGTACCGAGGCCTGCTGCCCTGGTGGAGCGTGGGGTTGGTGCTGGTGAGCAGCCTGCTGCCGGTGGTGACGCTGGACCTGCTCCCGCTCGCCGCCGCGGGCTACCTGGTGGCGCTCCTGCCGCTGCGGCGGCTGCTCGGCACGCAGGCGCAACCCCTGACGCGGTGACCGGAGGACCGCCCGACGGGATTCCACCGTGCGGTTCGCGCCGTCGTCGGATCCGCTGATGACGTCCCCGAGCCGAACCTCCTCGAAGCGGTCCGTGAGCCCCTCCTTGTGAAATATCGGGCAAAATTCCGGCTTCGTGAAATCTGGGCCATTGACCGCGACCGGTGATCCTCCAACGATCGAGCTACAGCCTTTCGTCGGTCGGGGAGTGGCGATGAGAGCCGTACGGGTTCACGAGTACAACAAGCGCCCGATGGTCGAGGACGTCCCTGACCCCAAGGTCAGCGGGCCGCTGGACGTGCTGGTCGAGATCGGCGGGGCCGGACTGTGCCGTACGGACCTGCACATCGTCGAAGGCCAGTGGGCGGAGAAGTCCGGCGTGGCCCTGCCGTACACGATCGGGCACGAGAACGCCGGCTGGGTGCGGGACGTCGGCTCGGCCGTGATGGGCGTGCGGCCCGGCGACGCGGTCATCCTGCATCCGCTCGTCACCTGCGGGCTGTGCCGGGCGTGCCGGGCGGGTGACGACGTGCACTGCGCCAACGCGAGGTTCCCCGGCATCGACACCGATGGCGGCATGGCCGAGTTCCTTCTCACCAACGCCCGTTCGGTGGTCAAGCTGGATCCCTCGCTGGAGCCCGCGGACGTCGCCGCGCTGGCCGACGCGGGACTGACCGCCTATCACGCGGTGCGCAAGGCGCTGCCGCTGCTCCACCCGGGCACGCAGGTCGTGGTGATCGGCGCCGGCGGGCTGGGCCACATCGGCGTGCAGTGCCTGGCCGCCATGACGGCGGCCGAGATCATCGTCGTCGACCGGTCACCGGCGGCACTCGAGCTGGCGAAAGGGTGGGGCGCCACGCACACCGTGCCGGTCGACGGCGGCCAGGTCGGCGCGGTCGCCGACCTCACCGGCGGGCGCGGCGCGCACGTGGTGCTCGACTTCGTCGGCGAGGGAGGTACCGAAGCCGAGGGTGTGGCGATGCTGCGCCGCGCGGGCTCGTACTTCGTGATCGGCTACGGGGGACGTGTCGAGATCCCCACCATCGACATCATCTCCAACGAGATCAACGTGATCGGCAATCTCGTCGGTTCGTACAACGATCTGGACGAGCTGATGGCCCTGACCGCGCAGGGGAAGGTGCATCTGCACACCAGGAAATATCCCCTCGAAGCCGTTGACGAGGCCATGGACGACCTGGACGGCGGGCGCCTGCAGGGCCGGGGAATTCTCGTACCCACGAGGAGCTGAGATGTACGAAAAGGATGGCCAGAAGTACTTCGTCGTCGACGGGCACATCCATTTCTGGGACGCCAGGCCGGCGAATCAGGCGAACCGCTACGGCGAGGGCTTCATCAACTGCTTCTACGACTACCACCGCAATCTCTCTCCGGCGCCGGAGGTGTGGTCGCTGGAGGAATTCTGGCAGCAGAGCGAGGAACGGATCCTGCACGACGTCTTCGAGGTCGGCTACGTGGACAAGGCCATCTTCCAGCCGACCTACCTCAACGACTTCTTCGTGAACGGATTCAACACCACCGAGCAGGACGGGGTGCTCGCGGAGAAGCACCCGGACAAGTTCATCGTGAACGGGTCGTGGGATCCGCGCGACGGCGAGGCGGGACTTCAAAGGCTCGAGGCGCTGGCGAAGCGCTGGAACCTCAAAGGGGTCAAGCTCTACACCGCCGAATGGAAGGGCGCTTCGAAGGGCTGGAAACTGACCGACCCGTGGTCCTACCGGTACCTGGAGAAGAGCCAGGAACTCGGGATCCGCAACATTCACGTCCACAAGGGGCCGACGATCTACCCGCTCAACCGGGACGCGTTCGACGTGGCCGACGTGGACGAGGTCGCGAGCGAGTTCCCCGAGCTCACGTTCGTCGTCGAGCACTGCGGGCTGCCCAGACTGGAGGATTTCTGCTGGATCGCCACGCAGGAGCCCAACGTCTACGGCGGGCTCGCCGTCGTGATGCCGTTCATTCACACCAGGCCGCGCTACTTCGCGCAGGTGATCGGCGAGCTGCTGTACTGGCTCGACGAGAACCGGATCACCTTCGCCAGCGACTACGCGATCTGGACGCCCAAGTGGCTCATCGAGCGTTTCGTGGACTTCCAGATCCCCGAAGACATGCGCGGGGAGTACGGCGAGCTCACCCCTGAGGTGAAGAAGAAGATCCTGGGCCTCAACGCCGCCCGGCTCTACGACATCCCGGTACCGCCCGAGCTGGACGTCGTGGAAGCCCACGCGGGTAGCGGCGAGCCCGTCGCGTCAGGGCCGAAGGTGCCGGCGTGAGCGTCCCGCCTCCCGGCGGCGGCGTCTGGGCCGCGCTGGCGACCGTGCGGGATCCGGAGCTGGACGAGCCGATCACCGAGCTCGGGTTCGTCAGCGAGGCCGAGGTCCACGAGGGGCGCGTTTCGGTACGGCTCCGCCTGCCGACGTACTTCTGCGCCCCGAACTTCGCCTACCTGATGGTCGCCGACGCCCGCGACGCGGTACGAGCGGTACCCGGCGTGGTCGCGGTGGACGTGCGGTTGGAGGACCACTTCGCGGCCCACGAGATCAACGCGGCCGTCGCGGAGGGCGCGGGGTTCACCGGGTCCTTCCCCGGCGAGGCCTGCGGAGAACCTGACGAGCTGCGCCTGACGTTCCGGCGCAAGGCCTACCTGGCGAGCCTCGACCGGATGTGCGCCCGGTTGACCGCCGAGGGCCTGCGGCCCGGGCGGCTGCGGCTGGGCGAGGTCCCTGAGTCCCCGGAGCTGGCCCGGCTGCTTCACCGCAGGGCCGAGCTCGGGCTGGACTGCTCGCCGCAGTCGCCGCTGCTTCTCGACGAGCACGGCGAGCCGATCCCCGCCGAGGAGGCCGCGCCGCGGCTGCGGTTCGCCCGTGCCGTACGGGTCAGCATCGAGGGCAACGCCGACTTCTGCCGAGGACTGCTCCATACGCGGTACCCCGAAGCGGCGGAGCGGGACCCGTCACCTCCGGCAGGCGAACCGACCTGACCCGTCGGAATGGGAACGCGTGTGGACAGCCCCGCCGAGAAGATCTTGACTGGAGGAACAGCGCGGGCGTCGTCGTCTCCCATCCCCGAAGGGGCCGGAAAATGATCGAAATAACCGGCTTGACCAAACGCTATGGCGACAAGACGGCGGTGGACGGGTTGACGTTCAGCGTGTTCCGCTCACGCGACACCTGAGCCCGCCCGTCGCTATCGCCGACGGTCTCGGACGGCGCCGTTCCTGCTCCAGATCAGCGGCCGGAGTTCCGCGGGTTCGCCGGGCGCGTGTTCCCCCAGCACCTCCCTGCGGGAGACCTTGGCGACGGACACCCGCTGGTGGTAGTCGCGGAAGGTCTGCACCTCGCCGTCACTCCGGCAGAGTTCCCACTTCGGGCCGTCCAGTTCGGTGTAGGACATCCCCTCGTACACATCGTCACCCATCGTGGCGACGCTGACGGCCCAGCGGCGGAGCAGGGAAGCCGAGGCCCGCACGCTGAGCACCCCGTCGAGCCGCGCCACCTCGGCGACCCGGACGTCATCCTCCGGACGCCACCGCCGCCACCAGGTGCCGTCGGCCCGGCCCTGCCCCCGCGCCACCATCCCCCGCCGTGCCCGCGGAAAACCGATTCCCCGCTCGCACCGCTCTCACTACACTCGCCACGAACGGCGCGCTGCCACGACACCGCAGCGCGCACTGACGAGGGAGAGGAGCCGGCCGTGCGCTACAGCACCGCTGCGGTGGTTCCCCCGTCACGACACGAGGTGATCCTGGTGTCTTCGCCGGCCCGGCATCGGCTGCGCGGCCGACGCCGGATGTCCCCCTGACGAACACCTGATCCCTGCCGGCCCGGCACTCGACTGATCGACCGGGCCGCCCCTTCGCGGTCGCGCCGCACCAGGGTTTCGCCATGGCCTGACTCCAGGCCGTCTCGTCGGGGAATCGCGCTGTCCTGTTCGGATCCTCTCGAAGGGCCAGAGGCCATGCGTGCCAACCTGCACCGTCATCTCGTCGACCAGCCGGACGGCGTCCGCAACCTGGGCATCCTCGCCCATGTCGACGCCGGCAAGACCACCGTCACCGAACGGATCCTGTACATCACCGGCGCCACCTACAAGCGTGGCGAGGTGCATGACGGGACGACCGTCACCGACTTCGACTCCCAGGAGCGCGATCGTGGGATCACCATCTTCGCCGCGGCGGTGAGCTGTTCCTGGGACGGTCACCGGATCAACCTGATCGACACCCCTGGCCACGTCGACTTCTCGGACGAGGTGGAGCGCGCGTTACGGGTGCTCGACGGCGCGGTCGCGGTCTTCGACGGCGTCGCGGGAGTCGAACCGCAGAGCGAGTCGGTGTGGAGGCGGGCCGACCGGTACGGCGTGCCGCGCATCGCCTTCGTCAACAAGCTGGACCGAGCCGGCGCCGACCTCGACGCGGCTGTCGGCTCGATCCGCGAGCGGTTGCACAGCGTTCCGCTGGTGGTCCAGCTGCCGATCGGCCGGGAGGACGGGTTCGTCGGAGTGGTGGATCTGCTGCGCATGCGGTCGCTGGTCTGGGCCGACGGCCAGGACACGGTCACGGAGGGCCCGGTGCCCGACGACCTGTACGAGGAGGCGCGACGGCGACGCCGCTCGCTGGAGGAGGCGGTCGCCGAACTGCACCCGATCGCGTTGGAGGAGTTCTGCGCGGAGCAGGAGATCTCCGCAGGCACTCTCGCCACAGCGCTGCGCGACCTGACCAGGACCGGTGAGGGCGTGGTGGTGCTGTGCGGATCGGCCTACCGCAACAGGGGGATCGAGCCGCTGCTGGACGCCGTCGTGTCCTACCTGCCCTCGCCGGTGGACGTTCCACCGGTACCGGGCACCTGGGACGGCGAGGCGCAGGAGCGTGCCGCCGATCCGGCGACGCCGCTGGCCGCGCTGGTGTTCAAGGTGAGCGCGACCGCCACAGGGCGGCTGTCCTACGTGCGGGTGTACTCGGGCACGATGCGGAAGGGAGACACGGTGATGGACGCGGGCGCTGGACGCACCGAACGCGTCGGCCGGATCCTGCGCGTCCAGGCCGACCGGCACACCGAGGTGGACCAGGCCGTGGCCGGGGACATCGTCGCCGTGGTCGGGCTGAAGGCGGCCCGTACAGGGGCCACGCTGTGCGCGCCCGCCGCGCCGCTGGTCCTCGAGCCGCCGTCCGCCGCCGATCCGGTGGTCTCCGTGGCGGTCGAGGCCCGCACGAGCGCCGGTACCGGCCGGTTGGCCGCGGCGTTTGGCGCGGCTGGTCGAGGAGGACCCTTCGCTGGCCGTACGGACCGACGCCGAAACAGGGCAGACGGTGCTGTCGGGGATGGGCGAGCTGCACCTGGAGGTGGCGGTGGAGAAGATCCGTCGCTCCCATGGCCTGGATGTCGGCGTCGGCCGTCCGCAGGTGGCGCACAGGGAGACGGTCGCCCGCGGTGTGTCCGGCCTGCTGTACCGGCACGTCAAGCAGGACGGGGGCGCCGGGCAGTTCGCCCACGTCGTCCTGGACGTGGATCCGCCGGACCCCGCCGGTGACGACGCCACGGGCTTCGTGTTCCGTTCGACCGTCGTCGGCGGGCGGGTCCCGCGGGAGTACGTCCGTGCGGTGGAAGCCGGCTGCCGGGACGCCCTGGCCGCCGGTCCCCTCGGCGGTCACCCGGTGACCGGCCTGCGGGTCACGCTGACCGACGGCGCCACCCATCCCAAGGACTCGTCGGAACTGGCCTTCCGTACGGCAGGCCGGCTCGCGCTGCGGGAGGCTCTGCGCGCCTGCCGCATGGTGCTGCTGGAGCCGGTGGTCGAGGTCACGGTGACCGTGCCGGACGACGCCGCCGGCGGGGTGTTGGGTGACCTGGCGGCACGGCGCGGCCGCGTCTCGGGCACGACCGCCAGGGCGGGCACGGTGGTGATCACCGCGACCGTGCCGCTGGCCGAGGTGTTCGGCTACGCGACCAGGCTGCGGAGCCGTACCCAGGGCAGGGGGACGTTCACCACCCGGCCCGCGGGTTACGCTCCGGTGCCGAGCGCGGCGTCCACGGAGAAGCTGTCCAGGTAGGACCCGGCGACGGCCCCGCCATCAGGGGCGGGGCCGTCCCAGGCCTCGCCCCTCCGGTCGGCTCAATCGCCGAAACGGGTCTCCAGCTCCTCGTAGTCGGCGCTGATCTGCCGCAGGAGCTCTCGCAGGGTGTCGCCGTAGACGGCGACCGCGGCGAACACGTCGAAGGCGTCCGCGTGCTCCCCTGTCGCCGCCGGCTCGGCCGGGGTGAGATCACCGGTCAAGGTCTCGACGACGCTCACCACCCCGTCGAGGACGGTGAACCCGTGCGGCGGGAGGCCGGGCGCCGTCACGGTCCCCGGCACGATCCCGAGGCTGACGTTCGACAGCGTGGAGGCCCGCGCGAGCCGTTCGAGCTGCGCCCGCATCAGGGCGGCCGATCCCAGCCAGGTCCGTACGGCCCCCTCGGTGAGGACGAACGAGAACTGCCGTCCGAACTCGAACAGCAGGCTCTGCGCCTCCATGCGGACGGCCGCGGCCTCCGCGACGTCGTCCTGTCCGGTCTCCGCCGCGAGAGCGAGTGCCGTGCGCGCGTAGTCGGCGGTCTGGAGCAGCGAGGGGATCATCACCGACTGGAACACCTGGATCCGGTGCGCCGAACGGAGCCGGGCCGCGTTCGCCGCCTCCCTGCCGGCCATACCGCCCGGCTCATCCAACGCCCGCAGGCGATCCCGACGATCCTCCACCCCAGCGTTCTACCACCCAGGCCGCCCTACCTGGGCGCTGATTCGGATCTCTCCAGAATTGTCCTCATCGCATGCGACATGCGCCCGTTCCGGTGCTCCGCTGAGTGCGGCCCACGGCTCTACTGGTAGGACCAGCCGCTCCACCTGTCCACCGTGATGACGACCACCGGGCCCTCGGGTGGGCGGGAGCGGTACGGCTCGTAGCGCTCGGCCAGGCGTGCGATCCACGTCGCCCGCTCGGACGGATCCTCGGCGATCACCGCCCTCCCGTCCGCCCGCGCCCACCACAGCCGTGACCAGTCCTCGTCGTAATGGTCCACGAGCAGGCAGACCCGGTCGTTGGCGGCGATGTTCCTCAGCCTGCGAAGGTCCGGAGTCGTCTTCGGCTTGTGGTCGACGGCGAACGCGATCAGGTCGTCCCGCACGGCGAACACGATGGGCACGAGATGCGGTGTTCCACGGGCGTCGGCCGTGGCGAGCGTGGCGGTCCGCGCTGCCGCGAATCTCTCCCTGGCGGCGAGCTCGTTCATGACGGCATTCAACCGCGCCGCGGCCGTCCCGCGCTGCCGCCGGCCGGCTCCGCGGCGTACTACCGGCTCCGCGGCGTATCAGGAGCCGCCGGCAGAGAGGCTGCTCGCGGCCGGCCAGATCGAGAAGGCGTCCACATACGGTCGCAGCAGCGCGGTGAGTTCCGCGTCGCCCCTGTCGTTGAGCGCGTTCTCGCCGATCTGGCGCGCGGCCCCGGCCAGGAGGTCGGCGACCTGGACCCTGGGATCCGTCCGCGAGTCGACGAGCCGCAGGCCGGCCAGCCAGCCGCCGCGTGCCGTATGAAGCCGGGCGATCCGATCCTCCGTCAGCAAGGTTTGCCGATCGTGGACGATCGAGACGGGCCGTTCGCCTTCGCCCCAGTAGGCGACGGCCCGGATGATGGCCGGGATCAGCGGGTCCAGCACCGGCATCGGCTGAGGGTCGTCGAGCAGCTCCGCTCTGAAGGCCTCCATACGAGGCCTGGCGCGCGAGATCAGCCCCATGATGTCGCCGATCCGCCCCCGGGCGCCCAGGCCGCCGACCATGCGGAACACCTCGTCGACGCGGACTCCAGGCCCGCGTCCGTTCTTGGTGCGCAGCAGGTCGTTGAAGGACTCCAGGAAGAGGTTCCATCGCTCGGGCCCGAGGCTGTCAGGGCCGTCGCGGTAGAGGTCGGCCGCCATGTGGCCGTCGGCGTCCTCCTCCGGCGCGATCAGGTCGACGACCCTGCTGACGACGAAGAACGCCTTGTCGATGAGGTACACGTGCGTGTGGCCGAGGAGCGGCCCCGACGGGCCGAGCATCCACTTCAGGGCTTCCCGATGCTTTGTGCGCCGGATGACGTCCGACTTGTACTCCAGCGTGGGAGAAGGCGCTCTGTCGCGTACCTCCTGGATGCAGGCCGCCGCCGAGGCGACGTCCAGCCGTACGCCGGCGTGGGCGAAGACCTTGGTGTTCCCGCCGACGAGCTTCTCTCCTTCCGAGCCGGACTCGTCGCAGGCGATCTCCAGCACCGATTCCATGGACGCCAATCTCGCAAAGTGCCACGAATCACTCAAGTGGATTACCAGGCGGCGGAGGAGGCCGGCGCGGGTGAAGGGGGCGGCGGCGGCACGCCAGGCGCGCACCCTGAGGGCGCCGATGGCGGGCGCGTCGGCCAGCTGGCGGTTCCGCGAGCCCGCTCCACGGAGGACCCCGGCCGCGGGGAACACAGCCCCCAAGTGGGGGTGACAGCCAAGGCAGTCGGCTGGTGGTGGCAAAGGTCGAGGAAGCGCCGTGTGTCTCCGTTGACCCATAGGAGCGGGCTGAATAAATTCCGACCCGTTCTGCGGCCGAGTGAAGCGGTGGAATCGGATGCGTTCGATCATTCGTGCAGTTCAGCGGGATCATGGCTGTCGTCGCCCCGACGCGGCGCAGCGCACAGGGCCGCCCGGATCCGGCGAGGAAGACCCGGCATCGGGGGTGGTGCGCTGCTTCGGCGAGCGGCCCGTGCCCTACGACGAGCCGGTCGAGGAGAGCGGGGCGCTCGTCGAGCCGTCTCCTGGTGAGCTGCTCGCCGCCGCCCGCGGTGCCGTGGCCGAAGGGAGCCCGTTGATCGTCGCCGCGCGGAGCGACGCCTACGCGGGGTTCCTCCGTTCGCTGTGGCTGGAGCATCCGGAGCTGGCGGTCGGTCTGGTGATGACCACCGGCGACGTCGTGACGCCCGTCGGACCCGGGCCCGGCTACCACGAGCTGTCCGTCGACGAGCGGGGCGGTGTGTGGCGCAGGGAGAGCGTGCCGCTGGAGCTGCCCGAGGGGGAGATTCCGCTCGGACCCGATGATGTGGTGCTGGTCAGCGGTGGCGGCAAGGGGTTCGGGCACGCGTGCGCGAAGGCGCTCGGTGAGGCGACGGGAGCCAGGCTCGCGCTCTTCGGCCGTTCCGAGCCCGACGACGATCCGGCCCTGGCCGCCGATCTAGGCGCTCTCACGACGGACTACGCCTACGAGCCGGCCGACCTCGGTGACTCCCTGGCGGTGGCGCATGCCGTACGGGCGCTGGAGGAGCGGCTCGGGCAGGTGACGGCGATCGTGCACGCGGGCGGGGTGAACCGGCCCGCCCGGTTCTCGGAGCTGAAGGACGGGGAGATCGCGCTGCACGTCGCGCCCAAGGTGGGCGGGCTGGAGGCGCTGCTCGCCGTGGTGGAGCGGCCGCGGCTGGTGGTGACGTTCGGTTCGGCGGCCGGCAGGTACGGCAGGGCCTGCGGCTCGCACGTGGCCCTCGCCAACGGGCTGATGCGCGACAGGGCGCGGAAGGCGGGGAGCCTGGTACGGCGGGTGCTCACCATCGAGTGGGGGAGCGAGGGCAGGTGCGACCTGTTCCTTCGCCTGCTGGCGGTGTCCGATCTCTCCGGAACGGTCTCCGTCCGTACCGGCGAGGACCCGCATCCGCAAAAATGAGGGCATGAACGAGCAGTGGCAGGAGATCGGCGATCGGGTGTTCGTCCGCCGGCACGAGTCCTATGACCTGAACGTGGGGCTCGTCGTCGGTGACGGTCAGTGCCTGGTCCTTGACACGCGGGAGTCCCATCCGAAGGCCGCCGACCTCGTCGACGCCATCAGGAAGATCACCCCGGACCCCTGGGTCGTCGTCAACAGCCATGCCCACTTCGACCACTACTTCGGCAACGCGTTGTTCGTCCCCGCCGAGTTCTGGGCGCATGCGCGGGCCGCCGAGGAGATCAAGAGGGACGGCGAGGGGACCAGGGACAGGGTGGCGGCCTCCAGGGAGCCCGAGGCGGCGGACGTCGAGATCGTGGTGCCCGACCACACGTTCACCGAACGGGCGACGCTGGACATCGGCGGCAGGCCGGTGCATCTGCGCTACTTCGGCAGGGGGCACACCGACAACGACATCATCGTGCACGTGCCCGACGCTGGTGTGATCTTCGCGGGGGACCTGGTGGAGGAGGGGGCGCCCCCGGCGTTCGACGACGGGTACCCGCTCGACTGGCCGGGCACGCTGTCGGCGATGCTGGCCGCGCTGGGGGAGCCGGTGATCGTGCCGGGGCACGGCGCGGTGGTGGACCGCGCGTTCGTCACCGCCCAGATGAACGACCTGGCCGTCACCGCTGACCTGGCCCGTCGCGCGCACGTGGAGGGGCTGCGCGACCTGATCTCGCAGATCCCCTATCCGCAGGCGATCGAGCGGGCGTTCCTGCAGCTCGACGCAGGGTGAGCCGCGAGCCGGCGCCGCCGGCCCGCGGGATCGGGTGAGTCGACTACTACCTGGAGGCCATATCTATGCGGTCGGCTATAGTGCATTCTGCAATATAGGAGGAGGCATCATGGCGCGACGCCACGATCTGGTCGGACTGACCGTGCTGGCCATGCTCTCGGTGCGCGCAAGTCACCCCTACGAGCTCCACCGCTTCATCGTCGACACGCACAAGGACTACGTGACGGGGCTGCCCCGCAGCCTCTACCACGCGGTCGAACGGCTGGCGAAGGAGGAGCTGATCGTGCCGGTCGAGACCACGCGGGAGGGCCGCAGGCCGGAACGCACGGTCTACGAGATCACCGAGGAGGGCCGTGCGGAGCTGTCGGTACGGCTGCGCAGGCTGCTCGAGCAGCCGGAGGCGGATCGGCGGGCCTTCACGGCCGCGATCTCGCTGATCGGCTGTCTGTCGTCGGCCCAGGCCAAGATGGCGCTGCGCACCCGCGCGGCCAGTCTCGAAGGGGGCATCGCCGGGCTCGTGAGCCATCGGCAGGCGCTGGCCGACGGCGGGCTGCCCGAGGTGCTCGCGCTGGAGCTGGAGTGCGCGCAGGCGCTCCAGGAGGCGGAGCTCGCCTGGGTGCGGGGGCTGATCGGCAGGATCGACGAGGGGCGGCTCGACTGGCCTGGCTCGGTCAGAAGCGCGCTCCTCGAGCAGGTGCTCGACTGACAGAGGAGGCCGTCGAGGCAGGCCATCGAGGCGACCCACAGGGAGGTGTTCAAGCTCCCCATCAAGATCGACATGGGGGGTGGGGAGCCGCAGGTCAAGGAGCTGGGCCCCGGCGTGCGGCAGGCGATCGTCCAGGGCGGCTCCAACGGCCGCGCCTCGGTCGTCACGTTCGTCGCCGTGGAGACCGGCGGCGGCCGGCGTTTCGCGTTCTTCCAGAACACGAGGGTGACCAAGCCGTGAAGAAGCTCATCACCGAGGTGTCGGGCGTGGTCGAGGCGCCGGTCGCGCACGTCGAACGCGAGCTCAGGAAGGCGCTCGGCGGCGAGCTCCACCACCAGGGCGGCTGGTGGTACAGAGGCGAGTGGTCCGTGGAGCCCCACCCCAGGGGTTCGCTGGTCGTCCATCGCGTCTACAACGTCGCCGAGTGGTTGCGCTGGGCCGTGCCCCTGGCCAACAGGTTCTTCATCGGCTTCGACGAGGCCACCAGGGAGGGCTTCCGCCAGATGACGGCGAAACTCTCCTGACAGTCGTGGGGGGGGGGGCGGCCCG